>JBBVGE010000212.1:0-51412 GCA_040144665.1 Clostridium perfringens
AAAAGATAATAAGAATATTCTTATTATCTTTTTTGTTTAATTTTAGTATTTTTTATTAGATTCTCATTTCAATAAGTTCTTTAGAAACTTCTATTTTATATACTAAATAAGATGTAATTCCTTTTAAAATACTTGATAAAGTAATGCTAAGCCATATCCCATTCACATTCATATATTTTATAAAAAATAAAGCCATTGGAATTCTAAGAACAGTAAATGTTATACTTATAATTGCTGGTATTTTGGGCATCCCAAGTCCTGTAAACAAACCATTTGATACCATTTCTATGGCAGTAAATATTTGAGAAAAACCTATTATTTGAATGTATTTACTTGCCATTATTATAGTCTCTTCAGATCTAATAAACATTTTAACTAGAGGGCTAGGACATAAAATAAATATAATAGCAACTATGGAAGTATAAATAACTCCTATTTTTAATGCTGATCTATAACCTTCATTTATTCTATCATATCTTCTTGCTCCAAAGTTTTGTCCAATAAAGCTTGAAACAGCTCCATTTAATCCCCCTATAACCATATAAGTTATAGATTCAATTTGAAGTCCTATCTTTTGAGCTGCTATTGCATTTGCTCCAAAGATAGCAATTATCTTGGCAATAACTATATTTACAAGAGTAAATAGAATTCTTTGAAATGCCATTGGAAAACCGAGTCTTATTATTTCTAAAATATTTTTCTTCTCTACTCCTATCTTAAAGTCAAATTTAAATAATCCATTAGACTTTAATCTATATAATACAAACATTATAATATTTGCAATTAAAGTAGCGATAGCTGCACCTACTACACCAAACTTAAATATATAAATAAATATTGGATCTAATATTATGTTTATAACTATTCCTATAGTATTTATTTTTAATGCACTTTTATTATTACCAAAACTTCCAAATATCCTTGTATATACTGAATTAAAAAATGTAAAAAACATCATAGGAGCACTAACTGCTAAATACAAATATGCTTGCCTCTCAACATATGCATTATTAATTTCTAAAAAACCTATAAATTCTTTACCTAAAAACAAAAGAGTACATACATAAAGTATTCCTATTACCGTATTTATAAATATTCCTGCATTTATATATCTTTTAACATCACGATTATCCTTCTTTCCTAATGCATGAGAAACCTTTATTCCTGTACCAATTACAACTAAAGAATTTATTGAGTATCCAAGACCTATATAGAAACTAGCTGATCCAATACTTGCAACAGCATCACTTCCAAGCCCTCCTACCCATAACATATCAACAAGATTATAAGCAAATTGTAATAGCGAACTTCCCATTATAGGTAATGCTAATACTATCAAAACAGATGTTACATTTCCTTTTGTTAGATCTATATTCTTCATGTTTCCTCCATAATATTTTTTACATTTTTAAGTTGAACCTTTAATTAAAATCTATTTCATTATTTTTAATTCTGTTTATCAAGTCCTTAATTTTCTTCTCTATTAATTTTGCTGTTTTTATAAACTCCTCTTCACTTTTTCCAGTTGGATCATCTAATCCCCAATCTTCAACATGCCTTGAAGGAAAATATGGACATATAACATTACAACCCATTTTTATTACTATATCAACTTCTGGAATATCACTTAATAACTTTGAATATTGACTTTTATTCATATCAATATCATATAAATTTTTAATTACAGAAACAGCATCTTGATTTATTTTAGGTTTAGTTTCAGTTCCTGCTGAGTAACTTAAAAATATATCTTTACCATATAGATTTCCTAAAGCCTCTGCCATTTGTGACCTACATGAGTTATGAACGCATATAAATGCTACTTTTGGTTTCATATAATCTACTCCTTAAATAATTGATTTTCTTCTGTTTTACAGATACATTCATCTGTATCAGTTATTATATTCATTAAAAATAGTACTAATCTATTAGCATTTGCATAATTTAAAGTATAATGATTCCATGTCCCCTCTTTCCTTGCTGTTACAAGATCGCATTCAATTAAAATCTTCATATGATGTGATAATGTTGGTTGGGTAAAATTAAAATTTTCTAGTATCTCACAAGCACATCTTTCTCCACAGGATAATATATCAATTATCTTAAGCCTATTTGGATCGCTTAACGCCTTAAATACTTTTGAATTTATTTCATAATTATTTTCCATACTTGTCACTCCTTACATAGATATTTATCTATATATAATATAGATAAGTATCTATATATTGTCAATATATATCTTTAATTCAAATAACTGCATACATTACATATTTATAGATATAAAAAAGAGACATTAATATTGCCTCTTTTTTATATAACATATAATTTTTATAATTTCTAAATCGCCTTATTTACTTCCTCTGCAAACTTTTTAGTTATAAGCTGTGGCCTTGTAATAGCTCCACCAACAACTACAGCATAAGCTCCAAGTTCTATTGCCTTTCTTGCTTTTTCTGGAGTATCAAAGTTTCCTTCTGCAATTACTTTAATATTACATGATTCTAATAATCCTTTTAAAACATCAAAGTTATTCATTCCCTTTGAATGGTCATTATATCCTGTAAGGGTCGTTCCGACAAAATCAAAGCCTAATTCTTCTGCCCTTATTCCTTCTTCTACAGTTGAAATATCAGCCATAAATTTTTGATGATTATGCTTTGATAATACTTGTTTTAAAAATTCAACATCTTGATTTATTGTAGCATCAAGAGCTATAACATCAACTCCAGTCTCCACTAATGCATCAACTTCTTTCATAGTGGGTGTTATATAGGATTTCATACCTTCATAATCTTTCTTTATAATTCCTATTACAGGTAGATTTACAACCTCCTTAATTGCCTTTATATCCTCTACACTATTTGCTCTAATCCCTACAGCTCCTCCAAGTTCTGCTGCAATCGCCATTCTACTCATAATAAATGGACTATGTAGAGGCTCATCTTTTAACGCTTGACATGACACTATTAATCCTGAATTCATAAAAACCCCTCCTTATATATTTTCTCTTAAAATTAAATTATATATTGAAAATTATTTTTATTTTTGAATTACTAAAGAAAATTATTTTCTCAATCACATAATACCATAATATTTTATCGTTTACAATATTTAAATTCTCCTAAATAATTACACTTTTTGCCTGATTTTATGTTATAATTTTACATATATTGATAATATAAGGAGATACTTATGAATAAAAAAACTATAACTATAAATATAACTCTAATTTTCATTGCATTATTTGGACTTAAATTTGCTCGTCCTATTCTATTCCCAAATTTCACTGAAACTATAGATAAAAAATGGGGAATGGAACTACCTCCACCAGCAGAGAAATCTAAAATTCAAAGTTTAAATAATGATAATAATGGTAAGAATTCTCTATACAAACTTACTTATAATGATGAATCAGATTTGGAAAAGGTTAAAACATCTTTAAATTGGGTTTTTAAAGGTGACACTAAAGAATTTATTCCTGTAGACATTATGGAAGTTATAGAAAGTGATAATGAAAATTCTAGATATTTTTATAAAAGAGAAAAAGATGATATGATTGCACTTTCATTAGATAATAATATATTAACGGTATATCAAACTAATAAATAATACTCTTAAAGTCAAAATATTTTTCTATATTTTAACATTTAAGTGATATAATATAATCATAAAGGAAATACCTGTTTAATTGTTAAGGGGGAGATTTTATGAGTATTATAAATTCTTTTACTGACTTTTTAATTTCTATAATCATGATTTTAGTTGGTTTAACTTTTATAATTAAGCCTCCAAAGTTTAATGAATTTTATGGATATAGAACAACATATTCTATGAAGTCTAAAGAAGCCTTTGACTTTGCTAATAAGCATTTCGGTAAACTTTGGCTTATATTTGGTATATTTTCTTTTATATTTATTATTGCTTTAAAGAGTTCTTTAACTCTAAATTCTGAACTTACATCAATTATATGCATGATAATATCCTTATTTGCTATGTTTATACCACTAGTATTAGTTGATAGAGCGCTTAAAGTTAACTTTAATAACTCTAGAAAATTTAAAAACTAACCATAAACAGAAAGCTAGAATAGTAATTTGCTACTCTAGCTTTCTTATTAATATTTTATTTAATTCATATAATAAATATATTGTTGCTATTACAACAAAATATGTAAGCCATAAACTGAAGTTATATTTATGCCAAAGTACCGTATCCATTAATCTAATCTTTGCTCCAATAGGAAACCAATCTATTACTTTTAATGTTAGCACATCATTTTTTATCTCATCTTCAATAAATTCCCCTTTCACTACAAAATCAACATACCTTCTATTTCCTAGTTCAAATGTCGATATCTCTTTATATGGGGTATTTCCTATAATATTTATTTCAGAATAGTTTATATCTTTTATTCCATTTATACTTGCATATGATTTTATATAAGCTGCACCTTTAACAACACTTGGTATATCAGCACCTTCTTTATACTGAATTATTAAATTTACTTTAGTTTCATCAAAATCTTTTGAATTAAATTCCTTTTTATATGGAAGAAAAGGAACTGTAAAAAGGATAGTTAACAATATTATATTTGAAATAATTTTTTTCACTTAATAAGCTCCTTTATAATTAATTTAAAGAATACTAACAGTAAATTTAGTAATCCTTTGTATAATTATATAAAGTTTACCTATTAATTATTAACGATTTCATCTAATATTCTATTAAACTTTCCATTTTATTTTTATGCTAAGAACATTATCTATTTTCTCAGCTATAATTTCATGACCTTGTCTTTCTACTAATATCTTTGTTATTGCAAGCCCAAGACCTGTATTTTGCCCTGTTCTCATCCTATCTCCAGTAAAAAACCTTTCAAATATTCTCTTTGCATCATCAGCATCAATGTCTGGGGCATCATTTGAAAATTCAGTGATAATATAATCATCATATTTTTTTAATGATATCCTAACTTGGCCCTTTGAATGCTTTAATATATTTTGAATCATATTTGTAAAAATACGATTTATAGCTTTTTTATCTCCATATATTAATGGTATATTTTCATCCATATCTATAATTGGTTCAAATCCTTTTTTACTTATTTCATCATAAAAAGCTGCTATAAGTTCACAAAGTATCGTACTTATATTTACTTTTTCTATTTCTAAATTATATTCATTTGCTTGAAGCCTTGATAAATCATAAAAACTTGAAATCAATTCCTTTAAAACTGCTGACCTCTTTTCTATTATACCTAAGTATTCTTCCTTATCCTCATTTGATATATTTGGATCTTGTAAAAGTTGTATATACCCCATTATAGATGTTAACGGGGTCCTTAAATCATGAGACATATTCGCAATCGCCTGTCTAAGTTCCAAATCAAGTTCCCTATGCTTTTCCTCTATCTTCCTTCTATCATCTATAGTTTTATTAATTTGAAGTACAAGCTCCTCAATATACTTATCAGGTGCTGGTATTTTAAGCTTTGTGTCACTCTCCATGTTGTTTAAATCTTTAAGTTTTTTTGTTACAGATTTTATATTGCTTATCTTTAATCTATAAAGGGCAAATATAATACATAATAAAATTACTAATATTATAATCATTAAATCTTTCATCATAATCTATATCTCCCCTTTATCTTAATTTATTTTATTTCTCTATTCTTAAATATAGTTAATCCAAGTCCTGTAAAAGCTATAGTCCAAAATATTCCTAAAACAACAGCATAAATCATTTGCTCATTAGTTGCTGAAATATCAACTAATGGAAGAAGAGCATATCCTATGGATAAGTATTTTAATTTTTCAAAGATATCATAAAATGAACTTAATATCCCAACAACTATTGAAAGAGCAACTGGTATAAGATAATATGCTAGATATGCAGTTCCTTTTCTAAGAGTAACTACTAACAAATCTATAAAAGATAATAAAGCTATATATAAAGGTATAACACTTAAACACCTTAGTAAGAAACTCTTTAAATATACCCCAAAATTATCTCCTGTTGATAACACAAGCATCCCTATAAATAAGGCTATTAAGCACACTGATGATGTAATTAATCCCATTATTGTTTGCACTATAAGTTTTCCTATATAATACTTATTTCTTGATATATCTGATGACATTATATTTTTTAATGTTCCATATCTATAATCATCTAGAAATACTGAAGTAAATACAGTTAAAAATATAGATATAACAGGGAATACTCCACCAATTCTTTTCAAAACAAATACTTTAGTTGCTAATTCATTTTCAGGGCTATTAAATAATAAACAAAGTAAAATTAATCCTGTTGCTAATACGATATTAATTACATAAATTAGAGGTAACTTAAATTGCTTATATAGCTCAGCTTTAATAAAATTAAGCATTATTATCACCACCTCCAATTAAATTTATAAAGTACTCTTCTAAGTTGGTACCCATGGTTTGAAGCGAATATACCCTTATTCCATTTTTAATTAATTCTTGATTTATTATATATGGCTCATCTAAAAAATCATATACCCTTATTAACCCATTGTTTAAAACATCATAAGAGGAACAATTTAAACTTTCTAATACAACGCACGCTTTCTCTACACTATCGACTTTTACTGATATATAATTCTTACACTTATCCTCTAAATCTTCTGATGATATTTCTTCAATTAATACACCATCATTTATAAATCCATAACAAGTTGCAAGTTGAGATAATTCTCCTAATATATGACTTGATATAAGTATAGTTGTATTCTTCATTTTATTTATCTTTTTTAGAACATCTCTAATTTCTTTAATGCCAATAGGATCTATACCATTTATAGGTTCATCTAAAATCAAAAATTCTGGATCTCCAAGCATTGCTAACGCTATTCCAAGCCTTTGTTTCATTCCTAAAGAGAACCCCTTTACTTTTTTATCTTTTACTTCATTTAATCCAACTAAATCAAATAACTCTTCTATACTATCTCTATTAGGTATACCTTTTTGAATTCTATAATATTCTAAGTTTTGCCTTGCTGTAAGCTTTGCCATAAAAGACGGTGTCTCAACTATTGCTCCAATTCTTGAATGTTCTTTTATCCTATCTTCTATTCTAATTTTATCGAATAGCTCTATTTCTCCATCACTTTCATTAGTTAATGATAAAATCATTCTTATAAGCGTAGTTTTACCTGAACCATTCTTACCAACTAAACCATAAACATCACCTTTTCTTATGGTTATATTTAAATTACTTACAGCTGATTTATTTATATAATTCTTACTTAAATTTCTCGTTTTAAGTACAATTTCATTCATTCTATTCATCCTTTCTTAAACTCTCATTATAATCTAAATTTATATCTTACATTATTGTAAGATATAAACACCAATATAAATTAAAGAAAATCTTAAGAAAGAATTAAATTATTCCATTTTAAAACCTATTCCCCATATAGTTTTTATATAATCATTTTCTTTATCTACAGCGGCAACCTTAGAACGTATATTACTAATATGCACATTTATAGTATTATCATCTCCTAAAAATTCATCCTTCCAAACTGATTCAAAAAGGTTAGCTCTAGTAAAAACTTTACTTGGATTACTCATTAAAAGTTCAAGTATTTGGTATTCCTTAGCTGTAAGGGCTATAAGTTCATCCTTTACTCTAACTTCTATAAGTTCTTTATTTAACGTTATATTTTTATGTTTTAAAATCTTGCTACCTACTTTGTCACCACTTGAAAAGCGTTTATATCTTCTAAGCTGTGCATTAACTCTAGCAACAATTTCATTTACATCAAATGGTTTTGATACAAAATCATCTGCACCTATATCTAAAGTATTTATTTTATCATCTTGGCCTGTCTTTGCTGAAATAACTATAATAGGCATATCTTTTGACTTCCTTATCTTTTCAATAATTTCCTCTCCGCTCATACCTGGAAGCATTAAATCAAGTAAAATTAAATCAAATTCATATAATTCTATACACATTCTTCCTTCTGAACCTGAAAAAGCTTGTGTTACATCATATCCTTCTTTTGTTAATATCCTATATATTAATCCATTTATATCCAAATCATCTTCAACAATTAAAATTTTACCTTTTTTATTTTTATCCATAACAACACCTCATCTACTCAATAATTAGTAATATAATATCAAACTTTTTCTTTACAAGAAAGTTCTTCAATTTCTTATCTGTATGTTCTTATATTTAGGATATCATATTAATACTATTATAATCCTATTTTTCTGAAAACTACATCTCCTTAAAACTTATAGTATATATTCTTTATATATCTGCAAATAATAACCTTAAAGCTAGATTTATATAATTCTTTAAGGAGGATTTATAATATTATGAAAAGATCATGGATTGTTACAGTCGTTATAGGACTTTTAATTGCAATAATAGGGTTATTTTTTGTATTTGAGCAAATTCAAAAATCAGATAAATTAGTAAACTCCTCTACATCAGAGAATACTACTTATATGACATCAACAGAGTTTAGCTCAATGTTAAGTAAGGACAATGGTAGTGACTACAATGGAAAAATATTTGAAATTACAGGCGAAGTTAATATGGTTATTCCTGAAGATAATGAACTAATAATAAAGGGACTAGTTAAAAACATAGAAGTTAAACTTCAAAAAAATCAAAACTTAAATGGATTAAAATCTGGATCTTTTGTTGCAATTAAAGGTATCGCAAAAGCTCCTATAAGTAAAGATGAATTAATTGAACTTAAATCAGCAATAATTAAGGTTAAATAATATAAATTAGACCTAGATAAATTAAGTATTATCTAGGTCTAATTTTTTCTTATACTATTTTTCATATCCATTTACTATTACATCAATTTTTCCAGTCTCAGGACTAATTGCAACTCCATGTACTACAATTCCTTCTGGCATTAGTGGATGATTTTTAATGACTTTTACACTATTTTTAATTGATTCTTCTATTGAATCAAATCCATGTAGCCACTTCTTTAAATTTATTCCTGAGTTAGAAATAGTATTTATAATGTCTTCTGATATACCTCTATTCTCTATCTTTTCTAATAAACTATTAGTATCTAAATTACACATACCACATCCATAATGACCTACTACAATAACTTCATCTGCTAAGAATTCATAAATAGCAACTATTATACTTCTTGAAATACTCCCAAAAGGCTGCATTACAGTTGCTCCAGCATTTTTTATTATCTTTGCATCACCATTTTTAAGATTCATAGCCTTTGGTAGAAGCTCTGTAAGTCTTGTGTCCATGCAAGATAATATCACTAACTTCTTTTTTGGATTCTTTGATGTTATATATTGTTCATATTCTTTTTTCTCTACAAATGCTTTATTATATTGTAATATCTCATCTAATTTACTCATACTTATACTTACCCTTAATATTTTAAAATATTATATCACAATATATCGTATTCATATTATTATTTTTTAAATTTAAAATCCTTAATTTATATATTACACTTTATTTTAAATACAGATTTTATGGAATATTAATGAGTTTAAATTACAATACTTACTATCTTATAAAATTGAAAATTACTTTGATATTAAGTTTTAACTTATAATATATATTTTATATTGGTAATTTTTTCATTTCATTAATACCTAGAATTATCTCCATAATATTACTAAGCACTAATTTTTCATTTATATTATCTGATATATGAATATACTCTTTTATTTTACTTGTATACTTACCTAAATTATCTTCATTTATCTTCTTTAATTCACTGCAAATGAGCTTAGTATTATTACTTATTTCTGGTTTAGATAATCTAATATATAATTCATATATGCTACATACAAGATTTCTCTCACCTTCTATAAATGCTGATATATTATTATCTGAATTAACATTATTAGCCTTCAACCTTTCTTCAATAAGAGTTGTAACTATAAATAAGTTATTTATCTTATCACCATTAACATCTTTGTATGCACCTGGAAGATCATCTATCATTTCATTAATTACATCCTTGTACATATTTTTAAGATGTTTAGTATCTTTTTCTAAATTGTAAGGCATTACAATTTTATTTATAGATATTGCTATAATAGCTCCAATTATAACAAATAATATTCTATATTGTATCATAACATCAGTATTGCCAAGTATTGATGCTGCTCCTATTGCAGATACTGTTACACATATCATATTATATCTATATTTAGTCATATAACTGCCTATATAACCTGCAAGCATTAATATTATTGTTCTTTCTGAAACTCCACCAAAAATCCCAAATAATATTTCTAAAATAAATGCACCAATTATAGTTGCTATTATTCTATCTTTTGTCTTTTCCTTTGATACTTCATATAATGGATTTACTAAAGATAGCACAGTAAACATAATCCATCTACCTTCTGTTAAATGGAAATAATCCATTATAAATCCTCCGATCGTTATACCTACAGCTACACGTACTGCATAAGAAAACTTAGCTGATTTTAATTTAAAGTTTCTCTTATTAACATAACTTTGCTTAAAATTCTCTGGAATTTCTTCTATTCTTTTTATTAGATTATAGTGTTTTTCATCAAGTTCATTAATATCTTCTAAACATTCATATATAAATACAATATTATTAATTATTTCAAGAGCTACTATATCTTCAGTATGATTTTCTTCATATAAATTTACAGTTTCTTTTAATGTGTCTTCTATACTTCTTTCATTTTGAAGACATTGCTTTACTTTAGTTAAAGAAATGGCGAGCTCATCAAGTAGCTTCTCATTATCACTTTCATATTCTAATTTTTCTAATAAAATATATATTTTTTCAAGAGCTACAGATATATTTAATTTTATTTTACTCTCTTCTGTTAAATAAAAATTCTCTTCTCTCTTATTATAAATAATTTTCCTAAATGAATTTAAATCCTGTTTAATAGCATTATCTAGATTATTATCAACTTCCCCAAGTCTTGCTAATTTTAATTTTTCAATCATTCCATCGCAAGCTTTAGCTAGTAGTACATTACCTTTTTTCAGCACATTATTTCTATTTACAATTAATTGAGCTGCCATAATAATAACTGCTCCAACTATTAAAGATAGAAATCTCATAGGAATCTTGTCCCATCCTACAGGATTAACTAATATAAATAAATATTGTAGTGAGAATGGCAAATATATTGGTTTTTTTAAGTTATAACAAAGTGAATAACTTAAAATAAATATTGTAATAAAGTTTACTGGTATAGCTACCCAAACATTTATATTCGCAAGCATTGCTGCTATTCCTATGAACACATTTAATCCGATTAATTTAAAAGTACTTTTAACTGGAGATAATGTTAAATCACGTTCTAAAAGCATTAATAATGCCGTTACAGTAGTTACACCTATTAGTGTATTTTCATCTCCAAATATTGTTTTAAATGCAATAATAAAAGCTACAATAACTACAAATAATATCGTCTTAGATATTACTAATTTTTTATTCAATTAAATACAATCCCCTCTCTTGTTTAATTATACAATAAAAAATAATACTCCTTTATTATGTACTTTTCAATTATATTATCATAATTTTACAAAGAAGTTATATTAATATGGTTAGTTGCATTTTAAAATTAATAATATTCTTTTTTATTAAAACAAAAGATCAAGACTAATTTAGCCTTGATCTTTCTACTATTTTTTCTTTGGCAGAACAATCCCTTTATATAATTGAACTGTACTAAAATAATATAGTAAATATATCGCTCCAAATACTGATAGTGATATCCATATATGATAATAAGGATGTAATAATAATACCTTAAACATCTGCATACCTATTAATACATGTGCTATACCAACTATTGCAGGAATTGCGTATATAAATAATATTTCTTTATATATTGATTTTGTTAATAGTTTCTTACGAACGCCTATTTTTCTAAGCATTTCATAACGCTTAATATCTTTTGATGCTCCTGTTAAAATTTTAAACATTAGGCAGCTTGCCATCATTCCAAGGAATGCAATACCTAGGAATAATCCCATAAATACCATTCCACTTGTCATTGCATAATATTGAGTATAAAATTCATATTTACTCATCGTATCATTAATCTTATACCTTGATTTTTCAATATCATCTATTTTCTTAAAATCATCTAAATTTTTAATGAAATCATTAGTTTTTACAATAACAGCTTTATTTACATTGCCTTTTATTGAATTAAATTTCTTATCATCAACTACTTTTATTTTTAAATCTGAATCAGTATATCTGTTCTCTATACTATAGAAAAAGTTTAACCACTGATTATCTTTTTTACTTTTATCATAAACACCATTATTTACAATTAATTCTGAATTTATTTTACCACTATATGTGATATTCCCCATCTTATCTCTTTCTAATATAATTGGCTTATTATTTAGTAAATCACTTGAAAGGTAGTATACAAATTCCTTATCTTTCTTATACCTATATTCTAATTTTTCTTTAGTATCTAATTTGCTTAATATATTACTTTCTTGCGATGTTGGATTATTTAAAACTACATCATAATAGTCAGAATCCTCAGCTATAAATTTTGCATTATTTTTAAATGCCATCCCACTAGAAATTGCTCCAGCAGATAGTGCTATTAACATTGCAACAGTTGCTAAAACTTTAGTAAGTTCTTTTACACGGAAACTTAATTGAGAAAGAGTAAATACATTTAATCCTTTTTCTTTTATACATTTATTTTTAAATAATATATCAATAATTATAGGAACTAATGCCATAAATAATAAATATGTTCCTGCTGTTATAGTTATCATTCCTACAAATAAGCCTGCTATCATAGTTACTTTGATATTAATTATGGCTGCATATCCAATAACTAAAAGGATAATAGCTAAAATAGCTTTAACTACTGAATTCATTGCCTTAACTTTTACGTTATCTGCTTGATCTTCTGCATGTAATAATTGAAGAACAGAGGATTTAAATAACTTAATAGAATTAAATATTGCAGCAATCAAAAATAATATAATAAAGAAAATACATGTAATTGATATAGAAGGCATATAAAATGGATAGTACTTTCCACCTTCAAAATTTAATTGTGTCATTAGCATATAACTAATTATTTTTGAAAGTATAGCTCCAATTATAATACCAATAATTAATGAAACTACTCCAATTACTAATGTTTCTATAAACATTATAAGTGTAACCTTTTTCTTTTTTGCACCTAGCATCATGTACATTCCAAATTCTTTTTGTCTTAATAAAAGAAGAAATGAATTTGCATAAATTATATAAAATACTGTAATTATCGCAAGTAATACAGAACCTATTTGAAATACTGACATTATTGAATTAATGATAGCATTTGATTTAACAAATTCCTCATTTAATGCAAGTGTCTGAAACATATAAAATATTGAAATTGCCATTACAAGACCAAAAAGTAAAACTAAGTAATCTTTAAATTTACTTTTTACTCCTGACATTGAGAGTTTTAATAACATATTACTCCTCCCCGTACTTTATAGTAGTATCCATATTGGCTACTATATCTAAAATTTCTTTATAAAATTTATCTTGACTTGATTCTTTCTTTAATTCATTAAAGATTTTTCCATCTCTAATAAATAAAATTCTATTACAATAACTTGCACTATAAGCATCATGAGTAACCATTAATATAGATACACCTTGCTCTCTATTTAAATTTGTCATGGCTTCAAGCATACTTGTTGCATTTTTAGAGTCAAGCGCTCCTGTTGGCTCATCCCCTAATATAATTGCTGGATTATGTACAAGGGCTCTTGCAGCAGCAGTACGTTGTTTTTGTCCTCCTGACACCTCTGTTGGATATTTTTTTAGTATTTCTAAAATATCTAAGGTTTTTGCAACTTCATTTACTCTCTTTCCAATTTTCTTTGATGACATTCCTTGAAGATATAGTGGCAATGCTATATTTTCATAAAGTGATAGATTCTCTAAAAGATTAAAATCTTGAAATATAAACCCTAAATTTTGTGATCTAAAGTCTGATAATGCATCTGATTTCATATGAGTTATATCAGTTCCATCAATTCTAACTACACCACTTGTTGGATTATCTAATGTAGATAAAATATTTAAAAGAGTTGTCTTACCTGAACCAGATGGTCCCATGATTCCGACAAACTCTCCTTTTTCTACTGAAAGTGAAATGCCATTTAAAGCATAAAATTTATTATCATTTATTTTTCCATATACCTTTTTTAAATCTCTTACGTCAACTACAGGTTTCCCCATTTTAACGCCTCCTTTTTCATTCTTGTTTCTATCTCATGTTATCACCTTCACTTTCTATTACATATTGATTAATCTTTCACTTTTCTTACGATTTTGTAATAAATAATCTTAAAAATAAAAAGAGGATTACTTATTTAGTAACCCCTTCTTTTATTAAATACTTAATTATAATTATATTTTTTCAATCTTTAAAATATAGTCTAAATTAAGCTTTACTTTATTATATAATTATTGATTCTTCTTTATATATATCTTTAATGCCTTAATAAATAAAATAAGTGCATATATCCCAATCCCCCATACTATTAGCATTATTAATAATGGTATTAACGAAAAAATCATAGTATTCATAAAAATCTCCCTTCTTTTAATTCTCCGCTTCCCTTTTTATTTTACCATTTAAAGTAATATAAGTATATTAATTCATATAAAAAGACTATATTACTTAAGTAATATAGTCTAATATAATAATAAAATTATTCTCTTATTTCTCTGCTTGTATCTATAGTTTTATGTTGCCTCATTGGTTTAACATTAAAGTTTGATCTATATTCCGTTTCTGCCCAGAATATATTATCAGCAACTAAAGCTTCTGGATTTAACTTTACTCCGTCTAAAATTATTTCCTTAAACTTATGGTATCCTGCTCTGTCTATTAAATGTCCACCATGTAAGTATTCTGGTTTATAATCCAAAGCCCAGGCAGAGAACTTTTGCCAGTTCCCGAATATTCCAAGTACAACTTCCTCAGTTGCAAAGTTAACGAATGTCTTCCCCATTCTTGGAGTTTGCTTTCCTGTTCTTCCTCCAATAACTATTCTGTAGAACTTTTCTGACTTTCTAGTCCATGCACTTGCTGGGCATGCAAGAACACATTCTCCACAACCAACACAGCAACAAGGATCTTTATCTACAGTACCGTTCTTATTCATGCTTAATACTCTAGTTGCATGATGTTCACATGCTTTAACACAAGCTCCACATCCAATACATCTTTCTGCATGATATTCCATCCTAGCTTGTCCTATAACACCAAAGTCTTGGAAATGTCCTTTACCACAGTCATTTGGACATCCTGAAACTGATACCTTTATATGATAATGTGAAGGAAATACTAGCTTTTCAATCTTTGTAGCTAACTCTTTTGTATTAACATTTGCTTTTATACAATGAGTGTTACCAATACATGCCATAACATTTCTAGCACCTATTGTTGGATACCCATTTTTATCAACTTCCATTTCACAATTACATTCATCTACTTCAACTTCTTTTAAATAATTTTCAATAAATGCATTTACAGCTTCTATATTTTCATATTTTATTCCTGGTATATTAAAAGTTTGTCTCATACCAACATGGAAAGTTCCATTTCCCCATGTTTCTGCTATCTCTTGAACAGTAGTCAAATATTTAGCGTTTACTGTTCCTCCTGGAATACGCATTTGAAGCATGAATTCTCCTGGAACTTTAGATTGACGATAACAGTTAATTCTTACGTTTTTAATATCTATATCATGATTCATATATAACACTCCTCTAATCTAATAATGTTTTTGCTTTAGTATAATTAAATACAGGTCCTTCAAGACAAACATAAGTTTCATCTATTCTACAATGTCCACATTTACCAACTGCACATGACATCTTTCTTTCAAATGATACCCATATTTTTTCTTCAGGAACTCCAAGTTTTAAAAATTCTAATGCTGTAAAGTGCATCATTATTGGAGGTCCAACTATAATAACTTCATAGTTGTCATCAAATCTATCAAGCGGAAGCTTTTCTAAATGAGTTGTAACAAGGCCAGTCTCCCAGCCTTCTTTAATACCTGAATCTAAAGTATATATTGTATTAAATGTTTCTTTCCACAACTCTAATTCACTCTTAAATAATATTCCACTTTCATTTTTAAATCCAAATATTAAATTTAAGCTCTTAACATAATTTGGAGTATTATAAAACTTATTTATCATACTTCTAACAGGTGCTACCCCTGTACCACCAGCAACTATAACTATATTTTTATCCTTAAACTTTTCTACTGGCCAACCTATACCATAGGCTCCTCTTAAGAATAAAGTATCTCCTGGTTTTAAGTTAAAGATAGCATCTGTGACCTTACCTACTGAACGTATTGTAAAATCTAAATATCCATCTCCAAATCCACTAACTGATATTGGAGCTTCTCCTATCTTAGGTATTGATAATTGTAAGAATTGTCCATGTTCTGGAACAATATCAGTTTCTACTCTAAATGTATATTCTGAATTACTTTCTTTATTTATGCTAATAATTTTGCATGGCTTTGGTGTTAATACATTATTGCTCATTATCATTACCTCCACAAATTTCATTAACTGCTTTTGTTACTTTATTAATTGTTGCTGTAATTGAGATATTTTCAGGACATCTGTCTGTACATCTTCCACAACCAACACACATATGGTTATCTCCGAACTTTTCTTTATAATCATGAATTTTATGGAGTACCTTATATCTCATTCTATCTCCTAAAGTATTTCTGAATTTATGTCCTCCAGCCATTTCATCAAATCCATCTACATGGCATGAAGCTTGTACCCTTCTTCTTTCTCCAACATTTGCATTTTCGTTGTATACGATATCTTTAGTTGTAAAACATGTACAAGTACTACAAGCTAATGTACAACTTCCACACCCTATACATCTCTTGTTGTACTCTTCCCACATTGGATGTTTTTTTAATTTTTCAAGAACTTCTTTATCCTTTATTTCTGGTAAAGTTACTTTAGCTTTATTTTCTTTTATAAACTTAAGTGTAAATTCTTCTTGTTTTTTATCTTTAAAGTAATCTTTAAACTCTTCATCATTTAAATTAAATAAAATAGCATCTTCTAAAAATCTAACTGCTAAGCTATAATTATCTGTTTTGTTACTTCCCATAGTTGTACAGAAGCATGTATCCCACCCTTCAATACATTCCATGCATACAAATTTAACTTTATCTCTTACTCTTTTATAAAATACATCTTCAAAGTCACCATTTTCAAGATATATTTTATCTTGTCTTTCTTGAGCATTAATATCACAAGTTCTTGCAAATATTAATATTTTTTTATTATGTGGATTCTTACTTTCTTTAAATTCATCTTCTGTAAAATAGTATAAAGTTTGATTTATTGGTGTTATTACTTCTTTTACAGGATATGTAGATTTTTCCTTATAAATTATTTCCTCTACTGAATTGACTTCTGCGTAACGAATTATATCAGTATCTGAATACCTTCCTTGTTTTTCAAATCTTTTTGGTGCGTAAATTTTGTACTCTTTTTTTAATTCTTCAAACAAATCATTAACTTTTTGGAATTCTAACTTGTATCCCATATTTTTCCCTCCGAACTATATTATTTAACTAGACACAGGATTGTATTTTTTTTGACAATCTTATACTTTGATAATACTCCTATCATTTTTATAATTCCAATCCTTATTTTTTATAATAGTAATAAGTAAATGCTTATATGTAAACTTTTTATAAAAAAAACTATCAAATTTTTAATCTAAAATTTTGATAGTTTTATATAGTTATTTTATTCAATTATTGAGTCTTCTACTTCTTTAAGTCCTATTCTCTCTATAAGTTCTGAAAATCTTTCCTTTGTCTTTGCATTTTCTTCGTAGTAGTTTATTACTTTTTCTACTACTTCAATTAATTCATTTTCTTTAAATCTTTTTTCCATTGGTATAGCTAGTCTTGCTTGCCCCTATTATTTATATCCCTATTATAAATAAAAATAAAGTTAGGTAAATTTAGCTTTTACCTAACTTCATTTAATAATATTTATACATAACCTATTAATATAACTCATATATATCTGATAATTCTAATTCAACTTTTTGCATATCTGAATTAAATGAAGGAGTTAATATAATCTCTTCATCATCTAATTTTACATTAGGTAAATATATATTAAATATAGTTCCTTTATTCACTTCACTATCTACTAATATCTTCCCATCATGTATTTCAACTAAAGATTTAACTATACTAAGACCAATACCACTGCCCTCAGTTCTCCTATTTAATGATTTATCAACTTGTACAAATCTTTTAAAAATAAGATTTTTCATAGTCTCTGGAATTCCTCTTCCCTCATCTCTTACCTTTATATCTACCCACTCATCATTTGATGTTATATTTACAAAAATAGCTTTATTCTCATCAGTAAATTTTATAGAATTAGAAAGTAAATTTAACATTATTCGCTCTATTTTTTCTGCATCACACTTTATAATTAATTCTTCGATATCTGTATCAAAAATTATATCTATATTTTTTATCTTAGCATATGAAAGTACAGATAAAGTAACATTTTCAATAAGCTCCACTATATTTAAATTTACAAAATCACATTTAACTGATCCAACCTCAAACTTTGTAATATCAATAAGATTATTAACAAGTCTAAGCATTCTATAGCAATTTAATTTTAATACCTTTTTGTACTTCATATAGTAATTCTTAAAAGCATTTACATCACTATTTTCCATTCCATCAAGTAGTTGAAGTGTTGAGTATATTATATTTATTGGAGTTCTTAGTTCATGTGATAAATTTGCAAAAAACTCATTTTTTGATTTTTCATATGCTTTTATTTCATTATATTTGTAATTCAACCTATCATACTTATTTTTTTGAGTTAAATCTTTAGAAATAATTATATTTTTTACATCTAATTCATTTTCATCACTTATGTTAGTACATATAGATTCAAGCTCTATCTTATTATTTTTTGAATCAATACCAATACAATTAAACTTCTTATCATCTTCTTTTAAAAACCTATTTTTATTATATGAATCAATTAACTCACTATAATTTTTATTAATTAAATCATTATAACTATACTTAAAAGTTCTTATTGCAGCTTTATTTGCATACTCTATAGAACCATTAGATGATACTCCAACTATAATATCTTGTATATTATCATTTATTGTTCTTAGAAGTTCTTCTTTTTTCTTTAATTCTTCTGTTAATTTATATTCTTTAGTTATCTCATTAAAAGATATAAAGAAATAGGTTTCTTTATTATATACCATTTGTTTTGCATATACCTCAATAACCTTTTCTAAATCTTTTAATATAACATTCCCCTTCCAAAAACCATTATCTTGGATACTTTTATATAAATATTTAAAGTTAAATTCTTCTGAATCCTCTGCATATTTACAAAATATTTTATTTAACTCTCTATATTGTTCCTCTATACTCTCTTTGCTACAATAATTATTTATTATTGTTTTATTTGCATATGATACATTCCACTCTTTATCAAAAAGTAAAATATTATTTATATAATCGAATTCTGTTAAATAATAAAATATATTTAATTCATTTTCTAATCTTTTATTTCTATTTATTTCTTTTATTATTTCTATAAATAATCCAGATATAATTATTATATTAGCTATAATAGTTAAGTAAATTAATGAATAGTAATTTTCTTGAACAAAATGTATATTAGGATATCTAGCAGAATATAAAAAATACAGTCCTCTTAAAACCAATAAATACATACTTGCAATTACACATGTATATACCATTTCAACTTCTTTTAAACTTTTCTTAACTAACAATATAGTAGATATAATATAGCCTATCATTATTGCTATTATAATAACAGATATGATTCTATTTAAATAGCTTGATTCATAACCTATAAGTAACTTACTTATTTTAATATCTATACTTGAAAATAAAATAGTTATCACAGATACTACTATACTATTTTTAATTTTATTATCTATATAAAAAGTCTTCTTTTTACTTATTACCCTAGTTAAAAGAAATAATCTAAATGTTGGATTAATTATTTGAATAAATGAATCTTTAACAACATCATTATTTAAATTCATCAATGAACTTATAAATAAATTTAAATATAACAGTGATATTATAAAAAAATTATATTTTTTATTGCTAAAATAATATATTAGTGAGCTTATGTATGCCATAATTCCAAGCATTAAATTTAGACTTGTTACTCCGTATGAATATATTGATTTGTTATTAACTAATGTATCTCTTTTATATAATAAATCTTTAAATATATATATCGATATTACTATCCCCACAACTAAAGTTATTGTTAAAACTAATTTTATAATTTTCTTTTCTCTAGATAAATTTTTCTCTTTATTGGCTAAATATAACATTATTCCCCTCCATACCAAATCATTTATATAATAACATCTTTTATTACTAATTTGTATCTTTTTGTGTAATTTTTGTTAATTAAATCTAATAATGTCTGCTAAAAAAAGAAAAACAGCATGATTAATCATACTGTCTTAAACTCTTTTTATTTATTTATATCTTTTATTATATCCTTTAAGTTTTCAATTTCCTTTGTAAGTGCTTTTATATTACTTTTTAAACTTAAAATTTCTTTATCATAATCTGCATTTTGTCCTGTACCTGGGCCATCATTTTGATTGTCTGGTGTTGGATTTGTTTCACAAAATGGATTCCCTACATTTCTATATTTTCTATTATAGTATCTTCCAGGTCCATTTTGAAAATATTGTTGCTGAGCACTATATGTTAAGATTACTTGTCCAATTAATTCAAACCAATTTCCTATAGAATTTTGTACATTAAACGGCATATCACCAACCATAATTTGCCCTATTATATCACCAATTAAAACAAATAATTGAGGATGTAAATCCTGAAATCCACCTGGTATGTCTTCACATGTTTCTCTAGGATCAAAACCATCTGCATTACCTTTATTATTACAGTTATTATCACTAAAATTTAAACCAAACTGTTTCATAAATTCGTTAAAATCACTAAAATCATTAATTCCACTAGATTTCATTTATTACTCCTTAAATAGTGCTTCAATTATTATATTATTCTCATAATATAATCTTATTCCTCTAGTATACTTTTAAATTTATTAATTGTTTTTTCTATATTATCTGAATTTAATATAGCTGTTATAACTGCTACACCATCTAATACTTCTTTTAATTCATCAGTTATATTTTCTGTATTTATTCCTCCAATTCCGTATATGGGAAGATTTATATTTTTTTTTATTTCTTTAAGTCCACTTATAATTATAACACTTGTATCTTTAGTGCTTGTAGTATATATAGCACCACATCCTAGATAATCCGCTCCATCATCTAAAGCTTTTCTGCTCTCTTCTAACGTCTTAGTAGATACACCTATTATTTTATCTGATCCAAGTAAATTTCTAGCTATCTTACAATCCATATCATCTTGACCTATATGAACACCATCAGCATCAATTGCCATAGCTACATCAACTCTATCATTAACTAAAAATACAGCATTATACTTTTTGCAAAGATTAAATAACCGCTCTGCTCTATCACACATTAATTTAGTTGAAATGTTCTTATCTCTATATTGGACAAGTTTTACACCTGCCTTCAACGCCTCTTTAGTTCTTTTTAATAGTTCCTCAAAGGGTATTCTATAATCTGTTACTAAATACACTTTTTTATCCTTAAAATTCTTCATAAGTAATATTTCCTCTTTCTATTATCTCTTCATCTGTTATGCAAGATATTTTGTCTAAAGTTTTATGTTTAAATGAAAGCATACCTGCTCCTTTATTCTTCTCCATTGCTATTTCCCCAGAAATATTCATTGTAAGCACTGCTTTTGCTACTCCAAATATAGTGTTATCCCCTAGGCTCCTACCACACTCTACAGCAAGCATTCCTCCAAGCATACATCCTGTTCCTGTGACTAATGATAACTCTGATACTCCATTATCTATCCTTATTTCTCTTTTCCCATCAGTAATATAATCTACTTTGCCTGTTATAACTATTATGCAATTATTATTTTTTGAATATGCTCTTAAAGCACTTCTTAAGCTATCAGTAAATTCTTCAGTGTCTAATGAATCTATTCCTATAAAATTACTTTTAACTCCTATAAGATTTTTCACTTCTGTTAGATTACCTTTTATTAAACTGACGCCCACATTTAATATATCTCTAACAATACTCTTTCTAAGTTCTGTTACATGAACTCCAACTGGATCTAATACTACTGGAATATTATTTTCTCTTGCAACTTGAGCTCCAAGTATCATACTATTTCCCTTTTCATACCCCATTGTCCCAATATTTATGTGAAGACAGTTTGATATAGCTACTCCTTCTTTTATCTCTTTTAAATCATCAATCATCATTGGCTTACCACCATATGAAAGTATAGTTTGCGCTACATCATTCATAGTTACATTATTAGTTATTGAATCTATAAGTGGACTCTCCACTACATATCTATTAGCTCTCTTTAAGATTTCTCTTATTTCCATAAAACTACCCCCTACTTAAAACTATTTAATTATTTAATATAAACTCTCTAAATTTAATACTCTTCTTCTATACCTGCTGATTTATATAATTCATAAAAATGATGTGTTGGTCCAACACCTTTTCCAAGTTCTATTCCATGTTCTATTGCAACTGTTATATATCTCTTAGCCTCTCTTACAGCCTCTTCTATATTCATACCCTTTGCAATGTTTGCAGCTATCGCTGATGATAAAGTACACCCTGTACCATGTGTATTTTTACTATCTATTCTTTCTTGTTTTAAATAAACAAAATTTTCTCCATCATATAAAAGATCTGTTGCATCATCCTCTAAATGTCCGCCCTTTACTAAGATAGATTTAGGTCCAAGGTTTTTTAAACTAATTGCGGCTTCTTTCATATCCTCTAAAGTTTTTATTTCTACTCCAAGTATTTCTTCTGCTTCTGGGAGATTTGGAGTTATAAGAGTTGCTATAGGGAATAACTCTTTAATTAGTGTATCCTTAGCATCTTCTGATAAAAGCTTAAAACCACTCTTTGATACCATAACTGGATCAACTACTACTGGTGAAAGATTATTAATTTCCCTTAAAGTTTCACCTATTATCCTTATTGATCCTTTTTTTGATACCATTCCAATTTTTATAGCATCTACTCTTATATCATCAAATATTACTTTTATTTGATCTCTTATCATACCCTCATCTATATCTTGAATTCCAAATACCCCTTGTGTATTTTGTGCCGTAATTGCAGTAATTACGCTCATCCCAAATACTCCATTTGCTGAAAAAGATTTTAAATCTGCCTGTATTCCAGCACCTCCTGAACAATCTGATCCTGCAATTGATAATGCTCTATACATATATATCATCCTTTCAATTTACAAATTTTCTGCTTGTTTATCTAATCCTTCATCATAAAGTACAAGTATACTTTTAATGGCTGGAACACTTATAAACATATAAGCTATAATAGCTCCAAGTATACAACTTGAAGAAAATGGAGCTATATATAAAAACAACGACGCCTCTTTTCCAAGAAGTAATGAAGCAACCGGATAAGCAAGCATAGCTCCCAAAGTTCCTGTTCCAATAACTTCTCCAATTACAGCTCCTAAAGGACTTCTAAACTTTTTATAAATAAGCCCTGCAAGTAATGCCCCTATCATGCTTCCTGGAAAAGCAAGTAAACTGCCTGTCCCTAAAATATTTCTAATAAGCGATGCTACAAAAGCATTTCCTACTGCAAATACTGGTCCAAGAGTTATTCCAGAAACAACATTTATAAAATGCTGTACTGGTGAAACTTTTGCACCTAAAATAGGTATTGAAAAAGTCCCTAAGATAGTTGCTATTCCTATAAAAAGCCCACTTAAAGCTAATTTATAGGTTAAATTATTTTTTCTATCCATAAAATCCCCCTTTTATATATGATTTTAAATAAAAAAGAGTATAACCTCATAAGGCTATACTCTATCTATCAATACAAAAATTCATAAACGATGCTATCCCTACGATGGTACTAACCATATCAGGTAATAAGGGTTTAGAAATTAAAATTTCATTCTCAGCCAAAAACTTATGGCTCCCCTAGCTCTATATTCTATTTACTTTTCTATTTAATTCTATACTAAAAATTTTTTAAAGTCTACATCAACTTAGAATTTAATAAAAATATTTAGCCAATTTACCTATCTCTTACTCATCACCAAATACTTTCTTCTTAAGCTCAAGACCTGTTTTAGTTATTGCAACTCCACCCATAGCTGTTTCTCTAAGAGATGGTGGCAATTGTTTACCAACTTTATACATAGCTGAAACTGTATCATCAAAAGGTATCTTTGATTCTACTCCTGCCATTACTAAATCAGCAGTACAAAGAGCACTTACAGCACCTGCTGCATTTCTCTTAGCACATGGAATTTCAACAAGTCCTGCAACTGGATCACATACTAACCCTAAAATATTTTTTATAACAATTGCCGCTGCATCTAAGCTCATCTTTGGAGTTCCACCCATCATTTCAACTACTGCTGCTGATCCCATAGCTGCTGCTGATCCGCATTCAGCTTGGCATCCACCTTCTGCACCTGAAACTGTTGCATTCATTGCAATTATTGTACCAACTGCGGCTGATGCAAAAAGAGCCATAACAAGTTCATCTTCAGTTTTATCTAGCTTTGCTCCAGCTGATAATATAACTGCTGGAAGTATTCCACATGAACCTGCTGTTGGGCATGCAACTATTCTTCCCATTGAAGCATTTACTTCTGATGATGATAGTGCCATTGCCATTGCCATAACTGTTGTAGTTCCAGTTAAAGTTTCGCCTTTTTTTAGATACTCATTTATCTTATATCCATCTCCTCCAATAAGACCACTTACTGAATAAACTTCCTTTTCCATTCCTTCTGTAGCTGAATCAACCATAACTTTCAAAGTAGTTCTCATTCTATTTATTACTTCTTCTCTAGTTAATCCTGACTTTTCTATTTCCATTTCTATTGCATATTCACTTAAAGATATTCCTCTTTGACTGCATACTCTTAAAAGATCTTCTCCACTTCTTGCAACCATTATTCTTCACCTTCCTTTACAGGATTTATCATAATTACTCTAGTTATATGTTCAATTGTTTTTAGTTTATCTATTGTGTTATTATCTATACTATGGTCTAATTCAAACACCATGTTAGCTCCTTGTCCTCTTTGTCTTCTAAAAACACTCATAAATGCAATATTTATTCCTTCATCATAGAGAAGACTTGTAACTTTAGATACAATACCTGGAACATCTCTTTGAGCTATTATAAGTGTTGGATAATCTCCTGTAAACTCAACTTTATTTCCGTTAACTTCAGTTATTTTAATACTTCCTCCACCTATTGATGAGCCAATAACTTCTCTTCTTTCACCACTTTTTGTTATCATATCAAATTTAACTGTATTTGGATGGACATCTCCAAGGTCTGTTTCAGCAAAAGCAAATTTCAAACCCTTTTCTTTAGCTATTTCAAGAGAATTTCTAAGCCTCTTATCACTTGGTTCCATTCCAAGAATACCAGCAACTAATGCTCTATCTGTACCATGTCCTTTGTATGTTTTTGCAAATGATCCATGTAAATAAAATGTTACCTTTATAACCTCATCACCTGCAACTGCTCTTGCAACTTTTCCAAGTCTTGCAGCACCAGCTGTATGTGAACTTGAAGGTCCAATCATTATTGGTCCTAAAATATCAAAAACACCTACATTATTCATATTTCTCACCTTATCCTATGCATAATTTTTTCTATAATTATTATAATTATAGTTTAATATATTATTACAACTTTTATCAATACAAAGAATTATTTTAGAGTATAATATTAATGAATTTAACTATTATTTAATAATTCTCATTTATAAATACCTAAAATCACTAAATTAAGTTAAATTTAGCTATGCTTTCAATTTTAATTCAAATCTTATTAATTTATTGTTCACACAATGATGTTATATTTAACTTGCTATTAATGTTAATTTATAAGGAGGAAAAACTATGAATTTATTCTTAATTATAGAAATAGTATTTATTCTTGTATATTCCTTTGCTATGCTTAAAAACTATTTTAAAAGAGTAGCTTTAAAGAAAGAAGGACCTTTTGTAATAATAAAAAATTACAACCTATCATCTACAATAACATTAATAATTTTACTAATTATAGCTTGCTTTTACTTAATCTTTGTAGATCAAAATTCAGTCCTTGAAAAGGTGTTATTTGGTATTATAATTTTAATTTTAATACTTAATACTATTATTAATACTGAAATTTTACTTACACATAGCTCTTTTTATTACATGTACTATAATGTAAATTATAAAGAAATAAAATGTGTTGTATTTAAAAAGAAATCAGAAAATAAGTATTTATTAAAATTAGAATTTGAAAAGACAACCTTTAATTTTTCAATTAATAAAAGATCTGCTGATGACTTCTATGAAGTATTGAAAGATAGGAAAATAAAAGTTATAAGAGAATAAAAAATAACTCGCATAGTATATGCGAGTTATTTTTTATTTAAACTTTATTCCTGAATTTTCTCCCTTTGGCTCAAAAAGACTTTTATAGAAGTTATTAAATCCATCATCATTCATTTCTATATTTGATTCATCATTTACATAAAACTTATTCATAGTAGATGTTATTAAATCAAACTTTTTAATATTATTTTCCTCTAAAAGTACATTATACAGATATGCTAAATGATTTTGAAGATATTCTTGCATATTTTTAACTTCTTCATCCGTTAATTTTCCTTCTTCATAAAGCTTCTTAACTGGACCGTTTCTAAATATAAAGTATGCTGATGCTTTTGTTATATCTTTTAAATAATCTTTAATTTCTTTGTTTTCCACAGTAACACCTCATTTATTTGTCTATATTACATAATAATTTAACTACATTTATTATAAATGTACAAGTTTTTTGGATATTTAGAAGTTATTTCTTTTATTGATATTTAACACTTTATTCATACCATTATCTTTTTTTAGCTATAAAATTTAAAGTATATAAATTTTTAAGGAGGACTTTTATGAAAATTTTTTCTATTGCCCTTAATATAGTTATCGTTTTAACTTTAGTATTTTTAGTTGGTAAGGCAATCTATATTGAGCATATATCTAGTAAAACATCTACAAAAACAAGATTTGTTATCTTTTCAGGTGTAGCTTTAATAAACATAGGTTTAATTATTATTCCCATTGCATACATAACAGCAAACGGTATTAATCTATTTTCATTTAAATACATATTTATACTTTTTATATTAATATTATTTGTATTCCAAACATTCCAAGCTTCAAGATTAGTTTTATTTAATCATGGGCTACTTTGTATGGGACAATATGTTGATTATAAAAAGATAAATAAATTAAGCATTGGTAAAAAGCATCGTACATCTATTGTTTTAGTAGGAACTGGTAATGATTCTTTAACTTTTAGAATTAGTAATAAAAAAATGGATACCTTAGCTAAGATTTTAAAAGAAAATCGTGTTAAAGTAAAAATATACGAATAAGTTTCATTATGGATACCTTTTGGTATCCTTATTTTTTTACTTTACATTTTATTTAATTGTTTACACACTCTCAACATTTTACAATAAAAAATTTGTTATTATATAATTATTCTAATAAAAGGGGAGGAATTTTAATGAATTACATGCCAATAATAGAAATTCTATTATTTATAGCTGTAGCATTTTTTATAGCAAGAAGCTTTATTATTGAAAGAAAACATAAAAAAAAGGGTCCATTTATAACTATTGGTGTATTTTCTTACGTTGCAATATTTAATATTATTATTGTAATATTTATAATAATATCCTCATTTATAGCTCTTAATGGTAGCGATAATTCCATCTTCAATGTTGTAAATTTAGTTATATTAATACCTATAGTATTTATTATTTATCAAATAGTTCTTTCTTTAAAATTTACATTCTGTCAAGATGGTGTATGCTATTTAGGTCAATTTTTTAGTTATACTAAAATCAGAAGTGTTCAGATTGCAAAAAGTAAGAATAAATATAGCATAGTTATTTATACAAATAAGGCAACACTCACTTTCAAAGTAAGCGAAAACAATAGGTTCCTTATTGAAGAATCCTTTAAAAAATATAAAGTTAAAATTTCAAATATATCATAGGCTTATATTTTAATAACATATAAGAAAAGCTCCTTAGCAATTCTAAGGAGCTTTTTTTGTTTAATACTCTAATATTTATAGAAGCAACTTCCACCAATAAATTCACGTAATAGTGAGTTTTCAGGAACCTTATCCATAGGTATTTCTTTAAAGAAATTAAGTAATGATATAAGTCTTTGTGCTTCATTAAATACAGGACTTTCTTTACTAATTTTCTTTAATTCATTTAAAGCATATGGTCTTAAAACACATAATTCATATACTAAAGTTGAATTGAACATATCATCTGCTTCTTCTTGATATATAAATATATTTTTCTTTTCTCCTCTTTTAATTGAAGGCCACATCTTTAAGGTCTCTTCTCCACCATACCCTCTTGATAAGAAATCTCTAACTATTCTTCTTATCTTTCTAACATCTGTTGTTGGTATTCTATTATGGTTATCAAGATTTAGTTGAGTTAATGCTGATATATAAATTTTGTGTTTATATTCATCTGAAATAGATTTAGTAAGAATTGGATTTAAAGCATGAATTCCTTCTAATATCAGCACTCCATTTTGAGGTAACTTAACTTTATGTCCAAGCCATTCGCTCTTTCCTTTCATAAAGTTATAAGTTGGTATTTCTACTTCTTCTCCATCTAATAATCTTTCTAAATGATCATTTAAAGTTTTTAAATCTAATGAATATATTGATTCAAAATCATATTCCCCATTTTCATCTTTAGGACTAAGCTCTCTATCTATGAAATAGTCATCTAAGCTAAGTGGAACTGGAACAAATCCATTTACCCTAAGTTGAATACTTAATCTATTTGCAAAGGTAGTCTTTCCTGATGAAGATGGTCCTGCAATTAATACCATCTTAACTCCTCTTTTTTCTGATATTTTGTCTGCTATATATGCAATCTTTTTTTCATGAAGCGCTTCTGATACAAGTATTAAATCTTTAAGATCGTTATTTACAACCTTATTATTTAAGCTACCAACGTCACCAACACCTATTATATTAAGCCATTTTTCTGTTTCATAAAAAATATTTGATAATCTTTTTTGTTCTTTATATGGTGGAAGATTATCTAAATCTTCAGGCATAGGACTTCTAAGTATAAATCCTGGTTCATAAAACATTAAATCAAAGGCTCTTATAACTCCTGTTGAGTATGCCATTTTTCCATAGAAGTAGTCATATCTTTCTTCTAATTCATAAAGTTTTACTGTATCAAAGTCTACATATTCTAAAAGCTTTACCTTATCTTCCATTCCATAATTTTCAAATATACTTATAGCCTTATTCTTTGAAACCTTTATTTTTTTTATTGGTTCATCTTTACCTATAATTTCTTTCATTCTTTCTTTTATTCTTTTAACATCGTCTTTATTTAAAACTTTTTCTTTATGGATTTCTCCAAAAAGCCCTTTACTTATTGAATGTTCTATAGTTATTTTTGAATCTTTAAATATATCAAGAGCTGCCTTAATAAAAATAAATTGAAGTGTTCTAGTATATATATTCATTCCTTCTTCAGTATTAAAGTAGACTATTTCTAAAACTCCACTTTCTTTTATCTCTTGGGAAAGTTCATAATATTCATTATTTAATTTGCAAAGTGCAATATTCTTTACATCTTCTCCATAGTATTTATCCATTAAATCCTTGAATTTAGTTCCTTTTACTACATTCTCTTTTCTTCCATCTTCAAGAGTTATATTAAAGTTAGTCATTTTCTTGCCTCCTCTAAATTCTTATATATCTATATTAATACCATTATATTATGTTTTATTCCTTGTGGAAACTTTTAAGATAAAAACTTTTTTATCAATTTATTTTGAATATTAAATAAGAAATTTACAAATATTAATTCAAGAGGTGTTGTTTATGTTTATTGTTTTTATAAGAACTACAATTTTATATATTCTTGTTGTTTTAGTAATGAGACTAATGGGAAAGCGTCAAATCGGAGAACTTCAACCTTATGAATTTGTAATAACTATTATGATTTCAGATTTAGCTTCTCTTCCAATGCAAGACACAAGACTGCCATTACTTTTAGGGGTAGTTCCTATACTTACCCTACTTTTACTTAAAATTTTATTATCACAGCTTCAATTAAAAAGCCAATTTACTAGAAAAATTATAGAGGGTGAACCCTCTATATTAATTTATAAAAGTAGAATAAATTATAGAGCTTTAAAGAGTCAGCAAATAAATATAGATGAATTAATGGAAGAAATTAGACTACTTGGATATTTTGATTTGGAAGAAATCCAATATGCAATACTTGAGACAAATGGTCATATTTCAGTACTTCCTAATTCATCTGGTTCTTCTGGTTCTTCTGGTGGTTCATCTTCAACATCATCAGGTAATTCAAATTCTAGTGATGAATCATCTAATAGTAATTCTAGTCAAGGTGGATCTCAAGCTCAATCAAACAATCCAAACCTTGGAGCTAGTGCTGATAATAATTCTAATAACAGTAGCTCTAATAGTAATAAATCAAATAAAAAGAAAAAGTCTAAATCAAATAATAAGAACAAATCAAATAATAATTCAGGGAATAGTTCAAATACTAGCTCGAATTCAAATAGTAACTCAAATAATAGCTCAAATGGTAACTCTAGTAATACTTCTAAACAACAACTTGTACTTCCAAGAATATTAATTTCTGATGGAAAGATTAATAAGAATTCTTTAACTAGAATTGATAAAGATAAAGCTTGGATTGAAAACAAATTAAAGGAATATGGAATCAGTAGTATAAAGAAAGTACTAATTGCTTTATATGATACTCAAGGTAACTTCAAGTACCAACTTTTTGATGAATATGAAAAGGAGAGAAAAAAATGAAAAATGCAATAGCTTCTCTTATTTTATTTTTAGCAGTAATGGGATTCATAATATTTGCTAATTCAAAACTAATACAGCTCTGTGATCATATATCAACAGAAGGTGCTAAAATTGAAAAGCTTTTAGACAATAAAGAATGGGATAAATCTTATAATGAAAGTGTTAAGCTTCTTAATAAATTAGAACAAGATGGATTCGTATCTTCCGTGTACATAAATCACACTGAAATAGATGCTCTTATAGACCAAACAGTTAGATTAACTGTACTTGTAAAATGTAAGGATGAAAGCGAATCACTGTCTACACTACATCTAATTAAATATAGTGCAGAAAGAATTAAAGAGCTTCAATATCCATCAATAGAAAATATTCTTTAAAAAGGTTCTATCTATATAATATAGATAGAACCTTTTTAATTATTGTCTTTCAGTAAATGATAGACATTGTGCGTGACCATCATTACTTAATGTCTCTACAGCTATATCGACATAACTTGATACACATCTTTGATCCTTATTATGTATACAATTTGTAACATCGCATCCTATTGCCATATTAGGATTTGGCTGCCCAGCGCTTCCGCATCCTATTCCACTTTGCATTGATAATTCTTTTTCATCAAAATTATCACATACTGTCTCAAATGATGAATTTGATTCTCCACCACCAACATGTATTGAATGGTTACAACATTTATGATCTTGATTATGTACACATTCTATAACTCCACATCTTAATGTAGCCATTAAAATCACTCCTTTTTATTTTAAACTTTTAATCTTTATTATTATTTGTAATTTTTAAAATTTAATTCTAAATCCGCCTTTACTTTTTATGCATAAAGTTTAGTTATTTTTGCATAAAATCCTTCATTTTATTTATTTTTTAAGTTTTTATACAAAAATAGTTGCATATTTATACTTTTAAGAATATAATGTTTATTAAATTACAAATTACTATAATAAAAAGGGGGCTATTATTATGAAAAAATATAACAAGGTAGTTTTAGCATATTCAGGAGGTCTTGATACTTCTATTATTATTCCATGGCTTAAAGAAAATTATGGATGTACAGAAGTAATCGCAGTAGTCGGAAATGTTGGACAAAAAGATGAACTTTGTGGATTAGAAGAAAAAGCTATAAGTACTGGGGCATCAAAAATTTATATTGAAGATTTAAATGAAGAGTTTGTAAATGACTATATCTTCCCTACTATTCAAGCTGGAGCAGTTTATGAGGGGAAATATTTACTTGGGACATCATTTGCAAGACCTATAATAGGAAAAAGAATGGTTGAAATAGCAAAAAAAGAGGGGGCTGATGCTATTTGCCACGGATGTACAGGTAAAGGAAATGATCAAGTAAGATTTGAACTTGCAATAAAAGCTTTTGCGCCTGATATGCCAGTTATAGCACCTTGGAGAATATGGGATATAAAATCTCGTGAAGAAGAAATTAAATATGCAATCGATAAAAAAATCCCAATAAATATCACATATGAAACTAACTATAGTAAAGATAAAAATCTTTGGCACTTAAGCCATGAAGGGTTAGATCTTGAAGATCCTGCAAATGAACCAGATTATAAGAAAATACTTGAACTTTCAAAAACATTAGAAGATGCGCCTGATAAAGCAACATATATTACTTTAAGCTTTGAAAAAGGTATACCAGTTGCACTTGATGGTAAAAATTTAAATGGAGTTGAAATAATCGAAGCTTTAAATAAAATTGGTGGAGAAAATGCAATTGGAATAATTGACATGGTTGAGAATCGTTTAGTTGGTATGAAATCAAGAGGTGTATATGAAACACCTGGTGGAACAATTTTAAACTATGCCCATAAAGAACTTGAATCTATCTGCTTAGATAAAGAAACTGCACACTATAAAGAAATAGTTGCATTAAAATTTGCAGATATTGTTTATAATGGCCAATGGTATACACCACTTAGAGAAGCACTCTCAGCTTTTGTTTCAAAAACTCAAGAAAATGTAACTGGAGATGTAAAACTTAAATTATATAAAGGAAATATAGTTAATGCAGGGCTTACATCACCATACTCACTATATAGTGAAGAATTTGCAACTTTTGGTGAGGATGATGTTTATAATCAAAATGATTCAGCAGGATTTATAAATCTTTTTGGATTACCTATAACAGTTAAAGCTAAACTTGATCAAACTTTAAGCATTAAATAAGGAGAGGATTTTTTATGAAACTTTGGGGCGGAAGATTTAAAGAAGGGACAAATACACTAGTAAATGATTTTAATTCATCCATAAGAGTAGATGAAAGAATGTATAAAGAAGATATATTGGGAAGTATTGCACACGTAAAAATGCTAAAAAAACAAGGAATAATTCCTGAGAATTCTTGTAATAAAATTGAGGATGGATTAAATGAACTTTTAAAAAGACTAGAAAACAATGTTATAGAAATAGATGAAACTTCTGAAGATATCCATAGTTTCATTGAAGGTTTATTAACTTATTACATCGGACCTTGTGGAAAAATGCTTCATACGGGAAGAAGTAGAAATGATCAAGTAACTCTTGATTTAAAACTTTATTTAAAGGGGTATGTTCCCCTTCTTATAAAGGATATTATTAAACTTTTAAAAGTTATTTATAATAAAGCATCAGAAAATATAGATACAATAATGCCTGGATACACGCATATGCAAAAGGCTCAACCAATTACTTTTTCACATCATATATTAGCTTATGGTGAAATGCTTAAGCGTGATGTATCTAGAATAAATGATTATCTAGTAAGATTAGATGAAATGCCTTTAGGAAGTGGAGCTTTAGCTACCTCCACTTATCCTATTGACAGAAAATTTGTTGCTAAGGAACTTGGATTTTCAAAGGTAACTTTAAATAGTCTAGATTCTGTATCAGATAGAGATTATGTTATAGAGCTACTCTCTATTCTATCAATTATAATGATGCATCTTTCTAGATTCTCAGAAGAAGTTATTCTTTGGTGCACAAATGAATTTAACTTCGTAGAGTTATCTGATGAGTATAGTACAGGTAGTAGTATAATGCCTCAAAAGAAAAATCCTGATGTTGCGGAACTTGTTCGTGGAAAGACTGGAAGGGTTTATGGAGATTTAGTTACACTACTTACATTAATGAAAGGCATCCCTCTAGCATACAATAAAGATATGCAAGAAGATAAAGAAGCTTTATTTGATGCATTAGATACAGTAAAACTTTCACTTCAAACTTTTACAGGTATGATAGATACTATGAAAATAAATAAGGAAGTTATGAAAGAAGGAGCTTCTAAAGGATTTACTAATGCAACTGATCTTGCAGATTATCTTGTAAAGAAAGGTATGGCATTTAGAGAAGCTCACAGAATAGTTGGAGAAACTGTCCTTTACTGTATTAAAGAAAATAAAGGGATATCAGATCTTACTCTTTCAGAACTAAAAAACTTCTCTCATATCTTTGAAGAAGATGTATATAAAGCTGTTGATCTTCTAACTTGTGTTCGTGAAAGAAAGGTTCTTGGAGGACCTGCAAAAGAATCTATAGAACTTCAGCTTAAATACCTTGAAAGTTTTATTAAAGAGCATGAACTTAAATATTAGGAGGTGTATTATTGATTAAAGTTGGTATAATTGGGGCTACTGGCTATGTTGGGGCTGAGCTTTTAAGACTCTTATTAGCTCACCCACTTGTAGAAGTTTCGGCTATCAGTTCAATGACATTTAAGGGAAAAGAAATCCAAAAAGTATATAAAAACTTTCTAAACAAAACTAATTTAATTTGCGAGGATATAGATGATGTAATTAAAAAATCTGATGTTGTCTTTACTGCTCTTCCTCATGGATTAAGTGAAGAAATTTTAGAAAAAGCATTTTTAAAAGGTAGACTATGTATAGACCTTGGGGCAGATTTTAGATTATCTAATGAAAGTGAATATAAAAAATGGTATGGAAAGAATTTTACTAGATCCTATCTTCATGAGTTTAGTGTTTATGGATTACCAGAACTTAATCGTGAAATTATTAAGATGTCTAGGATAATTGGTAATCCCGGATGTTATCCTACATCAATTGAACTTGCACTTATGCCACTTCTAAAAAATTCATTAATTGATACTAAAAGAATAATATGTGATTCTAAATCTGGAACAACAGGTGCTGGAAGATCTCTTTCTTTATCTTCCCACTTTGTTGAGGTTTCAGAAAATTTTAATCCATACAAAATTGGACATCATAGACATATACCTGAAATAGAAGAAACGTTAAATAAAATCTCAACTGAGGATGTAACAATAGTTTTTACTCCTCACCTACTTCCGATAAAAAGAGGAATTCTATCAACAATTTATTGCAATCCTAAGAAAAATATTTCTCTAGAAGAATTACACAAACTATATAATAATTTCTACGAAAATGAGCCTTTTGTAAACATACTTCCCCTTGGAGATGTTGCAAGTATTAAAGATGTTACATTATCAAATTATTGTAATATTTCTCTTCACTTAAACCACAGACAAGATGAATTAATAATTGTAAGTACAATAGATAATATGATGAAAGGTTCTAGTGGTCAAGCTATTCAAAATATGAATATCGCTCTAGGATTTGATGAAACTGAGGGGCTTAACTTTATAAGTCCAAGCTTTTAATAAAGGATTAAAAGGGGGTATTTATTTGGAATTAATTAAAGATTTAGGAGTTACATCTCCTAATGGATTTTTATCATCTGGAATTCATTGTGGAATTAAGAAAAATAACAAAAAGGATCTAGCTCTTATTTATTCTGAAGTTCCATGTGTAACTTCTGCCGTATATACAAAAAATTTAGTTAAAGGAGCTCCACTTTTAGTAACCAAAGAACATCTTAAAGATAATAAAGCTCAAGCAGTGATTATAAATAGTGGAAATGCTAATACTTGCAATGGAGAAAATGGTCTTTTAGATGCTGAAAATATGACCATAATGCAAGGAAAGGCATTAAATATAAATCCTATGGATGTACTTGTTGCCTCAACTGGAATAATAGGGGTTCCACTAAATATTGATGCAATTAAAGAAGGAATCCCAGAACTTACTTCATCTCTTAGCAAAGATTCTAATCATAACGCTTCTTCTGCTATTCTTACAACTGATACCTTTACTAAAGAGTGTTCAATTAAATTCTATATACATGATAAACTTGTAACCTTAGGCTCAATGGCAAAAGGTTCAGGAATGATTGAACCTAATATGGGAACAATGCTCTCATTTATAACTTCTGATATTAATATCTCTCCTGATATGCTAGAAGAAGCTTTAAAAGACAGTGTTAATATTAGCTATAACAGAGTATCTGTAGATGGTGATACAAGTACTAATGATATGGTACTTATTTTAGCTAATGGATTATCTAATAATATTCTTATAAAAGAAAAAGATGAAAATTATTATAAGTTCTTAGAAGCACTTAATCTTCTCAATATACATCAAGCAAAAAAAATTGCAAGAGATGGTGAAGGTGCTACAAAACTTATTCAATGTATAGTTACAGGTGGAAATTCAATAAAAGATTGTGAAGTACTATCTAAAACTATTATAAAATCCCCTCTCGTAAAGACAGCTATATTTGGAAGTGATGCAAATTGGGGGCGTGTAATTTGTGCTTTGGGCTACAGTGGCATTTCCTTTAACCCAGATAAAGTTGATATATATTTTAAAAATTCAACTGGAACCTTAAAGGTCTGTGAAAATGGTGTCTCTATTCCTTTCGATGAGAATAAAGCAAATGAAATTCTAGCCAAAGATGAAATTACTATTTATGTTGATTTAAATTTAGGGCTTGAATCTGCTACATGCTTTGGATGTGACTTAAGTTATGATTACGTAAAAATTAACGGGGAATATAGAAGCTAATATAAGGAGGCTACTAAAATGAGACAGAATGATTCTTTGAGGGCAGATATTCTTGTACGTGCACTTCCCTACATTCAAAAATACTATGGCAAAACTATAGTTATAAAATATGGTGGAAATGCTATGATACGTGAATCTCTTCGTGAATCTGTTATTAATGATATTATTTTATTAAAATGTGTTGGATTAAATCCTGTCATTGTACATGGAGGTGGTCCTCATATCTCATCCTTTTTAAAAAAGTTGCACATAAGAAGTGAATTTATAAATGGCCTTAGATACACTGATGAAGAAGTTATTAATATAGTTCAAATGGTCCTAGGGGGGAAGGTTAATAAAGATTTAGTTTCGCTATTCCAAAAACATGGAGGTAAAGCTATTGGTCTTTGTGGCATGGATGGATCTCTTATAGAAGCTAGAAAATATGATAATAATTGTGATTTAGGTTATGTTGGGGAAATAACTAAAATTAATACTGAAGTACTTGATATGCTTCTTTCCTCTGATTATATACCTGTAGTTGGCAGTGTTGCTATATCTAATGATGGAGAAGTTATTTATAACATTAATGCAGATACATGCGCAGCTAAAATAGCTGCTGCAGTTGGTGCTGAAAAACTTATTCTTTTAACTGATGTAACGGGAGTATTAACTAATAAAAATGACTCTTCTACTCTAATTTCTAAGCTTAGACTTCATGAAATACCAAAGCTTATTCAAGATAACGTAATATCAGATGGCATGATTCCTAAGATAGACTGCTGTGTAGAAGCTGTTAGACTTGGAGTTAATACATCTCATATTATAGATGGCAGAGTTAAGAACTCTCTTTTACTTGAGCTTTTCTCTGACGATGGTATTGGGACTATGATTTATTAAGAAAGGAGCTTTAATCTTATGAATTATTTTAATAACTCTCTTATGAATACTTATAAAAGCCTTCCAATTATTATAGCAAAAGGAGAAGGCTCTTATCTTTACGATACAGAAGGACATAAGTATCTAGATTTTACTAGCGGTATAGGTGTAAACTCTCTTGGCTATGCTAACAAAGATATATTAATGGCTATTACTAATCAAGCCCAAAATATCTGCCATACTTCAAATATTTTTTTAAATACAGAAGCTACTGTACTTTCTAACAAATTAACTTCTTTATCTAATATGAGCAGAGTATTTTTTTCAAACTCTGGTGCTGAAGCTAATGAAGGTGCCATAAAACTTTGTAGAAAATATAGTTTTGATAAATATAATACAGATAAAAGAAGTACTATAGTAACTCTAAAACATTCTTTCCATGGAAGAACTATGGCAACTCTTAAAGCAACTGGCCAAGAAAAATTTCATAAGTACTTTTCTCCTTTTCCTGAAGGATTTAAATATATAGATTCAAATAATATTAGTGCCTTAGATAGTGCTCTTTCTAAAGATGTATGCGCAATATTTATGGAAGCTATACAAGGCGAAGGTGGTGTCTATCCTCTTTCTAAAGAGTTTGTTTATGAGGTTTCAAGACTTTGCAAAGAAAGAGATATATTATTAGTTTTCGATGAAGTTCAATGTGGTGTAGGAAGAACAGGTAAATTATATGGATTTAATCATTTTAATGTAAATCCTGATATTATAACTGTTGCAAAAGGATTAGGTGCTGGACTTCCTATTGGTGCCTTTATGTGCAATAAAAAACTTTCCGATGTACTATCACCTGGTGATCATGGTTCAACTTTTGGTGGTAATCCACTTTCTTCATCTGTTGCAATTACTGTACTTGATACAATTTCAAATGTTAAATTTTTAAATCATGTAACTGAAATGGGAATTGAATTATTTAATATTTTAACTAATTACAGCTGTAAAAATATAATAGAAATTCGTGGTGAAGGTTTAATGCTCGGAATAGAAACAACTAGAGATAGCTCTATTATTCAAGAAAAAGCTTTAGAAAAAGGACTTTTAGTATTAACAGCTGGAGCAAATGTAGTAAGACTACTTCCACCACTTATAATTAATAAAGAAGAAATTCAAATTGGAGCGAAAATCTTATTAGAGATTATAGATAATCTTTAATAATTTTTAATTTAAAGGGGGATTTATTTTGAAAAAGGATTTACTTACCATAAAAGATATTGATACTTATGACATATTAAATATATTAAACTTAGCCGATCAATTAAAATATGAAAAAATGCATGGCATAGAACACCACCACCTTAAAGGAAAATCTTTAGGAATGATTTTTGAAAAAGCTTCAACTAGAACTAGAGTATCTTTTGAAGTTGGAATGCATCAACTTGGAGGTTATCCATTATTTTTAAGTAGTAATGATCTACAAATAGGTCGTGGCGAACCAATCGAAGATACTGCAAGAGTTTTATCTAGGTATCTAGATTTGATAATGATTAGGACATATTCTCAGGAAGAAGTAGAAGAACTTGCTAAATACTCCACTATTCCTATAATTAATGGATTAACTGATCTTGAACATCCTTGCCAAGTCCTTGCTGATCTTATGACAATTAGAGAATATAAAACTTCATTTGAAGGTCTTAAAGTAGCATATATAGGTGATGGAAATAATATGGCTCATTCATTAATGCTTGGGTGCATAAAGGTAGGTATGAGTATGTCAATGGCTTGTCCTAAAGAATACTATCCCAAAGAAGAATATATAAAATTAACCAAAGAATTATCATATAAAAACAATGTTAATTTCTCTTTAAGTAACTCACCTATAGAAGCTATCTGTGATGCTGATATTGTAATTACAGATGTCTGGGCAAGTATGGGGCATGAAGATGAAGTCCTTAAAAGAAAAGAGGCATTTAAAGGGTATTGCATAGACTCAAATCTTATGAAACATGCAAAAAATGATGCTATAGTTCTTCATTGTCTTCCAGCTCACAGAGGCGAAGAGATTTCTTCTGAGATTTTGGAAGCCCATGGTAATTCAATATTTGATGAAGCCGAAAATAGACTTCATGTCCAGAAAGCTATTATGGTATCTTTATGTAACAATTAATCTTACTCTATAAAAAATTAGGTATTTAATCAATATTCATAAGCTACAATATAACTTATTTTTGATTAAATACCTACTTATCATTTATTATTTTTCTATGTAATTTTTAACATGCTTAATTACCATGTTTATGCTTCCATCACCATTTCTTATTATCTCAAATTTACTTGAATCATTATAAACTTCCTCATCTATGTAAAGATCTATTTCCTTATCTATCTTAAGCCTAACCCTCTTAAGCTTTTTCTCTACCCACGTCTTATCAACCTCTACTTCTTCAACACTTTGCTCTTTAACAAAGTTTGAGAAGTTTGCTTTTATATTTCCTTCATGCTTGAATAATTCTTCTGAAAGATCGTCAACATTTATTATCTCTTCTTCTTTAAGTTTTGCTTTTATAGTTGAACGTACCTTTTCTGCTTGATCTGCATCTTCTGAAAAGTTTTCTCTAGTCCATGCTTCTGTTGCTTTTAAAAAATTCTTAGTCATATCTCTTTCATTAGTTACAATAGTACAACCTAAGAAATTATTTATGAAATAATTAGCTCCATACTCATCTTCATTTTTACTCTTCCTTTGCTTATCTAAAACCATAAGATTATATCTATCTTCTTCTCTTAAAGGCTTAATAAATGCGGCCTTTTGAATCTTTTGTCCACTTCCTGGAAGTCCTGCTGATTGTGGCACAATTCCTATACCTATTTTGTTGTCCACAAATTCAACTTGGTGAGTAAAGTTCTTTATATAATCCATCTTTAAAATAGCAATCATAGGACCTTGATCCGTTACTATTGATGCTACTATAAGATCACAAGAAGGTATATTAACATTCCCATTCATTATAGCAAACATTTGTCTTGCAAGTTCTTTTGAAAGTCCTATCAGGTCACTATCTATACCATTTAAATAATCTTGAGTTACTTCTTTTACTATGCTTCTTCCCTCATTAAACTTTGCATATTTAAGTTCTTCATCTTTGAAACATTTTTCTATATGCTTAAATACAAATTTATATATATCTTCATTTAAATCTAATGAATATTCATTAAGTATTGGTTCTCCCCCATTACTATCTAAAATATGTATAACAGCTTCATTTATATTAATATCACTTATGTATTCCATTCCTACAACTACCTCCGCCAAATTATTAACATTTTATATTGTAACATAAAAAATATAGTTTTTATGAAAAGTTTATTAGTCAAAAATAAGAAAAAGTAGCAATAAATCAAAGTATATTGCTACTTTAAATTAATAACCTTTAATTACATTCTATTTCTATATAAATTATATTTTAATAGCTAGGTTTATCTATTAAAATACTTCATTACATAAAACTCACCATAACCTATAAAAGTTTTAATATTAATTATATCTATAATTTCAAAGCCTTGAGATTTATAACAATTAATAGCCCTATTATTCCAGGTTCTAACTTCTAATTTAATATCTTTTCCTTTAAATCTTCTTTTGCTCTCTTCTATTGCCATATTAGTGATTATCTTTCCAAGACCTTTACCACACATAGATGGATTTAATCCTATTCCAAAGAAAACATCATCGCCTTCATCTAATAGATTAGTAAATCCTACTAAGCATCCATTTTCATCTATATAACCATTAAAGCTTTCTATTCTTCTATCATCACATAATGAACAACCCTTCTTTACAAGTTCATCCCATGATTGTAAATTATAAATCTCATATTCTCCATCGTATTTCCAATTTACTATTTCTTTTGCTTGGTCTTCAGTTAATACTGTTTTTGTTAGCTTCAAAATTATCCTCCTTCTTTCATGAGAGAACTATATTTATTAAAATAATTTCTTGTTTAATACTTATTATATGCTTAATTTGCTTAAAATAGTTTAAGTCATATGGCATATCCATAGCTCTTAATACTACATCGTTTATATTAATTTTATAGATTATATTTTACACAAACTACTTTTTCTTAGCTGAAATAAGTAACATCATTGGTCTACGTAATTCATCTTGCATCTCTAAATTATCTTTTAACATAGATTCCTCTGGCATAGGTTCTATAACTTCTTTTATTTCAAATCCATTTTTAAGTAAATCATTTATATAAGTTGTTAATGTTTTATGGTACTTTGTAACTTCTTCACCTAAAAAATTAGCCGTTCTAACTCCTTCTTCAAAGTATCTATCTACAGGCCAATGCATACGACTTCCATCTTTACTATAATACCAATCTTGCGTTCCTTGTGCTGTAAATACTGGATGTTCAACTGAAAATATAAATTCTCCTTCACTTGTAAGACACTTATTTACCTTCTTGCAAATATCATCAAAAGATTCAATATAATGAAAAGCTAAAGAACTTATTACAATATCAAAAGTATTTTCATCATAATCTATATCCTCTATAGGCTTATTTATATATTTAACTAATGGTGATTTAGTCCTTTGTTTTGCTTCACTTAACATTTTCTTTGATATATCAATACCAACTACATATTTTGCACCCTGCTCAATTGCATATCTACAATGCCACCCAAAACCACAGCCTAAATCTAAAACACGCTTTCCATTAAAATTTGGCAACATCTTCTTAAGTTCATGCCACTCTCCAGCCCCTTCTAACCCGTTAATTGAACGGGACATCTTTTTATATTCATTAAAAAAATTTATGTCATCATATTTATTTTCTCTCATTATTCTCTCTCCTTTAAACCTTAGTATTTTATAAAAATATTCCAAAAAACTTATCTTATAATTCTATCATATAAAATAATTAAATAGAGTATCAAAAATAATTCTGCACTATTCTTTACAATCATATTTAATATTTATACCTCTTTATTATTATTTTACACATACTTCATTCTGATAAATAAATTTCAGTACATTATATAAATATATTTATACAATATAAAAATAATAAAATAATCCATTAATTTGGTCATTATTCAAATATTTGTTATAATTAACTTCTAATATTCAAATAAATAAAACTATTTTCACTTAATAGGGGGACATATAATGTGGAAAAAAATTAAAATTATTTACGTTTTAATAATCTTAGTTATTATTGGATTTGTTTATACAGGTTATAAAAATAATCCAGATAACTCTATAAAGCTAATTGGAAACACTCAAGATTACTACTATGCATTACGTAGTTATAAAAATACTGACATACAAAGATTTAAAGATTTAAAATTAATTAAATATAATAAAGAAACCAATAAAAAAGAAACTCAAAACTTCTCTGACACCTATAGTGACATGTCTATAGATGTTAAAAACAGTAAAACTTCTGGTCATTGGATTATAGCTAAAAGTAATGATAAAGATGCTTTAATGGGAGTAAATATAGAAACTTGTGAAGTAGTTACTTTAGTTGAGAATTTACATGATAATTATAATCCATATGTACTTAATAAATTTCAAATGCAAGGAAATAAAATAATATATACCACTACATATAATTCAAAAACTAAGATATTTATAAAGGATATAAAAGATAACAAAGTTATATCTATTGGAGAATTTGATAGCCCTGTAGATATTCCAGTATCCATTTATGAAAACTTTGCATCTTATATTTTAAATAATAGAATTTATTTATATGATATAAATTCTAAAAAAGTAATTAAGAAATCTGATGCAAATTTTGATGATAAATTACTACTAAATAAAGATAAAATATATACATTTAAAATGAATTCACGTAATAAAGATTTAGTTGAAGTTAGTTTTAATATGACTCCAAAAGTTCTACTTAAAAATATTCCTTTCACTAATAAACTATACTGTGATAATGATAAAATCGTATATAATAATTATTTCTATGATTCATCTACCAATAAATTATATAAAAGCTTAATAGAATCTAACTACCCTAGTTCTAAACTTCTACTTGGCGACTATATTCTTTCTAAAAATTTAAAGTACGAAAAGTTTAAAGAAAATAAAAATTATATTGAATGTAATAAACAAATTGTCTATCAATAAACATATATAATAAAAAGAGCCTATATTTAGGCTCTTTTTATTATTCTCCTACAGCTCCTGCTATATTTACTGCATGATCTCCTATTCTTTCTAGATTACTTATAACATCTAAGAATATTACACTTGCATAAGCAGTTGTTTTTCCATTATTAAGTCTCTTTATATGACTACTTCTTAATTCTTTTTCCATAGCATCAATACCTACTTCTAAATTACTAAGGGAATTTACATTCTTAAAGTCTTTTTCTTCGTAAGTCTTTATAGCCATTTCCATTGATTCTAGCGTATTGTTATACATAACCTTAAGATCATGTATATCTTCACTATCATATTTAACCTTCTCATTTATCTTTTCTCTTGCAAGATCTGATATATTTTTAGCATGGTCACCTATTCTCTCTATATCATTTATTACATTAAATGCTGATGTTACATCATTTGTTATATCATCTGATAATTCTAATTGAGATAACTTAACTAAATAATCTGCAATTTCTCTCTCTAATGTATTTATAAGTCTTTCATTTTTTATAACTTCATCTGCTAATTCTTCATTATCTTCACTAAAGCATTTCATAGCCAGTTCAAAATTATCCTTAGCTTTTTTTGCCATTCTAATTGTTTCCTTTTGAACTTGTATTGTCGCTATAACTGGATTCTCAAGTAAATTTTCATCTAGATATAATGCACCATTTTTTTCTATTTCACCATTACCTGGAAGTATCTTATTTGCTATAAACACTAAAACATTAGCAAATGGTAATAAAATTAATGTTACTATAACATTAAATATTGTATGTGCATTGGCAATTTGTCTAACTACTTCACCTGGGCTAATTGCTTGAACTGCTTGTATAAGCCATCCTATAAATGGCATAAATATAATTGTTCCTATAATATTAAATAATAAATGTATTATTGCTGCTTTTTTTGCTGTTCTATTGGCATTAACTGCTGCAAGCAATGCTGTTACACAAGTTCCTATATTACATCCTAAAATTATTGGTATTGCAACGTAAAGGTCTATTGCACCAGTTGTTGCAAGAGCTATTAATATACCAGTTGTTGCTGATGAACTTTGTACTATAGCTGTCATAACAAGTCCTGTTATAAGTCCTAAAAACATATTGTTTCCAACTAAAAATACAAATTCTTTAAACATATCTGATTGAGCAATTGGCTTCATAGAATCTGACATTAATCCCATTCCTAAGAATAACAAACCAAATCCTAATAATATATTTGCAATATCTCTTTTCTTTTTGCTTTTAGCTATAAGAGAAATAAATACTCCAATTCCAATTACAAAAGGTGCTATACCTTCTAAATCAAGTGATACCATTTGAGCTGTTATAGTTGTACCAACATTTGCTCCCATGATTACACCAGTTGCCTGGATTAAATTCATTATTCCAGCATTAACAAAACTAACTACCATTACCGTCGTGGCACTAGAACTTTGAATTATAGCTGTAACCAAAGCACCAACTGCTACACCAATTATTCTATTGCTAGTTACTTTTTCAACTACAGATTTAAGTTTTTCTCCAGCTGCATTTTCAAGACCATCTCCCATTAACTTCATTCCATATAGAAATAAACCTAATCCACCTATAAGACCTGAAATTATACCTAGTATTTCCAATTCATTTTTCCTCCAAACCTCTTCTTTTGATTTCAATTTAATTTTATCTATTATTTTAAATAAAGTTAATAGTAGTCCTATTTTATTAATTATTTATTTACATTAGTATTATTTTGTTAACTTTATAATACTTAGTTATTTGTCTTAGTTTTAATTTATATTCATTTGATATACTATTAAAGGGAGTACTTATTTTAGGAGGAGAAACCTTATGGGAAAAGAGTTAGAAACAAGAGTTATAAATATAAATGTAGATGATATGAGAGCAAAACTAAAAGCTCTAGGTGCTAAGATGGTAAAGTCTGAAAATCAAATAAATGATATATACGATTTTGAAGATGGTAGACTTTTAAAGGCTAAAGGATATGCAAGAATTAGAACAGTTAATGACCTATTAAATTCTAAAGAAGTAATATTTATGACAACAAAGAAAATGCTATCTCAAGGTAAATTTAAAGAAATGGAAGAAAATGAAGTTATAGTAGATAATAAAACTATGGCTGAAGGGATATATAAATCTTTAGGTCTTAAACTTCATCAATCAATAAAAAAATATAGAGAAAGCTATAAGGTATTAGATGGCTTAGTTGAAATAGATATAAATGATAAAGAATTTTGCCCTTTTCCTTATATTGAAATTGAAACTTCATCTGAAGAATCTTTAAAGAACATATTAAATTTAATTGGATATACTATAGATGACACTACATCTAAAACTATTTATCAACTTATTGATGAATATAATCAATAAGTAATATAAATGGTGTGTACATAGTACACACCATTTATTTGCTATTTATATGAGTCTCTTTAATATTAAGTTATAAGTGCACATAGCACACACTATTTATGTAATTCTTTAAATTTTTTCTTCTTTTAACATGTTATTTAAATCATCAAGCATTAAGTTAGCAGCCTTTATCCCGCCTCCTGTATTCCATATAGTGTCATCTACTTTAAATGCCTTATTATTCTTAACTGCATTTAATGATTTGAATAATGGATCACTCATCCATTCTTTTTCTCTTGCAAGTCCTTTTCCATCACCTAATTCATAAGTAAAATAGAACATTACATCTCCATCAGCTTCCTTTAATCTTTCCTTACCAATTTCATTAACAAATTCAGTTCCTTGTTGAGCTGCTGGTCTCTTAAATCCTATTTCTTTTAAAATAGTTCCTGCAAATGTATTTCCAAGATATATTCTAGTCTTTCCAGGCATAAATCTAACAAGAGATATTTCAGTATCTAATTTATCTTTATAATTTTCTCTTATAGCGGTAACTTTCTTTTCATATTCTTGTATAGCTTTGTCACCTTCTTCTTGCTTATTTAAAACCTTAGCATAGAATTGGAAATTATCCTTCCATGCCCCTCTTATTGTATTTGAAAAAACGGTTGGTGCTATTGCTTTTAATTGATCATATATCTTCTCATCTCTCATTTTATTCCCAATTATTAAATCAGGCTTTAAAGCAGCTATTGCTTCTACGTTTGGTGCCTTTTCTTTTCCCACAGGCTTAACATCTTTAAGTTCATCTTTAGTATACTCATACCACTCACCCATAACACCAGTTACGGCCCCAACCGGCTTAACCCCAAGTGTAAGAAGTGCTTCTACACCTTCATTAGTTAATACAACTACCCTTTTAGGATTCTCTGGAATTTCTGCCGTTCCCATCGCATCCTGTATAGATATAGTTTTATCTGTTGTTTTATTCTCTGTTTTACTTCCACATCCTACAAATAAACTTGTAGCTAATATGCTTGATAAAACTATAGACAATACTTTTTTTGTCATATAAAATGAACCCCCTAATTAATTATATATTTTTTGTCGAATTTTGTAGATTTATCAACACAATTATGATAGCATAATTGATATAGATTATCAATATTATTTGATAATTAATTTTATTTAATTAATGGAGGAAATTATATGACAAATATTCTAAAAAGCAATAGAAATAAATTTATATTACTTTTATTGTTAATAGTTTTAATTTTCATATTATGTTATTTAAGTATTACTAAAGGTTTTATAAAGACATCATTCGATATGGTTATAGACTCTTATAAAAATTTTAATAATTCTCAAGAACATATAATTATAAGAACTTCTAGAGTTCCAAGAACAATAAATGCTCTTTTAGTAGGGGGAGCACTCGGGGTATCTGGTCTACTAACTCAAGGATTAACAAGAAATAAATTAGCATCTCCAAGTATATTAGGCATAAATTCTGGTGCAGTATTTACTATAGTTATAGCAATAACTTATCTTCCAAGCATATCTACTTTAGGTTTAGTTTGGATAGCTTTCTTTGGAGCACTTGCCGCTTCTGCACTAGTATTTATTTTATCTGGTGGTCTTTCTGGAGATGTAAGGCCAATGGATTTAACATTAGGCGGGACTGCTCTTGCTGCATTATTATTTTCTTTAACTCAAGGTATTTTATATAAAAATGATAATGCTCTAGAAGAAGTTATATATTGGATGACAGGCTCAGTTGAAGGAAAGAAATTAGAATTAATTCTTGAATTTGCTCCAATAATCCTTATAGTAATAATATTTACATTCTTTATTGGTAAAAAGCTTAATGTATTCTCATTAGGTGAAGAAATGGCACGATCTTTAGGAATGAAAACATTATATTTAAAGATACTTATAATAGCTATAATTGCAATTTTATCTGGCGTATCTGTATCTCTTGCAGGACCTATAGCATTTATTGGTCTAGTAACACCACATATAGTAAATAAATTTATTGGAACAGACTATAGATGGCTTATTCCCTTTTCAGTATTAACAGGTTCATCAATATTGTTACTTTCAGATATACTGTCAAGATTTATAATCTATCCAAAGGAAGTTCCAGTTGGTGCTTTAACTGCACTTATAGGTGGACCATTCTTCATATATATTGCTAAAAGGAGGACTACTTAATGGTTAATATAAATAAAAAGACTATAAAATTAACTGGGATTTTATTAGCTATTACATTATTGATAATTACAATCTCATTAGCTATGGGTGAAGTAATGGTAAATCCTTTAGATATTCTTAAAAGTATACTAGGCTTAGATTCTGGCTACTCTTCTATTTTAATATTGAATGTAAGATTACCAAGAGTTATTGTTGCCTTCTTTGTTGGTGCCTCACTGGCATTATCAGGATCCATACTTCAAGGAGTAGTAAAAAATCCTCTAGCCTCTCCTAATATATTAGGAATAGTTAATGGAGGAGCTGTTGGAGCTTTAGTATTTTTAACGATTTTTACGGATCCTACAAATAACTCACTAACTACATCAATATTGTATATGCCTATATTTACTTTTGCATTCTCATTCTTAGCTTTAATACTTATTTTCTTTATTTACGGAAAATCTTCTTCAACTAATAAGCTAATAATAATAGGTATAGGAATATCTGCTATCTTTAAAGCAATTACTAATATCCTTGTAATAAATGGTCCTGTAGTATTTATGAAAGAAGCTACAACTTGGATAACAGGAAGCATATATGGGGCTAATTGGACTCATGCTATATTAATAACAGTAATATTTATTGTATTTACTATACTGTCTGTAATCTTTATAAAAGATTTAAATCTTCATCAATTAGAAGATGAAGTTATAACAGTACTTGGCAATAATGTACATAAAAGCAGATTAATTCTTTTAAGTATTTCAGCAGCTTTAACTGCTGGTGCAGTAACTATTGGCGGGGGGATTTCATTTGTAGGACTGATTGCACCTCATATAGCTAGAAAATTAGTAGATTCAAAATTTGAAAACCTAATTCCTCTTTCTATATTTATAGGTGGAATTATAACACTGCTCGCTGATTTTACATCTAATTGGCTATTCTATCCACAGGATTTACCTATAGGAATATTTACAGCCGCAATAGGTGCACCTTACTTTATATATCTTTTAGTTAAAAATAGAAAACAAGTAAAAAGGAGATAATTATGATAAAAGCAAATAACTTAAAATTATGCTATGATGAAAAAATCATATTAGATGATATTAATTTAGATATAGAAAAAGGAAAAATTACAGCTTTAATCGGGTCTAATGGTTGTGGTAAGTCTACTTTGATAAAAGCTATAGCAAGAATACTTTCTCCCAAAAGTGGTACTGTCTTAATGGAAGATAAAGATTTACTTAAAATGCAATCAAAAGAAGTATCAAGACTACTAGCAATGCTTCCTCAAAGTAGTACTGCTCCAGATGACTTAACCATCTATGATTTGGTAAAACAAGGAAGGTACCCATATCATACTCTACTATCCTTTTGGAGTAAAAAAGATGAATCTATAGTTTTAAAATCTATAGAAAAAATGGGACTTATAGATGATAAAGATAAAACTTTAGGGAATCTTTCAGGTGGACAAAGACAAAGAGCATGGATTGCTCTTGCATTAACTCAAGATACAGAGATTATTCTTTTAGATGAACCTACAAATCATCTAGATATAAAGTACCAACTAGAAATTTTAAACATATTAAAAGAATTAAATGAAAAAGAAAATAGAACAATTGTATTAGTTATACACGATATAAATCATGCATTAAAGTATGCTCATAATATAGTTGCATTAAAGGATGGAAATATTTTTGCACAAGGTCCAAAAGAAGATGTTGTAGATGAAAATCTTATAGAAAGTGTCTTTGGAGTAAGCTGCAAACTTATTGATTCCCCTGTAGATAATTGTAAGATGTGTGTACCTTTCATATAGAATAATTAAACTATACAAATAAAAAATGACTGAACAAAGTCTAGTACTAAGTTCAGTCATAATTTTTCTCTATACTATATTATATTAAAAACTTAAAGATTTGCTAAATTTTTTGATGGACCAAACATCTCATAATTTATTTCATCTTCTAAAACATTCATACCTCTTAAAGTATCATATACATGCTTCATAAATCCTAGAGGTCCGCAGAAATAAAAATCACCATCCTTTGGTAAATTTTCTTCAATCCACTCTTTAGTTACTACTCCCTCAAAATCATAATCTTTACCTTTTTCATCTGATTCTAATGGATTTTGATAAAATATTGCAGTTTTAACATTTTGATGTTCCTTTTTTATATTCTTTATTTCATCTTTAAAAGTATGTGCAGTTGAGTTTAATACTGCTTGCACAAAAATTACATCTCTTTTTTCTTCTACTGCTTTATAAAGCATAGACATCATTGGTGTGACCCCTATACCTCCACTTAATAATACTAAGGGTTTATTGCTATCTTTTAATATAAATTTACCTAATGGATCTGATATTTCTACTGTATCTCCTATTTGAATATTATCGTGCATATATCTTGATACTAATCCATGTTCTTCTCTCTTTATACTTATTCTATAAAACTCTTCTCCAGGCTTCATTGACAAGCTATATTGTCTTATTGCATTTTTATTATCTCCTTCTTTAATTGGCTTTATTGCAATAAATTGACCAGCTTCATTTTTTTTAAGTTTTTGTCCATCCTCTGATTTTATATAAAATGAAGTTACAACATCATTTTCTTTTACTTTGTTATATATTTTAACTTTATTCATAATAATTAACCATCCTTGCCTCTTTTATATCATTATATAAACTATCTAGCTTATATAATGTCTTTTCTTTTGTTATATTAATTATAATACTTTAATCTTTAATTATCAATAATAATTATTATATAATAATTATTATTG
>JBBVGE010000213.1:0-222 GCA_040144665.1 Clostridium perfringens
TCTAATTTCAGCCTTTTGTTTATCAGTAGCAATATTCATATGATCTGCTAACCATTGAAGAGCTTTCATCTTATCTTGTAGCTTTATTTTCACTCCATCTTTTCCCTCTGATACTTCCTGTAATATGCTAGTATCTAATTCTTTACTATTATTTAGTTCTACAACATTATATTCAAAGTAATCTTGCTGTCCTGTTTCTGGATTAATAACTGGAATATCTTC
>JBBVGE010000214.1:0-3076 GCA_040144665.1 Clostridium perfringens
ATTTTGAAGTTTATTATTATTATTATTATTATTATTATTTTGAAGTAAAATTAAAGATATAGATAGAGCAGTATAAAATTTATTTTTATTCTTGTAATCAATAAGATAAAATATTAACAAGTAAATTGGATTCATATGAAGTCCTCTATATAATTGATCTTCTATATAAAATATTAATAAAGATATAGAATTATTATAAAATTTAAATTTAAAATATAATAAGAAGGCAAATAATGTAAGCTTAATTAAATAGTTAATATTATTTAGTACAAAGCTAAAAAGTGCAACACTAAAATAGTATATATTCATAAATAATGATATATATTATTAAAGCATTACACTCAATTTTAAATAAACTTATAGTTTATAATAGACTTTAATATTAAACTTTAAAAGTTTAGCAAAATTTTATTTTTATTAAAGACCTATTTATCGTGGTGAATTTCTATTTTCTTAGTTTGAAGTTGGAAAATAGATATCTTTAATTGTAATGTTAATTTTTCAACTACTGTGTCAAATAAATCAGGATCAGTAGTTGCACAGCTTGATTTATTTATAACAGCTTCAGAAATTTGATATTTGTCTAATTCGCAAGTGAAAGGTTCTTGTAATTCAACAGATTGATAATGAATTCTTTCACAATCTGATTCGCTTATACTACCTTTATCACAAGGTTTCATACAATCTTTTAGTATAGCAGTTTCCTTATTTTTAACATTATCAGCAAGGTCTGCATCATCTAATTTTATAGGAACAGAGAAATTAAATTTAACTTTTGCTGTTAAATCTCTATAATTATTTCTCATAGCAAGACAATCTTCGCAAGGATCAGCTGGTTCTTGACCTGCACTTGGAGTTGCATATTCTACATTTTTTAGAATATATCCTTCAACGAAAAGATGTGCGTTGCAATCATCACGATCATATTTTGAATCATAATAATCATCATATTCTTTCTTTTCTGGAACTACAAAACATTGAGTTAATACAACTCTTCTAGAGATACGTTTTATGCTGAAGAATCCTTCAGGGATAAATATTGAATCAGTTATAGGTTGAGTTATTTTAGCGTCTGCTACCTTTCTAAGAACCTTTGCTTTTACATAATAATCATATTTTTTATCATCACAATTATCATCTTTATAATATTTTTTACATTTTTCATCAGTGCTTGGTGGGAAATTAGTAACATCTACATCGATATTTTCTGAACATACTGGGAAATTTTTTTCACAATCGCAATTTGAATTCATTTTATCACCTCATAATAATCTTTTGTCTTATACGGAACGTATAATATATATTATTAAAAATAATACAAAAAGTGACAAAATAGTTTTAAAAAATCAATAGTTAAACACTTCATCCTTAAAAACTTCGACATAATAGTTGGCTATAAGAGTAAATTCACATTTTTTATATAAATATATATGATCTTCTAAGTAAAAACTATCACAAAGATCCCTTTTCATAGTAAAAGACGATTTAACTAGTGAAGCATCTAAATTGCTAAAAGCATTTTCTTTCCCAGGTACAGTATATTGGAGCTCGATAGGAGCTGAAATATTAAGTGGACTTCTAAGAACAAAATTACTACGCTGACATTTAAGTGGAACCTTAGGATCTAAGGGGATAGAATAATCTATGTCAGTTTCTAAATAACCATCTAAAAATAAGGTGCCCTTATCTCTTTGAGGAACATCTAGTAATAGCAAATTAGATGTTATTACTAATTTATTTTTTATATCATCTATTGAGGCTATGTAATTGTAGAAATTTATATCCCCTTTAAATGAATCAGATATATCACATTTAATTAATAGTGTAGGTAATTTAAATGTACGATTATTATCTTCAAATGTATTAAAATTAAAATCGTTGGATTTCATAGCATTAGATATATAGCAGTTATTAATATGAGTTGAATTATCAATGTGTTTAATAGTACTAGTAATTTTATTGCCTTTATTTTTATTAGTGTTTTTATACTGGTAATTTGATGTAAAATCATCGATCGTATTATCAATATCCATAATATTTTTTATGCTATCATCACTAGTGTTTAATGAATTATATGATTTAAATAATTTATCATTATAATCAATTAAATCATTTGTATTAATATCTTCAGATATATTAGTGAATTTATTAGATGATTTTAAATTTTTAATATTATCTTTAATATCTTTAGGATTATTGGTAGTCTTATTTCTATTATTTAAAGAAATTAAATCATCCATATTAATATTTTTAGGTATATTCGTTGATTTATTGCGTGATTTTAAATGTGACCTTTTTATATTAAATTTTTTATATACGTAAGTTTTGGTATTAGTATCTTTAGATGTATTAGTTAGTTTATTAGGTAATTTAAAAGTGGCTTTTTTATTATTAATTTTCTTATTTACGTGAGCTTTAGTATTAGTAATATCAGAATCATTAGAATCACAAATATCATTTGAATTTAAATTATTAGTATTATGTTTAGTATCCTTATTATTACTTATAGTATCTTCGATAGTATTAATGCTATTATCTAATGAATCATATGATTCATTATCAGGAGTAAGTAAATCATTTATATTAATATCTTCATATGGATTAGTTAGTTTATTAGATGATTTTAAATTTAACTTTTTATTATTATATTTTTTATTTACGTAAGCTTTAGTATCACTAATATCAGAATTATTAAAATCATAAACATCATCTGAATCTAAATGAGCAGTGTTAAGATTAATATCTTTATGATTATCTATATTTTTATCTATAGTATCAAATGAATCATATGTTTTAAATGATTTATTATCAGAATTAAGTAAATCATCTACATTAATATCTTCAGAGTTAGTACTAAATCTATTAGATGACTTTAAATTTGACTTTTTATTATTAATTTTTTTATTATTATAAGCTTTACAATTTTCATCAGTGGATGTATTGTTATTAACCTTAGATGAATTTAAATGTGTATTGTTACAAGTGTTATTGTTATTCTGAGATAGAGATATTAGTAATAATAATAAAATTGAATTATATTTAATTGAACTCATAGGATTACGATGAAGTGTAAATA
>JBBVGE010000215.1:0-279 GCA_040144665.1 Clostridium perfringens
TGTCCCGGGTTCGATTCCCGGGCGAGCCACCAATTTAATTAAATAACGTGCAGGTGTGGCGGAATTGGCAGACGCACTAGACTTAGGATCTAGCGCCTTAGGCGTGGGGGTTCGACTCCCTTCACCTGCACCATTAATTAAATTAATTTAACTTAATATAGCATATGCAGAAGTGGCTCAATGGTAGAGCGCCACCTTGCCAAGGTGGATGTTGCGGGTTCGAGTCCCGTCTTCTGCTCCAATGTATGCGGGTGTTGCTTAATGGTAAAGCTCTAGCCT
>JBBVGE010000216.1:0-218 GCA_040144665.1 Clostridium perfringens
ATATTGTCTCTAAATACGAAAAATAATCTTTACAGAGAGATACTAGATAGGATAGATAGAGGAGGAAATTGGGAAATGATAGTTGTAGATGGAGTTGTTGGAGTAGGTAAGAGTACTTTAATGAACATCTTAGCAGAGAGAGGGTTAATAGCTTATGAGGAACCTGTTGTGGACAATCCTATATTAGAAAAATTCTATTATGATAGGAATAGATATTC
>JBBVGE010000217.1:0-289 GCA_040144665.1 Clostridium perfringens
AACAGTAGAGCATGAGGGAACTCCTCAAATAAAAGGTATGATAAACAAAATAAGTTATCTACTAAAAGTTGAAGAAGCATAATTAAATAGAGCGTTAGAGGAGGTGTAATAACATATGAAACTTCATGAATTAAGACCAGCAGCTGGTAGTAAATCAGCTCCAAAAAGAGTTGGTAGAGGTACTGGTTCAGGCTTAGGAAGAAATGCCGGAAAAGGTGAAAAAGGTCAAAATGCTAGATCAGGTGGTGGAGTTAGACCTGGATTCGAAGGTGGTCAAATGCCATTATAC
>JBBVGE010000218.1:0-291 GCA_040144665.1 Clostridium perfringens
ATGCTAGAACTATAGTTAACCCATTCTTCCATCCACTTTTTACCCTTTATTCCATAGGCCAATACATAGTTTTCTAGTTCATCAATAAGCTCTGCCCCTTCAATCCCTCTAAACTCTTTAATAAGTCCAGTTTTAAGATATTTAAACATACTTTCATAAGTCCAATTCTTGCTTATTATATCTACTGCTGAGTTTATAAAAACAATAAGTGGATTACTAGCTATATCTATCTTTTTATCTATATAATAAGGAATCTCATACTCTGAAAAAATAGCTGATACAACCTTCTCA
>JBBVGE010000219.1:0-245 GCA_040144665.1 Clostridium perfringens
AAACTAGGATAAACACCTTTTATAGAGAAAAAAGGTACCAGAGTATTATCTACTATAAATAGTAAAAGACATATTAATATTAGTATTAATCTTTTCACTTTACTCCCTCTTTTCTAATACTTAACTATACCATCTCTCTCTGATGGTGGTACAACTACAAATAATTCTTGTAAATTATTAAAATCAACATATGTTTTTAATATAGCGGTTTTCATAACTTTAACATCATCTGATTGTACTGATGT
>JBBVGE010000220.1:0-271 GCA_040144665.1 Clostridium perfringens
AAAAAGCAATGGTAGTAGAAGCTACTGCCTATTCTGGAGATGGAATAACAGCTACAGGAACTGTACCTAAGAGAGATCCAAATGGATTAAGTACAATAGCTGTTGACCCTAGAGTAATACCTTTAGGAACTAAGGTTTATGTAGAAGGATATGGCTATGCAGTAGCAGAAGACACTGGTGGAGCTATAAAAAATAATATAATAGATTTATTCTTAAATTCAGCACCTGAATGTAAACAGTGGGGAAGAAGAAATGTTAATCTTTATATAAT
>JBBVGE010000221.1:0-3093 GCA_040144665.1 Clostridium perfringens
AAATATTGGATATGAGTTAATTTTATTTAAAATAAACCCAAATGCTAAAATTAAGTGTTTAGAACATATGTTCTGATAAACTTCTAATTTAGAATAAAATATGATAAAATTAGATATAAATACATTATAAAGAAGGTGCTTACATGTTATACGATTTTAAAGATCTGAAAAAGAGTGAATATCTCCCACCTATTGTTGTAGATTTTCTGAATTACTTAGAAACTATAAAAGGTAAATCTATGAATACAATAGATGCTTATAAAGTGGATCTTACTATGTTTTTTAGATTTCTTAAATTATACAGAGATGAAGTAACAGATACAAATACTGAGTTTGAAGATATAGTTATAAATAATGTAGATAATAATTTTATTAAAAAAATTAAATTATCAGAATTATATGCTTTTATGAGTTTTCTAGAGAAATATAGAAATAATAGTACTTATGCTAGAGCTAGAAAAGTTGCAACTTTAAAATCTTTTTTTAAATATCTTCAAAATAAAGCTAAAATAATAGATGAAAATCCTACGTTAGAACTAGAATCTCCTAAAATTAACAAAAGGCATCCAATATATTTAAATTTAAATGAAAGTATACAATTATTAAAATCTATGGATAAAAATAAAAAAAATTACTATAGAGATTATTGTATCATAACATTATTTTTAAATTGCGGAATGAGATTATCTGAGCTATGTAATATAAGAATGGATAAAATCTCTGGAGATACTTTAACTATTATAGGGAAAGGTAATAAAGAAAGAACAGTTTATTTAAACGAAGCCTGCATGAAAGCTTTATCTGATTACTTATCAAATCGTGATGACTCTAAGGCTTCTGTTGATAATAAAAAATATTTATTCTTATCAAATAGAGGTACCCCTATAAATAAAAGAACTGTTGAAATAATGGTTAAAAATTATACAAAATGCGCTGGGCTTAAAGATGAAAAGTATACTCCACATAAACTTAGGCATACTGCTGCTACATTAATGTACAAGCATGGAGATGTAGATATAAGATCATTACAAACGATCTTAGGGCATGAGAATATATCTACAACACAAATATATACACATGTTGATGATGAAACTTTAAGAGAAGCTGTAAAATCTAATCCTTTATCAAAAATTTAAAAAAAGACCAACAAAATATTGGTCTTTTTTTAGTCATTTATTAACTTTTATTACCCCATAAGTGAATTTCCTAATATTTCATTTAAAGCTTTTATTATTTCTTGAGAGTCTCCATCATATACAACTAATACTCTCCCCTTTTTGTAAAAATGAGGTGCAGTATTCCAAGTCATAGGTGTTCCATTTATCATCTTTCCATTATCTTGAATTGATTTGATATCTCCTTCTAACTTTCCTTTTGAATCCATTGGATATTCATATAAAGATAACTCTCCACCCTTTATTTTTACAATTTGCTTATCAACTGAAAATATTTTTTTGTTATCGTTAGCTTTAGCATTAGTTACTTCAGGATTAAAGCCTTTTGTTTTTAAATCTTTTATTATAGCATTCTTATCATATTTACCTTCTTCATCAGTAAATTTTTCCATTGTTTCATCTGCAGTATTTGTAATGTCATTAACCCCTTCTTTTACTCTATCTTTAGTTTCATTAGCACCTTGTTGTACTTTATCTTGAGCATCATTAACTGTTTTATTATTTGTACATCCTATTAATGAAAAAGATGATACTATTATACTACTTGCTACAATAAGTTTGGTTAATTTTAATTTATTCATATAAATCTCTCCTATTCTTATTATAATTTCAATATTAGTATTCATCTATTTTATTTATTTTATTCTAAATAAAAAATAAGTGGTATTTACCACTTATTTTTAAATTATTTATTTTTTTTTATTAATCTTCTAACTCCAGGGAAAATTTCTTCTGTTTCTTCTTCAAGTGTATCTTCTAGCAAATCTGCCTCATCTAAATATTCAATAAATTCAAATGCATCTACATATTCTTCATTTTCAGATTTTTTATTGGAGTCAAAATCATTTTCAGTTATTTTTAGTGATGAATAAGCTTCTTTTAGAGCTTTTTCTAAATCTTCTTTATCAAGTGTAGGATCAATATTTTGTGCTTTCGCAATCATATTTTTCCATTCTTCTTCTAAGAATTTATTTTCTTCGATATTTTTTGCTATATCTTCTATTTTTATTGCTCTTATATCAATCCCATCTTCTTCAAGACATTTTCCGCAGTTATCACATATCTTATTTTCATATAAATCGCAATAATCATCATCGGTATACTTTTTTATCATTGTTACACCACCCTTTTTTAGTGTATAAAATCAAATTACATTATAACAAATTAAAATTACAAATACAAATAGAACATATGTTTTAAGAACATAAGTTTGATATATATTTACTCATATGATATAATTAATTCAAAGAATGTGAGGTGCTATGCAATGTTAGAGGGTAAAGATAAACAGAGTCAAATATATGATTTTTTAAAGAATTATACCGAAAATAAAGGTTACCCACCATCTGTAAGAGAGATTTGTGAAGCTGTAAGCTTAAAATCAACATCAACAGTACATGGTCACTTAAAAAGATTAGAAAAAAAAGGCCTTATAAAGAGAGATCCTACTAAACCAAGAGCTCTTGAAATAATTGAATTTTCACAACCTAAACGTGAAATGATTAATATACCTATAGTAGGTAATATAACTGCTGGCGCTCCAATTCTAGCGACAGAAAATATAGAGGATACTTTTACATTACCTATTGATTTTATAAAGCATAATAAGGAATTGTTCATGCTTAAAGTTAGTGGTAATAGTATGATTAATGTAGGAATAAATGATAATGATCTAGCTATAATTGAAAGAACACAAACAGCGATTAATGGTGATATAGTAGTTGCTTTAATAGATGATACTGCTACTATAAAAAGATTCTTTAAAGAAAAGGATTATATACGTCTTCAACCAGAGAATGATAGTATGGATCCAATAATTATAGACGATTGCAAAATATTAGGTAAATTAGTTGGTATTTTTAGAGCATACTAAAGAATATTTTAAATAAGAGAGTCATATATATATATGACTCTCTTA
>JBBVGE010000222.1:0-208 GCA_040144665.1 Clostridium perfringens
AAACAAGCTAGGCTAGTTAAGTTTAGAAGAGAAGGTAAGATAGTTTATTACTCTTTAGATGATGATCATGTTAAACACATATTCAATGAAGGTTTAAATCACGTTTTAGAGTAAAGGAGGTATTTAGACATGAAAGATATAAAGCTTTATTTAGACGGCTTAAACTGTGCAAACTGTGCTGGGAAAATTGAAGATAAAGTTAATAAAC
>JBBVGE010000223.1:0-208 GCA_040144665.1 Clostridium perfringens
CTAGATTGCTATAGCTTGAAGCGGCTAAAGCAACTGCTTCAGTGGCCTCTTTGCTTAACAAAGATCTTCCTAAATTAGTATGAATAACAACACCTGTTCCATTAATAACCCTTTTTAAATTTCTTTCTCTTTTTTTAAGTAATCTATGCTCACATTTACTCTTAGCTTCTTCCTTAGTTAAGGCATAATCTACCTCTTCATTTAGAAT
>JBBVGE010000224.1:0-231 GCA_040144665.1 Clostridium perfringens
ATAATAATTTACTTGAGCACCTAAATCAAAAAGAATTAAATCTCCATCTTTTATTTCACTATTATTATCAACATAGTGTAAAGTAGCAGCATTTACTCCAGCAGCTGCTATAGTTTTAAAAGCATAATCTTTAACTCCATTTTGTTTTAAGTAAAAATCAAAATATGCTTCTAACTCATATTCTTTCATTCCAGGCTTACATTCTTTCATTAAAAGTTCTACACCTTTAGC
>JBBVGE010000225.1:0-248 GCA_040144665.1 Clostridium perfringens
GATTATTATCCACCAGCACCAGTCTCCTCCGCCACAGCCGCCGAAGCCACCACGACGATCATAATAAGGTGCTTGTTGATAAGGTGAAACTACGATTGTTTTATCGCAACAACATTTTTTGTGTGACATATTAAATTCCTCCTATACTTTTCTCTTTAATTTAATTAGCAATTCCCAAATCCATTATTTCCGCATCCGCATCCGTTATTTCCGCATCCGCATCCATTATTTCCGAATCCACCACAGAA
>JBBVGE010000226.1:0-252 GCA_040144665.1 Clostridium perfringens
TCAAAGGGATGGCACAAAATAAAATATAAGAATAGTTATGGATACGTATCAGCAGATTACGTTACTGTAAATTCTACTCCAAATAAACCAGATACAAAGCCGGATACAAAACCAGATACAAAACCAGATACTAAGCCAGAAGTTAAACCGGAAGAAAAACCAGACACTAACCCAGAAGTAAAACCTGAAACTACAAAGACGGGAAAAGTAACAGCAAGTGCATTAAATGTAAGAAATGGAGCATCAACAAAG
>JBBVGE010000227.1:0-222 GCA_040144665.1 Clostridium perfringens
AGCTATTTCATTAAATCTTTCTTTTCTATTTTTAAAGCCTTCTTTATCAAAATCTCTTATTATAAATGATAATGAAGTTTTTTCTACTTCACCTTGTATATCTAATAAGAATGAGAAACCTTCATATCCTTCTGTTTTTTCTGGAACTTCATCTAAAGGAAGCATAGAAACAAATTCATGAGCAACTAAAATAGAGTTAATCATTTTTCCTTTAGCACTTCC
>JBBVGE010000228.1:0-255 GCA_040144665.1 Clostridium perfringens
GCTTTAAAGTATGCATAGTCATCAAATGATCCATCTTCTGTATATAAAACTGCTGAGTGACTAGTTGGAGCATCTGTAGCTGCTATTGTTGGTACTACTATAAGTTTTTCACCTTCAGCAACACATTTAGCTGTGTCTAAAGCTTTTCCTCCACCAAGTCCTACTGTACAATCACATTTCATTTCCTTTGCAAGATCTTGAAGTCTTTTAACTTCTTGACGTGAACATTCACCTTTAAATCCACCTTCTACAAAT
>JBBVGE010000229.1:0-208 GCA_040144665.1 Clostridium perfringens
GGGTAATATGATACAAACAGCTCAAGATTACTATACATTAACAAATAGATGGTGGTTATGGATACCTCCAGGAGTATGTATATTCTTAACTGTTATATCTATAAATATTTTTGGAGATGGATTAAGAGATGCTCTAGATCCTAAGCTAAAGGTCTAAGGGGGCGAGTGTAATGGGAAAAACATTAGTAGAATTTAAAAATCTTGAAAC
>JBBVGE010000230.1:0-227 GCA_040144665.1 Clostridium perfringens
GGTACATTTCCTCTTCCTAAAGCTTCTATTATGATTCCATCATATTTTTTCTCTATACAGTGATATATAAAATCTCCATCCATACCTGCAGCACATTTTATTATGGCTACTTTTTTATCAATAACCTCTAATGGTATAAAATCTTCCTGTGGAACTCTTCTATCAAATATTACCCTATTATTATCAACTATTCCTATTGGGCCAAAATTAGGTGTTCTAAAAGCATT
>JBBVGE010000231.1:0-371 GCA_040144665.1 Clostridium perfringens
ATTCAAGGGTGTTATAGAAAACGGAAATGGTACAGTTGACAACGTTGATTTCTGGGGTAAGAGAAAATTAGCTTACGAAATCGCTAAAGTTAACGAAGGTTACTATACTTTAATCAACTTCACTGCTAACCCAGAATTACCAAAAGAGTTAGACAGAGTATTCGGAATAACTGACGGAATAATCAGACACATCATCGTTAAAGAAGAGCAATAAGAGGTGGTCGTAAATGAATAAAGTAGTTTTAATTGGTAGACTTACTAAAGATCCAGAGCTTAGATTTGCAGCAGGAAGCGGTACAGCAGTTGCAAGATTTACACTAGCTGTAAATAGACAATTCAAAAAAGATGAAGCTGATTTTATCAGTTGCATA
>JBBVGE010000232.1:0-273 GCA_040144665.1 Clostridium perfringens
CCCTTTTCTTGGTGGATCTACTACTACCACATCAGCTTTTACTCCCTTATTTATTAAGTCTGGAATCACCACTTCTGATTCTCCAACGAAGAATTCTACATTCTCTACTTTATTTTCCTTTGCATTTATCCAAGCATTATCTATGGCCTGTGGAATTATTTCTACTCCATAAACTTTTTTAGCCTTTTGTGATAGGAATAATGTTATTGTTCCTGTTCCACAATATGCATCAAATACTTCTTCATTTCCTGTAAGATTTGCATATTCTAAAGC
>JBBVGE010000233.1:0-279 GCA_040144665.1 Clostridium perfringens
GATTTTCCACAACCTGATTCTCCAACTAATCCTAAAGTCTCACCCTTATCTATAGTAAAACTTACTCCATCAACAGCTTTTACATTTCCAACTGTCTTAGAAAAAACTCCTGCTTTAATCGGAAAGTATTTTTTCAAATTTTCAACTTTTAAAACTGTATTATCTGCCATCTACTTTCCCTCCTTATATAACCAGCATGAAACTTTATGTCTATTTCCTACATCAACAAGAGTAGGTTGAACATCCTTACATTTTTCCATACATCTATCACATCTATCA
>JBBVGE010000234.1:0-10385 GCA_040144665.1 Clostridium perfringens
AAAAGAACTATCAAAATTTTGATAGTTCTTTTTCATTAATTAGTCTTCTTCCCAATCCATAGATCTTTTAACAGCTTTTTTCCATCCAGAATAATATTTATCCATAGCATCCTTAGGAGTCTTAGGTATAAATGTTTCTCCTATGCATTTCATAGCTTTAATTTCCTCTTTATCCTTCCAGAATCCAACTGATAATCCAGCTAAATAAGCAGCACCAAGAGCTGTTGTTTCTATTATTATTGGTTTCTCAACCTTTTTACCTATTAGATCAGATTGGAATTGCATTAAGAATTTATTTCTACTTGCGCCACCATCAACACTTAAGACATTTACTTCACAATTTGTGTCAGAAACCATTGCATCTAAAACGTCTTTAGTTTGATAAGCTATTGATTCTAAGGCAGCTCTTATTAAATGATTTCTATTAGATCCTCTAGTTAGTCCAAGGATTGCTCCTCTAGCATACATATCCCAATAAGGTGCTCCAAGTCCTACAAAGGCAGGCACAACATATACTCCACCGTTATTATTAACTTTTTTAGCAAAGTATTCAGAATCAGCAGCATCATTTACTAATCTTAATTCATCTCTAAGCCATTGAATAACAGCACCACCAACAAAGATAGAACCTTCTAGAGCATATTGAACATTATTTTTAGTACTTGCTGCTATTGTTGTTATAAGTCCTTTATTACTCTTAACCATTTCATTACCTGTGTTCATAAGTAAGAAACAGCCAGTACCATAAGTATTTTTAGCATCACCTTTGTTAAAGGCAGTTTGTCCAAATAAAGCAGCTTGTTGATCACCAGCCATACCTGAAACTGGTACTCTAACTCCACCTTCTCCGCCTAAATTAGTATATCCATAGATTTCTGATGAGCTTTTAACTTCTGGAAGCATATTCTTAGGTATGTTTAATTCATTTAATAACTTTTCATCCCATTTTAAATCTTTTATATTAAATAGCATGGTTCTTGATGCATTGGTATAGTCAGTTACATGAACCTTTCCATGTGTAAGTTTCCAAACAAGCCATGTATCAACTGTTCCAAATAGTAACTCACCTTTTTCAGCTTTTTCTCTAGCACCTTCAACATTATCAAGTATCCATTTAATTTTTGTTCCTGAAAAATATGCATCTAAAACTAATCCAGTAGTATCTTTTATATACTCTTCTAAGCCTTTTTCTCTTAATTCATCACATATAGAGGCAGTTCTTCTACACTGCCAAACTATCGCATTATATATAGGTGTTCCTGTATTTTTATCCCAAACTATTGTAGTTTCTCTTTGGTTTGTTATACCTATTGCAGCAATTTCATCTTGACTTATATTACTTTTAGCTATAGCTTCTTGAAGTACTGCAAATTGAGATGACCATATTTCCATAGGATTATGTTCAACCCAACCTTCTTTCGGATATATTTGAGTAAATTCTTTTTGACTAACTGCAATTATATTTTGTTCCTTATCAAAAATAATTGCTCTTGAACTTGTAGTTCCTTGATCTAGTGCTATTACATATTTTTTCATTCTACTCACCTCTAAATAAAAATTAAAAATCAATTATTTAAATAAATATATAAATGTAAATGCTCCAACTAATGCTCCTAAGATAGGTGCAACTACTGGAATCCATGCGTACTTCCAATCAGAATCTCTCTTTCCTGGTACGGGTAAAATAGCGTGAGCTATTCTAGGACCTAAGTCTCTTGCAGGGTTAATTGCATAACCTGTAGTTCCTCCAGCACTTAATCCTAAAGCCCAGATTAATAAGCCTACAGCAAGTGTATTCAATCCATTTGCCATTTGAACTGAGTTTATTCCTAAAATACCAAATACTAAGAAAAATGTTCCTAAGAATTCACTGATAAAATTAAATTTACTATTTCTTATGGCTGGGCCTGTACAGAATACACCAAGTTTACCATCTTTATCATCAGTTTCTTCAAAATGATTATAATATTGAATAAATACCAAGAAAGCGCCTAAGAATGCTCCAATCATTTGAGCAGTTATATACATAGGAACTTGACTCCAAGGGAAATCACCGATAGAAGCTAATGCTAAAGTAAGTGCAGGATTAAAATGAGCACCACTTGTAGCACCAAATATGAATGCAGGAATAGCAACAGCAAAGGCCCAACCAGTAGTAATAACCATCCAGCCACCATTTGTGCCTTTTGTTTTTTTCAAGACAACATTTGCAACAACCCCATCACCTAAATAGATTAGGATCATTGTTCCAATCATCTCTGCTAAAAAATTGATCATAAAAATACCCCCATTAGAATTAATTTCTATAATATGAACATTAATAATAGATTTAAAATATTATCAATGAACAAATCGAAAAATTTTAATATTACATAATAAATAAAAAAGCCAAGCAAAAAGATACTAACCTTCTTTATGCTTAACTCTCTAAATCTCTATCACACAAATTGTATTTATTTTATTTAATTATTTATATTAGAATGTATTTTTACTTCTTCTGAAAATGTTTACAATAATAGTATATCACTTTTAATTTGATATGTAAAAAGGTTTTTATAAAGTAAAAATAATTTATATATATACTAATTTATTATGATAAAAATATAAAAAAAAGAATTAAAGTATATTATTTTTAACAAATTTAATAAAGAAATATATATTAAAAACTATAACCTATTTAAAATATATTATATAAAATAGGTAAACTATTATAGTAAATATAATAATAAAAAGATATAATAATATCAGTTTAAGAAATAAATTTAATACAAGGGGTTGTACAAAAATGAACAATAGAAATCAAATAAAAGATGCCAAAAGAATAGTAATTAAAGTAGGAACATCTACATTAACATACGAAAATGGTAACATTAATTTAACTAGAATTGAAAAATTAGCTAGAGTTATTTCCGACTTAATGAATTCTGGTAAAGAAATTGTACTTGTTACATCAGGAGCAATTGGTGTTGGAAGTAGTAAGTTAAAGCTTAAAGAAAAACCCCAAAGTATTAGAGAAAAGCAAGCAGTTGCATCAATAGGACAATGTGAGTTGATGCATATATATAGTAAATTTTTTGGAGAGTATAGTCATGCGGTGGGTCAAGTATTACTTACTAGAGATGTTGTTGAAGATGAGCATATAAGAAACAATGTATGTAATACTTTTAATACGTTATTAGAAATGGGAGTAGTTCCAATAGTTAATGAAAATGATACAGTTTCAATTGATGAGATAGAAAATATAGTTAAGTTTGGGGATAATGATAATCTGTCAGCTATAGTTTCAGGACTTTGTAGTGCAGATCTTCTTATAATACTTTCAGATATAGATGGATTTTATGATAAGGATCCAAGAAATAATGAAGATGCTAAACTTCTAACTGAAGTCTATGAAATAACAGAGGAATTAGAAGAAGCAGCAGGTGGTGCTGGAACTAGCTTTGGTACAGGTGGAATGATTACGAAGCTAACAGCTGCAAAAACTGCCAATAGTTCAGGAATAGATATGATTTTAGCAAATGGTGAAGAACCAAAAATACTATTAAATATAGTAAATGGAGAAGAAATAGGAACATTATTTTTAAAAGGTAGAAAGGAGAATTAAAGTGAGTGAATTAATCACAAAAGGTCAAAAAGCAAAAGAAGCATCATATGTGTTAGCTAATCTTACGACTACAGATAAAGATAGAGCTTTAGAGAATATGGCAAAAAAGCTTTTAGAAAAATCAGATGAAATAATAGTAGAAAACAAAAAGGATTTACAAAAGGCAGTAGAAAAGGGAACAAGCAAAGCCATGCTTGATAGATTATCATTAGATAAAAGTAGAATAGAAGGTATGGCAGATGGATTAATGCAAGTTATAAATCTGCAAGATCCTGTTGGAGAAGTTATAGGAATGTGGAATAGACCAAATGGACTTCAAATTGGTCAAAAGAGAGTTCCTATGGGGGTAATTGGAATAATATATGAAGCAAGACCAAATGTTACTTGTGATGCAGCTGGACTTTGTATAAAAACAGGTAACGCAGTAATATTAAGAGGTGGAAAAGAAGCTATAAATTCAAATATGGCTATAATAAAAGCACTTAGAGAAGGGCTTAAGGAAGCAAATCTTCCAGAAGATGCAGTACAACTTGTTGAAGATACAAGCAGAGAAATTGCTACAGAAATGATGAAACTAAATGATTATATAGATGTTTTAATTCCAAGAGGTGGAGCTGGACTTATAAAAGCAGTAGTTAATAATGCAACGGTTCCAGTAATCGAAACAGGCACAGGGAATTGTCATATTTATGTAGATTCAGAGTGCGATTTTGAAATGGCAAAAAATATTGTAGTCAATGCAAAAACTTCAAGACCAGCAGTATGTAATGCAGCTGAAAGCTTAATTATACACGAAGATGTAGCTGAGGATTTACTTCCAATACTTGCAACGGCCTTAAGGGAAAAAGATGTACTTTTAAAGGGTGATAAAAGAGCAAGAGAAATAGTAAAAGATATGGAAGAAGCTACAGAAGAAGATTTTTATAAAGAATTCTTAGATTATATAATGAGTGTTAAAGTAGTAAAAAATATAGATGAAGCTATAGATCATATAAATAAATATAACACTGGACACTCAGAAGCCATAGTTACAAAGAACTATGATAATTCGCAGAAATTCTTGCAAAGAGTTGATGCTGCAGCTGTTTATGTAAATGCATCAACAAGATTTACTGATGGATCAGAATTTGGATTTGGAGCCGAAATTGGAATAAGTACTCAAAAGCTTCATGCAAGAGGGCCTATGGGACTTAAAGAACTTACTACAGTTAAATATATTATATTTGGTAATGGACAAATTAGATAAATAAGTTATAAATAATAAAGCTCGCTCTAAATTCTTAGAGTGAGCTTTATATAAAAGGAGAGAGAGTTTCATGAAACTTTATATTGAAAAATTTGATGAACTTACAAGAGAGGATTTATACAGGATTTTGCAAGAAAGATTTGAAGTCTTTGCCTGCGAACAAAAAATAACATGCGAAAATGAATTTGATGGAAAGGATAAAGATTGTATACATATCTATGCTAAAGATGGAGATAAAATAGCAGCATACCTTAGAGTATTACCAAAAGGTGTTGGATATGAAGATGCACCTGGTATAGGAAGAGTATTAGTAAAGAAAGAGTATAGAGGATATGGACTTGGAAAAGTTGTATTAAGAGCAGCTATCAAATATATAAAAGAAAATTTTGATGACAAGAAGATAAAGCTATCATCTCAATTGTATATAAAGAGTTTATATGAATCAGTTGGATTTTCTGTAGTATCAGATATATATGATGAAGCTGGAATTCCTCATGTTAAGATGACTTATAATATATAGTAAAAAAGCCTTCAGAGAGAATGTCTTGAAGGCTTTTTAAGATATATTATTGAAAGTAAGTTTGGTCAGTTCTTAAAAATTAAAGTAACTGCCTCTTACTATAAATTATCTGAATATTCAAACAAATTATACTATAAATTATAAATAAAATCAAATTACATCTATATCTAATATATATTATGATTATTGGGAAAATATGTTACAATTTAAGAGTATAAATAAACATTAAAAAGGGAGAGTGTATGGGATATGTTTATAAGAAAGCATAAGAGGGGATTAGCATCGCTTTTAGTAGTGGGAAGCTTTTTTACTACTATATTAGTTGGATGTTCTAAAAAAGAAGAGGTATCAACTACGCCAAAGGCTAAAGGTTTTCAATGGGAAGTGAAAAAGGATGATAAAACAATGTATTTAATAGGTACAATGCATCCTATAAACAAGGGATATGATTACTTTACGGATACCGTAAATGATATAGTTGAAAAGACAGATGTATTAGCGGTTGAAATAAATCCAACACAAGAAGAATTATTAAAAGTTAATGCTGATGGAGTGTATAGTGGGGATGATTCTATTGAAAAGGAATTAAGTAAAGAGCAAGTTGAGAAACTAAAGTCTATATGCAATGAAACTGGAATAGAATATGAAAAAATAAAGATATTAAAACCTAATATGGTTGTAAATAATCTTGAAGCAGTGCTATATGATAAAGCGGGTCTTACTATGGAAACTTTTGATGATATGTTAATGAAGGATATAAAGAATAAGAAAAAAGAGATAGTTCAATTAGAATCAATTGGTTTCCAGATGGATCTTCTAAATAAAATAGGTGGAATACAAGCGTTAAAAGCAACTCTTGATGCACATGAAGATGGAAAGTTTATAGATAGTGGAAAAGAAGTTATTGAGTATTCAGAAGGTCTAATGGATGGATACGTAAAAGGTGATACAAAGGTAATGGAAGATGCAATAAAAACTCAAAAGCAAAGTCCGGAAAGTTATGACCTTATGATAACTAAAAGAAATAAAGCTATGGTAGAGAAGATGGAAAATTTCCTTAAAGAAGATAAAACGTATACTATAGCAGTCGGTGCACTTCACTTTTTTGGTGATGATGGAATAGTTAAAATGATAAAAGATAAAGGATATGAAGTTAATATAATGGAATAAAAAAGTATTAAGGGCAAGGTACACATTAAATAAAATGATGTACCTTGTTTTTTTAATAAACAGTTTATATTAAGCTAATTAATATTTAAAGTTATTATATTATAATGATTTTAAATATAGTTGAATTAAGCGAAATAGTTGAATTAAGTGAATTGAATTTTAAGGAAAATATATATTTCTATACATAGGTAAAATAATATCATTATTATAAAAATAAAGTATTTTACTTATATATAATATGATCATATAATTTATTTATAGTTTAGTTATAGTAAATTAGACAGATCAATAACTATAGATAAATTGATAACTAATGAAAAGATGAGAGGTGATTATTAAATATGAAAAAATATTTAGATAAATTAAAAAATTACCCAATTGGAATAAGTGGTACATGTTTAGCATTTATAACATTAAGTAATTCTTGGATAATAAAAGATGTGAATTATTTTAAGCCAATAGCAATTTTTATTGCGGTATGTATGTTAGGACTAATGTTAGTAAGATTAATTAGATTTCCAAAGGTTATGTTAGAGGAGTTGAAAAATCCTGTTACAGGTACGTTTTACCCAACTATTGGTATGGTAGTATGGCTTGTTTCAGCATATTTCTATCCTAGTTTTCCAGTAGTTTGTAGTTACTTATGGATTGGTGCAGTAGTATATCACTATGCAATCGTAATTTTCTATACAATAATAAGAATTAAAGAGAGAAAGTTTAGTAATATAATGCCAACTTGTTTTATTGTATATACAGGTATGATAACAGGTAGTGTTGCTAGTAAAGGAATGGATGGAGTCATACCTCAAATTCCACAAATAGCTCATTTCATGCTTATGTTCGGATTTGTATTTTACACATTACTATTGCCATTAGTTCTTTATATAGTATTTAGAAGTGAAAAACTAGATGATCATAAACTTCCAACAGTAGGAATAATTTGTTCACCAGCTCCACTTGGAGTAGTTGGAATATTAACAATAGAACCAAATCCTAATAAATATATGTTAGCTTGGCTAGTTATTACAGGATTAATTTTACTTGTAGTTGTATATGGATATATTTTAAAATTATTTAAAGAAGGGTTTAAACCAGCATATGCAGCATTTACATTCCCTTTAGCTATCGCAACTCTTGCAGCATATAAATTATCAACTTACTGCATAGGATTAGGGATTCCATTATTAGGACATATATTTAAATTATTAGGAGATATAGAAATATTTATAGCAACTTATGTAGTATTATTTATATTACTAAATTTCTTGAATATGTTTATTAAAGCTATTAATCCTAGAGCAGGTAAATATATAGAAAAAGAAGAGCAAATAATAGGTGGCTCTTTATACTCTAAATAATAAAAATATACTCTATATTTATAAAGTTTTATAAATATTAATAAATAAAATAATAGAACTATTAAAGACAAGCTATAACCTTAGATAAAAAGATTTAGCTTGTCTTCTTTATATTTTAAGAATCGGATATTTCATTATTATATTTAATGTCTAAGTTATCTTGTGGAATAATCTTAAGTTCAGCAGTTCCTTTTGCATCTTTTGCATATATTTTTATTAAAAAATCATAGTTTCCATTAGAATTTATAACCATAGAGCCAGAATTATTAGATGATATTTCTTTAATAATGTTATTATCTTTATCTACTATATAAATATTTAAATTTCCACTTAGAATTTTACTGTCATACTTAATAGTAAAGTTACCATTATCTTTAATATGAATTTCGCTTAAAGTAGTAACTCCAGATAACTTTTTGAAAGCTATTAATTGTTCATCATTGTTTTGTTCACTATCATAATATAGTGCTGACATCTTTTGATCAGGATCTTTTAGTATTTCCTGTGGATTGTGAAATGCAAATGTTGTAAACGTTTTAAAACATAGGAAAATAATGATGGCTAAACTTGCTGATATAATGGATACTCTTCTTTTGTTAATCATCTTCATATAATATCATCCTCTCATCATATGGTAATAATACTAAAAATGGCTTATATACTTATTATACTACAAAATCTAGATAATAAATAAAAGTAGCATAAGCTACTTTTATTTATTGCATGTATTTAAACTCTCTATATTAGATAAGTTTCTTATTTTATATATATTTAGTATTAATCCAATTAACATTAAGTTTATTATACCTGAAGTTCCACCATAACTTAAAAATGGAATAGAAATTGGTACTTGTGGTGCCATTCCTAAATTCATAAGGATACCATACACGAACTTAATACAAAGAGTTGTAAGTATTACAAGTATTATTGATTTATTATAAGGATTTTTTACTTTAATTAATATTTTTGATATTTTAAATAATAAAAAACCACATAAGAAAATAGTGATAAATCCTGCTAAAAACCCAAATCTATATATTATAAAAGTAAATATAAAATCTCCCTCAAATCCAGGTATTAAACCTGTTGTAAAGCCATTAGCTTTTCCTATAAATACTGAGTTATTAAGGGCAGTATGGATTTGATTATATATATAAGTGCTACCTTGTGGGTCAGATGATGGATTTATAAATGAAGTTAATCTCTCAATTCTATAATTATCTAAAGCAAATAAAAATAATAATAAGCATACAAATAGAGGAATTAATATATATCTATTTGTATATCGTTTAATTTTTAAAACTGCACATACTCCAATAAAATATATAGCTATACAGGAAATATTACGAAATGCAATCATAAGTATTAATGGCATAAAACATAGAGCATATACTTCTAAAAAATCCATTTTATCTCTACATTCTTTAAACTCTTTAACTAAATTGCATAATGATATTAGTATAAGTATAGGAGATAATTCTACTATATTTATAGAAAAAGAACCTAATACTAAAAATGCTCTATTACCACCTATCATTTCTCCAGAGAACAAGCAAAGTAACAGTAATAATATAGATATTATATATATTTTTTTAGACCATACTTTTAATTTAATATAATTAAAGGAGCTACTCGCAAATAGAAGAGCTATTCCTATAATAGAAAACACTAAACTTTTATTAATATATAGTTCCTTTAAATCTAAATAATCTGATATGAAAGTTAAAGAAATTAATCCTACAGTTAATATTAATAATGTTGATATTAATAGACTCCATTCAAGTGATGGCTTATGGATTTTATTTAAATCCTCACCAACCTTTTTATAATCTCCCATAACTGTAACTGCGCTTTTAATAGCTTCTTTCTCATCTACCCCCTTATCTAGATTTGAAAGAAATCTATCTTCAATATGGCATAATAATTCATCACGAATTTCACTATGCATTCTAGTATTTCTTATATTTGAGCAAACATTATCTAAGTAGTCATTAACAAGCTTATTATTTTCTATATTCATGCTGTAGTTCCCCCTAAAACTCTATCTACAGTTTTACTAAATAAACTCCATTCATCTTCTTTTTCTTTAAGATGTTTTTTTCCTGTGTTAGTGATGCAATAATATTTCCTTTTTCTTTTGGTTTCTCCTTCTTTCCAGAATGATTCAATTGCGCCTTCTCCTTCAAGTGCATGGAGTATAGGATAGAGTGTACCTTCATTGAAAGAAAAAACGCCATTTGAAGTTACTTCAATTTCTTTAATCATTTCATAGCCGTACATTTCTTTTCTGTTTAATAATCCAAGAATAAGAAGTGATGTGCTACCTTTCATTAATTCCTTATTTACCTTCAAGATTATGCCTCCTTTATTTTAGACTAATAGTATTATTAAGATATTTAATATAATGCAATTTATATTAATAGCTCTAGAGCTATTAATTTTGAATTTAAATTATACCTAGATAATCTATGCATAGATTATCTAGGT
>JBBVGE010000235.1:0-57391 GCA_040144665.1 Clostridium perfringens
AAAAGAAATCTAATAATTATTAGATTTCTTTTTTGTTATATTTTCCTTTTATATACATATGTTTTTTATTATATAGCTTTATCTATAGTTAGTAGGTCAAAATTATTAAAAAGAGTCCTTTATCTTAATTTATTCAATTTATTTCTTATAATATAACAAAAGGAATCTTACATAAATTTGTAAAATCCCTTTCCTTATTTAACTATTATATACACTCTTAACTTCTAAAAGTCTTCTATTTAGTAGTCCTATTCTATTATCTTTAAAAACTGTATAAGTTGATTTCTTTGTATAAGCTTCTAATTTAACCATAAATTCCTCAGGCTCTATACTCTTTTCATGTACTAATTTTAGGCCTTTTTCCCATGATGCTGTAAGTTTTGGGTTCAAAAGAGATGGTATAGATGCATTAATCACCTCATAAATCATCTCACCAAGCTCTGTTGGAGTAAGAGTCTGTGTTTTATTATTCGATTTAACATAATCAATATTTATAAGTTTCTTTAGTATTTCAGCTCTAGTCGCCGACGTACCAATACCTGCACCTTTTATATGTTCTCTTAGTTCCTCATCCTCTATAAGCTTACCTGCATTTTCCATAGCTATTATTATTGAACCTGTTGTAAACCTCTTTGGAGGGCTAGTTTCCCCCTCTTTTACTTCTAAAGAATTTATATTTACCTTTTGACCTTTTCTTAAATCTTTAGGAAACTCATAAGTTCCTTCTTCTTTTTTATTCTCCAATATATCTAAGTATCCTCTTTCAATACATACTTTCTTTGTTGTATAAAAAGATTCATTACCTACAGTTATAGTTATAGCTTGCTTACTATACTGTGCTTTAGGATAAAATATTGCTATAAACCTTCTAAGTATTAAAAAGTACATTTTTCTCTCTATCTCTTTTAAGGAGTTTATAATAGAGCCTCCTTCTCCAGTTGGAATTATAGCATAGTGATCTGTAATTTTCTTATCATCAACATATTTACTTTTTAGTATAGTTTTATCCCAGTTATTATCTAATATAACATTAGTTGCACTCTTTAAATCTTCCCCTATTTCTATTTTAGATAACTTAAATATTGTTTTCTTAATTCCCTTTGCAACTGCTGTAGATAATACTCTAGCATCAGTTCTAGGATATGTTACCATCTTCTTTTCATATAAAGTTTGAAGGTGCTTTAATGTCTCATCTGGGCTTATTTTAAATTTCTTAGAACACTCATTTTGAAGTTCTGCTAAATTAAATAAAAGTGGTGCATTTTTATTTTCTTTAGTCTTTTTAATATTTGATATTATACCTTCTTCTAAAGCTTCCAACTCTTTTATAAGACTTTCACAATCTTCCTTTTTCTTAAATCCGCCCTCATTATATAATTTAGGTGAATCTTTATACTTAGACTTTTCTAACGCTTTCCATTCACTCTGTATATCTTCATCTTTTTCTTCTCTACTAAAACTTCCTGCAATCTTATAAAATGACGTCTTTTTAAAATTTCTAATTTCCCTCTCTCTATCAACAACCATACCTAACACACAGCTCATAACTCTTCCAACAGCTACAACTGAATTCTTATCTTTCTTTAAAATATTAGATACTTGTCTTCCATATATAAGTGTTAACAGTCTTGAGAAATTAATTCCTATTATGTAATCCTCTTTTGCCCTTAGATAAGCTGAATGTGCTAAAGAATCATACTCATTTAAAGGCTTTGCTTCCTTAATACCTCTTTTAATTTCTTCTTCTGTTTGAGAGTCAATCCATATACGCAGTTTTTCTTTTTCTGGATTACCTGATAAATCATCAACTAATCTATATATATACTCTCCCTCTCTTCCTGAGTCAGTGCATACATATATCTTATCAATATCACTTCTATTTAATAACTTACTAACTACATTAAATTGACCTTTAGCTGAATTTATTACCTCGTATTTATACTCATTAGGTAAAAAAGGAAGATCTTTTAAATTCCAGTATTTTAATTTTTCATCATAAGCCTCTGGGTAAGACATAGTAACCATATGTCCTACACACCAAGTAAATACGGCTTTATCACTCTCTATATATCCATTATTTCTTTTTCCATCTACCTTTAGTAACTTAACAAAATCCATTGCTACTGAAGGCTTTTCTGCTACAAATAAAGCTTTTCCCATAATTATTTCCTTTCTAAAGAAAATAAACCTTCAAAAAGAAGGTCTATTAAAATTATACTATGAAATTATTATTTTTCCAAATATAATGTTTTACATTTCATTTAGCATCCAAATTATTATATTTAAATAAGCTGCATAACTGCACCATATTAAATATGGTATTAATAATGCTGATGATATCTTATCAATCTTAAAAAATTTTATTATACATATTATTATTAAAAGTATAAGTATTATTATATTAATTGCTGATAATCCATATAATTTAAGATTAAAAAATAATATAGGCCATAAGAAATTAATCAAAAGACTAATAAAATAAAGTATTAAAACTCCATAGCTCCTCTTTTCCCCTTTAAGAGTCATATATACTCTATACAGTGCAAATCCTATAAGTATGTATAGAATAGGCCATACAATACCAAACATCCATCCTGGTGGTGAAAATTTAGGTTTTGCAAGAGTTTCGTACAAACCCATAGAATCTTTTGTAATATACCCTACCAATAATCCTCCACCCAATGGAATCAATATTGATATGATAAATGGTATAATCTTCAATTTATCATTTACCTTAAATATATTTTTCATAACTCACCTCAAAATACATCTTTAATATTAATAATATACTTAAAATGAGAAATTATTCTTTTATATATATATATCAGCAAACTCAACATCAACCTTTTTATCTAATGTTACTATCTCAACGCTCTCGCCTGGCTCATATCCTCTTATATCATAAACAATAGGAATCTTTATTATAAACTTATTTCCTCTAATCTTTTCTGATTCAAATTTTATACTTCCATCATGTAATTCAATAATTGTTTTACTTAAAAATAAGCCAAGTCCACTGCCTTCTTTTTCCCTATTAAATGATTTGTTTAGTTTTGTGAATTGATCGAAAATATATTTTTCTTTATCTTTATCAATAATTTTTGTATAGTTTTTAACTACTATATATACATAACTATCTTTAGAATATATATTTATTTTTATATCTCTATTTTCTTCTCCATGTTTTATACTATTAGATAATAAGTTAAGCATTACTCTTTCTATCATATCTCTATCTATAGGTAAGTATACTTCTTTATCATCTGAATCAAATATTATAGAGTTATTAATTTTCTTTGCATATCTTCTTGTTGCAATTGCTACACCTTCAACGACTTCTACTATATTATAAATTTTCTTATTTGCCTTTAAATATCCTTCTGATATCTTATTTGCATCAATAAAATTATTTATTGTTCTTATAAGTCTTAAACAATTTTGTCTTATAACATTATTATTTTTACTAATACTATTAATACTACTATCTTTTAAATATATTTCATTTAATGCAAGTGCTGAATTTATAACATTTATAGGGGTTCTTAACTCATGAGATATATTAGAGTAAAACTCATTCTTTATTTCCTCTTGTATAACATAATCTTCATACTTTTCTCTAATTTTATTATATACATTAGTGTCTGTAATATCTCTTATATATGCAATTTCTCTTTTCTCTCCATTTTTAACTAGATATAACTCAAATTCTTTTAAACTATCACTTTTACCATTAAATCTATATAATCTTTTAAGATTATTTCCAAATAACTTTATATCACTATCTTCTACTACTAGACTACTATCTATATTTTCTTCTCCAATTAAATGATCTAATACATAATTAAAATCTCTCCCTAATATCTCTTCCTTATATTTAAAACCTAACATATATACAGCTTCATTATTAACATAAATAGTACGCCCCATACTAAATGTTATGATTCCATCTTTAAAAGATTCTATTAAATCACAATATCTTTTTTCACTTTTAAGTTTTATTGTATTTAATTCATTTAAGACTATATTTCTTTGATTTAGTCTTAAATTTAATTCACTTTGTTTATTTTTTGCTTTTAATAATTCTTCTTTAATCTGTGTATAAGGAATGCTTAAAATATTTTTAGTTATACCTTCATATATTGAAAAGTAAGCCACATATTTGAATACATATGCCTCAAATCTAAGATCATAACCATGTCTATAGAAAACCAATAATAAGTGGTAAATATTAATGAACAAAAAATAATAAAATAGATATCTATATTTTATTTCTTTATGATTTTTTCTGATTTTATTTAATAATACTAATGATGTAATACTAATCATACATTGTGTTATACATATTATTCTATATGTTACTATTGTATCTACATTACCTTTTAAGTAATATATTAAAAATCCTATTATACTAGATAATACAGTAATTAATGCATATGTAATAATACACTTATTATTACTAACTTTCTTTTTCATCAATATAAAAGAAATAGGTAATATTATAATTTCCAATATGTCATTTATTCCGCCAGTAATATATAGATCCGCACCATCCAAAATATGGATAACAAACTTACTTATAAAAATTTGTAAAAATTCATTTAATCCTATAAATAAAAATCCAAGGCCTATATACTTATAATAACTAAAATTCTCTCTAATTAATGCTATTATAGCAAGAGAGATTCCAAAAGATGCACATGATACATTTAGTATATTATAAAACATTAAATATGACCCTGTTATATAATATATAATTAATATTACTAATAGTATGGCTATTGCTCCATTAAGTGAATACGTTACTCTGTTTTTACATAATTTCGAATTTATATGCTCCTTCTCCATTTGAAATAAACTCCCTTTTAAATGTTATAGTAATTTTAGTTCCTTTAAATCTCTTACTCTCTATAACAATATTTCCCTTCTGTAGCTCTACTAATCTTTTAACAACAAATAATCCTATACCGCTTCCCTTATCTAATAAATTATTGCTATTCTCTCCCATAGAATATTTGACAAAAATCTTATCAATAAATTCTTTATCCATTCCTATACCATTGTCCTGAATTACCAAATCAACATAATCCCTATTCTCAAAAATATCCACTTCTATCTTTCCATTTTTACCAGTAAATTTTATAGAATTTGATATTAAATTTAATAATATTCTCTGCATAAATTCTTCATCTAAATAAGTATATATCTCTTCATTGTCAGTATCAAAAATAAGTTCGATTTCATTTTCATTAGCATAACAAATTAAACTATTTACTGTGTCTTCTACAAATTCTACAATATTCATTTTCTCTAATTTTGGAAATAAATAATCTGATTGAATCTTACTACTATCTATAAGATTATTTGTAAGTTTTATCAGTGAAAAGCAATTTTTCTTTGATATACTATTATATTTAAGCAATGCTTGTACATCTTTATTTTCAACTAAAATATCTTCAAGTTGAAGTGCTGAATATATTACATTTATAGGAGTTTTTAAATCATGACTTATATTTGAAAGAAAATCTCTCTTTATACTTTCTTGTAACAACTTCTGCTCTAAGCTTTCTTTCATTGAACTCATATCAACTTTAGATGTAATATCAATTATACTTAATATTACTTCTCCATTTTCTCTATTTTTATCTATAAATTCTAAATTTAAGTACCTTTTATATCCATCTTGCTCTATTTTTCCTCTATATATTTTTTTATTAAATCCTTCATTATTCTCTTCACTTATATTTTCATCTAACTTAATAAAACTAGATACTTTTTTATTTATTACATCCTTAATATTCTCCTTTTTAATTAAATTTAAAAAAGATTTATTACAATATATTATTCGTTCTGTACTATCACTTAATATAATAATTGGAACTGGTATACTTTTAAAAAATTCTTTAAACATAATTTCTTTTCTTCTAATAAGACTGTGTGAAAATTCTAATTCTCTATTTTTTATTAAAATATCTTTATTAATGGCATTAAGTTTTTTATTACTTTCATACAAATCTTTAAACAACAACTTATAAGGAGTATCTATAATTTTATATATAGTACAACAAAAAATCATAGATATTGATATAAATATCATTAAATTAATTATATATCTCAAAAAAATATTTTCTCGAAAAAATTCAACAATTGTTAATATATTCATTATTAATGTATATATAGCATATGAATATAAATAATTCACTTTATTATTTATACATAATTTATATTTAAATATACTAGCAATACTATAAATATTAGTTAAAGCACTCAACAAAATTACAATAAATATCAAAACTCCAAATTCTTTTTCTCGTTCAATAAGAAATATAATATATCCAATACTTAATATTATAGAAATACTAACCACTACATTTATACGTCTAATAGATATGTATTTATATACTGATATTGTTGATAAAAATCCAACTGTAAATAGTGAATATGGATAAGATATTCCTTTTATTCCTGGTCTAAATCCAAAAAAGGTATGTGGAAGATCTATTGTAAATAAATTTATCATTGTTATTATAAAAAAAATAAAGTGGACTGATAATGCTTCAAATATTTTACTTTCTGATATATTTGCATTAGAATATGTTAAAAGTAGTACACAACATGATGCTACAATATAATATGCTTTTGTTATGAAATCAAATATAGGTATATTATCCTCAATAAAGATCATAAGAAAAATATATAATAAAAAATAAACAACAAAAGATATAAGAGCAGCATTAATATAAAATCTTTTATCAATATATAAAATATCCCTTATTTCCTTTTCAAATTCCATTTTCCCCCTCCTATACAACTATATTTTACTTTATTTTTCCTATTATGTGAAGTTTTTATAAACAAAACCTAGCCAAATAAAATTCGACTAGGTTCTTTTATACATCCTATTTTTTCTAAATTTATTTATTATTTTTTAATTACTACCGCAACTACATCTTTACCTTCTGTAACTTCACCATAATTAACTTCTACTTTATTATTTTCTGTTAGATTTGTAAAAACCACTGGAGTTACAATTGATGGTACCTTTTCTCTTATAATATCAAAATCCACTGCAAGAAGTTTATCTCCAACCTTAACCCTATCACCTTGTTTTACATAGGATGTAAAACCTTCACCATCTAATGAAACAGTGTCCATACCAACATGAATAAGGATTTCTAATCCATTTTCACTAGTTATTCCTATTGCATGCTTAGTTGCAAATAATGATGTTATTTCTCCAGTTACAGGAGATGAAACAATATTTCCTGTAGGTTCTATTGCAAATCCTTCTCCCATCATTTTTTCTGCAAATACTTTATCTGGAACATCTTCTATTCTTACAACTTTTCCTGTAAGTGGTGCTAATATATCTTCCGGTATATCTTCAAGATTTTTATCTCTTATATCTTTTATTTCATCATGATTTTCTAACCTTTCCTCCGTTGGTGTTTTACCTGCTATTATATCTTTTATTTGACCTTTTAATATATCAGATTTTGGTCCAAATATTGCTTGAATATTATTTCCAACTTCCATAACTCCAGCTGCACCTAAAGACTTTAATTCATCTTTATTTACCTCTGATACATCATTTACTATTACTCTAAGTCTTGTAATACAAGCATCAAGATTATTTATATTTTCTTTTCCACCTAATGCTCTTAAGACTTCTGTTGCAAGGGATGCACCTTCTGTATTTGTTGTACTTATACTTTCATCATCCTCTTCTCTACCTGGAGTCTTTAAATTAAACTTTCTGATTAATATTCTAAATACTGTATAGTATATAAATGCATAAACTATACCTACAACTATAACTAGATACCAAGGTGTTCTATTTGGTATTACTCCAAATAATATAAAATCTATTACTCCTCCAGAAAATGTCATACCAACTTTAACATTTAATAGCTGCATAGTCATAAATGATATTCCAGCCATTAAACAATGGAATGCAAATAATAATGGTGCAACAAAAAGGAATGAGAACTCTAATGGTTCAGTTATTCCTGTTAAAAATGATGTTAGTGCAGCTGATCCCATAATACCTGCTACTGCTTTTTTATGTTCTGGTTTAGCTTCTTGATATATAGCTAGTGCTGCTGCTGGAAGTCCAAACATCATAAATGGGAATTTTCCTGCCATAAATGTCCCTGCTGTAAATGGTACTCCATCCTTTAATTGTGCAAAGAATATATTTTGGTCTCCCATAACTAATTGACCCGATTTACTTACATACTCTCCAAATTGATACCAGAAAGGATTATACCAAATATGATGCAATCCAAATGGTATGAGCGCTCTTTCAATTATTCCAAATAAAAGTGCCGCTACAGTAGGATTAGCATCAATCATACTCCTTGAAAAATAAAATAATCCGCTCTGTATAGGTGGCCATATAAATGTCATTAATATTCCTATTAACACCCCTAGGGCTGCTGTAACAATAGGTACAAATCTTTTACCTGCAAAAAACCCTAAATATGGTGGTAGTTCAATTCTATAAAATTTATTATACATAGCGGATGCTATTAGTCCCATTATTATTCCTCCAAACACTCCCGTCTGAAGAGTTGGAACTCCTACTACTGTTGTATACATAGGATCTGAAAGCATGTCAGTTGTTACTCCTACAAATGTTCCCATAGAAACATTCATAATTAAGAAGCCTACTATTGCTGCAAGTCCTGCAACACCATCACCATCTGATAATCCAATTGCAACCCCAACTGAAAATATTAATGGTAAATTGGTAAATACTATATTTCCTGATTGCTCCATAACACTTGCAACTAATTGTATCCAATCAGCTCTTAAATAAGGTGCATTTACTAGCAAAGCCTCATTCATAAATAGATTACCAAAGGCTAATAATAATCCTGCTGCTGGAAGTAAAGCTACTGGTAGCATTAAAGCCTTACCAATTCTCTGCAATACTCCAAAAATCTTTTTGCCCATCTCTCTATTCTCCTTTCTATATTTATAGCAAGATTATTTTTCCCTGCCTTCTGTTTATTTACACTGGATAAAGTATCCATCAAAATATCATATCTATTTTTAAATAAAAAAGTAGATGATTGTATATAATAATTCAAATTTAAATTTGCATTATTATATACAATCATCTACTAATATTTAATATCTTAAATTATATTAAATAGTGTATCCTCTCTATCTTTAATCCACATTATTATATCATTTATTACTTCATCTCTATTTTTCTCATTTAGCATTTCATGTCTTCCCTGTTTATATAATTTATATTTTAAATCTTTAAGTCCTATATTTTTATATAAATTATACAAGTTAATTATACCTCTGCCAAAATCCCCTACAGGATCTTTATCACCTGCAAATATATATATCGGAATATCTTTCCTTATCTTACTAAAATTATCACCTTCATGAATACTCCATATTCCATCTATTAAATCATGATAAAAAGATGTTGTACATATAAATCCACAATATTCATCATTTATATATTCATCTACAACTTCCTCATTTCCACATATCCAATCATAAGGAGTTCTTACAGGCTCAAAATTTTTGTTAAAATCTCCAAAAGATAGCTTATCCATAAGAGGACTCTTCGCTTTTCTTCCTTTTAATTTCATTTCTATTTTAGCTATTTTTATTCCAACTTTAGTTATAGGCTTAGGCTTCCCATTACTTCCTGATAATATTAATCTTTCAATTGTATCTCCATATATCTGAGCATATCTTTGACTTAAGAAAGAGCCCATACTGTGACCAAATAATATTATAGGAAGATCCTTATATTCTTTTTTTATGATATCGTTTAATTCCTTCATATCTGTTATCATTAATTTAAAGCTACTATCATCACCAACATATCCAAGTTTCTCTTTGCTAGATACACTCTTTCCATGACCTCTATGATCATTAGCATATACAACATACCCTTCTCTGTTAAGCCTTCTTGCAAAATAATCATATCTTTTTGCAGTCTCAGCCATGCCATGTGCTATTTGAACTATTCCTTTAATCTCTATTTTATCATCAGGAATCCATTGATAAACATATATTTCCTTTCCTAAGCTATCATTAAATTTAAAATTATTGATACTCATACTTCCCCCTCCATATATATCTATTTTAATTATAAATTAAAAATAAAGAGACTGTAAATTTAAAAAACAGTCTCTTTAAATAAAATTAATGTTCTACTATATCACTTTCTCTAAGTTTCTTAACAAAGTTTTCACTTCTTTTATTCATAGTCTTCTTAAAGAATATACCAATTAGCATAAAGATTATAGCAACAGAAACTAACATTATTATATCTCTTTGCATAAGTTCTGGTACTATCCCTCCAACTAATCCTCTCATTCCCTCAATTGCATATTTAAATGGCAGGAATGGGTTTATTCCTTTAAAGAATCCTGACATAACTTCTACTGGGAATGTTCCTCCTGATGCTGCAACTTGAAGCACTAGGAATATTATACATATAGCTTTACCAATATTTCCAAAAACAGAAACAGTTGAATATATAATTGTTATAAATATTACACTTATAAACATTCCAAGTAATACAAACAATGTTGGATGCATTACATAAGTTTTAAGTATAAATATATCTCCAAGTGTTACAACAGCACCTTGAAGTATTCCTATAGTAATGAATGTTAAATACTTTCCAAAGTATATTTCTCTAGGCGTTGGAACTGTTCCATCTTCAAAAGGTTTTACACCAACTGTTAGTATTGATACCAGTATCAATCCTCCAACCCAAAGTGCTAATGTTGTATAAAATGGTGACATTGCTGAACCATAATTAGGCACAGGGAATAATCTATTTGTTTGTATCTCTACTGGACTTACTAAGAAACTGGTCTTTTCTTTCCAATCACCTGTAATAATTTTAAGAATTTCATCTATATCTGCCTTTTTATCCACTTTCTTTATATCGGCAACCATTTTATTAAATGTCTTCTTAAATTCTGGGAACTCTTTCTTAACTTTTGCAAGTTCTTTATTTGTAAGTTTTGTTCCCTTTGAAAGTAATGATAACACATTTTTAACATCTGGAATAACTTTTTGAGTGCTATCGATTAGTCCTAAAGCGTCCTTAGACATCCCATTTAGCTTATCTAAAGCTCCATTTATTCCAGGTACAATAGTACTGTCATATCTTCCTATTATGTTACCTAAGCTTGATGATATTTCATCTAACTTATTATTTAATTTCTTAATAGTTTCTGGTTGTAATATTACATTATTATTCACTAAGTCAATATCTTTATTTATTTCTGATATAAGATTTGAAAGCTTTCCTTCTATAGTCTTTAATCTAGTAATAATGTTTGTTATTGATTCTTTATTTCCAACCTTATTTATAGATTCTAGCATATCTATAACTGAATTTAACGTTTTATCAACCGTAGTTAATTTATTATTTACATTGCTTAAAACCTTAAGTAATGTTTCTTTATCATAACTTTCAGATACATTTCCTAGAATTTCACTTGCACCATTTAATAAATCTCTTCCAAAAATTAAATCTTCTTTTATTATAGGAGAAAGGCTATTAAAACTTTCTTTTGATTTTCCAATAAAGCTTTTACCTTTATTTAATGCATCTTCTGCATCTTTTAGGGTATTATCAACTTTAGGCATTATTTTATCTATTTTTGCTAACATTTGATCTATTGTAATTGTTCCATCATAAGCCTTATTTATTAGCTCTTCTATTTTAGGCATATTATTATTTATTTTATATATTAAATCAACCGCTTCTCTAATCTTATCTCTAGATGATTCATACTCTATACCAACATTATTTAATGCTTTAAATATTGCACCATTTACAGTTTCTGATACTGTGTCATCAACTTGCGCCTTTAAAGATTGAACTCCCTTATCTGTTATCTTTGGAGCTATTGCATTTGATGACTCATTTACTGTATATATAAGCTTTGGTTTTACTATTTTATCTGAAGCCGGAGATATTAAATCCTTTGAAAAATTGTTTGGTATTACAATACTTGCAAAATAATCTCCAAGACGAACTCCCCTATCAGCTTTTTCCCTATTTACAAACTGCCATCCGATATCATGGTTCTTTGAAAGTTCTTCAACTACTTGCTTACCAACATTTACTTCTTTATCACTAAACTTCGCTCCAATATCTTCATTAACTATAGCTACTTTTATTCCACTTGTACTACCATATGGATCCCATGATGATTTTATATTAAACCATGCATATAATGAAGGAAGTACTATAAGCCCACATACTACAACTACTGCCACCCAATTTGTAACTATCTTTTTTATATCTCTTGTAAAAATCTTAAAAATATTCTTCATAAAGCATTCCTTTCTTCATAGTTTGTTAATATAACGATTATAACATAATTAATGACTAAAAGTCATTAATTATGTTATAATTTTTTATTTAAATTTTCATATCTATTTATTAATTAGTATGTGTTATTATATAAAAATAAAATACCACTTTAAAGAAAGATATTTATCTTCTTTAAAGTGGTATAGTTTATTTTACATTTCTATAAGCAAGTAGTGCATTTAAGTTATCAAAAGAGTATACTTGAAGTGTTTTTGTATCACCATAACCTCCATATATAACACTATTTTTATCCATTACTTGAAACTCTTTAAGTTTTTTTAATGCCATATTATATAGATCTTGGTTTCCAGTTTTACTTCCTATTCTAACTAATAGTCCATATATAGAAGTTGATTGTATATCAGAAATTTCTTTACCTGTAATTGGATCATATGTTGCATAAATTGCTCCATCACTTTTGAATTTCTCAGTAAGCCAATTTACACTAGTTGAAACATCTTGAGATACTTCTGCTTTATTTAATATACATATTAATGATAAAAGTGTATCAATATTATCACTATCATATTTTCTAGTTTTCCTATCATATGACTTTCTATATAGTGGTACTGTATTACTTATATAACCACCATCTAATAATTTAAGTGATGCACCATATATCTTTTTCCAATTATAATCTATATTACTTAGGTACTTCATTGTTGGAAGATCAATATAGCAAAGGGTTGTTATATCACTTTTATTATGCCCATCATTAAAATCACTTAATAGACTATTATCTTCCAAATCTTCATTTATTGCCCTTGAAATACTTATAGCAAGCTTTCTATACTTAAAGTCTCCCCATCTTTCATTAGCAAGAAGAAGTGCCTTTACTATTCTTAAATCATCAATCGTTGCTGATGTTTTAGTTTTCTCTGCTCCTGTAACTCTCCATGAAATTAAATGATTTGATAAAATCATATAATCCTCAATATACTTTAATGTCTTATTAAATGATTCTTTATCATCTCTTTCTAGATAATATAGTAACATCATACCTTCTGATTCAGATAAGACAGCATCTCCTTTGGTTATATCTCCCTCTGATTTTACATTCTTATAATTTGTCTTTATCCCTCCATCTTTATTAGTAAGCTTTGTATCTATAAAATTTAGAAGGATCTCTTCTCTTTCTGAAACTTTATTATTACTATATGTAACTCCACTATCAATTGGTAATACATAAGGTATTGCAATCTTTGCAATTATAAGTAAAATTAATATAATAAAAAACCCTATTCCATAATTAAATATTTTTCGCTTTTTCACAACTTTCTACACCTACTTCTACTTAAAAATATATAGCTGATTATAAAAATAATCAGCTATACTTTATTCATATAGATATTTATAAATCTTATAGTAGATATTTACTTTCTCTACATAATTTTTGGTTTCTGGGAAAGGTATATAGTGAATATCCTTGCCATCTTTTGAGTAATTATGATCATTAAGCCACTTTTTCACATTACCTCTTCCCGCATTATATGCTGATATTACCAAATCCTTGTTTCCAAATTCCTCATTCAGGTTATTTAAATACCAGCATCCCATCTTTATATTCGTTTCTTCATTATAAAGCATATCAGTTGAAAAATTCTTCATCTTCATCTGTTCTGCAATCCATTTGCCAGTACTTTCAGTAATTTGCATTAATCCATAAGCATCTTTATGAGAATGTGCATTTGGATTAAATTTACTTTCAGCTTTAATTATAGATAATACAAATAAAGGATCTAAGTTATATTCTTTACTATACTTATCAATAACCTCTTTATGCTTATATGGAAAAGCATATTTTTTAACTCCAAATTTTACGCCTACTACTGCTACTATTATAACAAACAACCAGATTATCACTTTTTTAAACTTCATCCTAAAGCTCCTTGTTAAATTACTTTATTTATAAAATCTATAAAGTCGTCTACCTGCTCCTTAGCATATAATAAATCTTTATTATTATCTATTATTATATTTGCAAAGTCTTTCTTTTTTTCTAGAGTCATTTGGGCATTTACTCTATTCAATGCATCATTATTACTTAATTTATCCCTAGCTTTTATTCTTTGAAGTTGAGTTGAACTATCTGCTGTAACTAATACAACATAATCCATCTCCTCATGAAGCTTTGTCTCTATTAACGTTGGAGCATCTACAATTACTATTTTTTCCCCTTTACTTTGAAGCTTTTCTATATTAGCCATTATCTCATTTTTTATATAAGGAAGTATTATATTTTCATATTTTATCCTTTGCTTAGGAAATCTAAATATATGATTACCAAATTCCTTACGTCTAAAGTCTCCTCTCCAATCAAAGAAACCTTCACCAAATTCTACTCTAACTTTATCTAATATCTCTGGATATTTTATTAAAACATCTCTTGCGACACTATCAGCATCTATTATTTTAAAGTTAGCCTCTTTAAGCATCAAAGATATTGTGCTTTTTCCTGTCCCAATCCCACCGGTAAGCCCAATTCTTATCATGTTAAAACATACCCTCCTTTACTTAGTACTGTACCATGTATCACCGAAGTTTACATCTACATCTAGTGGCACACTAAGTTTATAAACATTTTCCATCTCTTCTTTTACTAATTTTTCTACTATATCAAATTCATCTTCTTCTACATTTAATATAAGTTCATCGTGTACTTGAAGTATAAGAGTACTTCTTAGATTTTCTTTTTTAAGTCGATTAAATACATTAATCATTGCTATTTTAATTATGTCAGCTGCACTTCCTTGAATTGGTGCATTCATAGCAAGTCTTTCTCCTAATGCTTTAACAATTTTATTTGATGACTTAATTTCTGGTATAAATCTTTTTCTATTTAATATTGTTGTTACATAACCAGTCTCTTTAGAGTCTTTTATTATATTATCTAAATATTCTTTTATTTTAGGATATCTATCAAAATAAATACTCATATATTCTGATGCTTCTTTTTTAGTAATTCCAAGATCTTGTGCAAGTGAAAAATCACTTATTCCATATACAATTCCAAAATTAACTGCCTTTGCACTTGAACGCATTAAAGGTGTTACTTCATCTATTGGAACATTAAATACTTCGGAAGCTGTCTTTGTGTGGATATCACTATGATGCTTAAATGCATTTATCATATTTTCATCTCCACTTATATGAGCTAAAACTCTAAGCTCTATTTGTGAATAATCAGCAGATAGAAGTTTATCTGACTTTTCTTTAGTTATGAAAATCTTTCTTATCTCTCTTCCCATTTCATATCTAATAGGAATATTTTGAAGATTTGGCTCTGTACTTGATAATCTTCCTGTAGTTGTTACAGTTTGATTAAAGCTAGTATGAATTGCACCATCTACATCTATTAAAGCTTTCATCCCTTCTACATAAGTAGAATTTATTTTAGTCATTTGTCTATAATAAGTTATTTTATCTATTATAGGATGCTTATCTCTTAACTTATCTAAAACATCTACGTTAGTTGAATATCCAGTCTTAGTTTTCTTTATAACAGGAAGGTCTAGCTTTTCAAATAAAATTTTACCAAGTTGCTTTGGTGAGTTTATATTAAATTCTTCATCTGCAAGGTCATAAATTTCATTTTGAACTACTTCAATTTCCTTCTTAAACTTTATTGCAAGTTCATCCAAAACATTCTCATCAACTTTAAATCCTTCCTCTTCCATATCCGCAAGTACAGTTATTAATGGATGTTCTACATTATAATAAAGTTCTTCCATATCTTCATTCTTAATCTTATCTTTAAGAACTTTATACAATGTACTGATATAGCTTACCCCTTCTACTAATCCTTCTTCACCTTTTTTAATTTCATCGCCAATATATGTTGCTATCACTTCATTTAATGGATATTGTCCCTTTGAAGAGTCTATGATGTATGCAGCTATTGCTGTATCAAAATCAAAGCTATCAATTGTTATATCCATTCTACTTAATATTTTAATTAATGTTTTAGCATCATGTATTACTTTTTTCTTATTTTTATCTTCAAAGAAAGACTTTAGTATTCTTAAAGTTTCCTTTTCATTCTTTTTTATACTCTCTTCAAAATCAAATGATACTCCATTACTATCTTCACCAAAGTATAATTTCTTTAATTTCCTCTTTGAATTTAAAGAAGCTTCTTCTATTAAATAAGCTATGTAGTAAGTCTTTTCTTCACTTAATAATTCTTTTAAATTATCTAATGATTCTATATCTTTAGTATTAACTTCTACCTTCTCTTCTTCATCTCCAATAAATCTTGCAAGAGAGGATTTCATTTGAAGTTTTATTAATAACTCTTTTAATCCTTCTTTATTAATTATATTTTCTACCTTTATATCTTCCATTAAATTATCTATTGGAACTTCCGTCATTATTGTGGCAAGTTTTTTACTAAATATTGCTTGTTCACTATAAGTTTCAAGGTTTTCCTTTAGCTTCTTACCACTTATATTATTAATATTATTAAGTACTTCCTCAACTGAGCCATACTCTTTTATTAATTTATATGCAGTCTTTTCTCCAACGCCTGGAACACCTGGTATATTATCTGATTTATCTCCCATTAGCCCTTTAACATCAATAAATTGTGTTGGAGTAACTCCAAATTCTTCAATAAATGATTCTTTATTATATTCAGCTGTTTCTGATACTCCTTTTTTAGTAATTACAACATTTATATTTTTATCTGCAAGTTGAAGGGCATCTTTATCTCCTGTAACAACATAAACTTCCATCCCTTCATCTGCTGCTACCTTAGCTGTTGTACCAATTATATCATCAGCTTCAAATCCATCTAATTCATATATTTTTATTCCAAGTAAAGCTAATAATTCTTTAATTAATGGGAATTGTTCTGCAAGTTCTTCTGGCATCTTCTTTCTTCCAGCTTTATAATCCCCATATTCTTTATGCCTAAAAGTTGGTGCTTTCTTATCAAAAGCTGCAACTACATAATCTGGATTTATATCATCCTTCATTTTTAATAACATATTTGTAAAACCATATATTGCATTAGTGTGAACCCCTTCACTATTTGTAAGAGGTGGCAATGCATAAAAGGCTCTATTCATAAGTGAGTTTGAATCTAATATAAGTAACTTTTTCATAGTTCCTCCCTATCTAAGCCTTAAGCTCGTTTCTGTGATTACATTTATAATTATATCCTAGATGACTCATTATAACACTTCAAATTATAACAAAAGTAACATAGATATTAAAAAATACTAAGATTTAGTTCTCTAGATAAATCTTCTAATACTTTAAGTCCAGCTATACTATTTCCCTTTTCATCTAATGCAGGACCATATACTCCGATCCCCATACTTTTAGGAACTGATGCAATAATACCTCCACCAACTCCACTTTTAGCTGGTATACCTATTCTTACTGCAAATTCTCCTGAAGCATCATACATGCCGCAAGTAACCATTATGGACTTAACTATTTTACAGATTTCTTTATCAATTAATTTTTCACCACTCCATGGTATAATTCCATCATTTGCAAGGACGGCTCCAAGCCTAGCTAAATCCTTTGCATTTGATTCTATAGAACATTGTCTAAAATAAAGATCTAAAACCTCTTCAACATTCCCATCTAGTATTCCGCTACTTTTCATAAAATACGCTAATGCTCTATTTCTATTTCCTGTTAACTTTTCTGATATATACACTTCTTCGTTTATAGTTATGTTAGGATTATTTGTAGCTTTTTTCATAAAATCTATAAGCTTTTTTAGTTTCTCCTCTTCTGTTCTTCCTTTTATAAGAGAAGTTGTAACTATTGCACCTGCATTAATCATAGGATTATATGGTCTACCTGTTTCAGTTGTTTCTAATTTAACTATTGAGTTAAACCCTTCTCCTGTTGGCTCAACATTGACTTTTTTAAAAACATTTTCTTTTCCATTATCCTGTAATGCAAGGATTAAACCTACTATTTTTGAAATACTTTGTATTGTAAATTTCTTATCACAATTTCCCACGAAATATTCATCTCCATCTAAATTTACTATTGCGATACCTAAATCATTTACATCTGCTTTTAATAATGCCGGAATATATGAAGCTAGCTTCCCTTCTTTACCGTAGACTTTATTTTTATCTACTAATCGTTTTAATGTATCAAACATGTTAAAGCACTCCATTCTTCTTACGTAATTAAACAAATTCAAGTAAATATATTATATTACTTATTAGGTTTTCTTACAAGAAATATACTTCTTATTTATTTACATATTATTTTTGCATCTTCTTTACTTTATATGGTAAAATAATATTTAAAATTTAGGAGGTGTTCTTAAAATGAATAACTTTGAAAACTTATTAAAAAAATACGCTAATTTAGTTGTATCTAAAGGTGTAAATCTTCAAAAAGATGGACTATTGTTTATTAATTCACCAATAGAATGTTCTTCCTTTGCAAGACTTCTATCAGAAGAAGCATTTAAAATTGGTGCAAAAGATGTATATATCAATTACTATGATGAATTATTTACAAGAATAAGATTTGAAAATGCAACAATTGAGACTTTATCAAATGTTCCTCAATATGAAATCGATAAATACAATTACTTTGTTGATAATGGAGCTTCATTCATATCTATTTCAGCAAGTGATCCTTCATTATTCAAAGGAATAGATTCTAAAAAAATAAGTAGTTCAAGTAAAGCTAAAAGTATAGCACTTAGAAACTATTCAGATAAATTAATGAATAACGAAAATGCTTGGTGTGTTATTTCACTTCCTACTAAAGCATGGGCTACTAAAGTATTTAAAGATGAATCTGAAGAAGAAGCTATAAATAAATTATGGGATGCTATTTTTTCTGTTATGAGACTAAACTCTGAAGATCCAAACAAAGCATGGCAAAACCATTGTAATAATTTAAAAGAAAACATAAATAAACTTCAAACTTATAACTTTGAAAAGTTAATATTTAAAAATTCTTTAGGCACTAATTTAGAATTAGAACTTGCTCCAAATCATATATGGTCAGGTGGTTCAGAGTTTACTAAAGATTCAATTGAATTTATTGCTAATATGCCAACTGAAGAAATATTTACAACACCAAAAAGAGATGGAATAAATGGAATAGTATATTCTACAAAACCTCTTAATTATGGGGGTAATTTAATAAATAATTTCTCTTTTACTTTTAAAGATGGTAAAATTGTAGACTTCACTGCTGAGGAAGGTTATGATTCTTTAAAGGAACTTTTAGATACTGATGATGGAGCTAGATATTTAGGTGAGGTTGCACTTGTTCCATATGATTCACCAATTTCAAATTCAAATATCTTATTCTACAACACTTTATTTGATGAAAATGCATCATGTCATCTAGCCGTAGGTAAAGCTTATCCATCATGTATAAAAGGTGGAGAAGATATGAATGATGAGGAACTTCTTAATGCTTCATCAAATGTTTCATTAACTCATGTAGATTTTATGATTGGTTCAAAAGATTTAGATATATTAGGTATAACTCAAGGTGGAAAAGAAGTTCAAGTATTTAAAGATGGTAATTTTGCTTTCTAAAATTAGTAATTAACATCTTTATTAAATTAATAAAAGCTGTAAGAGTTAAATTCTTACAGCTTTCTTTTTAATATATTATAATTTTTATATACTCTATTAAGTAATTCTTTTAAATTGTTTGAAGTCTCTTCAATAGTTTCTCCATTTAGTATCTTTCCACCTTCTAACTTAACATTATAAGCCTTATCACCTGATCCATTAAGCTTAAATGTAACATTAGTTTTATCCTTTTTAAGATCTTCTATCATCTTATAATACTTCAAATAATTTTTTATATCCATACTACCTCTCTAGAGAATTTTCATACTATTTAAATTTTATTCTATACTAATCTTGTCTTTATTTTCTTTTGGCTTTGAATGAGATTCAACCTTTTCTCTAAAGTTTTTTATCTCTCTTTCAAGCCCATCAACTAAGAAAGAAAATCTTCTCTTTATTCTCTTTTTAAATAAGAAATTTTGAAGGAAAGCATTTATACCTCCAAATATTCCAGTTGTATTATCACTTTCTTCTAATGAAAATAAAGTTTTATTGTCATCTATCTTTTCAAAAGTATATGTTGAAACAAACATCATTTTATCTCTAACTGATGTTATTTGATAAAGTTCATTTTTCTTAAAATCTGTTATCTCAACTCTTATATCAACTTTCTTATTAGAATATGCACCTGTCTTCTTTGTAACTGCACATCCTATAGGATTCTTCTCATTAAACTTTGGAAAATCCCTTTTTGCTGTGTTTATAAATATCTTAAATACTTCCTCTACTGGATAATTCAATTCTACTGTATTTTTAAAACTCATATTTCTCCTCCCAAGTTAAAGTCTAAAATTATACTATAATACCTCTTATTATAATATTATAAAATATAATTCTAATCTTCAATAAGAGTTTATTATATTTTATAATTTAAAGAAGGCATAAGCTTAAAGCTTATGCACTTCTAATTAAATTAATTTTATTATTCGTTATTTCCCATTTTATTTGCCGCTATAACAAATGGAGTCCATATTACTAGTGCGAGTACAAATAATATTAATGCTAAAAGTGATGCTTTAATATCTCCATTAGTTGCTAAGAATGCTGAAAGTACTGGCGGACAAGTCCATGGAATAAATGAACTTATCTTATCTACCCATCCTGCTTCCGTTGCAAGATACGCAATAGTACATAATATACCTGGTATTATAGCAAATGGAATAAAGTAAATTGGATTTAAAACTATTGGTAAACCAAATATAACTGGTTCATTTATTTGGAATACTCCTGGTACTATTGCTAATTTAGCAAGTTCTCTACTTTCTTGTCTCTTAGAGAAGATAAATATAGCTATAAGTAATGCTAAAGTACCACCTGATCCACCTGGCATAGCATATACATCAACAAAGTTTCTAGTGAATGTGTGTAAAGCTTCTTTACCTTGGTTAACTGCTTCTATATTAGCATTTAATGTTGGTAAGTACATAGTATTAAGTGCTGGTTCTACCATATTCATACCATGTAATCCGAAGAACCAGAAGAATTGTGATAATGTAATTAATCCAATGTAAGTAAACGGTGATTGTCCAAACTTAGTTAATGGTTCTTGTATTGTTTTATCAATCCAAGTCTTGTAATCTACTCCAATAACTGCAGTAAATATCATTGAAATAATTGCAAATACAAGTACAGTTAAGATACCAGGTATAACAGCTGAGAATGCTCTTGAAACAGCTGGTGGTACTTGCTCAGGCATCTTAATAACCCAGCCTTTTTTAGTAATAAAACAGAATAATTGAGCTGATAATAAAGCAACAACAAGTCCTGCAAACATAGCAGTTGAGTTAAATGATCCCCAAGATATATTTCCCCATAAATCCACAGCATGTTCAACATCATCAATCTTTACAATAACACCTTTTAAAGTCTCTGGTACCATAGCTAAGTATGCAGCAACAGCTATAGTAGCTCCAGCTAATGGATCAACATCTTGTGATCTACAGTATGCATATGCAACAGTTATAAGTAAGAAAATTGTAGTCATTGCAAGCGTTCCCCACCACATAGCACTAAATACTGGTATTATATACTTGTCAATAACTGGTTGTACTGATGATGCCCATGCATCCATTTCATTTAATTTTTCTCCAACTAATGAGTCCGGTTTTAATAAAACGTTTAGGAACATAGTTCCAAAAGCTCCAATTAAAGAAATTGGTAAGTAAGCAATAAATCCATCTCTTAGCGCAGCTAAGTGTTTTTGGCTACCTAACTTTGATGCAATCGGCATCATAACCTTTTCAAGCCAAGCAGCAAATTTGTCCATAAATCCCATTTCGGTTCCCCCTCAAAAATTAATAATATTTATATGAATATTTCCTTTCTTAATGATTAGAGTGCCGTCAAATCACTTAAGCATTAGAAAATATGCATAACTACTTTAATTTTTAAACCCTTTTTTGTAAAAGATTACATAAAACCTTCTACATATCCCATATAATAAACTTATTATATGGGCTTAAATATAATTCCTATAAATTTGCCTATAAACTTTACCCTATAAATTTTATTACTTCATATATATAAATTCTTTACAAATATTTTTGCAAAGACCTTTTAAACTAACTTTAATAAATTCTAATTAAAATGTGGTTCTAATAGAGGTAATATCTTGTCCACTCTTTTTAATCCAAAATCGACTGGCTTTAAAACTACATATGGTACATTTTGATTATCTAATTCAGCCTTTAATTTTGCTTCTACAAGCATCATCTCTGGTGATATTATAGCAACTGATATATCTTTGTTACTTAAGTAATCGTTCATATTAGAATCATTTGCAAATATCCATTCAATTGGTAAATTTTCTTTTTTAGTATGTTCAACCATTACTCTCTCAAATGATTTTGATTGACCTGTACCTTTTGATAAAACTAACACTTTATTCATATTCCCATCCCCATTCTATTTATAAATTTAACTATTATCAATGCTTAAACATCATTGGATAATTTTGTTATCATTTATAATTTTATCATAATATTAATAAAGTGTACATACATTTGTTAATATTTTTACATTATTTACTAACATATATTTTTTTAAATTTATCTTTTATAATAATTTCAGTCCTTATATTTATAATATTATATAATTTTTCCTTATTTGTAAACCTTTTTATTGAATATTTTATAAATTTTTATATATTATTGTAAATTTTTATATATAATCTATAGAATACTATGTATTTATATATATTATTATTCTCTATCTATAAGTTTTATTACTAGCTCTAGTAAAATTGATAGCCTAACTTACAATTTGTAAGTTAGGCTATCATAAACTAAAGTTCTTTTTCTAATCTTTTTCTGATTTCTTTTATAAAATCAAAACTATTAACAACCTTAACATCATTATTTTTTGTAATTGATGCAAGATCCTTAGTCATTATACCTTCTCTAATAGTATCTAAAGCTACTTTTTCTAGAATATTTGAAAATCTTATAAGATCATTGATAGAATCAAGTTCTCCTCTTCTTCTCAAAGCTCCTGTCCAAGCAAATATAGTTGCAATTGAATTAGTTGATGTCTCTTCTCCCCTTAAATGCCTATAGTAATGTCTCTGAACGGTTCCATGTGCTGCTTCGTATTCATAATTTCCATCCGGAGAAACTAAAACAGAAGTCATCATAGCAAGAGAACCAAAAGCTGTTGCTACCATGTCACTCATTACATCTCCATCATAGTTCTTACAGGCCCAAATCATTCCGCCTTCTGATTTTATTATTCTGGCAACTGCATCATCTATTAAAGTATAAAAATATTCTATTCTTGCTTCTTCAAACTTAATTCTATATTCATTTTCATATATTTCTTTGAAAATATCTTTAAAAGTATGGTCATATGTTTTTGAAATTGTATCTTTACTTGAAAACCATAAATCTTGTTTAGTATCTAATGCAAAATTAAAACAGCTTCTTGCAAAACTTTCTATAGATGTCTTTAAATTATGCATTCCAAGCACTATTCCTTCTCCATCAAAGTTATGAATTAATTGTCTTTTCTCATTTCCCCTATCATCAGTAAATACTAGTTCACACTTACCTTTTCCTTCAATCTTCATTTCTGAGTCTTTATAAACATCTCCATAGGCATGTCTAGCTATTGTTATAGGCTTAGTCCAATTTCTAACGCAAGGTTCTATTGAATCCACACATATTGGTGCCCTAAAGACTGTTCCATCAAGTATTGCCCTTATTGTCCCATTTGGACTTTTCCACATTTCTTTTAAATTATATTCTTTTACCCTATCACTGTTTGCAGTTATTGTTGCACACTTAACTCCTACTCCATATTTTTTAATAGCTTCTGCTGCATCAATTGTAACTTTATCATCTGTTTCATTTCTAAACTCTAGCCCCAAGTCATAATACTCACTTTTTAATTCAATAAATGGATTAATCAATTCCTCTTTAATACTGCACCATAGAACTCTTGTCATTTCATCTCCATTCATTTCAACTAACGGAGTTTTCATTTTTATTTTCGTCATAAAATAGCCCCCTTTTATTAACTTTTATAACATTTTAAGGATAATTATACATTATTGATAATATTAAATCAATTTAAAAAAATAAAAAGTGTAATAGTAAATATATTAAATTCACTATCACACTTTTTTCTTTAACACTCAAACTTTTGAGCTTCTTCTATAAATTCTCTCATATTATTGCTTATAAATTTATCCTTATGTACAACAAGTAATAAATCTCTCTTTATTCTCTCTTTATTAAATGTTATCTTGCTAATCTTATTAGATTTTATTTCTTCTCCAATACATTGATTAGATACACATCCAATGCCAAGTCCTGCCTCTACACTTCTTTTTATGGCTTCTGTACTACCAAGCTCCATAAACACTTCATATTCTACACCCTTATCTTTTAAGTAGCTTTCAACTATTTCTCTAGTTCCACTTCCTTTTTCTCTCATAATGAATTTTTCTTTTGAAACATCTTCCTTACTTATAAAGGTCTTATTGGTCCATTCATGTTCATATGGTTCTATAAACACAAGTTCATCTTCCCATATCTTCTCATATATTATTTCTTCAGAATGTATTTTTCCTTCAACAAAAGCAAAGTCAATTTTATTTTGAAGAATCATCTTTTCAATATTTTTTGTATTTTCTATTATAAGTGATATTTCTACACCTTTATTTATTGATACAAAGTCTTTAATTATGTCAGGTAACATATATATCCCTATCGTTGTACTAGCTCCTATTACTATTCTACCTTGCTCTTTATTATTAATTTTTTTTATATTTTCAATACCTTCATCGTATAAATTAAGTATTCTTCTAACATAATTAAAATAAACTTCACCCTCATATGTAAGACTTAGTCTTTTACCTATTCTATCAAACACCTTTACTCCAAGTTCTTCTTCTAACTCTTGAATCGCTTGACTTACAGATGGTTGACTTATATAAAGAGATTTTGCAACCTTTGTCATATTTAAATTAATAGCTGTTTCATAAAATATTCTTAATTTTCTAAAATTCATACCTTCACCTCAAAATCAAATAAGCCATGGTGATACCACAGCTTATTTTTTATCTTTATCTACCTCTTCAAAATCAACATCAATTGCTTTTGATGTATCAAAGTCATCATCATTAACTTCATATTTATCAGTCTTATCATTTGAACTACTATAAGTATATGTTTCACTATAATTTTCATTATCATTTTTATATTGATTTTTATATTTATTTTTATTAAAATATCCTCTAATTTTAAATATCCCCCATAATACTACTGCTGCTAGAATTGCATAAGGTAATATAGTTATGAATGCGGCAGCAACTAATCCAATTATTACGATAGTTATTATAAAGTACATTGCTATCTTAAAATTTCTATTCATATTCTCATTCCTTTTTAAAAGTATCATTTTGTACTATTATACAATTTAATTGTTAAGTTATAAAGATATTTATCTTTCAAATTTATTAACAATAAAAATATATACTTCCATATTCTCTTTATATATGAAAAGTAGCACTTACTAAGTAAGTGCTACTACTATTTTACTTTATCTAAGCTGCATTTTTTTCTTTCTTTGCAATCTTTGGAAGTATAAATCCAAGACCAATTAATATAAATGGTGTTGCAACATTAAGAATTAGTTGGAACCACCATTCACCAGTAAGGGCTTCAACTCCTTGTGGTGCCATTCCTAATATACAAGCTAATGCTGTAAATACAAAGCACCATACACCTACTCCTAAAGCAACTTTATCATTCTTTAAGAACTTGTAATCAGCTTTAAACTTATCTCCAGCTTTCTTAAGTAAGATGAATGCTAAGAATACCCAAAGATATCTAAGTGGCATTACAACTGCATTTAATCTCAATAACCAGTTATATATTTCATTTACATTACCAATTCCAAGTGCTGGTACAATAATTAATATACTAACTAATATAGCTGTCATTAAATATCCCTTAATTGGAGCACCATGTGAATTTGTTTTTGTTAATCCTTTAGGTACAAAATTATCATCAGTATCTGCAAGTAATACTTTAAGTGGTGCATCAATTGAGAATATTAATGCTGAAATTTGGGCTAATGCATTTGCTAATGCATATATAAATAAGAATGTATTTCCTATTCCATAATATTCACCAAGTTTTTGGAATGCATAATATTGACCATTCATCATAAGATCTTTTGGTATATCATTTGCATTAAACATCATTCCCATTGCCATTGAACCTAGTATCGCTGATATTGTAACCATTATTGCAAGTATTATCATTCCTAATGGGAATTCCTTACTAGCATTCTTAGTATTATTTACATATGGTGAAATCTTTTCAGCTCCACCTACTGAGAATACTAGCATTGCAATAGTTGTGAAGTATGTGAAATTAAAGTTTGGAACTATTGTGTCCCAAGTTATATTAGTAGTTGCTATATGAACGCCTCTAATTGCTGGTGCAGCTATCATTAATACTATATAAAGTAATGACATTACAAACGTCGCAATCCCAGCAACTGTTCCTATCGCCTTAAGAGAAGTCATACCTCTTGATGCTACCCACAAGAAGAATAAGAATATTGCTAAAGTAATAAGCTGTGCATATAATGGATCCATTGATTTTACAAAGTCTCCATTCCCTTGTACTGCCCATCCTAAAGCTACTAGTAAAGTTTGTGGCTTTTGAGCTAAGTAAGGAATATGAACAACCCAGTAAGTCCAACCAGCAAAGTATGCTAAAGTTGTTCCTTTAGTTTCTCTAATCCATGTACTAACCCCTGCTTTACCATCTTTGAAAACTGAACCTAGTTCTCCTACCATTAAAGCGTATGGTACAAAATATAACCCTATGATAAGTACCCATGATACAATAACTTGTAGTCCTTGGTTAGCAAAGTTATTAACAACATTACCAAATCCCCAAACTGAAACAAAGGCCATCATCGCAAGGTTATACCACCTCAATTTTTTATTATCATCTGCCATAGTTATCTCGCTCTCTTTCTGTCATTTGTTAGACTTTTAAGTATAAAAATACTTATATATTATATCAAATATTTCACAATTCGCCAAACTTCGCAACTGTCTATATTATATTTTTATTTTAATTATTTTTTATTATTAAGGAATATTTATTAATAAATATACAATATATTATATATATTTCTAATAAATCACATTAATTATGCAGAGTTATAATTAATGTAATTTTTTAATAAAAAAGCTATTTTATAAACTTATGGTTACAAAAATATATTAAAATTTCTTATAACCTCTAAGAAAATAAAATAGCAATTTATATTATATTAAGAACTTAAGCATAAATATAAATCCAATAACTACAGTAGTTATGCTTATTTCTTTTATCTTACCTGTAAATAATTTAAGTAATATGTATGAAATTACACCAAATATAATACCATCTGATATACTATATGAAAATGGCATCATTATCATAGTTAAAAATGCTGGTATAGATTCTGAATAATCTTCTAAATTTATTTCTCTAATTGGTTCAATCATGAATAGTCCAACTAAAATTAATGCTGATGCAGTAACCGCTGGTGTAATTGAAGCAAATACAGGTGCAAAGAATAGTGATAATGCAAACATTATTGCAGTTGAAACAGCTGTTAATCCAGTTCTTCCTCCTTCTGCAACACCTGAAGCACTTTCTACAAAAGTACTTACTGTACTTGTTCCAACACAAGCTCCAAAAGTTGTACCTATAGCATCTGATAATAATGCTTTCTTTATATTAGGAACCTTTCCGTTTTCATCAAGCATTTTTGCTTTAGTTGCAACTCCAACTAAAGTTCCTATTGTATCAAATAGATCCATAAATAACAGTGTAAATAGTACTATTACCATATCCATTGAAAATATGTTGTGCCATTCAAAATTAAAAAGAACTGAACTAATTGATGGCGGTGCACTTATTATTGAAGTTGGCATTGGAGTTATTCCAAATGGAATACCTATTATTGCAGTAATCATCATTCCAAAGAAAAGTGCTCCCTTAACCTTTCTAGCTAAAAGAATTCCTGTAATAATTAATCCTACTATAGCAAGTAATCCTTGACCACTAGTTATTTTTCCTAAAGATAGTATTGTTGAGTTATCTGCTGGATGAACTACAATACCTGCTCCTTCTAAACCTATAAGCGCTATTAAAAGTCCAATACCAACTGATATACCTTTTTTTATACATTCTGGTATTGAATCAACTATTGCTTCTCTAACATTACATAATGTTAATAATATAAATATAATACCTTCTAAGAATACGGCAGTTAATGCAAATTGAAATGAATATCCCATTTGAAGCACTATTGTATATGCAAAGAATGCATTTAATCCCATTCCTGGTGCTTGAGCAAATGGAAGCTTAGCATAAATTCCTGTAAGTAATGTTGCTACAAACGCTGAAAGTGCTGTTGCAGTAAATACTGCTCCTTGATCCATTCCAGCCGCTGCGAGTATTGATGGGTTAACAATTAATATATACGCCATTGTCATAAATGTTGTAAGCCCTGCAACAATTTCTGTCTTTGGATTAGAACCATTTTTTGTTATTTCAAAATAGTTATCAAGTAATCCATCTTTTTTGAAGAAGTTTCTCATTTTATCACTCTTTCATTAATATTTTTCGTCCGAGAACTATAATATATTATTTTTCGTCAAATTTCTACCCTTTATACGAATATTTCTAAAACTTTTTGAAATTTTTTATGTATTTTTATTTAAAATACGAATATTTAGTTGTTTTAAAGGATAGAATCATACGTATTTAGCAATAAAAAAGGTTAATCTAGACAATTAACTCTAGATTAACCAAACTTTTAAATATTCTTTTTTTATCTATTTATTAATGTAACTTCGACTTCTTCAATTCTTCTATCCATAATCTTAGTTACCTTAAGCTTTACATTTCCAATAGTAAAATCTATCTTTAAATCTTCTTTTGGTATTTCACCTATTTGAGTTATTATATATCCACTTAACGTATCACAATCTTCTTCTTCTAAATCGGCATCAAATTCTTCATTAAAGTCATCAATATTAATTGTACCTTTAACTAAGTATTTATATTTATCTATTTTTTTAATATCAGGCTCATTTAAATCATACTCATCATCTATGTCACCCATAACTTCTTCAATTAAATCTTCCATAGTTACAATACCTGAGAATCCACCATATTCATCAATTAAAATTGCCATATGATTTCTATTAGATTGTAATTCTTTGAAAAGTTCATTAATTCTTTTAGTTTCTGGGACAAAGTATGGTTTATGAAGAATTTCTCTTATATTTACATTTTCAAAACCAACTTTTCGTGCTTTAACGAAAAAGTCTTTAATGTATAATACTCCTATTACATTATCTACTTCATCTTCATATACAGGAATTCTTGAATATGGACAATTTATAAGTTCATCTAAATACTCATCTATATCATCAGATATATCTACAAAGTAAGTATCTTTTCTAGATGTCATTATCTCTTTAGATAATCTATCATTGAATTCAAAAATACCATTTAGCATATCCTTTTCATCTTCGTCTATTGCACCTTCAGCCTCTCCTTCCGAAATTAAGGCTTGTATCTCTTCTTTGGATACTTTATCTTCAATTCCATCTTCATTAAATCTTATAAGTTTTAATATAAGTGAAGTTGATAGTGATAGAATTCTTATGAATGGTTTTGCTATCATTGAAGTTAAATAAATTATTTTGACAGATGATAAAGCTATTTTTTCTTTTCTTTGAAGGGCTATTCTTTTTGGAACAAGCTCTCCTAAGACAAGTGTTAAATAAGAAATCCCTATTGTTACAATAATAAGTGATATCTGCTGTGTATAAGGTATATTAAATCTACCTAATTTTTCTGAAACTACAACAGAAATTCCTGTTGCTGCAGATGCACTTGAGAAGAATCCTGCAAGAGTTATACCAACTTGTATAGTTGCTAAAAAGTTACTTTGATCCTTCATTACTTTTTCTAATAGTTTTGCTTTCTTATTTCCTTCTTCAGCAAGCATTTTTATTCTATTTTTATTTACTGAAACTATTGCCATCTCTGCTGATGAAAAAAATGCATTTACTGCTGTTAAAATTAATACCAATATCAACTGGGGTATAATACTTCCCGGCTCGGGTTCTAACATGTTTTTATTCCTCCTAAAAATGTATAATAAAATGATATTATCACAATTTTTTATAAAATACAATTGCTTATTATAAGTAAACTAACTAATGAACTATATTCATACCAACAATCTGCTCTGTAAAGTATAGTATTAGTCATATAGCTCATACTATAAACTTATAGACTTAGCTTTTGATTCCGGATTATTCTTTACTATTACTGTAGTTGCCTGCATTAAAGTCTTTTTATATGGTAAAAATGCAGATGTATCAGAATGTATAACATTGGATGCTAAATACAGTTTAGACGCAGGAAAAACTTATAAGAATATCTGCTTATTTTACTTTATTTAATCATATATATAAGTTTAAAGAGAATTGTACTAAACAATCCTCTCTAAACATCTATATAAATAACGCTAGGAAATTCCTATTACGCTTTATAATAGATTCCACTACTAATTCTTTCTAATTTTACATCATTTATACTAATATTTTATTTAAAATATGAAAACTATATGTAAATATATGAAAATAAAGAGCCTAATAAGAAATTAATCCTATTAGGCTCTAGTTAAAACTATTTATAATCTAAATAAGCTTTAAACTATTTGCTCATTGCTTCTTCTACAGCAACAGCTACAGCAACAGTAGCTCCTACCATTGGGTTGTTACCCATTCCGATAAGACCCATCATTTCAACGTGAGCTGGAACTGATGATGATCCTGCGAATTGTGCATCTGAGTGCATTCTTCCCATAGTATCAGTCATACCGTATGAAGCTGGACCTGCAGCCATGTTATCTGGGTGAAGAGTTCTTCCAGTACCACCACCTGATGCAACTGAGAAGTACTTCTTACCAGCATTTACACATTCTTTTTTGTATGTTCCAGCAACTGGATGTTGGAATCTTGTTGGGTTAGTTGAGTTACCAGTGATTGATACGTCAACACCTTCTGAGTGCATTATAGCAACACCTTCTCTAACATCGTTAGCACCGTAGCATCTAACCTTTGCTCTTGGTCCATTTGAGTAAGCTTTTTCTCTTACTACTTTTAACTCTGAAGTGTAGAAATCAAATGCTGTTTCAACATAAGTGAATCCATTTATTCTTGAGATTATCATAGCAGCATCTTTTCCAAGACCGTTTAAGATAACTCTTAATGGTTGCTTTCTTACCTTGTTAGCTTTTTCAGCTATTTTGATAGCACCTTCTGCTGCTGCAAAACTTTCATGTCCTGCTAAGAAAGCAAAACATTCTGTTTCTTCTCTTAAAAGCATAGCTCCTAAGTTTCCGTGTCCTAAACCAACTTTTCTATCGTCAGCAACTGAACCTGGGATACAGAAAGCTTGTAATCCTTCTCCGATTGCTTCAGCAGCATCAGCAGCCTTCTTGCAACCTTTCTTTATAGCGATAGCAGCTCCTAAAGTGTAAGCCCATCCAGCATTTTCGAATGCGATTGGTTGAGTTTCCTTTACGATTGTATATGGATCTATTCCTGCTTCGTCACATATAGCCTTAGCATCTTCTATTTTTTGCATTCCGTACTTATTAAGAACTGGAACGATTTGATCTATTCTTCTTTCATAACTTTCAAATAATGCCATGATTAAATTCCTCCTTACAAATTAATTTAAATTATGCGTGTCTTGGATCTATTAATTTAACAGCGTCTTCTACTCTTCCGTATTGTCCTGCTGCTTTTTCCATTGCTTCGTTAGCGCTCATTCCCTTAGCAACGAATTCCATCATTTTACCTAAGTGAACGAATTTGTATCCGATAATTTCATTATCTTCATCTAAAGCAACTTCTGTTACATAACCTTCTGCCATTTCAAGGTATCTTGGTCCTTTAGCAACTGTTCCGTACATAGTACCAACTTGTGATCTAAGACCTTTTCCTAAATCTTCAAGTCCAGCTCCTATAGGTAGTCCACCTTCTGAGAATGCAGTTTGAGATCTTCCGTATACGATTTGTAAGAATAATTCTCTCATTGCAGTGTTTATAGCATCACAAACTAAGTCTGTGTTTAATGCTTCTAATATAGTCTTTCCTGGTAATATTTCTGAAGCCATAGCAGCTGAGTGAGTCATACCTGAACATCCTATTGTTTCTACTAATGCCTCTTCTATTATTCCATCTTTAACGTTTAATGTAAGCTTACATGCTCCTTGTTGAGGTGCACACCAACCTACTCCGTGAGTAAGACCTGAGATATCTTTTACTTCTTTAGCTAAAACCCATTTTCCTTCTACAGGAATTGGTGCTGGTCCATGGTTAGGTCCTTTAGCGATTACACACATTTCTTGAACTTCTGTTGAATACATCATATTCTAATTTCTCCTCCCTAATTATTAGATTATAAACTGTTTTTTATGTAGAAAAACTTAGTTTACATTTCTAGCTAGGTCAAAAACTGCCCCGGTGGGTTAGTTTTATCCTACATACATTTTAGCAAATGTCCATCCATCTAACAACTAAAATATTAACTTTTTTCATATTTTTGATAAATTTATTTATATAATTGATATTTGTTTCCACATCTGATATAATGTTTAACGTTGGTAACATTTCTTTACTAATAAATATAACATTTTGCCACCATGGCGGAACTGGCAGACGCACATGACTCAAAATCATGCGGTTTTACCGTGTGGGTTCGATTCCCACTGGTGGCACCATAGTTTTATGGAAATAGCACTTTCACTTACTTTCACAGTATTTTGATGGTGCTTTTTCTTTATGTTTACCACTATTTTTCCCACTTCTACAATGAAACTCTAAAAAAGAAAGTCTTGAAGACTTTCTTAAGTTCTACATATTATCTAAGTTAAGGCTTTTCTATATTTTTATATGGTTTCATATAACCTTCAAATGTATCTACCGAATATCGATATTCCCTAGTCATCATATATTCTATATTTACATCAGTTCCATCAAAGTATTCCTCTATCTTCTTACTCAATTCATTATTAATATTAATCCCCAAATAAATGCATTTAGGTTTAATTATCTTTTCTATAAATCCTTTTCTATATTCTTTTTCACAAAGCTTTATAAACCTCCACTCATTTTCATACTTCCAATCATTCGATTTTCTAGTAAATGCTTGAATGCAGCGATTATATAATTCTTCTATTCTTTTAGGATTTCCTATAGATATAAATAAATCTTTATATATAACTGGAGCTAACACCAGTTTTGTATTTTCACAACTTTTTAAATCATCAAAACTATATTCAACGCAAATACCTTTATGAGAATCTGCATAATGACTCCACATAAGTAACGATTTATTATTTTCAGAAAAAGCAGTTATATACGTTTCTTTTTTTATTACATCTAAAAATTTTTCATATTCTTTTTTTATACTATATATTTGCTTTCCTAAATCATTAAATATACTACAATTAATATTTTCAGGTATCTTTAGAATACATTCAAATGGGTCGTTTAATTCATTTGCATTGCTCATCCATATACCTCCATCATTTATACTTTTAAGCTTGCTATCTATATCATCTTTCAAATTCATATATTTATATAAACTTTTAGGCTTTATTATACCAACGTCTATATTTTTAATAGTTTCATTTCCCTCATCTATTGGAAATCTACTATTTAGATAAATTTCTTTCTCATTGTTTATATCTCTCATCCTCTATCTCCCTAACTTTTATTGTATAGAAATATATTTAAATTAATTATTATAGACTATAATTCGTATACGTTTTTAATTATTCTACTAAATAACATCTTTTCCCTTTAATTCTTTGCAATATATTGCTTATTTGTATTTGATATAACTAATTTAATAATAATTAATTAATAACTGCTCTACCTCTTCCATAGTGTAATATCTATTCTTCTTATCTCTAAATACTATTCCTAAGTTTATATAATACTTAAATACTGTATATTTACTTACCTTAACATACACAGAGTTAGTAATTTTTCTTTTATTACTAGCCCAACATTGAGTTAATCCTAAATCTTTTACATATACGGAACACTTATCATATTCTTTATTATATATAGCTTTTAAATATGCCTCTTCTCTCTTATATATATCTTTTAGACTTAACCCCACCTCTTCAATTCTCTTTATCATTAATTCTGTATGGTTCATTATCTATCCTCCTCAATTTATAGGGCGTTAAATACTTTACGCCAATATATAAATAAAAGGATAAGAACTTTAATCTTATCCTTTTGATTTAATACATAAATTCATTTTATTTTTCTATCTCATTAATTATCTCTTCATTATTATAATATGTAATTCTTTTAGGTGTTATTTTTTCCTTTGAATCAAATGGATCATATCCTCCATTTCCGTAATCTTCGTATATTCTTAGTTTATTATCTCTTACGAACGGATTTATATAATTGTAATATTCTACTCTAACCTGTAAAAAGCTATCTACACTAGCTACCATCTTTTTACCATCTTTCTCTACAATATGCTCGGGATAAGTAAAAAATGCATATAAAATTAATCCAATAAATATATAAACGCCTATACTTAAAACTATTAATGAAATTCCAATTTTACATAAAATCCGTGTAGATGTCTTATCATTACTCTTGCGCATAATCTTATATAAAAAAATAATTATTTGAATTAGAATTGAAAATACTAATATAGTAAAAATACTTGCAAATGCAAAATTAACCCAATTTAATAATACAAAATTATTTAATTTAATTATATATTCTAGAATCTTATACATTATTATTATTAAAAACAACATTATACAATTAATGATAAAAAATTTCTTTTTCATAAATCCTCCTTTTGAATTTATATTTATTAATTCAATATTTAATATAAAATTCCTTCTAGTAATATATTAATTATACGCTAAAATATCTCATCTCTAAATCTATATTTCTTAATACTCTTTCAAAAGTTATATCCTCTCTATACCTTCTATTGTATTCAGCCTTAAACCACATACTGCTCCTTATCTTTCTTATAGCTTTTGACTTAGTTTTTCTTATGTCATTCCTTTGTTTTCAATGCTTTAACGCTATTTTTAAAAACCAAAAAGGGGCTTTTTCACCCCTTAAATATATATTTATATCGAATTTTTTATTAACTCTTGTATTTCCATATTTTTATGAGATACTCTAAATCCCTCACTAAGTAAAACTACACCTTTATTTAAAATATAATTATCTATTTTTTCGCATAATCTAATTCTTTGTTCATTATCTAAATATAATTTATTAATTTTGCCTGTCACCATTAACACTTCATTTTCTATCTCATTCCATTCATTTAAAACATCCTGTTTTAACTTCTCCTTCTCTTCTTCAAGAGCTTTTATTTTTAATATGATCTCATCTATTTTTCTTTCTTCATATAATGCCTTACTTTCCTCAAATATTTCTTCTAGATCATATTTGAATAAATAATTCTTATTTAGTAAATCTAATTACTCAACTCTATAATCATATATTTCTTTCAACTTATTTCTCTTACTTTTTAATTGTCTTAAACTCTCTAATAGTTCATTGCTTGTTCCTAAGAAATATTCTTTTTCTAATGCTTTTAATTCTTCTGAAGTTTTATTTAAGTCAATTTCATTATTTTTAATTTCAGTACATTTTGATTTTTTTACTTTAGCTCTTTCTTCCTTTTCTTTATTAAATTCATCTATAAACTTCATAATCTTTACTCCTTTTTATTTAACTTCTTCCCATGGAATAACTATAAAATCGTCTGTAAATCTAACCGATATAAAATCAATCATTCCATTAAACTCTAAGGACATATTTCTAACAACATCATAAGGATTTATATTATTATCTATGCTATTTCTTAAGTCATTTAAAAGTTTTAAATTATATTCTCTATTATCAGTTGGTATAGCCATTAGTAAATCTGGTCTATCTGTTCTTACTAAACCACTTATTGTTGCTAATGCATTATAATCATTCTTATATACTTCAATAATATTTTTTAAATCTTCTAATTTAGTAATAGCTCCTGTTTCTATCATCTTAATGATATTTGCTAATCCTATTTGATAATTTGAATCTGATAACTTACCTGTACTATTTGCTCTCCACGTATCTTCTAAACTCTCTATTGCACTATCTACAATTGATATTGCTCTATCATGTGTATTTTGAGCCGTACTACTAAATGACTCAACTAGTTTATTTATTCTTATTTCTTTTCCTCCTGGAGTTAATTCGTTGTTTTGATTTATTGATGTAAATTCATCATTAATTTTTATTTGTTTATCCCTATATCCTTTTATTAAATTCATTAATTCACTCTTTTTACTCATCTTTATTACTTCCTTTCATCTTTACCTATCTTACGTTCCCAATAAGCAGCATTATATTTTTTAACTTTCTCTTTATTCTTTTTACGCCATTCTCTCATATAAGCGTTTCTTTCTTCTCTTGCTTTATCATTCACCCTGTATGCTCCTTTCTATTTCTAGACAACAAAAAAGCCACAGGAACAAGACCAGTAATTTACTGATTAATTGTTTCCCGTGGCTATATGATAATTGCCTTCCACCTTACAGGTAGGGTACTTAAAATATTCTTTTTTCTTTATCTTTATTATATCATTTATCTCCATATTTTTCAAACATACGTTCTGTATATTTTTATAATCATTTTAACCATATTTACTATATCTGTATAAATATTGACAATTATCGCTAGTCTACGTTAATATACTTTAGTGTCCAAAGGACATACACACAAATTTAAATAAGGTGGAATTATATTATGATTATTTGGAGTAGAGGTGGAATTTTAGCACCTGCGGCAGCTATTTTAAGCCTTGCATTAACTGAATGCTTAGTTAATACATTATTTAATAACGAAATCTATTACGAAGTACATGGATGGCCTAAGTTTATAGCATTATCTATAGCTGGCTTATTATGTTTTTTATTAGGACGTTTCCTAAACAAAGAAGAAAAAATATACATAGATAAATCAACTGGGAAAGATGTAGTATTTAAAAAAAATCATTCTTTCTTTTTCATCAACATAAAATATTGGGCATTTATATTCCCTATATTAGGATTAATTTATTGGATTACAAATAACTAAAATAAGAGGTTCTACATAATGTAGAACCTCTTAAAACTTATGTTATAAAATATTATCTAATTTACTTTTAACATAACTTATATTTTCCATTTCAATCCTTAATTCTTTACTATGCATGCGTCATACTTATTTGTCATAGGTATAAAGCATAATTTTATAAGTTCCTTTATAGTTCAAGCAAAATCCTATTAAGTTCATACCATCACTATAATTACTTTAATATTATCTATTACTTATTTTATTGATAATAAATATAAATTTAATTATATTTCTATATCATTCATAAGTTCTTCTATTGATTTTGTTTTAAATTCTGATAAGCTATCTTTCATATCACTTGTAAGTGCATTTAATGATTCTGCAGCAGATGCTACATTTATACTGGCTTCATTAAGTTCTTCAGCAGATTCTTTTATTTCTTTCGTTGACTCAGAAATTTCTTTTGATATAGCTGATACATTTTCAACCTTACCAAGAATTCCTCTTTTATTATTTATAATCTTTTCAAAAGCTTTAGAAATACCTTCTATTTTAGGTATTATCTCATTTACAGATAAGGAAATAGAAGAAAACACCCTTATTGCATTAGAAATAACTTCAGTTTGAGAATATAATTCATCATCTATTTTTGATGTTCTATCTATTAAAATTTCAGTATTATTTAATATAACTTTAACGGTATTACATATATTCTCAGTAGAAACCCTACTTCGCTCTGCTAATTTTCTTATTTCATCAGATACAACTGCAAATCCTTTTCCTGCTTCCCCTGCTCTGGCTGCTTCTATAGCTGCATTTAATGCTAAAAGATTTGTTTGTTTTGATATATTACTTATTAAATCTGTCATCTCATTTATATTTTTTATTTCATTTGTAGTTAATATTATTGCACTATTAAACTTATCAAACTCTTCAATAAATCCTTGCATATTCAATGTTAGATTTTCAAGCTCTTTATTACTATCCTTAGCCTTTAAGTTAATAGCACTCGCCATTTTCTCTATCTCATTTATATCATCAGATACATCATCTATATCTTCACCAAAGCTATTTAAACTACCTGATATTAATGATAAATCAACTGCTTGATTTGAAGTTCCTTTTGCAACATCATTTATAGAATTTACTATAACATCTGTAAGACCTGACAAATCATTTGCAACACTTGCTAAAGATGATGAATTTATATCTATAGCTTCAGCATTAAACTTTACATTCCCCATCATATGTCCAATAGAATTTTGTGTCTTATCTAAGGAAGCATATATTTCATCAATCTCTGTGCTTATTTTACCATCATGGCATAGTTGACTTTTAAAATTTCCAAGTGCAAATTTATTAATATCATCTCTTACCCTCTTTACTGGAGTTGTAATTTCATTAGATATTCTTACTATAAGAATTGTTATAATTATTACTGAAATAATTAACATTATTAATATAATAAAACTAAATTTATTAAGTTCACTTAATATATCAGACTTATCAAGCATTACTCCAATTGACCAGCTTGTCTCACTTATAGGACTATAAGAAATATATACCTTTTTATTATTAAACTTTTCCTTAAGCACTAAGCTATCTGTACCACTCTTCTTTGAAACCATTTTCATAAGTATTTTAGAAAGTTCACCATCTAAATTTTTATTATCTTTTAAATATGTTTCATTTTCATTACTAGCTATAACTTTTCCTTCTCCATTAAGTATAAAAACTTGTTCACTGTCTAGGTCTCTAATATTCTCTATTTGCTTCGAGAACTCATCTCCACTTTCCATAACAACTAAAACACCTATAACTTCCCCATTTTTCTCTATAGGTGTTGATCCAACTATACCAAACTTACTATTACTACTACCTTCTATATCTTTATCTGATACATATGTAGAACCATCTATTGCCTTTAAAAAATATTCTTTATTTTTTATATTATCTTTTTTATTATCTAAATATATAATATCTCCATTTTTATCTGCTATACCTATATTTAAATAACCATATGCTTCTTTGACTTCACCTAATACCCTCCTCTTATCTTTAAAAGTTAAAGAAGTATCTTTAATCTCGCTTTGCTCTGCCAATAACTTCATATTATTCTTTAATTCTCTAATTTTACTATCTACAAAATTAGAAGATAGATTTTTAGTTTCTTCTACTAGACTAATGCTATTATTCAATATAACCCTTTTCGCTACCTCTATAGTTATTAATGATATAGTAATTAAAATTATAAGTATAATAGGCAATAGTTTAATTATCATTTTAAACTTTAAACTTTTATAATTATCTATCATTTAAATAACCTCCCACTCTTATGAATAATTATAAATTATTTCCATTGCATAAACAATATATTAATAAATAATTGCAAAATTATAGACTTCTCTTTAAAAGAAAAGTCCTTATTTCTAAATTAATTCAGTTACAACTTTATACATTAAAAATAATATCCCAAATCCAACACCTATCCATGCAACTTGAGTAATTCCAATATATAAATATCTTTTTACTTCATCTTTATTTTTCATATAACCAAAACCCTTCTTATTCTTTATACCTCTCAATAAGTTTTGATAAGAATTTTACAGTTTTTATTGGTGCTTTTCCAATTGATGTTTCCCCCGATAGTAGGAAGCCATCTGCTCCCTTTAAAATTAAATTATATATGCTATCAACTTCAGCAAGATCTGCCGTTCTTCCATGCTTCATACTATTTAAAATATGTGTTCCTATTATTATTTCACCATCATAACTGTTTAGGTTTTCAAAAATCTTATTTTGATATATAGGTGTATCTATCATACTACTCTCCGGTACCAAATCTCCTCTTCCTAGTAAAATCCCATCTACTTCTTTGGATATTGATTCTATACCTTCTATACCTTTAGGTGTCTCTATTTTTGCCCATATAGTAGGCATATACCCTACTAAATCTTGTTCTTTTATATAATCTCTTAATCTCTGTATGTCCAATGAACTTTCAACAAAAGATTGGCATATTATATCCACTTTATTTTTAATTCCCCAATTAATTGCAATTTTATCTTTTAATGAAAGCTCTATATTTTTTCTAGAAAATCCTTTTATATTACACCCTTTTCCTGCTCTAACTATTCCACCTTTTTTCACTCTAAGATGTACTCCTTTATCATCTATATGAAGTACATCAAACCTCATAGTATCATCCTTCATTGAAATACTTTTCATTTTTTCTTTCCTAAGAATTTCATCTTTTATATTTAAAGGTATTACCCGTCTTTTTCCCTTTTTAATTGAATATCCTTCATTTATATAGGTGTCTTCTCCACAAAATATTATTTCCTCACCATTATAAATCTTATATATATATGGTAATTTATCTGATATTCTTATTTTGCTTCCAGGTAAATCAACCATTATATGTATATCTTCTTTTAATTCCTTAAGTACTGCAAACTTTTCATCAAACTCCTTAATCGATCCATGAGAAAAGTTAAATCTAAAGGTAGAAACCCCAGATAAAATTAGCTCCTTAAGAATCCACTTTTCTTTTACACTAGGTCCTATAGTAGCTACTATTCTCATTCTCTTCCCCCCTTTTTATTAATTACTATATACTACTTCATTAATCTCTCTTTTATCCATTAATAATTATTAAGATATTATAAAGTTTCTTTACTTCTTATACATTCTATGCAATGAATTATATTTTGTACTATATTTTCTTTTTGCATATTAATATCTTGTATATTTATCTTAATAATAGAAGTTGGAACTTTAATATTCTTTATTAAATAAAATTCTTCTCCATTATTAAATTTAGTATTAGTGGCCCCAAGTTTATCTACACATTTTATAAATTCTTCTGAAAATTTTTTTGATAATTGCTGATTTTCATAATAGACGTTTATGCTATTATTTCCTTTATTAATTTGTACAGATATTAGAAAATCTAAATTAGATGTGTTTGCAAGGATTGTCTTTCTAAATACTTCTTCTCCAATTGTTTTTTTTTCTTCCAAAGACATATCAACTACATAATAATCTTTATTCTTAAGCCGATTCCTTACTGCCCTGGAAATATCAGAATTATTTATATCTATTCCAATTTTCATAGTAATACCTCCAAGGATTAAATTTTATTATATTATATTCACACTCTCCTAAAATGTTCTAAATTTACATAGATTAGAATAAGTTATTAAAGAGATTGGATAAAGGAGGTTTCTACTTTTGAGACGTATTAAACTTTTATTTTTGATTGTTACTCTCTTATTTTTACAGGGGTGTAGTTTAAATAGTGCAAGATATATAAATTTTGAGCAAAGTCCTTCAAAAAGTTATTACACAGAAAAAATTAAAGAAAATTTATCAAATAATTTAGATTATACTTTACAAGTATTTGATACCAATCTTTATAAGTATTTTCCAGTTGATAAAGAAGATTTAGGGATATTAAAAGACTTTCTAGGTAATTTATCTGATGAAAATTTTTTAGATGAATATACTCCTAAGAATAAAGAAAAATTTAGAATTATAATTAAATTTTCTGATGAAAAATATATTATAAAGATTTATGATAATAAGATTTCTACTCTTACTCCATGGGATGGTAATTATAGTGAAGACATAATTGATATGAGTAACCTTCCTACTCATTTCAATCTATATGATTTTTGTAGTTATGTGCAACATAAAAAATAGGAGTGCGAAAATTAATTTGCACTCCTACTTTTTTAATTTAATTCTTCAAGTATTTTAAATACTCTCTTATTTAATAATGGGTGTATCTTATTCGGCGCTATCTCAGCAAGTGGCTTTAATACAAATTCCCGCTCTTCCATCCTTGGATGAGGAAGAGTGATATACTCATCATCACTTGCCAAATCATCATAAAAAATTATATCTAAGTCTATTATTCTAGGACCCCACTTTATAATTCTCTCACGCTTCATCTTTTCTTCAATCTTTAAAAGTGATTCCATAAGTTCTTTTGGAGAAAGTATAGTTATTATTTTAATAGCTCCATTCAGAAATTCTTCTTGTTCTTTAAGTCCCCAAGGTTCTGTCTTTATAAAGCTTGAAACTTTGTCTATATTAACTCCATTTATATCTTCTAAATAATTTATAGCTTCTCTTAAATTATTTTCCTTATCTCCCATATTACTTCCTATTGAAATATACGCTTCATGCCACCCTCTATTGATTTCAATAGCTGCATAATTTAAATGTCTTCCTATAGGTGCCCATGGCTTCTTAACTTTAACTTTAACATTCTTTATCATTCTATATTCTTTTAAAATATATTCAGCTACTCTCTCACCAACAGTTTCTATAAGGTCATAGCTTCTCTCACATACAACCTTTTCCACTGCATATACTAATTCACCATAATGAACTGAGGAATTAAGGTCACCAGTTTTCCCTGCTCTTGAAAGATCTAATTCTAACTCAATATCAAATATAAATTTTTGTCCTAACGTCTTTTCTTCTTCAAAGACACCGTGATTTGCAAATATTTCAACATCTTTTAAATAAATTTTATCCATAAGTATCCCTTCTCTATCTAGCTTTTAACATGGCATCTGTCATAACACAGGCTCTCTTATTTTCTAAAACATCATGTACTCTTATAAATTCACACCCTTTAACTATTCCAAGAACAGTAGTTGCTATAGTTCCTTCTACTCTTTCATCTACTGGTAAATCTAATGTTAACCCTATCATTCTTTTTCTTGATGTACCTAAAAGAACCGGATATCCTATTCCCTTAATAAGCTCTAAATTATTCATAACTATTAAATTTTCTTCTAATGTTTTTGCAAATCCTATACCTGGATCTAAAATAATATTCTCTCTTGATACTCCAGCATCTAAGGCAATATTTATACTTTCTATTAAATCGAATATAACATCTTTCATTAAATCCTTATATTCATCTTCTTCTCTATTGTGCATAAGTATACAAGGAACATTGTATTTTGCTGCAACACTTGCCATATTAGGGTCTTTTTTAAATCCCCAAACATCATTTATTATATCAGCGCCTGCTTTTATAGCCGCTTCTGCTGTAGTACTTTTATAAGTATCTATAGATACTGGTATATCAAATTTTTCTTTTATCGCTTTTATTATAGGTACAACTCTTTCTATTTCATCTTCAGCAGGTACTACTTCAAAGTTAGGTCTTGTAGATTCTCCTCCAATATCTATAATATCAGCACCATCTCTTATAAGTTCTTCTACTTTCTTAACAGCTGCATCTATAGTATTAAATTTCCCACCATCTGAAAAAGAATCTGGTGTTACATTTAATATTCCCATTACATAAGTTCTTTCACCTATATTAAACTCTCTATTTCCTATTTTCATACTAATTCACTCCTTAAACTAATACTTTATTAAATTATTTTTCTTATTAATATCCCAATAACATTCATTATAACTCTTACAACTAAAACAATTTCTCGATAGCTTGTCACTATCTTGAATTAGTTTATTAAAGGAGCTTTCATCATTAGTTTTTCTATGATTTTCTATTCCATCTATTATTAATAATTTTTCATTATCATTAAACGATGTATCTTTTAATATCTTTTTTGCTAAAATTACACTCCCTTCATGATGTGGCGTTCCATCTTTATACTGAAGCACCCTTCCTATATCATGTAAAAGTGCCACAGCATAAATCACTTCTTTTTGTATATCCATATTATCTTCAAGGGATTTTATATATGCAATCCTTGCAAGGTCTAGACTATGATCTAATCCATGCCTACAAAACTCTCTATCTTTCTCTAATTCTTCTATAAGTTTCATATTACTTTTAAAAGTCTTATTATTTAAAATTTGATTTACTTTTTCCATTAAACTAGCCCCTATCTCATTAATGAAAGTATTTCGCCTCTAAGTCCTCTATCTTCTTCACAAATTCCTCTATAAGTTGTTGTTATAGTTTTTGTTCCTGGCTTTTTAACACCTCTCATAGTCATACAAGTATGTTCTCCTTCAATCATAACAACTACTCCTTTTGCATCTAAATAATTCATAATATCATCTGCAATTTCAGAAGTTAATTTTTCTTGTAGTTGAGGTTTTTTAGCATGAATCTCTACGGTTCTTGCAAGTTTTGAAAGTCCTGCAACTCTTCCATTTGGTATATAAGCTATATGAGCCTTACCAAAGAATGGTACTAAGTGATGCTCACACATTGAATAGAATACTATATCTTTTTCTATAACTAAATCATCTCTTGAAACCGTAAATGCCTTGCTTAAATATTCTTTCGCATCTTTATTAAGACCTGAAAAAATCTCTTCATACATTCTTGCTATTCTATCTGGTGTTTCTATTAAACCTTCTCTATTTGGATCTTCCCCAATCCCTTCTAATATAAGCTTTACCCCTTCAACTATCTTCTCTTTGTTAATCATCTATCTTTTTCCCTCCATCTTTACTGCTAATATGTTCTTTATATTTATTGCTTATGCTTTTTGTAATTACATGTGTATTAAATTGTAATTTCTCTATAGATTTAATTTTCATTATACCAATTAAACTATTAGTTACAAATACTTCATCCATATTTTTTAAATCTTTTATTGTAATATTACATTCTATAACATTAAAATTCTTTATAACCCAATCTCTTATAGTTCCATTTAATAGCCCATTAGAACAAGAAGGAGTATAAATATTTTCATCTTTTATACAAAAGATATTTGAAACTGAAGTCTCACATAAATATCCCTTTTCATTAAAAAATACTACATCATCATACCCTTCCTTAGCTCCATTTCTTTTTTCTAATATATTTTCTATATAATTAGTTGATTTTATCCTTGGAAGTATAGATGTTGAATTCCTTAAAACTTTCGATATCTTTAATGAAAATCCTTTTCTATACATTTCTTTTGTATATATATTATCTCTTGTTGTTAGAATCACATTTTTATCGGTAACTGTTATTTTAAGTACTTTATTTTTAATGCATAATTTATTTATATATTTTAATATTTCTCTCTCTTCAATTAAAGGTTTCATCTCCAAAACTTTAATAGCATTTTTAAGTCGATTAATATGAAAATCTAAAAAATAAGGAACTTCTCCAAAAAGAATAGTCTCAAATACACCTTGACCGAAGAATACTCCATTATCTAGTTTTATAGTATCACTATAGAATATAATCTCTCTCATTATAGAATCCTCATAAGTGCTTTCGCTTTTTGAAGTGTTTCTTCATATTCTTCTTCTTCATTAGATTCCCATGTTATTCCACCACCAACTCCAAAATATGCTTTATCTTCTTTTTTTAATATAGTTCTTATGACTATATTAAAATCACTATTTCCTCTTAAATCAAAATACCCTATACTTCCTGTATATATATTTCTTTTTATTCCTTCAAGTTCTTCTATAATCTCCATTGCTCTTATTTTAGGTGCTCCTGTTATAGAACCTCCAGGATATGCCTCTCTCATACATTTTACTGCTGAACTATCTTCTTTTAATACACCATTTATAGTTGAAACTAAATGAAATACTGTTGCATACTCTTCTATCTTAAATAATTCACTAACATCAACAGAATCTGGTGCACAAACTTTACTTAAGTCATTTCTTTCTAAATCAACAATCATGAGTAATTCTGATTTATCTTTTTCACTATTTTGAAGTTCTCTTCTATAATAATTATCTTCTTCTTTATTATTTCCTCTCGGTCTAGTTCCTTTTATAGGACGTGTACTTACTTTTCTATCTTTTATTTGAATAAATCTTTCTGGTGAAGAGCTTATAACCTGAAAGTCTTTATAGTTTAAATATGCAGAGAATGGTGCTTCATTTATACTTCTAAGCTTTGAATATATTTTAAAAGCTTCCTCCGTACATTCACAGTAAAATCTTTGCGTCATATTTGCAATATATATATCACCATTTCTTATGTATTCCTTCATAGTTATTACAGCTTTTATATATTCATCCTTTGTAAAATTCGAATAAAATTCTGTATTGCTTTTACTAATATCTATCTTATCTGAAGGCTTAGCCTTTAATATTCTATTTTCTATAATATCTATACTTTTATCAACTTTGCTTTTTAATCCTAAAGAAGTTATGTAATATTTCTTATTTATCAAATCGAATATAATTATGTTATTGTATAATATAAATCTCATATCTGGAATTTCGAAATCCTCTTTGGCTGTATTTGGTAATTTTTCTATCATTCTTCCAGAATCATAAGAAATATAACCAATATATCCACCTATTAAGGGAACATTACTCTGTACATTTAATTTATATTTCTCTATTCTATTTTCTATCTCTAAAAATCCATCTTTACTTTCAATTTCTACTGAGTTTACATAACATTTACCTTCTATTACTTCAAACTTTTCAACTGGATTTATTCCTATAAATGAATACTTAGATAAATTTTCATCTTCCTTTGAACTATCTAAGAATACGCTATCTTCTTCATTACTAAATATAGAATATATATCAAATGGAGACAACTTAGTTGTAAATTCTTTGATTTTAAAGTGCATCTCTTTTTCTCTCCTTACATTCTGTACAAATATTTATAAAGTTTCTAAGAACTGAATACCCTTCTTCAGTAAGTACTGCTTCTGGATGATACTGAACTCCATATATAGGAAATTTCTTATGCTTAATTCCCATAATTACACCTTCTTTAGTTATAGCTGTTATTTCAAGTTCATGAGGTAAACTTTCTCTTTTTATTATTAAGGAATGATATCTTGTTACATTTATCTCCTTTGATATTCCTTTAAATATTCCTTGTCCATTATTTAATATAGGAGATATTTTCCCATGCATAGGTTTTTCTCCTTTTACAATTTCTCCTCCAAAGTAATATCCTATACTCTGATGTCCAAGACATATGCCTAATATAGGAATTTTACTTTTAAATTTATCTATTATATTTAATACTTCCCCTGCTTCCTTTGGGCTTTTAGGTCCTGGCGATATTACTATTCCGTCAGGATTAATTTTATTTATAATCTCTTCAGTAATTTCATCATTTCTATATACTATTATTTCTTCTTTTAATTCATTAAAATATCTTACTAAATTGTAAACAAATGAATCATAATTATCTATCATTATTAACATAATTTTGTTCCTCTTCTAACCAAAATTTATTACATAAACTCCTCTATTGTGCTAAAATACTTATAATATTTAAATTATATCATAGCTTTTTCTCTTAAAAAATATATTAGAGTAAGAAAGGAGTTGAAGTTTTCCATGACAAAGGTTGATTTTCACGTACACACAAGTGCATCTGATGGAATAATTAGTCCAAAAGATGTAGTAGATAGAGCATATAAAAATGGAGTGTCAATACTTGCAATAACCGATCATGATACTGTAAATGGCCTTCCTGAAGCAATAGACGAAGCAAAAATTAAAAATATAAAACTAATACCAGGCATAGAATTTTCATGTAATCATAATAACGAAAGTATTCATTTGTTAGGTTTTTTCAAAGATAATAGTTATAAGTCAGAGGAGTTTCTTGAAATATTAGATTCTATAAAAAGAAGAAGAGTTTTAAGAGCTGAAAAAATGATTGAAAAGCTAAATGATATATTTGAGATAAAAATAGATTTTAAAAATGTTTTAAAATATGGTGAAAGTGTAATTGCAAGACCACATATAGCAAAAGCTATAATGGATGCTGGATATCCATATACACAAGATTATATATTTGATAATTTTATAGGGAAAGATAAACCTGCTTATGTTCCAACTAATAAAATAACAATTCAAGAAGGTATAGATATACTTCATAAATTTAATGCTATTGTAATTTTAGCTCATCCTATATTAATTAAAAATTCTCCATTAGAAGATTTTTTAAAATTTGATTTAGATGGCATTGAAGCTGTATATTTCTTAAATTCAAAAGAGGATGAAAAATTCTTATTAGATTTTGCAAGAGAACATAATCTTTTGGTAACTGCAGGTTCAGACTGTCATGGTGATTTTATAAACGATAAGCGCCATGGAGATATTGGAGATATGTCTTTAGATAAAAATTACTTAGATGTCCTATTAGATAAATTAAATATATAAATATAAGCGCCTATATAATTAGGCGCTCTTTTTATTAATAAGGATACAATTTAGGATCTCATTGTAATTTATTTTTTATTTATTGTAATTTATTTTCTTCTTTATTCTTATTTTTATCATCAACATACCATTTACAACTAGTTGTTGGATTACTTAATATTCCAGCCATTACTAGAATAGAAAGTATAGCATTAACTATTTCTTGATAGTTATCTGGTAGTATATTAACTCCAAATCCTTGTAAGACCATAGGAATTAATGCTGCAATAGAAACCCATAATCCATAATTCTTAAAGCGTGATGCATCTATCATAATATATCACCTTCCTTGTGTTATATTATATGATTTTACATTACATATGTTACTATATATAAAATAAAGGAACTATTTTATATAATAGTTCCTTTATTTTATCTTATTTAAGCTTCCTTTAAAAAAGCAATATATCCTTTTTTAGTTTCAAAAACATCAACTTTTGATGCAACTTCCCATGGTGCATGCATATTTTGCAGTGCTACTCCACAGTCTATTACTTCCATATTGTATTGTGCTAAAATATAAGCGATTGTTCCACCGCCACCTTGATCAACCTTACCAAGTTCTGCTGTTTGGAATGATACATCGTGCTTTTCCATCATAGCTCTAAGTTCTGCCATGTATTCTGCATTTGCATCATTACATCCGGACTTTCCTCTAGCACCAGTATATTTATTAAATACTATTCCATTTCCAAAGTATGCTGAATTTTTCTTTTCCATAACTGAAGGATAATTTGGATCAAATGCTGCACTAACATCAGATGAAAGCATCTTTGAGTTAGTTAAACATCTTCTTAATTTTATGTCTGAGTAATCAGATGCTCTATCCATAACCTCTGCTACTATATTTTCAAAGAATTTAGATTGCATTCCTGTTGCACCAATACTTCCTACTTCTTCCTTATCAACAAGTAAACATACACAAGTTTTATCTACTTTTTCCATTTCTGTTATAGCAATTAATGAAGTGTATGAGCATACCCTATCATCTTGGCCATATCCCATTACCATGCTTCTATCTAATCCATAATCTCTAGCACGTCCTGCTGGTACAACCTCAATTTCAGCTGATAAGAAGTCCTCTTCCTCAAAATTATACTTTTCTTTTAATATTTTAAGTATATTAGCTTTTACAGCATCTTTTTCTTCTCCATTTAAAGGCATACTTCCAATTAAAACATTTAAGTCTTCACCTTCAATAACTTTTGCTGCTTTTTTATCCATTTGATTAGCTGCTAAATGAACTAAAAGATCTGATATTCCAACAACTGGATCATTATCATCTTCACCTACTACTATATCAATCTTACTTCTATCTTTTTTAACAACAACACCATGAAGGGCAAGTGGAAGTGTTACCCATTGATATTTCTTAATTCCACCATAATAATGAGTATCTAAGAACGCTAAATCAGTATCTTCATATAATGGATTTTGTTTTAAGTCTAATCTTGGTGAATCAATATGAGCACCTAATATTTTAAGACCTTTTTCCATGCTTTCTTCACCTATTACAAATAAAGCTAATGCCTTCCCCATGTTATTTGCATAAACTTTATCTCCAGGTTTTAATGTTTCATTTAATTTAATCACTTCATCTAAATCCTTAAAGCCGTGTTCTTTTGCTATTCTAATTGATTCTACAACACATTCTCTTTCAGTCTTACATTTTGATATAAAGTTTTTATATCCTTCATTAAAATCAAAAATTTCCTTTATTCCTTTTTCATCATACTTTTCCCAAGCGTTTTTTGACATATTACAGCCTCCCTTTTTATCTTTTATAATATATTATTAGCTATTAATAGAATTAATACTCGCTTTTTAATTATCGCTTATTTGATTTATTCTACTTTCTATAATATCAACAGGTGTTTCATTAGACATTAATGAATATCTAAAGTTTACAGCAGCCGCTTCTATGATTACTGCGATATTTCTACCTGGCCTTATAGGAACAGTTAGTTTCCTAACAGGCGCCCCTAAAATATCCATATATTCATAATTTGTCCCAAGCCTGTCATAATCTCCTTCATCTTTCCAATGCTCAAAATGCATAACAAGCTTGATATCTTTTTGTTGAAGCACTGAACTTAATCCATATAATGCAGATACATCAATTATTCCAATCCCTCTAACTTCTAACATACCTATTGTTATCTTAGGAGAAGATCCAATAAGTTCTCCATCAATTTCTTTTATGTCAACAGCATCATCTGTTACTAGTCTATGCCCTCTTTTTATAAGTTCAAGTGCAACTTCACTTTTGCCAATTCCACTTTCACCAGTTATTAATATTCCTATACCGTAAACGTCTACTAGCACACCATGTAATCTAGTTTCTGGAGCAAGCTTGTCAGACATATACATAGTTAACTTACTAATAAAATTAGTTGTAACTAAATTACTTCTTAATACCCAAACCTTTTGCTTTTCTGCATATTTTATCAGTTCTTCATGTGGAACAAGATCTCTTGTTATAATTACACACTTCATATCAAAGCTGAAATACTTTTTTAATCTCTTTTGTCTTATCTCAACTTGCATATCATCTAAAAAGCTCCATTCAGCTTTACCTATAACTTGTATTCTCTCTGGGGTAAAATAATTATAAAAACCAGATAACTGAAGTCCTGGTCTATTAACATCACTTACGTTTATTTTTTCTCCTGCATTACCTTCTACTAATATCTCTAATTCAAAATCTTTAATTAACTTTTCAACAGTTACTGCCATACCTAACCACCCTTTATTATTTCTTTTTGTTTGGCTTTATACCCGCAAGTTGAGCCTTAAAGTTTCTCTTTACACTATCTATATATCTTTGTCTTAACTTTTGTTGAAGTTCTTTTTCTTCATCTGTTAATCCTTCTTCTTTACTCTTTTTATATAATTCATTTATTTTTAAAGTTACTTCATCTATACTCATTTCATCTATATTATTTTTCTTGTTGTCCATATTAATACTCCTTATTCTAAGTTACAATTTTTTTCTTATATTTATTTTACCTATAATTCCTTGTATAATCAACTTTAATCATCAATGATTTCATCTTTTCAACATCTTGTTAACATTTATTACTTTTTTTATACAACTTAATATGACAAATAAATAATAAATATCTACAAAATAACTTCTATATATATATTTATCACCCTTTTAAGCCTACTGAAATTACATTTTTTGTCACTTTTTGTATCGCAAATAAGTTTTACAAATTTACTATAAATGGTATAATATGACTATAAAATTATTAATTTTACAAAGTGAGGTGTGCGTTATGACAGTTAAAAGAATGCGAAAGAAAATTAAAAATAGAAAACTTCTATTAAATATATTATTAAAATTTATTAAACCTTCTAATAGGTTCATGGTTATGCTTTCTCAAAACTTAGATGGATATGTAAGCCGTTATCAGATGCGTTTGTATAAGCTTCACAAGAAAGCAAATACCACTATTAAAAACTTTGATAGGTTGGCTGCTTAAATTACCTATTTGTATAAAAAAAAATACCTCTGAAAAGAGGTATTAATTTTACAAATATATCATCCCAACATGCCGTTTGCCTATATATTCAAAACCTGCGCCTCGCAGGTGGGCTTCGCTCATATCATCTCTGTCATCTCCTGTCACAAATGAAGCAAAAGCTTGGAGCCCGACATTACTAATATTATTGCAAATCCCGAATATCATATGTAGGTTGAATATGATAAGCTTGGCGAACATCTCAGGAATGTTATGATTTTATTATAACATATTTTTTTATCATTTCAAGTATTTATTAATAGTAAAAAAACGTCAATAAAACCCTTTAATCGCCTACAGGTAATCGTTTAACAACATTTCTAGCTCTACATCGCAATCTTCTGTACAAAATGCTGAAATAAATTTTATATAATCTTTATTATTACAATCTATATTTAACTCATGGGCCATACCTTCTAACTCAAGCTCATCATTTATCTCTTCAATAGTGCTCTCAATATTATCTTTAGCAATATCTAATAGATATGGTATAAACCAATCTCTATTCCATTCATCGCTACCTTCTTCAAGATCACTTTCTTCATTTGCATAAGCCTTTGCAGCATTAAGTTCTTCTCTATCAAAATCATAGAAAAATTCTAATACTACTCTATCACTTTCAACTAATACTTCTTGGATTTCAGTTAATCCATTTTCCTCTAATATCTCAATGATATCAAAAGCATTCATCTCTACAACTCTCCTTTTAGTATAAAAGCTTTTTATATTCTTTCTTTACTGCTAAAAATTCTTTATCATCTTCAACAAGGTTTAATTCTTCCTTATCATCAACCTTATCTATTCTAAATATGAACATATCCTCTGCTTCTTCTTCAACTGGTGTTAATAAAAGATATTCTTTTTCTTCAAGAAATATTCTAGCTACTGCTTCAAAATCTACTTTATTACCATCTTCATCTCTAAAAGACATTATTTCCTTTTCTTCCATCTGTACGCCTCCTAATATTTATTCTTTTCCTATTATAAATATAAATTCTTATAAACACAAACCTAATATAGGTAATTTTAAAAAAGGGCCAAAACATTTTTATTTTAACCCTTTTTAATTATTTAAATAGTATTTGTAGTATTTTTATTAGTCTATTTTTTAATTTATTAATGAAGTTACTTCATCTAAGGCTATAATATACTCACTATGAAGTGCTCTTGTAAGTGATACATATAACAATCTTTGATCTAATATACTATCCTTATTATAAATATTATCATTTGGATTATAAATTATACTACAATCAAACTCTAATCCCTTTGTTAGATAAGATGGAATAACTACATTATCTGCTTTGGCTTCTTTTTCTTTTCCCTTTATTCTTTGGAATTTATATTTACATTTTCTCTTTAAAAGTTTTTCTATACGCTCAGCCTCTTTTGAATCCTTTGTTATTATGGCTACACTACTCTTACCAGATTCTATAACTTTATCTATTATACCTTCTATAGTTTTAGCTACTTCACTTTCACCTTCTATTTTTAATATCTTTGGTTCTTCCCCATGTCTTAAAACTGGCTTTGCATCATTTAGCCCTAGATTTTGAGCTTTTAATGCACCCTTTGCAAAATCTATAATTTCTACTGTTGAACGATAACTTTGACTTAAGCTTATAAATGTTGCTTTTCCGTTAAATAACCCCTTAGTTATATCCTCCCAATTTTTAAGTCCTTTATAATAATATATTCCTTGAGCTAAATCTCCAACTAAAGTCAATGAATTTCCTCTAGCTAGTTCATTAACTAAATAAACTTGAAAAGGACTATAATCTTGCGCTTCATCTACTACTATATGTTTAAACTTTTCTGAATCATCTATTCCCTCTAATAACACTCTTATATATAAAAGTGCTGCTAAATCATCTTCGTCTATATACCCTTCTTTATCTCTATTATTAAATTCATCCTTCATAAATTTAGCAAGAGACTCTGGAATTTTACCATCTGTTGAAATTTCAAATAAATCTTCATCATTATAGAAACCTCTATAAATATCACTTGGATTTATTCCTCTCCATGCCTTAAAATAATCATTTATAATAGTTTTAGAGTTCTTTTTAATTCCATCTTTTATAGAATCTCTCTCATCATAAGCTTCTATAAGCTTCTTTCTTCTCTCTTCTGAATCCTCTTCATTTATTTTTATTTCTCTTATCTTAGCATCCCATTCTATATTTACTCTCTCAAGAACGACTTCAATTTTTTCTTTAAGTTTTAAATTTAAATATCTTTTTATTTCATCTTTTCTTTTATTTATAGGGTAAGATTTTAAATCTTTTAAGTATAATCTCATTATTTCTTTTCTTGTAAACAGCACTTGTCCTAAAGCTTCTATATTCTTAATCTCTAATGCTCTACTCTCTACTAAAGTAACATATCTATCTAACATTGTTTTAAATATTAGTGATCCTCTTATTTTAGCTGAATTTACAATTAATTTTTTCTTTTTTGAATCTGTCTCTTCCATTATAGCTTTTAGCTTTTCGTCTTTATTATATATTTTTCCTTTTAGCTTAGCTTTTGTCTTAGCTATTTCTTCAAATGTACTTTGTTTTACTTCATGTGCTCCAAGACTTGGCAAAATATCTGATATATAATCTAGGAATAGTTTATTTGGAGCAAGTACTAATATATCTTCCCCACTCATATTTTCTTTATATCTATAAATAAGATAAGCAAGTCTATGAAGAGCTATTGTTGTCTTACCTGATCCTGCTGATCCTTGAACTATTATAGGAAGATTTCTTGGCCATCTTATAATGTCATTTTGCTCTTTCTGAATTGTTGCTACAACTTCTTTAAGTTTTTTACCTCTACTCTCTTCAAGGTTTATCTTAAGAAATTCATCAACTAATCCTTGTCCTTCTTCGCCATTTATCATAAGTTCATTTATACTTTCATCAAAAACTCTTTCAATGTTTCCACTTTCATCAAACAAAAACTTTCTCTTTAATGAAAGCTCACCATCAATAATACCCGCAGGTGCCTTATAATAAGCCTCTCCCCCTGTACCACTATAATAAAGATCAGCGACTGGAGCTCTCCAATCAATTACAATTTCTTCACCATTTTTCGAACTACTTATTCCATGCTTTCCAATATAAATATTTTCAATTTCAGCCGATCTTTTTTCTCTAAAATCAACTCTACCAAAGTAAGGGTTATTATACGCCTCTTCATACTTCTCTATATCACTTTTAGCTAAATTCATAGCTTTCTCAATGGATTCTTTTTCAAAGTTATATTTACCCTTTAATGCTTTACTAAGCTCTGTAAATTTCCCTGTTACTTGCTTAACATATTCTTCTTTTTCTATAAGCTCTTCATCTATAAGCTTTCTTTTTTCTTCTAGTATAATTTTCTCTTCTTTTAATCCGTTACTACTCACAATAAATACCTCTTAATTTTTAGTTTAGAATTCTTAGTTTAGAATTTTTAGATAAAAACACTTAGTATATATTATATACTTAAATATAGTGTGGTTTAAAGTGAATTTATTTTAAATCATCTATTTCATTCCTCTATATCTGTTGTGTATATTCTATTATTACCATTGTATCCATAAGCTAATCCTACTTTATTATCTTCAGTGAATATAGTTATACCTTCGCTCTCACCTTTTTCTTTTATTTTATATGTTTTTGTTATCTCTCCACTTTTAGAATCTATAAAAGTAATTTTATTATTTGTATATAAAATTATATATCCCTTGTAATACTCTAATCCTTGAGGTATTCCTTGATTTTTTATATTTATTTGCTTTTCTACTTTCCCATTAAAATCACATATTGATATTATATGATTTCCATGATCATTTTCCGCTGTATGTATTATAAGCTTATCGTTATCATTATCTATTGCTACTAATCCTGAATTACCAAGTTTACTATAATCTAAATCTTTACTTATATATGCCTTATCTCCATTCATTTTAACTTCATATATATGAGTTTTATTTTTCCCTCCACCATTAGCAACATATATACTATTATTTTTAGTTCTGTACGCTAATCCTGCAGCATGACCTATCTTTATTAATCCACTTCTTTTAACTTCATTTCCATTATTATCGTAAGCAATTATTTCTCCATTACTATTTTTTCTATCAAATCCAACATAAAATATATTGTTATTATAAGTAAGACCCTGCATATTACCTTTATCATTAATATTAAATTTTAATTTAGAAATTAATATGTTATCTTCATTTTTTAATTTTATATCTCTTTTTTCAAATGCATATACACTAATTGAACCTCCAACTGTAATACATAAAATAATTAAAGCTATTACTTTTTTCATAGCTTTTACCTCCTCATATATACTTAAATTTAACTTTTTTACCATATTATTATATCCACCCACTATAAATAAATCCAAAACATATTGTATATTTTCTATGAATCAAAAAGGTAGGAATAATAATCTATGATTATTATTCCTACCTTTTATTCTTTATACTTATGCTTTAACTCTCTTATTAACTTGTATGTTATCAAATAATGTGTATATATCTTTATGTCTAGATTTTGCCATTACGTTTACCAAAGCATATCCCATAGAACTATCAACTAAATGATGTAATACTGCTCCAACACCAGTTACTATTAGCAATTGATATATATCAAATCCTATAAAAGGTATTACAACTATAGCCTCTAAACCACCATGTATCACAGACGTAAATAATGACATCTTTAAGTATGATTTATTTTTTTGAATAAATTTAGCCCCAACATATCCGACTATTATATGAGTAGCTGCTCTAAGTACTACAGGCATTGGCATCCCAGCTATAAAAAAACCTAAAGTTGATCCTATACCTGTAACTATAGCAACCATAGGTGATATAAGTATAGCAATAAACATAGGAACATGTGCCGCAAGTGTAGCGCTAAACGGAGGTATATAAACCTTTAAAAATCCAAATTGTATTGGAATTATAATTGCGAGTGCAGTTAAAAGTGCTGCATACACCATTTGTCTTATCTTATTATTCATTTTCAATCCCCCTTTATACATGAATATATACTAGTGTATATACACTAGTATATAT
>JBBVGE010000236.1:0-218 GCA_040144665.1 Clostridium perfringens
TGTTTTCTTTTCTTTAGATTGATTTTTTCTAAAATTCTCAAAGTATCCTGTAATATCTTCTCTTTTCTTAACAGCTATATCAGCTCCTATAACCATAGCTATTATGTTTATGATAACTGACACAATAGGTCCTAACATTTCATTTAAGCCACTTAAAAAGCTACTTAATGGCAACGTTATTACTAAAGCTAATACTAGAGCTACTATAGCTCCCCCCG
>JBBVGE010000237.1:0-258 GCA_040144665.1 Clostridium perfringens
GTGTTCACTATAATTGTATTTACGCTTATGTCTGTCTTTGGAAACCTAGGTAAAGCCTTAGCTATTATACTTATGGTTTTACAATTAGCAGGTAGTGGTGGATCATATCCTATACAAGTAGATCCATTATTCTTTAGAATAATTCAACCAACTTTCCCATTTACTTATGCTATATCAGGGTATAGGGAAGCTATAGCAGGACCTTTAGTAAGTACTGTGATTTTAGATTTTGCTATTTTAACCATAATGGGATTGGTA
>JBBVGE010000238.1:0-23094 GCA_040144665.1 Clostridium perfringens
GACCTAAAATTATAAATTTATAATTTTAGGTCTTTTATTAAATTATAATATTAGGAAAAACTTTCATACATTCCTAATATAATAAGAAGTAAACTAGACGTAAGGGATGCATATTTGCCAAGGAGTTTTCCAAGAAAACTATTGCCAAGCTATGCCCCTAAAACGATACTTACTGAAGTCACAATAAACGTAAAAAGTGTTGAATAAAAAATACTTATTCCTGTAATACTTGCAGAAATCCCCACTCCTAAATTATTTAGTGTAAGGGAAAAAGCAAGTGGAATAGTTTCTTTTAGTTTAATAGCTCTAGGTTTATTAAATTTAGAATTTAATAAAGCACTCGATTTTTTATTTTTAATACCACTTATTAAAAACCAAATTCCTATTAAAACTAATGATATACCTCCAATAAAGTTAGAAATACTATAAGGTAAAATAGTTGCTAAAAAGCTACCAAATAACATGGATAGGAAAGTTCCAATTGATGTTATTGCAGTAATTATCATATTGCTTGAAAAAGGTAATTTTATTTTATGGATACCATAAGATAGAGATACAGTAAAAGTATCCAAATTAGATGATGATGATAAAATAAAAGCTGATAAAAATTGTTGCATATAAATTCTCTCCATATTAGTACAATATAATAACATTATTATATTGTACTAATATGAACATAAGTGTAATAATAAAATGAATATTAAGTAAAAATATTGCAATATGTAAAAGTATAGAAATTATAATAAATGGGCATTTAAGCTCATTTATTTTCCAAAGTTATTTAAATTCAAGTAGTTTAATATATCTAGATGAAATACATTATTAGCTATTAAATATATATTATATAATATGTAAAGTGAAATTATAAATTTTAAAAATCTATTAAAATGCTTTTCACCATTAGAGTTAGTTTTAATAAAAAATATATTAAGATTAGCTTTGCAAGGATATAATAATTCAATTCCTTCTTTTGTAAGTAAATCTAAAATTAAATGTGAAGCATAACCTATAAAAAATCCATAACACATACTTATAATTATAATATTATCATTACTTATAATTATAAATAGCTTAAAAATTATATATAAAATAAGCATAGCTAATAAACTATGTGTGAAACCTCTATGTCTACAGCGTTTCCCAAAAATCTTAGAGATAAAAGGATGTCTTTTACTAATAAAAGAACTTTTCATATCTATATCAGGAAATAGCGATCCAATATGAGAAGTATAGAAGTAAATTACTAATGATAGCAAAGCATAACTAATATTATAGTGAATCAAATATTTTGTTATAAATACATTTAATGTAATGAGAGCAATTAAAAATCCCCCAGATGAGTGTGTTTGTTTTGTCATTTATTTTGCACCTTTTTTTAGATTATATTATTAAATATTAAATACATTATATATTAATATGGGTATTAATTAAATCTTATTTTGTTAACTATTTTAAAATGTACATATTTTATAAATTTTTAGTTGTAAAAATATACTATTAAAATTTTGTCAAAAACGTATTGACTATGGTTTATATATATAATAAAATCAAATTGCAAAAGAAATTGATAATTATTATCGATAAGTCACATATGATGATAAATTTAAGGAGAGCGATATGAGAAAATTAAAATCTTTATTATTAATTACAACAATGATGTTAACTTTCGGAATTTTTGTTGGATGTTCTAGCAATGATTCAGAATCTAAAGATAAGAATGAAACTAGAACTGTAAGTTCAGTTAAGGGAGATGTTGAAATTCCTAAAGATCCTAAGCGTATAGTAGATATATCAGGAAGTAGTGAGGAATTAATTATATTAGGACATACTCCAGTAGGTACAGCTAACGTAGATTCATATGATACTAAAAATGTACCATCATACATAAAAGATAAACTTGGAAATGCAAAGGTAGTAGGTCATTCAATGATGGATACTATGGATATGGAAGCAATTTTAAGCACTAATCCAGATTTAATAATAATGAGTCAAAGACAAGAAAAGATATATGATCAATTAAAAGATATAGCACCAGTTGTTATGATGAAAGATTATGCAAATGACTGGAGAGATAAATTAATAGATGTGTCAAAGATATTTGATGAAGAAGATGTAGCTAATAAGTGGCTTGCAAGCTATGATGAAAAAGCTAAAAAGGTTGGAGAAGAAATTAAGGCTAAAAATAAGAATCAAACTTACCTACCATTACTATCAACTTCAGGACAATTTATGGTATTCAGTAATGCAGGAATAGGATCAATAATGTTTGATGATATGGGACTTGCAAAACCAGCTAATATGCCAAAGCAAGATAGCATAACATTACCTACTTTAACAATGGAAGGTCTAACTAAGATAGATGCTGATCACATTGTAGTTATTGCAACAGAAGCGGATAAGAAGGATTTAGCTAAAAGCAAGATATGGAATAGTACAAGAGCTGTAAAAGAAGGAAATGTAACTATACTTAACTCTAGTCCATTCTTTAGCCAAGCATACAACCCAATTGGAAGAGAAATGTTATTAGAATCAATTAAAAGTGAACTAATAAAATAGTTTGTCATTAATAGGTGTGATATAAACATATTTTCACACCTATTATTTTATTTGTACTAGGAGGCGGAAAGGTTTTGGGCAATTCAAAGAGAAAAACTAGAATTTACTTATTTATGATTTTAGCAATAATAATACTAATACTTGGGATAGGATTGTCTATATCAATGGGAGCAAAAGAAATAAGTATACAGACTATAATAAAGAGCTTATTTGAAAATTCAAATGATGTAAATATAACTATAGTTAGAGATGTAAGAATACCTAGAGCTATTGCAGCGGCATTAGTTGGAGGTTTTTTAGGCGTTTCTGGAGCAATAATGCAAGGGGTAACTAGGAACCCAATAGCAGATCCATCAATAATGGGGATTACTCAAGGAGCTACCTTTACTATAGCAATCGCACTTGTATTACAAAAAGTTATGCCGAGTATCATAATAGGTAGTTTTGGACTTATAATATTTGCATTTTTAGGAGCAAGTATAAGTGGAATTTTAGTATATTTTATAAGTTCTAGAGTAAATAAAAAGATAGATCCAGTAAAGCTTGCCCTTGCAGGAACAGCACTTGGAACATTACTAATTTCTTTAGCAACAGGAATAGCTATGTATTTTAATTTATCTAAAGAACTAAGCTTTTGGATATCAGGAGGATTAGTAAGTGCTAAGTGGGAAGGAGTACAATTATTATTTATAGTTGGAGTAATTGGAGTAGCTGCTGCAATAATAATGGCACCTAAAATAACAATTTTAAGCCTTGGAGAAGAAGTTGCTATAGGACTTGGTCAAAAAACTAATTTAATCAGAGGTTTATCTATATTTATAGTAATTGTTTTAACAGGTGCTTCAGTATCAATTGCTGGAAATATTGTATTTGTAGGACTTATAGTTCCTCAAATAGTAAAAGGAATAGTTGGATCTGATTATAAATATATAATACCTGGTTCTCTAATCTTAGGAGGAGTTTTATTAGTTTACAGTGATATTATAGCGAGAATGATAAATCCACCTTATGAAACTCCAATTGGTTCACTTACAGCACTTATAGGTGTGCCAATATTTATATATCTAGTTAGAAAGGAGAAAAAGTAATTTATGAATGTTTTAAAGAAGAATAAGACACTCCTTATAGCGGTGGTATTGCTAGGGTTAATAATAACAACTATTTTAGTTAGTTTAAACATTGGATCCTTTAAAGTAGGTGCATTAGATGTAATTAAAACATTAATTGGACAAGGAACAAAAAGCACTGAGATTGTAATTCTAAATATAAGATTACCAAGAATAATAATAGCCGTACTAGTTGGAACAGCATTATCAACAGCTGGAGCAATACTTCAATGTGTAACAAAAAATGATTTAGCTGATTCAGGTATACTTGGTATAAATTCAGGTGCAGCACTATTTGTTGTAATGTATATATACTTTATGAATGGAAATGTATATGATGGAATAAGCGACTTAACTATATTTACTATGCCTATTGTTGCATTATTAGGAGCTATCTTTGGAGCGTTTTTAATTTATATTCTATCATGGAAAAAAGGTATAGAATCATCAAGATTACTTCTTATAGGTATAGGGATAAATATAGCTTTTACATCATTACTTACTATATTCCAATTAAAGTTTACAACACAAGAATTTAATAGAGTAATGGCTTGGACTTCAGGGAGTATATGGGGTACTAGTTGGAAGTATGTAATTGCAGTAGCACCATTTATATTAATATTTACTGCTATAGTCATATATAAATCAAGATATTTAGATGTCTTAAATCTAGGAGATGAAATATCTACAGGTCTTGGAATTGTAGTTGAAAAGGAGAGAAGAAAACTTCTTATATATTCAGTGATTTTAGCTGGAGTTGCAACTTCAGTAGCAGGAAGTATTTCATTTTTAGGATTAATTGCACCACATATAGCTAGGAGATTAGTAGGACCTAGGCACAAAAATTTAATTCCTATATCAGCACTTATTGGAACAGTAATTATATTAATTGCTGATACAATATCAAGAAATTTACTAGCACCTATGGAAATTCCAGTTGGAATAGTAATTTCTGTAATAGGGGTACCATATTTCATTTATTTAATGCTAGTTGATTAGATTTAAGATATTGAAAGGAGAATTACACACATATGAGCTTAATAAGTACAAAAGATTTAAATATTTCATATGGAAGCATAGATATAGTAAAAGATTTAAACTTAAATATACCAGAAGGAAAGATAACTACAATTATAGGAGCGAATGGATGTGGTAAATCTACTATATTAAAAACATTAGCAAGGATACTAAAGCCTAAAAGCGGTGAAATATATATAGATGGAACTGAAATAAATAAGCAAAGCTCAAAAGAGCTTGCAAAAAAAATGGCTGTATTACCACAAAGTCCGAAAGCACCAGATGGATTAACAGTAGAAGAACTTATAGCTTATGGTAGATTTCCACATAAAAATGGATTTGGAACTTTAAATAAAGAAGACTATGATATAGTAAAATGGGCATTAGAAGTCACTGGCATATCAGAGTTTAAAGACAGAACTATAGATGCACTGTCAGGAGGACAAAGGCAAAGGGCGTGGATAGCTATGGCTTTGGCTCAAGAAACTGATATATTATTATTAGATGAACCAACTACATATTTAGACTTAGCTCATCAATTAGAAATATTAAAATTACTAGAGGAATTAAATAAAAAGCAAGGCAGAACAATTGTTATGGTAATACATGAACTTAATAATGCTGCAAGGTTTGCTGATCATATGATAGGTGTAAAAAAAGGAAAAGTTGTATGCGAAGGAACACCTAAAGAAGTTATGACAAACGAAAATCTTAGAGAAATATTTAATATAGATGCACAAATAATAGAAGAACCAAAGAGTGGAAAGCCCGTTTGTGTAACTTATGACACTATTAAAAGTTAGATTTTACTTATATACAAATATTAGAGACATAGTTACTAATCAATTTAAATTAGTTGATTAATAACTATGTCTCTAATATATTTAAATAAATTAAGAAATAGTATTAAGTATTGAGACTATATACTCAATACTTAATATGGGACGTATAATGCTTACCGTAAATGGAGGCATGATTACAGCCATAACTATAGGAAATAGTTTTAAAGCTATTGACAAAAATATTTTTTATAGAGAGAATAGTAACCATGGAAACAATTAAAGTAAATAGCTTTTAAGGAATGGTGATTATATGAAAATTTCAACAAAAGGAAGATATGGGTTAAAAGCATTGATAGATATATATATGTACTCCCCTTGTGAAACAGTAACTTTAAAATCTGTATCAAAAAGACAGGATATATCAGAAAAATATCTAGAGCAAATATTTTCTTCTTTAAGAAAAGATGGAATAATAGAAGGAAAAAAAGGGCCGCAAGGAGGATATTTTTTAACAAGAGATGCTAAAACTATTACTATTGGTGAAATTTTAAGAAGTCTTGAAGGAAAATTAGTTTTAATAGATAATGAAAAAGATAATAATCAACTTTCAGAATATCTTTATGAAAATCTTTGGAATGTTATAAACAAAAAAATTAACGAGTACTTTGACTCAATTACATTAGAGGAATTAGCTAATAATTATAAATATAGCATAGAAGATATAGCTTATTATATTTAAATTTAGTAATTTGTAAAATGATAATTTAAAAAAGGCTGTGTTAGAGTTAGTTTAATTGGCTAACTTAAAGCACAGTCTTTTTTAATTAAAATTTACTTAGCTCTTTTATGCATATCTATCTTTTTTAAAATTGGGTAGCCAATAAGCATTAAGAATATAATAAATGAAGCTGCATGAATTATATCACTAAACAGTATCTTTATAATTGGATTATAAGTATTATTAATAATATATTTATTGCATAATTCATAAGCAGAGGATATAGCATCTTCAGAAATAAAGTCTATCCTATCATCTGGAGTATGAATTCTACTTACATCGCTATGGGAAATGGTAAGAGAATCAAATCCATTATTAATAAAACTAGCATGATCACTAGAATCTTCATACTTAGTATTAGATTCTAAACCTAATTCTTTGCAAATACTTTCAAGATCATTAAGAAGTTTTGATTCGACATTAAGAGATTTTTCGCCTCGCATAAATGTTACAGGATAGTCTGGAGCACCAATCATATCAAAATTTATAACCTTAGCATCTTTTAGGGTATCTTTATATTTTGATGCAAATTTATTAGACCCTATAAGTCCAAATTCTTCTCCGTTTAATCCAACAAAAATAATATCTCTATTAGGTTTTGGTAGAGTTGATAAATAACGAGCAAGTTCTAATAAGAATGATGCACCAGAGGCATTATCAAGAGCGCCTGCATATATATTATCTAAGCAATCAGATCCCATATGATCAAAATGGGCTGTAAGTATAAGTGGCGGATTATTACTATCCTTGCCCTCAATTTTACCAGCTACATTGTAAACTTCAGTTGTTTTTAAAGTATAAGGAAGTGAGATTGATATCTCATAATTATTCTTAATACTAGAAACTATTTCATTATATGTATCCTTTGTAATTGCTATGGCAAAAGATACTGGAGATTCATGTACAAAAGAACTTCTAAATTTAAAATTATCTTCTTTACTTACATAAAGCAAGAATAAATCTCCACCCTTCTTAAAAGATATAGAAGATGGAAATATGTTTAAATTATCCTCAGAAGAAAGTATAACATCTGAAACTTTAAAATTAAGCATGTCTTCTTTAAAATCTGTACCATAATTAAATTTTTTTATAGTAGTATCATCTTTCTTTATTTCAAGTGTTGGAACTTCATTATTTTTAAATGGAGCTACAACTTGAAACCCTTCAGTATAATCTTTATCTAAAGGTTTAAGTTTTAATTTTTTAAATTCTTCAGCTATATAATTTGTAACCTGTTCATTTTCGTTAGTTCCACATAGCCTACCATTAAATTGTTCAGAAGATAAAAAAGCTATATCATCTTTTACATCAGTTGAACTAAAGTGATGAAGAGTACATCTAAGAACTAAGAAAAAAATAAATATTATTGCAGAAATAATTGTACAAATTTTATATATTTTAGATTTCATTAACTTCTCCTATAATTAATTGTTATACTTAAGTTTATTATGTTTTTATAATGATTATGATTAAAAGAAGTTATGTTTAAGTTAAGCTTTTTTATATAGCATATCTACAATAGCATATGATAGAGTAAATAAAATACATATATATACGCTTAAATTTAATTTTGAGTTAATGACTATATGGATTCCGCCAAATACAGCGCTAATTAGAATTATATAATTTATAAATTTATATATGCCTGCTTTCTTTCCGTTGATTACTGTAACTGATGAAATTATGATTAAAATTAGTGTTATAAATGAAAATGAATCTTTTAAGACTTTAGAAAATTGTATTATTTTAAAGTGATTGAATGTTAGGAGTAAGATAAGAACTACTAACAATAGGGAAATTAATTTTTCTATATATTTATTCATAGCAAAACCACCTTTATTGGAAAATATTTACAACTAAAATTATACTAGAACTTAACATAATTACAATATGTAATAAAGAATTAATAAGCAAAATAACCCAAAAAAGTTTATCCAAGTAGTGAAGAAGGGTATAATAAAAGATATAACTAATTTTGGAGGTTTTAGGATGAATATCAATGAGAGATTAGCTAAAGAGCTTGGACTTAAATTAAATGTAATTAATAATGTTGTTGAATTATTGGATGGAGGAAATACTGTTCCTTTCATTGCAAGATATAGAAAAGAAATGACAGGTGGACTTTCTGATGAAGTTTTAAGAAACTTAGAAGAAAGGTTAACATATTTAAGAAATTTAGAAGATAGAAAAGAAGCGGTAATTAAGATTATAGATGAACAAGGAAACCTTACAGAAGAGATAAGTATCGCTCTTCAAAAAGCTGAAACATTAACAGAAGTTGAAGATATATATAGACCTTTTAAACCTAAAAAGAGAACAAGGGCAACTATTGCATTAGAAAAAGGATTAAAGCCACTTGGAGAACTTATATTAAGTGGAACTTTTAAAGGTAACATAAATGAAGAAGCTAAGAAGTTTATAGATAAGGAAAAGGGAGTAGAGAGCGGAGAAGATGCAATTAAAGGTGCATTAGATATAATTGCAGAAACTGTTTCTGATGAAGCAAAATATAGAAAGTGGATAAGAAACTTTGTGTTTAATGAAGGATTAATTGAAACTAAAGGTGATAGTACAGAACCAACTCCTTTTGAAATGTATTATGATTACAGTGAAGAAGTTAAAAAGATACCTCCACATAGAATACTTGCTATAAATAGAGGAGAAAAAGAAAAGGTGCTTTCAGTTAAAGTAGTATCAAATGAAGATAAAATAATAAGTTATCTAGAAAATAATTTATTAAAGGGAAATAAAGAAACTGATGAATTACTAAAAGAATCTATAAAAGATTCTTTAAAAAGACTTATATATCCTTCAATTGAAAGAGAAATCAGAAGTGAACTTACTGATAAGGGGGAAGAAGGAGCAATAAACATATTTAAGGAAAATCTTAAAGCACTATTACTTCAAGCTCCTATTAAGGGTAAAGTTGTTATGGGATTTGACCCTGGATTTAGAACAGGCTGTAAGATTGCAATATTAGATAGTACAGGTAAATTCTTAGAAAACACGGCTGTATATCCAACAGCACCTAAAAATGATGTTCAAGGAACTAAAAATAAATTAAAAGAACTTATAAATAAGTATGATGTTGATGTAATTTCTTTAGGTAATGGAACGGCTTCAAGAGAATCAGAAGAAGTTATAGGAGAAATGATTAAAGAGATAAAAGAAGAGACAGGAAAAGAAATAGCTTATGTAATTGTATCAGAAGCTGGAGCTTCAGTATATTCAGCATCAAAACTTGCTACAAAAGAATATCCAGATTTAGATGTTACTGTAAGAGGAGCTATATCAATAGGTAGAAGATTACAAGATCCATTAGCAGAACTTGTTAAGATAGATCCAAAGGCCATAGGAGTTGGACAATACCAACATGATGTAACTCAAAAAAGATTAGAGGAATCATTAAATGGTGTTGTAGAAGACTCAGTTAATAAAGTTGGGGTTGATTTAAATACAGCTACTCCAAGTCTTTTAACACATATATCTGGTATAAATGCTAGTATTGCCGATAACATAGTAGCTTATAGAGAAGAAAACGGAGAATTTAAAACAAGAAAAGAACTTTTAAAAGTTAAGAGATTAGGTCAAAAAGCTTTTGAACAATGTGCTGGTTTCTTAAGAGTTATGGAAAGTAAGAATCCACTAGATAATACTTCAGTCCATCCAGAATCATATGACGCAGCTAAGAAGCTTATAGAAATTCTAGGATATACTATGGATGACTTAAAAAATAAAAACTTGATAGATATAGAAGATAGAGTGAAGTTAAAAGGGATAAGTAATTTATCTAAAGAATTAGAAGTTGGTGAGCTTACTTTAAAAGATATAATAAAAGAATTACAAAAACCAGGTAGAGATCCAAGAGAAGATATGCCAAAACCTATACTTAAAACAGGTGTTATAGATTTAAAAGATTTAAAATCAGGAATGACACTTATGGGAACAGTTAGAAATGTTTCAGATTTTGGTGCTTTTGTTGATATTGGAGTACATCAAGATGGATTAGTTCATAAGAGCCAAATGGCAGATAGATTTGTAAAGCATCCTCTTGATATAGTTAAAGTTGGAGATGTTATAAAGGTTAGAATACTAGAAGTTGATGAAAAGAGAAAAAGAATATCCCTTTCTATGAAAGAAGTAGATTAGGTATACATATTAATAAAATTATAAACTAATATTTTGAAAAAGGTATCTATATAATTATATAGGTACCTTTTATATTTTTAATAAAAACGATTACTTGAATAATGGTAAAAATTGGTGATATAATATTTATTAATTATAAAACTATAGAAAGGGATGATTAGAATGAAGTATTTAGCAATTATTATTTTATTATTGATTATTACATTTGTATCTATGTTAGTATTTAGCTTTAGCTTCAATAAAAATAATGGGTTTAAAGCTAATTTAAAGTTTACTAGTATGATGATGATAGTTACTCTGCCTATAATTTCTTTGGTTGGAGGGACGTTATTTTTAGCTTTTAAATTAGTAGAGATGTTATTACCAGTAGAAATTTCAACATTCGACATATTCACTATTTCAATTATTGGCGTATTCATTATATTTATCTGTGATTTAATAAGTAAAAAAATAATAGGAGGAATAATTCCAACTATTCTTGCTAAAAAATATGAGGGGCAAGAGCTTAAAGAAAAAGAAATGATGGACATAATAAATGGATTGCAAAAAAATATTAACTTGCTTACACTTGGGATTATATTTTTCTCAAGTCTAATTTTATATATGGGTCTTATGACACTTATATCTGTTGAATTTACTACATTGTTTTTAATTATTATATCATTACTAACTCTTATAAGTTATAAAATTTTCTTTAGAAGTAATAAGGTTATAGGAAATCAATAATAAAGTTATGAAAAAGATGTGCTATTTTTAGTGCATCTTTTTTATTTTAGTAATAATTAAATTACATATCAAATAAGTATAATAGTGTAAAAGAAAAGTTAATATAAAATTTAACAATACTTAAAAATTTTACAAATAAATATTGACACTAAAATGGAAAACATTTACACTAAAAACATAGTGGTTCCTACCACTAATAAATAACAAATATGTAAAAATTTTAAATTGATATATTTAATGGGAGGGGTATTATGCCAAATATATTATTAACAAGAGTAGATAATCGTTTAATTCATGGACAAGTTGGAGTAACTTGGGTAAATCATTTAGGAGCTAATTTAATATTAGTTGCAAATGATGAAGTTGCAAATGATCCAGTACAACAAAATTTAATGGAAATGGTATTACCAGATGTTATTCAAACAAGATTCTTTACTATTGATAAAACTATAAAAATAATTCATAAAGCAGCAGATAGACAAAAAATATTTTTAGTTTGTAGAACACCACAGGATGCTTTAAGACTAATTGAAGGTGGAGTTCCTATAGATAAATTAAATATCGGTAATATGCATTTTAGTGAAGGAAAAGAACAAATATCATCAACAGTTTCATTAGATGAAGATGATAAAAAGACTATAAGAAAAATAATAGATAAGGGAGTAAAGGTTGAAGTTAGAAGAGTTCCTGATGAAAGAGTAGATGTAGACATAGAGAAGTTTGTTTAATTTGTTTTCATTTTATATTAATTCATATATTTATCAAAATTTATTAAAAAGGGAGGAGAAACTAAATGTTAGTAGAAGCGTTATTAATCGCTATCTGGGCTGGTATTGCTGGTATTGACATGTTCGATGGATTAACACATATACACAGACCGATAGTAACGGGACCAATCGTAGGACTTATACTTGGTGATATGACAACTGGACTTATTGTAGGAGCTGCTTTAGAAGTTGTATTTATGGGGATGGTGCCACTTGCTGGTGCACAACCACCAAATGTTGTTATTGGAGGGATAATTGGAACAAGTGTTGCTATTATAGGTAAGCTTGATCCTCAAGCTGCAGTTGGGATAGCAGTACCATTTGCAGTAGCTGCACAAGCTGGAATAACTTTATTATTTACGGTATTTTCACCAGTAATGCATAAGGCGGATAAATATGCTGAAGAGGCTAATACCAATGGAATAAATAAAATTAATTACTTTGGTATGGTAGTATTATTTATATCATATTTCATATGTGCATTCTTGCCAATATACTTTGGTTCAGACAAAGCAGCTGATATAGTTGCTATGATTCCATCAACTATAATAGATGGATTATCAGTAGCTGGTGGGATTATGCCTGCTATTGGATTTGCAATGCTACTTAAGATAATGCTTAAGAAAGAATATGTAGCTTTCTTAATAGGGGGATTCTTATTAGTAACTTATTTTAATATTCCAATATTAGCTCTTGCTTTAATTGGATTATGTATAGCACTTTATGATTATTATGCAAAGAGTAATCAAAAAGAAGTAATTGTAGCAAAGGAGGAATATGAAGATGGCATCTAAAGTAGAATATAAAAATGTAAGTTCAAATGTTGATTCAAGTTTAGGATATAAAAATGCTAGTACTGATAAGGTAATAACTAAAAAGGACTTAAATAAAATGGCTTGGAAGTCATTATTCCTTCAAGCATCATTTAACTACGAAAGAATGCAGGCTTGTGGATGGTTATATGGTTTATTACCAGGACTTAAAAAGATACACACAAACAAAAAAGACCTTTCAGATTCTATGAAAGATCACTTAGAATTCTTTAATACTCATCCATTTTTAGTTACATTTATTATGGGATTAGTAATAGCAATGGAAGAGAGCAAAGAGGATAGAAATACAATAAGAGCTATAAAGGTTGCGACTATGGGACCTTTAGGAGGAATAGGGGATGCGTTATTCTGGTTAACAGCCCTTCCTATATGTGTTGGTATAGGAGCATCTCTTGCAAATGAAGGTAATGTTGCAGGGCCAATAGTATTCTTACTATTATTTAATGCACTACATTTCTTCTTAAGATTCTTCTTAATGAATTATGGTTATAATACAGGTGTTAAAGCTATAGTTAATTTAAGAGAACAAACTAAGAAGATATCACATGCTGCTTCAATTGTAGGATTAACAGTTGTTGGTGGACTTATAGCTTCAATGGTTAATTTAAAGACTACTTGGGTTATAACAGCAGGTCAAGCGGAAGTAAAACTTCAAGAAGGTGTTCTAGATGCAGTAATGCCAAATCTTTTACCTTTATTATATACTTTCTTAATGTATAAATTACTTAAGAAAGGACATTCTCCAATAATATTAATACTTGCAACAGTTGTTATAGGTGTAGCGGGAAAATGGCTTGGAGTATTATAAAATAGAAAATATAAATATTTAATTAAGATAAGAGCTTAAGCAATATTGTTTAAGCTCTTTTAAATTTAAGATATATTAAAAATATATGTGGTAATTACAAGTTTGTAGAATATATAAAATTTTTCTTGCATAATATGGTATAGAGTGATTATAATGAAATAGAAGAAAGAATTAAATTAGTATTTTTTCAATATAGTTTATAATTAGTTTAATAAAACAATAGGGTGGTAATGACAAGTGAAGGTTATAGATAAAAACTCTAGAATCCCGTTGTACTTACAGCTTATGGATATATTGATAGAAAAGATCAATAAAAGCTTAAAAGAAAATGAGCAATTACTTTCAGAGAGAGAGATTTGTGAGATTTATGATGTAAGTAGAACAACGGTAAGACAAGCTTTAGATGAACTTGAAAGAGATGGATATATATATAAGGTACATGGCAAAGGAACATTTGTTGCTCCAAAAAGAGTAAATCAAGATTTAGTTTCATTCTATTCTTTTACAGAGGAAATGAAAAAGATTGGAAAGGAACCTTCATCACAAATAGTTGGTTTTGAGATTATACAGTCAGGTGAGAAGCTAGCAAGCAAATTTAATGTAAGTGAAGAAGATTTAATTTATAAGATCATAAGAATTAGAAAAGCAGATAATTTGCCAATGATGTATGAAATAACATATTTACCTTTTACAAGATTTGAAGGATTATCAAAGGATCAATTAGAGGGAACACCTATGTATGATGTTTTGACGGAGGAGTATAACACAAAGTTAACATTTGCAGAAGAATACTTTGAACCTATTCTTACAAATAAACTTGAAAGTATATACTTAGAAATTCATGAAGGAGCACCTAGCTTAAAGATAGAAAGATATACTTATGAAAATAGTAAACTTATAGAGTATACTGTTGGAATAGCTAGAGGCGACAAATTCAAATATAGAGTTCAGTTAAAAAATAATTAGATTATAAAAAAATAAAATTAATATAAAAAATTTTAAAACTACTGGTAATGACAACATTAACAGTTTGAGGAGGGTATAAAATGATTTTTGGATTTACAGAAGAAAGATTAAAAGAATTAGGAGCTGAGTTTACTGGAACTGAAATTAGGCAGCAACCAAATCTATGGAGAGAGACATATAAAATAATAAATGAGAATAAAAATAAAATAGAAGAATTTTTAAATAAGAATATAACTAGTAATACTAGAATAGTATTAACTGGTGCTGGTACTTCAGATTATGTTGGAGATTCAGTTTATCTTCATCTTGCAAAAAAGTTAAATTTAAGAGTTGAAGCTATAGCTACAACTGATTTAGTATCAAATCCACATGAGTTTATAGAAGAGGATACTAAAACAATATTAGTATCATATGCAAGATCAGGAAATAGTCCTGAAAGTGTTGGAGCCTATGATATATTCCAAGATAACGTTAAAGATATAGCACAACTGGTAATTACGTGTAATGAAAAAGGAGAACTTGCTAAGAAATCATTAGAAAATGATAATGCTCTTTGTATTCTTATGCCAAAGGAATCTAATGATAAAAGCTTTGCTATGACAAGTTCCTTTAGTTGTATGTTACTTGCAACACTTTTAACATTTGATATTAAGAATTTAGAAGAAAATAAAAAGTATGTAGATAGAGTATCAGATCAGGCAGATTCAATTTTAGATAATAAATGGAATGAGGTAAAAGAATTAGTAGATTTAAATTGTGAGAGAGTTGTTTATTTAGGATCAGGAGCATTAAAAGGCTTATGCCAAGAGATGGCCCTTAAGAATTTAGAATTAACTAGTGGAAGAACAGTAACTGTTTGTGAATCAGTTCTTGGATTTAGACATGGTCCAAAATCAATAATAAATGATAATACATTAGTTATATTTATGAATTCAATTAATGAGCATACAAATCTATACGATATGGATTTAATTAAAGAGATACATGGTGATGTAGGAAATCATAAATTAGCTGTTATAAGTTATAAAAAGAATGATGAACTAAATTCACTTTGTGATAAGTATTTAGAAATAGATGGACAAGAAGTTCCAGAGGTTTATACAGTATTTAACTATATGTTATTTGGACAAATGTTTGGACTATTTAGTTCATTACATCTTGGTATTTCACCAGATAATCCAAGACCAGATGGAACTGTTAATAGAGTAGTTAAAGGGGTAATAATACATCCATATAATAAATAATTAGTTATGAGAGGAGATTTCTTATGGTTGGAATAATAGTAACGGGACATGGAAATTTTGCATCAGGAATATTAAGTTCACTTAATTTAATAGCTGGAGAACAAGAAAAATTATTAGGGGTAGACTTTACAGCTGATGATAGTACTGAAAGCTTAGAAATTAAACTTCAAGAAGCTATAGAGAAGCTTTCTTGTGAAGAAGTACTTGTTCTTTCAGATTTAGCTGGAGGATCACCATTTAAAGTGTCAGTTATGCTTAGTCAAAAGCTATCTAATAATATAAGAGTTATTTCAGGAACTAATTTAGGAATGATACTTGAGACATCGCTTTGTAGAGATGGAATGGGAGTAAATGATTTAGTAGAGTTTTCAATAAATTCAGGAATAAGTTCAATAAAAGCTTTTGAACTTAAGAATTTAGAAGAAGATGAAGATGTAGAAGAATTAGATGGAATTTAAAAAATACGGGAAGAGGGTAACTAAAATGGGAAATATTTTATCAACTAGAGAAATGTTAAAGAAAGCACAAAGAGAAGGATATGCAGTACCTGCATTTAATATTCATAATTTAGAAACGCTACAAGTTGTTATTGAGACAGCAGCAGAACTTAGATCACCAGTTATATTAGCTGGTACGCCATCAACTATTTCATATGCTGGTGGAGAGTATATTGTAAGTATGGCTGAAGTTGCTGCAAAAAAATATGATATACCAATTGCAATACATTTAGATCACTTTGAAGATGTAGAGGCAATAAAACATTATGTTGATATTGGATTTAAATCAACGATGATTGATGCATCTCATGAAAGCTATGAAAATAATGTGAAGATAGTAAAAGAAGTTGTAGATTATGCACATAAATTTGATGCAACAGTTGAAGCTGAGCTTGGACGATTAGGTGGACAAGAAGATGATCTTGTTGTAGATGAAAAAGATGCTATGTATACAAATCCAGATCAAGCAAAAGATTTTGTAGAGAAAACAGGTATAGATTCATTAGCAGTTGCTATTGGAACAGCTCACGGATTATATAAAGGTAGAGCTAAACTTGATTTTGATAGATTAAAAGAAATTAGAGAAAAGGTAGATGTACCTTTAGTACTACACGGTGCATCAGATGTGCCAGATGAATTAGTAAAGAAAGCTATATCGTTAGGTATATGCAAAGTGAATGTAGCAACTGATTTAAAAATACCTTTCTCAGATGCTGTAAAGAAATATTTTATAGATAACCCAGAAGCTAATGATCCAAGAAAATATATGACACCTGGTAAAGAAGCTATGAAAGCCATAGTTAAGCACAAAATAATGGTATGTGGAAGTAATAATAGAGCTTAATTAATAAAGTCTAATTAAAGAGGTGAAAGAAATGAAAAACCATATTTATGAAATAGTAAAAAGATATAAAAGTGGAGAAAATGTAGGGATATTTTCTGTGTGCTGCTCAAATCAGTATGTTATTGAAGCCGCAATGAGTAGATTAAAAGATACTAATATGCATCTTCTAATTGAATCAACTGCAAATCAAGTAGATCAGTTTGGTGGATATACAGGTATGAAGCCTAAAGATTATGTTGATTATATTTATAAACTAGCAGAAGTTAATAATTTTCCAAAAGATAGAATTATTTTAGGGGGAGATCATTTAGGACCACTTACATGGACTAAATTAGATCCTGAAGAAGCTATGGAAAATTCAAAAAAATTAGTTAGAGAGTATGTACTTGCAGGGTTTACTAAGATTCATTTAGATACAAGTATGCCTATAAAAGGTGACTTAGAATCTGGAAATTTTGGAGATGAGATAATATCAAAAAGAGCTGCGACACTTTGCAAAGTTTGTGAAGATGCTTATAAAGAGTTGCTAGAAGAAAATAAGGATGCTATACACCCTGTATATGTAATTGGAAGTGAAGTTCCAATACCAGGAGGAGCACAAGCTGAGGAAGAGGAAGAAGAGGGAATATCAGTAACTAAGGTTTCAAACTTTAAAAATACAGTAGAGACTTTTAAAGAATCATTTAAGAATGAAGGACTAGAGGAAGCTTGGGATTATGTAGTTGGAGTTGTTGTACAACCAGGAGTTGAATTCAGTAGTGATCATGTATGGGGATACAATAGGGATAATGCAAAAGAGTTAACAGAGGCATTAAAAGATTATGAAAATTTAGCATTTGAAGCTCATTCTACAGATTATCAAACTCCAAAGGCATTAAAGGAAATGGTGGAAGATGGTTATATAATTCTAAAAGTAGGACCAGCTTTAACTTTTGGATTTAGAGAAGGAGCATTTGCTTTAAATGCCATGGAAAATGAACTTTTAAAGTATAATCCTGATTTAGAATTATCAAGATTTATGGATGTATTAGAATTTAATATGATAAAAGATCCAAAGGATTGGGAGAAGCACTATTCAGGAAGTAGTGAGAAAATTAAATTTGATAGGAGATATAGTTTATCAGATAGATGTAGATACTATATGCCAAGAGAAGATGTTAATTTTGCATTAGATAAAATGCTTGATAATTTAAGTAAAGTAGATATTCCAATAACGTTAGTAAGTCAATTTATGCATACTCAGTATAAGAAGGTAAGAGATGGAGTTTTAGAACTTTCAGCTAAAGAATTACTAAAAGATAGAATAGGTGAATATATAGACGATTATATATTTGCTACAAAATAAATCATAATATAAATAAAAGAACGGAAATGAAACTAAAAGTGATTCATTTTCGTTCTTTTACTTTTAATTAATGATGACCACAGTTATGGCCAGTACATGAGTTTGAAGGGCTAAATTCAAGTAATTTATTATCATTAAAAAGACTTACATTTTCTTTTAATGAAGTAGGATTTGCTTTAAATACATTAACCCCCATAGAATTTAATTTATTAATAGCACCAGCACCAATACCAAGGACAAGTACTACATCTATATCAGCGCCACCTATAGCTTTTATTGGTTGGCATTTACCATGCTCATGGTTTAAATCTCCGTTATTTATAGCAGTAACATCATTTGTTTTAGTATCTACTACTAAGAAAAATGGGGCAGAACCAAAGTGATTATAAGGAATACTTTCTAAGCCGTTATTTTCTTTTACAGGAATACAAATTTTCATTTTAATGTCCCCTTTCACAATTTAATTTATTGCATCTTTTAGAGCAATTTTCTTTTCTCTCACATCTAAAGTCTAAGGAGTTAAGATTATTTAATATAACTATATCAGGGTCTTTTAGACTATCTGCAAAATGAATTAAATCATCTAAAATTTCATTATTAACTGAGTAGTGAATAAAATAACCTTTTTTATGACCTAATATAATACCAGAATCCTTTAATACTTTAATATGCTGAGAAACAGCAGCTTCTGATATACCGAGATGCCTAGATATACCTTTAGCACATACATTTTTTCTAGCTAGTAAGAATAGAATTTTTAATCTAGTTTCATCCCCTAGTGCTTTAAAAAGTTTAACTATATTATTCATAGGTACCTCTATCTTTTTAGTTAAGTAATTACTTAATTAAATTTTACTACTTAAAGAATATAATATCAAGATAAAAAGTAAAATTATAGTATAAAATTTATTGACAATTTTATAACTACAGTGATATTATTTACTTGTAAATTAAATTAATATATCTTCAGGGCGGGGCGAGATTCCCCACCGGCGGTAAAGCCCGCGAGCTAAATTTTTAGCATGATTCGGTTAGATTCCGAAGCCGACAGTATAGTCTGGATGAAAGAAGGTAAAATATTAGTGTTTTAATATAGAAGTTATATGCCCTGATATACTTATAAGTATATTAGGGTTTTTTATTTCTAAATTATAATTACTAATACTTACCCACCAAAAGGAGATAATTTGGGGGAGGAATTATAAATGACATCAAATCTAAACAAAATGGTAAAAATCTCATTATTAACAGGTATTGCTTTTATACTTATGTTTATTGAGTTTCCTGTAATACCGATATTTCCATGGCTTAAAATGGATATAAGTGATGTACCAGCACTTATGGGAGCATTTGCATTTGGACCACTTGCAGGTGTTTTGATAGAGTTTTTAAAGGTTACAATGAATTTCTTATTAAGTGGTAGCTCAACTGGTGGAGTTGGAGAGGTCGCAAACTTTATAGTTGGAGCATCATTTGTAGCGCCAGCAGCATTTATTTATTGGAAAAATAAGTCAAAGAAAAGTGCTATATTAGGAATGATATTTGGAATAATCGTAATGGAAATTGTGGCAATTATAGCTAATATATACTTCTTATTACCAGTGTATGGTATGAAGATGGAGCCAGCAGAGCTTATGAAATATGTAACCATAGGATTATTACCTTTTAATGCGATAAAAGGGATTATAGTATCTGGTTTGACATATGCTATATACAAAAAGGTGTCAGTTGCTATATTTAAGGTTGAGCCAAACTTTGGAAGCAGTAGCAAACATAAAATAGCTTAGGATATTTTAAATTATTATAAAAGATAATTTAATAAAAAAAGTTAGTAGTATACTAAATTATACTGCTAACTTTTTGTTTATTATTAAATGTTACGTAACCACATTATATTTGCATCTTCTTTATTATCTTCATAGAAATTTTTTCTTATACCTTCACTTAAAAAGCCAAAACTTTTATAAAGATTCTTAGCAACTTTATTAGATTCTCTAACCTCTAATGTTATTGCAATGCACTCTTCTTCTTTTAAAGAAGAGATTAATGATTCCATAAGTTTTTTTCCAATACCTTTTCCTCTATAATCTGGATGAACAGCTATATTTGTAATTTGCCCTTCAGAAGCTATAAGCCATGCCCCTGCAAAGCCAACAACTTTATTATCCTCTTTACATACAACATATCTTGCGAATTTATTAGATAATTCTTTTCTTATAGCATCTAAGCTCCAACTTTCTTTAAGACTTAGAGAACTTACTTCATGAAGACCATCTATATCTTCTAAGTCTAATTTTTTAAGAATTAGATTCGCCATTATTCATTTGAAGCCTTTTTTCTAATTCTCTAACTGCTTGAGGTTTCTTTAAGTATAAAGGAGAAGAGTTGTCATCATCTCTAATTCCATTTTTAAGAAGATTTAATCCTATTTCACCAATTTGTGATGCCTTTACTGTATTAAGATGAATTGGAGCAAATGAAGAATTTTTAATATTTTCTACTAAATAATACTTATGTTTATAAACTCCATCACCTGTAAACATGACTTTTTCATCAAGCTCATTAAGTTTCTCTTTAAGATCGGAAAGATCCATTGAAGTACAATCAACTATTGTTTCAAGTTTACCATTATTATTTCTGTAAATAGCTGTATAAACATTTTCTCTTAATGCATCCATTATTGGACATATGATACCATCGAAAGATGAAATAGAAGCAGCTAGTCCTTCAAGAGTAGATACACTAACGTATGGTTTATTGCTACCAAAGCTAAGACCTTTTATTGTAGCCATTCCTATACGAAGTCCAGTAAATGAACCAGGACCTTTTGAGACAACAAAACCGTCCACGTCATCAATTGAGATTCCTGAGTCATCTAATAATTTTTCTATAATTCCCATAAGAAGAACAGAATGTTCTCTTTTATTATTTAATGTATATTCTGCTAAAAGTAAATCATCTTTAAGTAGTGCAGCTGTAGCACATTTTGAAGATGAATCGACACTTAAAATTAGCATAAAGTCAGCTCCTTCACATAACTATATTTTTCACCATAAGGAGTAACTATTATTTTTCTATAATTTTCTCCTTTAGTTAAATCTTTTTTTATGTATATATGTAGATAATCACTAGGTAAAATTTCTTCTATATAATTTGCCCATTCAATTATTGAAACGCCATCTCCAAATATATAATCATCAAAACCTATTGCATAGATTTCATCAGGGTCACTAACTCTATAAACATCAAAATGATATAATTTAAGTCTTCCTGAATCATATTCATTAACAATAGTAAATGTTGGACTTGTAATGTTATCAGTTATACCAAGACCTTGTGATATTCCTTTTGTGATATGAGTTTTTCCTGTACCTAAATCACCAGTTAAACAAATGATATCACCAGGATTTAAAAGCTTACCTAAAGCTATACCAAGGCTTGTAGTTTCTTTAATACTATTAACTTCAAATTCCATTTTAAAATTCCTCCTTTCGCTAAATCTAGCTTATCTATATATTCTATCCAAAAATTTAAAAAAAGAAAAGTAAAACTAAAGTAAATGTAATATAAAAGTAATTGCATTATAAAAATAAAAAGTGTAAAATAGAATAACACAAATATTTACAGAATATAACTTAAAGATTGAATATATATTATAATTAGAAGGTATATAAAGAGGTGGAACCATGAAGAAATTAACAGCTGCAATGCTAATTATAACGGCAGCGTTTTTTTTAGGGCTTGGTGGAGTTTCGAAAACTCTTATGGCGGACACATCTGATAGTGATAAGAATAATAGGGATGTGTATTTAAACATAATGACATTAAATAAACCACAATATGAAACAGTTAAGATGTTAGCTGGAGATAAACATAATGTAGAGTATATGTTTAATAGTGTTGATGAAATGAAGAATTACAAATATGATGAAAATATTATAAAAAACATATCCAATATGGATTTATTCTTTTATTTTGGAGTTGGAAATGAAAGTACATCAGTTAATAACATGATAAATGAATTAGATAAAAGTAGTTTAGGTGTTATAAATCTATCAAGAGGAATAAGAGAATTAAAGTATAAAGTTGACGGAAAAGATATACAAAATCCATATTATTATCTAGGAATACCAGAATATAAGATATTGCTTTATAATGCAAAGTCAGCTCTTCAAGAGAAGGATCCTGCAAATAGAGAATATTATGAAGAAAATTATAATAATTTAGTTAAGAAAATTGATGAATTAAAGAGCACATTTGATAAAGAATCTAAAGAGTTAACTAAGCGTACATTCATATTACAAGATAGTAAATTAGAATATTTCTTTAAAGGATTAGGTATAGATTTTAAAGTTTTACCTGAAAAAGAAGATATAGAAGATTATGCTAAGAAAAGTAACTTAGACATCAAAGATATAGTGTTTGTTCAAGATAGTAAATCTAAGGATGAAGTTAAAGGTATTAAAGTAGTTAAATTAGATACTTATAATGATAATAAGGACATTCAAGAAGTTATAGAATATAACATAAAACAATTAGATGGATTACTAGATAAAAATAAATAAAATTATTGATTTTTTATTGTAGATATATTATAATTGTATTGTCCTAAAGGGGTATGGCTCAATTGGTAGAGTAGTGGTCTCCAAAACCATTGGTTCTGGGTTCAAGTCCTA
>JBBVGE010000239.1:0-223 GCA_040144665.1 Clostridium perfringens
TTCTATTCCTGCTTTTATTGCAAGTTCTGTATCATGTACTTGAGGATTATCAAGTCCTTCTTTTTGTCTTTCTTGGTTAGCTATAGTTAGGAAAACAGCTCCAACTCTTACTCTTAAATAGCTTCCTACTATAAATAATGCTGCACCTTCCATTTCTGATCCTAAACATCCACATCTTTTCCATGCTTCCCATTTGTTTAATAAATCATAGCTTACAGGTTTA
>JBBVGE010000240.1:0-342 GCA_040144665.1 Clostridium perfringens
CATATTGATTAATTGTTATTATATTTTGATCTATATCTATAACAACAATACCTATTGGCAAACTTTCAAGAACCTGTTCATTAGCTACTATGCTAGCATCTATTATTTCATCTATTTCACTATCTTCAGATTCAATGGGATTATTTATGTTTTTATCAATAAACTCAAGAAGAGATTGAACAGCTAACTTTTCAATCATTCCTTCATTTTTAGATCCAATTAATATACTTTCATTAGGCAACACCTTAAGAGAAAGTATTGCAAGCATACTTATTCCAAGCCAATCTGTATAAGATTCTTTTTTTATATAGAGTTTAACTTTATACTTAGACTCTATTTCAG
>JBBVGE010000241.1:0-4287 GCA_040144665.1 Clostridium perfringens
AACTAATACAAGGTTTTGAACTAATATCTTTCACAATTATATTAAATTCAAAAAAATCTTCTGCTTCTATAATAATCAATGTACATATAATATCAAAAAAACTTAAAATATATAATAGGAATAATTTTTTTATTAAAGTTTTAGGTGTATATGATTTTATAAAATCCACTTTTAACCTCCTAAATACTAATATTTAAGTTTATCTTTTGCATTTACGTGTTATTTTATAATCTCTAAATACTTAAAAATAAACTTAATAAAATTAGTTTATATAGTTTTATAAAAATAATTTTTTTATAAATATTAAAAAGGATTAGATTTAAATCCAATCCTTTTTAAGTTCTTTATATATTTCTTTTACTATATCTATAGCTTTAGGAACATTTCTCCATGCATCATATCCATATAACATATAATGTATTGCTTCCTCTTCTGACCCAAACCTAGTTATTATAGGTAATATTTTAGGTATTCTCTTCATTTTTAATATATAAGGTATTACAAATCTGTTATATCTTATAGCTTTTCTTAACTCTCTTTTACCTTTATCTATATCATCACATTTTATCAAATATAAAGCTCTACTATATGCTGTTGCAGTTAAATAATCATTATTATACTTATTTAGTATAATATTTGTCTTATCATTATCATTTATAAGTAATGTCCAACTTAATAAAATACTTCTAATTATAAGTCTATCTTTAGGATCACATTCTAATAAATGCATACATATATCTACTGCCTCTTTTTTATTTCCACTCGCCCACAAATGATTTGCTAATCTATATTGAGCTCCTAAATAAGGCTTAATTTCTTTTACTGAATTTTTAACATTATGTAAATCCTCTATATCTGAAATTTCTAATATATTTATTGATGCTTCTACTGCTTTTCTCAATAGGTGTTCTTTTTCTTTATTATTTAAACTTTTATCATTTGAAAGAATAATATACGCATCTGAGCAATCCTTACAAATAGTTAATGCTTCTTTTGCCAAAGAAACCTTTTTACTGAAATTTTTTTGTTCATAAGCTTCTTTTATCTTTTTTTGTGCATTTATATAATTTATATCTTCTATATAGTTTTTAATTTCATTTTTATTATTAAATTTATCTTTATTTTCATTATAATTATGCTTTATAAGTAATTCTTTTATCACTTTTGATCTTTTTAATCCAGTACTATTACTAACATTAAAGAACCTATAAATATCTCCAACTTTAACATTTAAATTATTAAGACTACATACAGCATGTACTATCCCACATGCCCATGATTCAATCTTACCTTTATTCATATCAATATCATTTAATTTAATTAATATGTCAATTGCACTTATAAATAAGTGAGCATTATTATTTTCACATAAATATTTTTTTATATATTCTTCTATTAGTATTTTTATATCTTTATTTAATTCTTCATTTTTCTTACATGTATATTGCATTATAACTTATAGCTCCTTACTTTCTTTCATAAGTATAATTTTATAATAACTTTACATAATAATGCAACTATTCAAAGATTATTTCTAATAATTTATTTATATATAATGAAATTTAAAGTTATAATTTTTATAATATGGTATAATTAAAAATTATTAGACTTAATAAGGAGATTTTAATTATGAAACAAATATCAACAAATAAATTAAAAGCGTTATTATTAGATAACCCTTCTACATTATTAATTGATGTAAGAGAAAAAGAAGAGTTTGCCCTAGGACACATACCATCTGCCAAAAATATACCACTATCAGATATAGAAGACTATAGCGATGAGCTACCATCTGATAAACCAATTTATTTTATATGTAAAAGTGGAAATAGAAGTGCTCATGCAGTATCTCTATTAGATGATTTAGATATAAAAAGTGGTGTTAATGTTCGTGGAGGAATGTTATCATGGGATGGAGATATAGAAAAAAACTGTGTATAGCACAGTTTTTTATTTTATATAAATTTTATTCTGACAAATCACTACAAATAGGACAATAGTGTTCTCCTTCTCCATTACAAACTGGACAGTTATCTAGTTTACTAAAGAATTCTACACATTCACATTCAATAATACCTGTTCCTTTACATAAAATACAATTATTAATTTCCATATCATTCTCCTTTCAAATTTATTATTAATTATTGACTTAATAATCTATCCTATTCACTACAAATATAATTATCTAAAATAAATTTATAAATCTATAATAAAAAAACTGAAGTATTTAAACCTCAGTTTTTTTATTCATTGACGCCTATGCATTTTTTATTATCTCACAAATGAATTTACTTACCTTTACTAAATCATCTATATAATAATGTTCCTCTAATGTATGAGGGCTTCTTTCACCTATAGCAAGATTAACTGATTTAATTCCGTTACAATTTAATATATTAGTATCACTTCCACCACCAGAAGATTTAATTTCAACTTTATATCCTAAATTCTCAAATGATTTTGAAGCTAACTTTATTATATCATCATCTTCATCTACAACAAATTGACCATATACTCTAGTTACTTCTATTTTACATTCAGCATTTTCTTCATCACAAATTTTATTAAATGTATCTACCATGTGTTTTGTTTGTTGATCTAATTTATCTATCTTTGTACTTCTAGCTTCTGCTTCTATAATTACCTTAGGACAAACTATATTAGTAGCTGTTCCCCCTTTAATTGTTCCTATATTAGCTGTTGTATCTTCATCTATTCTTAAAAGATTCATTGTTGCAATAGCTTTACTAGCCACATTAATAGCACTAATTCCATTTTCAGGTGCAACTCCAGCATGTGCTGGCTTTCCTTTTATTATAATATCAATTTTATCTTGCGCAGGCCCTTTATTTACAATTGTTCCAATCTCACCACTAGTGTCTAAAACAAATCCTCTTTTTGATTCTATTTTTGAATAATCAAGATTTTTAGAACCACATAATCCAATTTCTTCAGCTATTGTGAATATGACTTCTATAGTAGGATGAGTAGTTTGCTCTTCTTTAATGCTAATTAAAGCTTCTATTAAAGATGCAATACCAGCCTTATCGTCTCCACCTAAAATCGTTGTTCCATCTGAATATATAATATTATCCTTTATTATAGGCTTTATATTGTTCCCAGGTGTAACTGTATCCATATGACAACTAAATAGTAAAGGCTCTCTTGATTCATCTCCTTTTAATTTAGCTATTATATTACCAGTTGTTCCACCAATAATCTCTCCTGCATTATCTCTAAAAACTTCTAGTCCAATTTTCTTTAAATCTTCTGTAAGTTTTTCACTAAAAACTTTTTCATTTTTACTTTCACTTGAAATTTGAATATATTTGATAAATCTATCCAAAACTCTTTCTCTATTTATCATGTTTATTACTCCTTTGTATATTTATAAAATACATATGTCTATCTTATCAAGAAATAATATAAATTTAAAGATTAATATGATAAATTTTCCTATAAAGTTTTTAAATTTATTTCTTTTGTAATATTATCAGTATAAATAATAATGTTATTTAGAATAGCATTTATTGATTCATCTTTAATAAATGTTAGTTTAAAATCTTCTAAATTCATATATTTAGATCTATTAATAGTTGAATATATATATTTTCCTGATTTTACATATTTATTATCAAACTTTGTATTTTTAAATTTTCCTATGCTGTCAGTTTTATCATTTACAATATTATAAACATCATAACTCTCTTCAGAATAATTACTCTTGTAAAGAAGAATATTATCTTTATATAAAAATAGATTATCATATCCAGTAGATATTATTTTTTCCTCATCTTTATCTATATTATAATAAATATTTAATACCTCCTTATCTTTAACTACATTATAAACTAGCTTATTATCATAAAAATCTAAATTACTAATTGTTCTATTATTTAGATTTTTACTTTTAATTAAAGTTCCATCATTTAAATCATATACCTTAAGAAATTTTTTTATCCCATCTGATTCTATTAATGCAATATTATCTTTATAAATCTGTATTAGGCTACCATCAGCAAACTTTGAATAGTTATATGGAATTGAAATTTCCTTCTTAGTTACAAGATTTATACACTTTAAATAATTTTCTTTTTCATTATCTTTGCTGATAATCCATCCATTCTCGTCGAACTCATCTAATATCGGATTTATATTATTGTATATCTTATTTATTGTAATGCCGTCTTTATCTACACTGTATATACTGTTATCCTCATTATTATACATATATGTATTTATATCTTCATCTACAAATAAGACATTATAATTATTTTTATAATTTTT
>JBBVGE010000242.1:0-211 GCA_040144665.1 Clostridium perfringens
GCAAAAGGAAAAGGCTGAAGTCAATATTGAAGATATTAAACTACAAAATAGAGCGGGAAGAGGAAGTAGTTTAATGATTTTAGTATTGGAAGACTATATAAGGGACGTAATTATTAAGTAGGAGGTATGGTCATGAAAAAAGTATTAGTATTTTTAGCAGAAGGTTTTGAGACTATAGAAGCATTATCTGTTGTAGATGTTTGTAATAGGG
>JBBVGE010000243.1:0-278 GCA_040144665.1 Clostridium perfringens
CTTTTACTGCATCTGAAAATGGAATCTTTAAGTCTGTAGCAACATTAACCTTGCATATTCCAAGTTCTATAGCTTTTTTAACTAATTCATCTGGAACATCAGATGCACCATGTAAAACTAAAGGTACAGATACCTTTTCTCTAATTTTAACTAATCTATCAAAGTCTAATTTAGGAGTTCCTTTATATAATCCATGAGCAGTTCCAATTGCTATAGCAAGTGAGTCTACACCTGTTCTTTCAACAAATTCTAAAGCTGCATCAGGGTCTGTATATGCT
>JBBVGE010000244.1:0-5595 GCA_040144665.1 Clostridium perfringens
GACCTAAAATTATAAATTTATAATTTTAGGTCTTTTATTAATTATTCTTTATTCATCATTTCTAAATTCTAAAATATCTCCAGGTTGACATTCTAAAACTCTACATATAGTTTCTAAAGTAGAAAATCTTATAGCCTTTGCTTTTCCATTCTTAAGAATAGAAAGGTTTGCTTGAGTGACTCCAACCCTCTCTGCAAGTTCTGTTAAACTTATTTTTCTCTTTGCCATCATTACATCTAAATTTGTTATTATCATATATTCACCTATACTGTATATTTACTCTCTTCTTCTAGTTTCCCTGATTTATTTTTTATTCTTATAGATTCATTAAATACATCTCCAATTATTCTAGCAATTAATCCAATTGATGCAAATAATAATGTTTCAAATTTAATTGAAAATCCATTAAACGCTAACATTTGAAGTGATGTATTATCATTATTTATAAAGTATGTTGCTATAGCCATTATAAATAATATATTAGATATAGTAATTAAAATTTTTATGTTTTTGTTTGAAAATATAATTTTATTATTAATGTTTTTAACTAGTGCCTTTATCTTAATTAATATTATAAACAATCCTATTAAAATAACAAACCTAGTAAAAGTAAATAAAATTCCTTCATTGTTTATCTTACTAAAATCATTAAATAGATTAATAGTTCCTCCAATTATCATAAGGCCTAAAGCAAATAAAGCTAAATTAGTTATTATAGTAGTTGATTTTAAATATCTCATGTTTTCTCCCCTTTTTAAATTTCCTTTATATTATATATATTACAACTTTTACAAATAATATTCAATATATTTTTATTGTTATTCAATATTTATTTATTAATTCAAGTCAAAATAAAAAAAGGTATAGTTAATCTATCTATACCTTTTAAATAAATATTATAATCTTTTCTTATAGCTATAATATTTAAATAATCTTAATTAACTCTATATATTTAAATCACTTGTAAGATATGCATTTATAAAGGAATCTATATCTCCGTCCATAACAGCTTGAACATTTGAAGTTTCTTCACCTGTTCTATGATCCTTGACCATATTATATGGATGGAATACATAGGATCTTATTTGGCTTCCCCATCCCATATCTTTAAGCTCACCTGTTAAGTCTTCTATTTTTTCCTTATGTGCTCTATCCTTAAGTTCTATAAGTTTAGACTTTAGCATATTCATTGCTGTTTCTCTATTTGATAATTGACTTCTTTCATTTTGACACTGTACAACTATTCCAGTTGGAATATGCGTTATTCTAACTGCTGATTCTGTCTTATTAACATGCTGACCACCAGCTCCACTTGCTCTGTAAGTGTCAATCTTCAAATCATCTGATTTAATATCTATATCTTGATCTTTTGTAAGTTCTGGAAGAACTTCAACAGAAGCAAATGATGTTTGTCTTTTTCCATTTGCATTATATGGAGATATTCTAACTAATCTATGGATACCTTTTTCTGCTTTTAGATATCCATATGCAAACTCTCCCTTTATACTTAAAGTTACACTCTTAATTCCAGCTTCTTCACCTTGAATTAAATCTAAAGTTTCCACAGAGAATCCTTTTCTTTCGCACCATCTTGTGTACATTCTTAAAAGCATTTCTGTCCAATCATTTGCGTCAGTTCCACCAACACCAACATGTAATGTGAATATTACATTATTTTTATCATATTCACCTGATAAAAGCATCTCTATCTTATAATCTTGAACTTCTTTTTCTAAAAACTTAACTCCTGAAATTATCTCATCTATTGATTCTTCATCATTTTCTTCCATAATTTCATTTAAAACTTCTATGTCTTCAACCTTTGTCTCTAATGTTTCAAATCTTTCTAATTTAGATTTTAAAAATTTACTCTCTTTAGTTACTTCCTCAGCTTTTTTTATATCATCCCAAAATCCTGGTTCTTGCATTCTTAGATCAAGTTCTATAATTTGTTTTTCTAAAGCATCTTTGTCAAAGTGAAGCCCTCATTTCATCTATATTTGATTTTAAACTTGGCATTTTAGCTAACGCTTTTTCAAGTTCTATTCTCATATAATCACCTCTATCTTAATTTTAATAAAGCATCGTTACCTTTAAGATAACGATGCCCATTTTAATTTCTATACTTCTCTTCCACAGCAGTTTTTATATTTCTTTCCACTACCACATGGACAAGGCTCATTTCTACCAACTGTAACTTCTTTCTTAGCTGGTTGCTTCTTTGAAGAAGATTCATCTCCTCCATGGTTTACATGAGTTGCTGTTGTCTCTTTAACTACTCTTTCTCTCTCTTCTGGTGCTTTTTCCATTTGAACGTGGAATAAATATTTTACAGTATCTATCTTAATTGATTCTATCATTTCCTCGAACATAGCACTACCTTCCATTTGGTATGCTTGAACTGGATCTTGTTGCTTAAATGCTCTAAGTCCGATACCTTGCTTTAAGTGATCCATATTATCTATATGATCCATCCACTTAATATCAACATTCTTAAGAAGAACAACTCTTTCTATTTCTCTAAGTTTTTCTTCTCCAAATTCTGCTTCTTTACCTTTATATATTTCTAAAGCTATTCCTATAAGTTTTTCTTTAATTTGATCATTTGAAAGATCCATTAAATCTTCAATAGTTATTCTATTTGCAGGTAGACAGATATCATCTAAATAAAGAATTAAGTTCTTAAATTCATTTTGATAATCATCTTCCATTCCAGTAATATGTGCATCAACAGCTTCACTTATTACTTCTTTAATCATTACTTCTATCTGTTCCTCTAAGTTTTCACCTTCAAGAACTTGACTTCTTTGCTTATAGATGATTTCTCTTTGCATATTCATAACATCATCATATCCTAAAAGGTTCTTTCTTATATCAAAGTTATGACCTTCTACTTTCTTTTGAGCACTTTCTATTGATTTTGTAATTATCTTACTTTCAATAGCATCATCTTCTTCAAGTCCAAGTTTATCAACCATAGCATGAGTTTTCTCTGACATAAAGATTCTCATTAAATCATCTTCTAATGAAATGAAGAATGTTGATTCTCCAATATCTCCTTGTCTACCTGAACGTCCTCTAAGCTGGTTATCTATTCTTCTTGATTCATGTCTTTCTGTACCAATTATTTTAAGACCACCAGTCTCAAGTGCACCTTCTCCAAGTTTTATATCAGTACCTCTACCAGCCATGTTTGTTGCAATTGTTACTGCTCCAACTTCACCAGCATCTGCTATAATTTCTGCTTCTTGCTCATGATATTTAGCATTTAATACTTTATGCTTAATACCTTTTTTCTTTAATAATGCAGATATTATCTCTGACTTTTCAATACTTGCAGTACCAACAAGAACTGGTTGACCTTTTTCGTGAGATTTTTTTATTTCCTCTACTATAGCATTATACTTACCTCTAGCAGTCTTATATACTATATCGTGATTATCTACTCTTTGAATTGGTCTATGTGTTGGAACTACTATAACATCTAATCCATAGATTTCTCTAAATTCATTTTCTTCTGTTAAAGCTGTACCTGTCATACCTGATAATTTATTGTACATTCTAAAGTAATTTTGGAATGTTATTGTTGCTAAAGTTTTTGATTCTCTTGCGATCTTAACTCCTTCTTTAGCCTCAATAGCTTGGTGAAGACCATCTGAATATCTTCTACCTTCCATAAGTCTTCCTGTAAATTCATCAACTATTATAACTTCTCCATCTTTAACCATATAGTCTTTATCAAGTTTCATTACATAGTTAGCTTTTAATGCTTGAGTTACATAATGTTGTAATTGCATATTTTCAGCATCTGCATAGTTTTCTACTTTAAATGCCTTTTCTGCTTTTTCAACCCCTTCTTCTGTAAGCATCGCAGCATTTGCTTTTTCATCAATTGTATAATCTTTTTCTGCAATTAATGTCTTTACGAAATAATCTGCAACTTTATAGAATTCTGTTGATTTTTCTCCAGCACCTGAAATTATAAGTGGTGTTCTAGCTTCATCAATAAGAATTGAGTCAACCTCATCCACTATAACAAAGTTTAATCCTCTTTGAACTCTTTCTTCTTTATATACAACCATGTTGTCTCTTAAGTAGTCAAATCCAAATTCGTTGTTTGTTCCATATGTTATATCAGCATTATACGCTGCTCTTCTTTGGTCATTATTTAAATCATGAACGATAACATCTGTCTTAAGTCCTAAGAACTCATAAATATTATTCATCCAATCTCTATCTCTTGAAGCTAGATAATCATTAACTGTTATTACGTGAACTCCTTCACCTGATAAAGCATTTAAATATGCTGGTAATGTAGCAACTAATGTTTTACCTTCACCGGTTTTCATTTCAGCTATTCTTCCTTGATGAAGAACAATTCCACCTATTAATTGCTCTCTGTAATGCTTCATATTTAATACTCTCCCTGAAGCCTCTCTTACAACAGCAAATGCTTCTACTAATAAGTCATCTAATGTTTCACCGTTTTTATATCTTTCTTTAAATTCCTCTGTTTTACCCCTTAATTCTTCATCACTTAGTTTTTCCATAGTTGATTCTAAGCTTTCGATTTTGTCAACCAATGGCTTTATTCTCTTAACTTCTCTTTCGCTATACGTTCCAAATAAAGCTTTAAACATTCCCATATTTTCATCCTTCCAAACGCTAAAAAATTTAATAAGCATTTTTTCTTTATATCTTAGTATACATTTATAAATTATACCATTTTTGATTATTATATTTCAACTTTATCACAATTTTATTAATTTTATTTATATTCTAATTTAAAAACTCCATAAAGTATATGAGAATTCATTATCTTTATGGAGTATAAAATTCTATCTATTTAATTTTAAAATTTTTGATGTTTAAATATATTCTGGTTCTAGTAAACCATAATCTCCGTCTTTTCTTTTATATAGTACACTTATATTATTTGTATCTGCATCTTTATAAACGAAGAAATTATGTCCTATAAGTTCCATTTGAAGAATTGCTTCATCAACATTCATAGGCTTAACAGCAAATCTTTTTGTTTTTACTACTTCTCCTTCATGTTCATCTTCAAATCTATCAGTTGCAATTTCTGCAAATCTTAATGAATCATTCATTTTTCTAGAAAGCTTAGTTCTTTGCTTTCTAATTTGTCTTTCCAGCTTTTCTTCTACTTTATCTATAGATTTATACATATCATCTGTAATCTCTTCAGCTCTAAGTAAAATTCCGTTAAATGGAATTGCTATTTCTACTCTATGCCTATTCTTTTGTACAGATAGTGTTGCTTTCGCATTCACATTACTTTCAAAATACTTGTCAAGTTTTGAAACCTTTTTCTCTACCATATCTTTTAAAGCAGGAGTTAATTCAATGTTTTTTGTTACAACTGTTACTTTCATACGTCCAGCTCCTCTCACTACATTCTAAGTTTAACTTAGAAGATTTCAAATGATTTTTGTATATATTTACTATATATATATAGTAACGCTATTCATAATAAAACGCAAGTCTATTTTCTGAATTTACTGAAAATTTAGTTTTTGTATATATTATAAATTAAATGCAAAAAAAGACACTAAAAATTTTTAGTGTCTTTTT
>JBBVGE010000245.1:0-264 GCA_040144665.1 Clostridium perfringens
CCCCTGTACCTAATAATATTCCTCCAAAATATCTTGTTACCACTACTGCACAGTCTGTTATTCCTTGTTTTTTTATTACCTCTAATATTGGAATACCTGCTGTCCCCTGTGGCTCACCATTATCACTATATCTTTGTATTCCCATATTTTGTCCTATAACATAGGCATAACAATTATGTCTTGCATCCTTATGTTTATTATTTATTTCTGCTACAAACTCTTTAGCCTCTTCCTCTGTTGTAACTCTTTTAACATAGCCTATAA
>JBBVGE010000246.1:0-209 GCA_040144665.1 Clostridium perfringens
TAGGTGGAAATATATGTCCTGGAATTCAAATTTCAGCAGATGCTTTATTTGAGAGAGCTGCAAAGCTTCCAAGAATAGAACTTGAAAAACCAAAGAGTGTAATTTGTAAAAATACAGTTACAAGTATGCAAGCTGGAATAATTTATGGATATATTGGAAAAGTTGAATATATAGTTAAACGTATGAAAAAGGAAATGATGGACTTAGGA
>JBBVGE010000247.1:0-219 GCA_040144665.1 Clostridium perfringens
TTGGGAACAAATAGGTGTTAAAGTTACTCCAGAACTTATGGAATTTGGAACAATGATGGATAAAGTTAATAACAGAGAATATGATATATTCAATGGTGCTTGGAACCTTTCAATAGATCCAGATCCATCAGGAATATTTGCAATCTCTCAAGATGTACCAGGCGGATTTAATAATATTGGATGGAGAAATGAAGAAGCAGATAAGTTATTAAAAGAAGG
>JBBVGE010000248.1:0-242 GCA_040144665.1 Clostridium perfringens
TTGTGTGGAAGACCTGATCCTGAGAAAACAGGAAGTTTTTGTCCTCTAACTAGAGTGTTAAGTCCGTCTATTGCAGAAATACCAGTTTGAATAAATTCTGATGGGTAGTTTCTAGCAACTGGGTTTATAGCTTCTCCATTTATATCTAATCTCTTCTCTGGTATTATATTTGGACCATTATCTTTTGGTCTTCCCATACCATCGAATACTCTTCCTAACATATCTTCTGAAACACCAATTTC
>JBBVGE010000249.1:0-10670 GCA_040144665.1 Clostridium perfringens
AAAAAATAGATGGGATATCCCATCTATTTTTTACTCTATTGCAGATAATGCAAAACTTCTTCCTTCCCATGCTCTACTTTTCCATCTTATAATCACAAGTATAGCTCTAAACCATTCATCTAATGCAAATCCTATCCATATTCCTACTAATCCAAAACCTAGTTGTATGCCTAAGATATATGCAAAACCAACTCCAAAAACCCACATTGAAAACACACCGATATATACTGGAAATCTCACATCACCAGTAGCCCTTAAACCATTTATTCCTACTATATTTATAGCTCTCCCAGGTTCTAAGAATATTTCTATTATTAATACACTAGAAACTATACTTATTATATCTTGGTTATTTGTTATTAATTCCATCATTGGATGTCTAAATAAAACAATACCACAACTAATCATTATAGATACGACTATAGCTCTTTTTATACAATATACACATAAATTATATGCTTTACTATTTTCTCTATTTCCAATAAATTGCCCTATAAGTATACTCCCACCTTGACCTAATGCTACAGAAAATATAAATGCAAAAGATACTATGGTAGTTAAATAGCTTTTAGCAGACATACTATCTATGCTTATCATATTTATAAAACTAGTAATTACAAGCTGAGATAAACTATAAGAAATCTGCTCCGCTGCTGAAGGTATACCAATCTTTAAAATATTAACTAAATGCTCCATAGGAAAAGGACTAAATAAGCATATTTTAAATTTATGCATAATTACACTATATACTTTACCACCTAATATAAATAAAGCTACTATTTTACTTATCACAGTTCCAAGGGCAGCTCCACTTGCCCCAAGCTCCGGAAGTCCAAATTCACCAAATATAAGTCCATAATTACATACCACATTAACTATATTCATAATAAGTGTTACATTCATGCATATTTTAGTTAAACTATATGATCTTAATATTGCTGTAAAAGTCATAAGAATAGCTTGTACAAAAATAGTTCCACCAACTATTTTCATATAACTATTTCCTATAGGTATTAATTCCGGTGATGCCTTTAAAAGTGTAAACAAGGCCCCTGATAGAATAAATACTGCTATACTTACTATGATTCCTATAATTAAATTTACTCCTATAGATACTCCACATAACTTAACTATATCATCATCATTACTCTTCGCTCCTAAATGCTGTGCAAGTAATATTGCTGTTCCGGCAGTTATTATTCCAAACATTAAATTAACCATCCAAATTAATTGATTTGCAATACCAACTGATGCAACAGCTAAATCTGAATATTTACCAAGCATTATAGTATCTAGCCCACCAAGTAATGAAAACAGTAAACTTTCAACAAATATTGGCCATGTTATACTCTTTAACTGCCTATTTATACTCTTATCATTCACTTTTTATAACCTCTCTCAACATAATTTTTGAATCGTTTCCAGAAGAAATTATTATATGTCTTCTTTTAATAATATATACTATTATATAATCTTTCACTATATAATAGCTTCTCAAATACTCCTTTCTTATTTTTAACGTTTTCATTATAGCATAATATTTATAATATTCTAATCCTTATTGTACGATTTATTATATATTTTTTTACTATATGAATAGTATATAATTACGAGTAACATTTTTAATAAGGTGGTTTAATGACTTCTTATATTTTGTATATATTATCTATATCATTATTAATCTTATCCTTTATAAAAGATAAGAAAAAAACAATTCTAGCACTTAAGACTGCTTTTAAATCTTTTGAAAATATAATGCCACAATTTTTAAGTATAATAATTGTAGTTGGTCTTTTATTAGCAATATTAAATCCTGAAACTATATCTGATTTAATTGGAAAAGATTCTGGATTTTTTGGCGTAGCTATCTCTTCTATTATAGGCTCTATAACCGTTATGCCAACCTTTGTTGCTTTTTCAACAGGAAGTACACTATTACAAAATGGTGCTGGTATATCACAAGTTGCAGCACTTATATCAACCCTTACATTAGTTGGAATTATGACATATCCACTTGAATCAAAATATATTGGAAAAAAAGCTGCTTTTCTTAGAAACTTTATAGCTTTTTTATTTTCCTTTATAGTTGCATTCATTTTTGCAAAGGTGGTGATTTAGGCTATGAAAACTATTTATAAAGTTATTAAGAGATATTCCTTCTTTTTAATCTTCTTACTTATACTTTCTGCATTATTTTTTATAAATTCAAATATTGCTATAAATACATTTGAAAGTGCAAAATCTAGTTTTCTTCAAATGATTAGTGTACTACCACCTATAATGCTACTTCTTGGTCTTATAGATGTATGGATACCAAGAGAAACATTAGTAAAATATATGGGTGATAATTCAGGAATTCTTGGAATCTTCTTTTCTATGATGCTTGGGTCACTTGCAGCTGGACCTATGTATGCTGCCTTTCCATTTACTGCTCTTTTATTAAAAAAAGGTGCTAAATTTAGTAATATAATTATCTTTATGAATTCTTGGTGTGTAACTAAAATATCTACTCTTTTATTTGAAGTTTCATCTTTAGGCTTTAAATTTACATTTATAAGACTTTTAATAGATATACCTGGAGTTATATTAATGGGATATTTAGTTTACTATTTTATGGATAAGAAATCATTAAATGATGTATATTCTAATTCTCTCCTATAAAACCTTGTCTATATAATATAAAAAGCATCCATTATATTTTAAGGATGCTTTTTCATAATTCTATTTGTATACATTTAAAGATCAATCTTTTTTCATTTATCTTATTTCATTTATAAAACCTTTTCTATAAGCTAAAAGAAGTAATTTAAGATCTTTAATCTGATTTTCAAGTTCCTCTCCAACATCTGTATCTTTAACTCTCTTTCTCTGAATCTTCCTTTCAACTACAATGCTTGTTGATAATATGTCTTTTTCTTCGACTATAGCATTTTCTATTGATTCAAACGGATTATGAGATACGAGTTGTAATCCATAAGAATTATATATAAGAGTATATCCAGCGATTCCAGTATCTCTCCTATAAGCTTTAGCAAAGCCCCCATCTATAACTAATATCTTTCCTCCACATTTAATTGGACTTTCTCCATATTTTTTCTTTACAGGGACATGGCCATTTATTATTTTAGATTCTTCTACATCTAAATCAAATTCTTCTAATATTCTACGACACATATCCTCATTTTCCCTTAATTCATAATATGGATTCTTTTTTTCTTTATGCGTACTTTTATCATCTATAAAGTATCTTTCAAAGGTAGTCATCTCTTCTTTTCCAAATAATGAAGATGCAGAGCCTGTCCATAAATACCACATTATATCCATTCCGTATATTTTCTCTGCTGTTTTATCTTTATTGAAGTAACCTTCTCTAGCTAACACTTCAAGCTTTTCTAATAAAGCCTTGCCTTTGTAATTCTTTCCATGTATATTCATAGATTTAAATGATCCATCATTATTTAAAGGTATACATCCATGAAATAATAGATTAGAATTATACTTTAAATACATACTTCCTTTTGCAAAGAGAAAAGATATATGTTTCTGTAATTTTTCGCTACTTAAAAATGATAATTGTAATTTATCTATAAGCTTTTCCTCTTCTTCTGTAAGTATAAACGGCTTCTTTGGATCTATAGTTGGAAAATCATTATCTTTAAGCACATACGATTTTCCTTTTATCTCTATGGTACCTTCATCATAATTTATTTTGTCTAAAAGTAGCCTATGATCTAATTTAAATTCTGGTCTTCTTTTTATTATCTTTTCTTCTAATTTAAATTGTATTATTGTTATTGCCTTGTGCATTTTTGATATTAATTCAATTTCAAATTTACCATATCTATTTGTATCATTTATTTTAGGAATAAATTCTCTGCAAGGATCTTTTTTATATGTGCTTAGTGCAAAGGTTGCAAGTGGTATAAGATTTATACCATATATATCTTCTATAGTGTCTAAATTTCCATATCTAGTTGCTATTCTTATGACATTTGCTATACATGTTTTAACTCCTGCAGCTGCTCCCATCCATAGCATATCATGATTTCCCCATTGTATATCTAGAGAGTGATAATTCATAAGAGTATCCATTATTATATCTGCTCTAGGTCCCCTATCATATATATCTCCTAATATATGTAGTCTATCAATTACAAGTCTTTGAATTAAATTTGATAATGCTATTATAAACTCTCTTGCTCTTCCTATATCTATAATTGTACTTATTATGCCGTCATAATACTCTTGTTTATCTACTCCATAAAACTCCTCATGAAGTAATTCTTCTATAATATAACTAAAATCTTTCGGTAATGCCTTTCTAACTTTAGATCTAGTATATTTAGATGATACATTCCTGCAAAGATCTATTAATCTATATAGATTAATTTTATACCAATCATCTATATTTTCTTCCTCTTTAAGTACTATATCTAGCTTTTGTTCCGGATAATATACAAGGGTAGCTAGACTCTTTTTCTCACTATCCATTAAAGAATTTCCAAACACACTTTCTATCTTTCTTTTTACTACTCCCGACCCATTTTTTAACACATGTACAAAAGGCTCATATTCTCCATGTAAATCTGTTAAAAAATGTTCTGTTCCTTTTGGTAAATTTAATATAGCTTTTAAATTTATAATTTCTGTTGATGCCTCTGCTATAGTTGGATATTGTTTTGCAAGAAGTTTTAAATATTTTAGTTTATTTATGATTTCTTCATCATAATTTATCATTAGTATCCCCCTGTGCTTTAAAAAGTTTTAAATATTTTTGAAATCGTTTTATATTACTTTTCAAAAAAATTATATCTTAAAATTTTTATAACATCAACGATTATTAACATATAGACATATTCACTTATATTAATATATTAAATTTATTACATAGTTCAACTTACTTTCTCATAAAAATTTTTCTTTTAATTACTAAATATAAAAATTAATAGCCATACTAATAAAGATACTATAAATATATAATCTAACAATAAATCTTATATAAACTTTATTATAAAGATAGATTTAATGATATATAAACATAAAATACCCTATTCTATTACTTTTATCTATAACAGGAATAATTTGATAATTTATAAATAAAGATGTAAAATATTTGTATAGATTTATATATATAATTTTAAAATTACTAAAGGAGAGATATAAATGTTAAGTGAAAATTTACTAAAGAGTCTTAATGAACAAGTTAACTTTGAGTTTTACTCATCTTATCTTTACTTATCAATGTCAGCATATGCTGAATCTGTTGATTTAAGTGGATTTGCTAATTTTTTCAGAGTTCAAGCACAAGAAGAATTAGCTCATGCAATGAAGTTTTATGATTACATATTCCAAAAGAATGGTAATGTTATTCTAGATACTATTCCAAAACCTGATATTACTTTTGAAAGTATTATTGATGTATTTGAAAAAGGATATAATCACGAACAATTAGTTACAAGTAGAATTTATAAACTTGCTGATATAGCTAGTGAGGAAAGAGAACATGCAACAATGAGCTTACTTAATTGGTTTATTGATGAACAAGTTGAAGAAGAAAATAGTTTTAATACTCTTTTAAAGAGAGTTAAGAGATCTGAAGGCAATCCCGCAGCTATCTATATGATGGATGATGAACTTGCAACAAGAGTCTTTACTCCACCAGCTCCAAGAGCTTAAAAAAAAGTCAGTAATTATTATAAATACTATAATTATTACTGACTTTTTTCTATTTATAAACTTATTTTAACTAATTGTATAATTGAATGAGTAAATTTTTCTACTAATAAATATTTAAGTTTATATATTATATATTCTTGGTGGATTTCCTGAAAAATCAGATATAGTAACCTGTCCTTCTTCTATATAGAATATTTCAAAAACTTTATTATCTGGTGTCTTATAAATTGATTTTACAAGATCATTATTTTCAATTATATATTTCTTAATATCTGTATCATTTGAAAATGTAACTTTACCACTTATTCTAATCCATTCTCCTTTATTACTTGATGTACAAATTTCTATATAAGGTGCATTTGATAACTCCTTATATACTTTCTTTTCATTAGATGTACAAAAATATAATTTTCCATTTTCATCTAACATAAATTGAAATGGACGTACTCTTGGTTTGCCTTCTTTATCTACTGTAGCTACATATTGTACAGGATTTTCCTTTAAAAATTCAACTATTTCATTCATATTTATTTCCTCCAAATTTTTTCTTGTGTTGCTTATCTTTATGAGTTTATAATAATTATAATAGGTACTATTGTAAAGTAAGCACTTTTTTGTTATATAGGTACCTTTTAGAAACTATTGGAGGTCTATTTATGAATAAAGAATTACCTGCTTGCCCAGTTGAAGTAACATTACATCTTATCGGAGATAAGTGGAAAGTTCTAATTCTTCGTGATTTAATGGATGGCACTAAAAGATTCGGTGAACTAAGAAAATCAATTGGTAGTATAAGCCAAAAAGTTCTAACTCATAACCTTAGGTCTATGGAGGAATCTGGACTACTTACTAGAAAAGTCTACGCAGAAGTACCTCCTAAAGTTGAATATACACTTACAGATATAGGACTTAGTCTAAAACCAGTTCTTGATTCTATGTATATATGGGGAGAACATTATAAGGTAAATTTAAATTCTAATTACCAAAAGGATTAGTATAAATTACTAATCCTTTTGGTGTATGCTTCTTCTTTAAATTTTCTATTTATTACTTAAATTCTCTATTCTATATCCTATTTCTTTATTAGCCATTTTATATCCTTCTTTTATCATATCCTCATCACTTAATTCATTTCCAAGCAATGAGTCTATAGTAATTTGTCCTCTATTTTTAAAGTACTTGTCTAATAAATTTTGTTCTATTTCTTTTTGAGATGCTATAGTGTAATCATCTAATATATGTTTTACGTTAAATCCATATTCTATTAGCGCTTTTCCAACTAATATACTTCTATGACACCTTATTGGATCTTGCATTGCACCTAAAATTACAATTTTATATCCTTTTTTGCATCCATCCTTAAGTCTTTCTATTCCTTTTATAAAATCTTCTTCATGGATTACTTTCTCAAAATCTGCATATCCTTCATCATTATAAGAAATCTTATTTAGCCTTTTAGCTGCTAATTCTTTTGCCATGTATATGTATATAAATCCAGCCTTTGTTAATGAATATCTTATAGTCTCCTTATCAAATTGAACATTATATTTCGAATAAGGAGTTCCTCTTATATCAACTACACAATCAATCTTAAAGTATCTTAGCATTTCTATTAATCTATCAATACTATAATTAGAGTGTCCAATTGTAAATATATCCACACAATCATCTCCCTGCTAAAGAATTCATATTTTATATAAACTATTATAACTCTACATAATAATTTATATAAAATAATTAGCTAGCAAATACTCTAATATTTACTAGCTAATATAGAATTATAGTATATCTATTAAAAGTTGTTATTATTTCTTCAAAATATCTAATAACTCATCTAAGTTAGATTTTAATTCACTAGCTTTTTCTATACTCATATTTACTTTACAAAAAACCTGCTCTGGAACATCAATTATTTTTTCTTTTAATTCTCTTCCGTCTTTTGTTAACTCTGCTATAACAACCCTATCATCATTAGAATCTCTATATCTTATTATTAATCCCATTAATTCTAATTTTTTAAGTAACGGAGTAAGAGTTCCTGAATCCAAATGTAATCTTTTTCCTATCCCCTTTACTGTTGACTTCTCTTCTTCCCATAATACAAGCATTGTTATATATTGAGTGTATGTAAGATTATATTTATCAAGCACTGGCTTATATAATTTTATTATTTCTCTTGATGCTGCATATAAAGAAAAACATATTTGATTATCTAATTTAATACAATTATCTTTATTCATACATTTCTCCTATTCTATATTTAATTGACTAATTTTAAACTCGATTAATACCAAATATTCTATATATTTCATTTTTATATGTCAACATTATATATTTCTTATATTTTATTTTAATAACTTTTCAATGTCTTCTTTTATCTTAAGTGGTGATGTAGTTGGTGCATATCTTTTAACTACATTTCCATCAGAATCTAATAAAAATTTAGTAAAGTTCCATTTTATTTCATTACTTAATATACCTTTTGCTTCACCTTTTAAATATTTATATATAGGATGTGCATCAGGTCCTTTTACATCTATCTTTTCAAACATAGTAAATGTAACCCCATAATTCAATTGACAAAAATTATTTATCTCAGTATTACTTCCAGGATCCTGACTTTTAAATTGATTGCATGGAAATCCTAATATTTCCAATCCCTTTTCTTTATATTGATTATATAACTCTTCTAGATCTTTAAATTGAGGTGTAAAACCACATTTACTTGCAGTATTTACTATTAGTATTACTTTCCCTTTGTATTTGCTCATTTCTATATGCTGTCCATTTATATCTTTAGCTGAAAATTCATAAAAATTCATTCTTAATATCTCCTCATAAAAATTTTAACAAATTTAATTGTATGCAATTAAATTTGTTAAAATTATAATATATTTTATTATTATTTTTGTCAAGTTTTTTTATACTATAATATTTTAAATTTTTACACATAATAATTTATAAAGAAAGGTGGTTATATATATGAAAAATAATTCTAAAATAGCAATTATAGTTATTGCTATTGTTATTCTTTTAGGAGTTTTTTTAGTAGGCGGCTATAATAGTTTAGTTTCATTAGAACAAAATGTAAATACTGCTCAATCAAACATTGATACACAACTTCAAAGAAGATCTGACCTTATACCTAATTTGGTTAATACGGTAAAAGGATATGCTGCTCAAGAAAAAGATATTTTTACTGATATAGCTAATGCAAGAAGTAAACTTGCTGGTGCATCAACTGTTACTGATAAAGCTAATGCTGATAGTGATCTTTCAAATGCACTTTCAAGATTACTAGTAGTTGTTGAAAGGTATCCTGATTTAAAATCAAATCAAAACTTTAGGGATTTATCAGTTCAATTAGAGGGAACAGAGAATAGAATTGCAGTAGCAAGACAAGATTATAATACTGCAGTAACTAAGTATAATACAAAGAGGAGAAGATTTCCAAGTAATATAACAGCTAGTATCTTTGGCTTTGAAGAAAGACCTCTATACAAAGCAAGTGCAGGTGCAGATCAAGTACCTTCGGTAGATTTTTCTAAATAACTATGAAAATTAAAAATAAAGTTTTTAGAATCTTCTTTTCTTCTCTTTCTTTGTTAATTTTAATTTTATCCGCTGTTACTTTTACTGTAAATGCATCTAATGATATACCATCACCAACTTCTTATAAATATATTAATGATTATACAAATACGATAAATAATTCTGAGATTAAAGATATCATTTCAATTGGAAAGGAACTTGAAGATAAAACTGGTACACAAGCTGTTACAGTTGTAATAAATTCAACTAAAGGCGTTCCCATTGAAGATTATGCTATTAATCTATTTAGAACTTGGGGAATAGGGCAAAAAGAAAAGGATAATGGCTTATTAATTCTATTAGCTATACAGGATAAAGCTTGGAGAGTTGAAGTTGGTCGTGGACTTGAAGGTGCAATCCCAGATGCACTAAGTAATCGAGTTATGGAATCTATAGCTAAACCTAAATTTATTGAAGGCAATTATGGAGCAGGACTACTTGAATCCTATAGTACATTTTCAGACTATATAGCAAAGGAGTATAATGTTACATTAAGCAAATCTTTAAATATACAACTTCCTAATGAAGAAAATGTTTCAGGTCATGGTGGTATTGCAATTGGTGGTATATTGTTAGTACTTATCTTACTAGATACAATATTTAATAGAGGAAGAATATTTTCCACCATTCTTAAAATTATTTTCTGGAGTAATATTGGTCGTAGAAATGGTCCTGGCGGCTTTGGTGGCGGATCCTCTGGTGGCTCTGGTGGATTCGGCGGATTTGGTGGTGGATCCTCTGGTGGTGGAGGTTCTTCTGGTGGTTGGTAAATAATATTTAACTTTTATATACTCATTAAAAGAGAGCATGCTAATTAGTATGCTCTCTTAATTTTACTTTCATAATAGTTTACTACATTTATAATTTATTAACTTAATCTTTGAATAAGAATAGATGCATTAACATTAACTTCTGATCCACCTGCTAAAGTTTGTAAATTAACATCACCTACAAAGCTAGTATTATTTCTTAAAGTTAAAACATCTCCAGCAGCTGCTGAAATTATAACCATACCTGGATTAGGTTGTGTTCCAGCTGGTGAACCATAAATAGCTCCAGGAACTACATTATTACTTTGGAATAATGTAAATTGATTTGGTTGAACTCCTAATACATTAACCCATATTGCATAATTTCCTGCTGAACCTAAAGTAATTGTATTACCTCCAGGTACATGAGTAATACTACCTACAATTATTCCATTATCGCTAAATACTATACTTTCTCCTATTGATATAGTTTGTGCTCCTACATTATAAATATAAGCATATTCTAAAGCTATTGATCCAGTTGGTCCTGTTGGTCCTGTTTCACCTGTCGCTCCTGTTGCTCCTATTGGTCCTGTCGCTCCTGTTGCTCCTGTTACTCCAGTTGGTCCTATTGGCCCTGTCGCTCCTGTTGCT
>JBBVGE010000250.1:0-305 GCA_040144665.1 Clostridium perfringens
TCTATGTATTGTAGTAGCTTCTTTTCCTGTAGACTCACTCATTCTTTTAGCCGCTCTTCCAGTAGGTGCTCCCAAAAGAACCTTCAAACCACAAGTTTCAAAAATTTCAATTATACACTTTATTATAGTGGTCTTTCCTGTTCCTGGTCCCCCAGTTATTATCTCTATTCCATTTTGAAAAGCACTTATTATAGCATCTTTCTGGGATTCTGCAAAAGTTATATTATTTTTCTTTTCAAATTGAAGTATTAGGTGATCTACATCTACACTTATATCTTGGAAATTGCTTATAGCTAAAGTTAAAA
>JBBVGE010000251.1:0-22367 GCA_040144665.1 Clostridium perfringens
AAGCTTAAAGTAAATATATTTACTTTAAGCTTTTTTATTTAAATTGATATTATATTAATTTGGTTTATTATTCCACATTTAAAGAATCTAAATATTATTATAAATAAATATAATCATATTATGGAAGTGAGTTATAATAATAAATAAAATTGTTAAAAGAAAATAAATACTTTTATATATATTTAAATATTTGTTAATTTAATACATAAAAATACAGTAATCCTTGAATAGGGAAAATTTATTGTATAGAATTAAATTATTAGTAACAAATTTAGGAAATCTCTATAAGATATATTTAATAATAGAGAAATATGTCATACTGTTTGGAGGAGAAACTATGCATATACCAGAGAATTATTTAAGTCCTTCCACTTGCGCAGTTATGGGAGCTGTTATGATTCCAGTATGGAAACACTCTATAAGTAAAGTAAGGAGAAACTTAAGCAAGAAGAAAATTCCAATGCTAGGAGTTTGTGCAGCATTTTCATTTTTATTAATGATGTTTAATGTTCCGGCACCAGGAGGAACTAGTGCTCATGCAGTTGGAGCAGTACTAATAGCTATAATATTAGGACCGGCGTCGGCCACCATAGCCGTTAGTATATCTTTATTAATACAATGTTTATTCTTCGGTGATGGTGGAGTACTTGCGTATGGTGCAAATGCATTTAATATGGCATTTATTATGCCAATTGTAGGTTATTATACTTATGCATTTTTAAAATCAAAACTTAAAAGTAATAAAGGTGAGTATATAGCAGTATTTATTGGAAGTTATTTAGGATTAAATATGGCAGCATTATGTGCAGCAATAGAATTTGGAATACAATCTGTATTGTTTAAAAATTCATTAGGACAACCTTTATATTGTCCATATCCATTAAGTGTATCTATACCAGCCATGGTATCAACACATCTTTTAATTGGATTACTTGAAGGTGCTGTTACTACTTGTGTATATGCTTATATTAAAAAGGTATCACCAGCAACAATTCATGATGGAGAAAAAGAGAACGTAAACTCAATACTTAAATCTGCTATTATTGCTATAATTATAATGATAATTTTAACACCTCTTGGACTTATAACAGCAGGTACAGCTTGGGGTGAGTGGGGCGCTGATGAAGTAAAGAATTTAATTGGATATGTTCCTAAAGGAATGAGTTCAGGTTTCTCATATCATGCCCTTGGAGATGGATATGGATTTAGTGGATTAGGTTCTGTAACAGGATATATATTATCAGCAGTAATAGGAGTTGCAGTACTGATAATATTATTTAAAGTAATTGCAAGTTTTAAGAAGGAATAATAAATATTAAATAAATCATAGAAAGGTTAAATTAAATATTTAGTTTTTCTATGATTTATTATTATACAGAATAAATACTATTATAAGTAGGCAAATACCTAATATAAACATTTATATAAAAGAGGTGAATTGAGATATTAAAATATAGTATTGTATTTTTTAGTATCTATAAAGTATGGAAGTTAAAGAATGGTTGTTAAAGAAAGATGATTATGAACCAGTTAAAGATAGAGAAAAATTTTTAGATAAAAGTATAGTTGGAATTGTAACAATTCTCTCTAAGATACAAAGAGAAAATAATATTTCAGATGAAGTAATATATAAGATAAATCCACTTGTGAAATTATCATCTATGATAATATTAATTGTATTTTTATCATTATCTAGGAATATGCTTTTCGTATATTTTATGTTAGCATATTCATTAGTATATTTATGTTTTTTAGATGGAAATGCAATAAAAAAGATATTAGCAGTAAGCTTAATAGTTCCTATATTTACTTTAGTAATGTTATTACCATCAATATTTTTTATGGGAAATAGGCAAAGTAGTGTAATGTTAATTTTAAAAATATTTATAACAGTTTTACTTGTTAATACACTTTCATATACAACAAAATGGAGGGATATAACTAAATCACTAAAAATGTTTTTTATTCCAGATATATTTATATTAACATTTGATATTACTATAAAATACATATATGTGTTAGGAGATTTTTCTCTAAAAATGCTATATTCTTTAAAGTTAAAGTCTGTTGGAAAAAATAATGATAAAAGAAATTCACTGTCAAGAATTATAGGAAACTTATTTTTAAAATCAAAAACAATGGGAGAAGAAATGTATTCAGCTATGGAATGTAGGGGCTTTACTGGAGAATATGTATCATATTCAAAATTTAAGTTTACAGCAATGGATGCAATATATTTATCTGTTAGTATATTTACGGTAGTAATATTTTTTGTAGTATAAAAGAAAAGACGTAACTAAAGAAAAGGATGGAGTTTTATGATAAGATTAGAAAATGTACAATTTTCCTATAAGGATAAGATTGCACTTAGAGATATAAACATTGAAATAAAAGAAGGAGAATCAGTAGCATTAATCGGGCCTAATGGATGTGGAAAATCTACATTATTAAAGGTTTTAAACGGAATTTTAAATCCAGAAGAAGGAAAATATATATTTTATGATGATGAGATTACAGAAAAGAAGTTAAACGATAGTACATTTTCTAAAAGTTTTCATAAAAAAATTGGATTTATATTTCAAAATTCTAATGCACAACTTTTCTGTCCAACAGTATATGATGAGGTCGCCTTTGGACCAAGACAAATGGGATTAAGTGAAGAGATCATAAGAAGTAGAGTTAATGATTGTTTAGAATTATTAGATATAAAAGATCTTGAAGATAGAGAGCCATATAATTTAAGTGGAGGAGAAAAGAAGAGAGTTGCAATTGCTAGTGTGCTTTCATTAAATCCAGAAGTTCTTGTACTAGATGAGCCTTTAAATGAGATAGATCCTAAAGGAAAAAGATTTTTAAGAGAACTATTAATAAAGCTTAATGAATGTGGAAAGACAATAATATGCTCTACACACGAATTTGGATATATAAAAGGAATTTTCAAAAGGGGTATAGTATTTTCTGAGAACCATTGTGTAATAAAGGATGATGATTTTGAAAAAATACTTGAAGATAAAGAGTTTTTGGAAAAGAATAATATTTTATAAATAAAATTAAAAAATAATTGACAGCTTAAAATTTATAATATAAAATAAAATAAATTTAATGAGAAATAAATTTGAGCTAAATTGATTTTAAATTCTATGACGAGAAAAAGTAAGTATATTATTGTTCCACAGAGAGTTGGCATTTTGCTGTAAGCCAATGTTCAATGTATTTCTGAAAATCATCTCTGAGAAGTAAAGCTGAAAGTAATTTATAGTAAGCTTTATCGGATTTTCACCGTTACAGGAAAAGCGTATTAAGATGTACGTATTTAAGGTGCTATAAATATACTTAATTTATATATTAAATTAAGTTTTATTATAATAATTGTTTATAGAATTAGGGTGGTAACGCGATTAGACCTCGTCCCTTTTATAGGGACGGGGATTTTTTTATTTTTTTAGGATTTTAAGAACAGCATATGCTAAGAATTTAGTAATGGGTGTTTAAATAAATTCTTATAAAAAGTGTGTGAATATAACTTATATCACATTGCAGTTTAGTGTTACTACAACATAAATTTTTATGAAAAAGGGGGCATTTATATGGATATTGAAGGAGACATAAAACTGGAATGATTTAAAAAGTAAAATTATTAATTTGGGGGCGTTTTAAAATGAATAATTTATCAAGAAAAGATTTAGTACTTGTAAGCTTAATGCTTTTTTCATTATTTTTTGGAGCAGGAAATTTAATTTTTCCACCTTTTTTAGGACAATCAGCGGGAACTGCAACATGGGTTACTATGCTAGGTTTCTTTATTACAGCAGTTGGATTTCCAGTTTTAGGAGTTGTTGCAGTAGCGAAATCTTCAGGGTTACATAGTCTGGCAAGTAGAGTAAATCCTTTGTTTGCAACAGTATTTACAGTTCTTATTTATCTGTCAATTGGACCAGGACTTGGAATTCCAAGGGCAGGAAGTTTACCTTTTGAAATGGCAGTAAGACCATTTATGCCAGAAGGATTAGTATCACATGACTTAGCTTTATTTATTTATACATTTATATTTTTCTTAGTAGCTTATTGGCTTTGCTTAAGTCCATCTAAGTTAGTTGATCGTATGGGTAAGGTTTTAACACCAACTTTATTAATTTTAATTTCAGTAATTTTTATAGCAAGTGTTTTTAATCCATTAGGTTCTTATGGAGAAGTAACAGGAACTTATGTAGATTCACCTTTTGTAAGTGGATTTTTAGATGGATATATGACTATGGATACAATTGCAGCTTTAAATTTTGGTATTGTTATATCACTTGTAATAAAATCTAAAGGAATTAAAGAAGAAAAGGCAATCGTTAAAAACTCAGTAAAAGCTGGTATCTTTGCAGGTGGATTATTAATTATAATTTATTCAATGTTAGCTCACTTAGGAGCAACAAGTGGTGGAAGATTTGGAGCTACTGAAAATGGAGCACAAACTCTTGCAAATGTAATGCTATATATTTTTGGTGATGGAGGCGCAGTACTTCTTGCAGTAATTTTTACATTAGCTTGCCTTACTACTTGTGTTGGACTTATAACTTCATGTAGCCAATATTTTGTAACGTTAAACAAAAAGGTAAGTTATAAGACTTGGGTTAGAATTCTTTCATTATCAAGTATGGTATTAGCTAATATGGGACTTACAAAAATTCTTAAGGTATCAGTTCCAGTTCTTGATGCAATTTATCCTGTAGCTATAGTTTTGATTGTCCTAGCAATGTGTGATAAATTCTTTAAGGGAAATCAAATGGTATATGGCGTAACTATAGGAATTACTACTTGTGTAAGTGTTATTTATGCATTAAGTAATGCTTCTGTTAATATTTCATTCCTTGAAAATATGGTTAAATGGTTACCACTTTATGATAAAGGTTTAGGGTGGGCGCTTCCAGCTTTATTTGGAGCAGGTCTAGGAATGTGTTTAAAGTTACTCACAGATAAAGTAGGTAATAAAGAATTATTTAGTGAGGAAGAAGTTTCTTAATAATATATATCTTATAGTCTATAATAATTAATAAAAAAGGACTGTATTAGAATTCTTTTAGAGATTAATCTAATACAGTCTTTTTGTTAATTGTTAATTGGAATAAAAGCTTCTTTACTAGCACCACAAACTGGACATGTATAATCATCAGGAAGTTCATCCCCAACATAAATAAATCCACATACAGAGCATTTATAACTTTTCTTAGTTTCATTAGAAGTATTGTCTTCAGTAGAAGTAGTATTATTAGAGTCACTATCTTTATTAGAATTATTGTCTTCTAAAAGAATAAAGGCATCCTTACTAGCACCACAGACTGGGCATATATAATTATCAGGGATTTCATCCCCAACATAAATAAATCCACAAATAGAGCATTTATAACTTTTTTTAGCCGCAGTAGTATTATTACTGGATGTACTAGTAGATTCAGTATTTAGTGTAGTTGTAGCATAAGCAGAAAGTCTTTCGCAAACCATTCCTTTTGGACCTAAAGTATCACTTCTATCAGTATAAGTTGTATGAAGCAATTCTTTAGCAAGATCACTAAGAGGATTGCCATAAAACTCTTCATAAACACGTTTTATATCAGGATTTTCGTAACTTGATCTTATATCTTTATGCTCATCTCTATTATATAAGGCATGGATTCTTTTAGAACGAATATTATCAACCATAGGGACAGCACTCTTAGGTTGTCCACCACCACCGATACAGCCACCGCGGCATGTCATAACTTCAACAAAGTCATAAGAAACTTCAGAAGCGTTTAATTTATCTATTAATGTCTTTGCATTATCAGTTCCATGTACAATTGCAACTTTTAATGCTAGATCTCCAATGTTAACTGTTGCTTCACGAATATCTTCAAGTCCACGAACTGGAGTTAAATCTAGTAATTTTTCAGGTGGATTTTCATTTGTAATAAAGTAATAAGCTGTACGAAGAGCAGCCTCCATAACTCCACCAGTATTTCCAAAGATAATTCCACCACCAGAAGCTTCACCCATGAGCTTATCGTATTTACTTGGAGTTAATGAATCAAAAGAAATATTATCCTCTTTCATCCATTTAGCAAGTTCTCTAGTAGTAATAATATGATCCATATCTCTAAGTTCTGGAATGTTATTATAAGAAGCAGAAGCATTCATTTCAGGACGACGAATTTCAAATTTTTTAGCTGTGCAAGGAGTTACAGTTACATTAACAATATCTCTAGGGTCAATACCTTTTGCCTTTGCAAAATATGTTTTTATAGTAACAGATTGCATTCCAATAGGGCTTTTTACTGATGAAATGTTAGGGAGAATATTTGGATAGAAAGTTTCAGCAAATTTAACCCAAGCAGGGCAACAGCTTGTAAATTGAGGTAGGGGTTTTGTTTTTTTATTAATACGTTCAATAAGTTCAGAAGCTTCCTCCATAATAGTTAAGTCAGCTGCAAAGTCAACATCTAATACATAGTCAGCACCAAGAGCTCTAAGGGCAGCTACCATTTTACCTTCAACAAAAGAACCAGCAGGTAAATTAAATTCTTCTCCAAGTGCAACACGTACAGAAGGTGAAGTACTAAAGATAACAATCTTTTTAGGGTCTTTTATAGCTGCACGTACATCTTCATATTCATATACTTCAGTTATTGAATTTGCAGGGCATATATCAGCACATTGACCACAGTTAATGCATATTGCTTTATCACCAGTACTTTCAATATCATATAATCTTCCAACAGCAATGTCATTTTCACAAACACGTCTACATTGACCACATTTAATACATAATTCTTCATGCCTTTGTATAGATGGATTATCCTTCTCAATAGGAATTCTAATGTTTAAAAATTCATGTTTACTCATAAAATTATTCCTTTCACACACAAAACTTAGTAATTTTACATTTATTATGATTATTATAGAACCTATATAAATATATAAAAATAGGTATGAGTAAAGGTTTTGATAAAATATCATATTTGTTAAAAATATACACATTTAATTAATATTCTTATTATATAAAAATTATTATTATATAAAAATTGTTATAGATTAATTTTAATTATAAAAATTCTAACTGCATATTGACTAATACCTAGGGGAATGCATTAAAATTAAAATAGAGTATGAAAAGATTAATTAGTGAGCATAAAGAATATCATGATAAACTTATGGAATTAAATGAAAAGTTAGCAAAAGAATTAGACTTAGTTATGATGGTAATAAGAAGCTTAAAATAAAGTAAATATTTATCATGGAATTTTATAGGAAATGTAGTAAAATATCAATGGAATATAATTTAATATTTAATGGGTTTAGGGGGAGAGGTATGGATAAGCTTTCATGGGAAGGTATTTGGGATAGTTTCAAATATACTTTAAAGACTGATTGGATAGGGTATGTAATTATACTTTTAAGTCCAATGATAGGGTATTGTTTTAGTGAAATATTTAGTATGTTTTTTTATAGCTGGGTTACAGAGATAAGCTGTAATATAGCTGTTATTACTGTTGGTGTTTTACTTTGTATTAGAAATAATAAAGAGAAAAAAGAGTAAGGCAAGGCATTTTATAAATTATATGTATTGTTTATAAAGAAACATTAAAAGGTTTAGAATTTGTATTTTTAGATTCTAAACCTTTTATTTATTAGTTGTTTTTAAGTATAGATTTTACTTTTACTTTGTTTGATAAGGAAAAGGATAAAGTTCCGATTATGATATATACTATTATAAATGGTAATACACTACTCATATTATAGAATATATTTATAGGTAGAATTATACACATTGAAGATAATATTAATCCTACTATTAAATCATTTTTTGAAGCTTTACAAAGTACACCTTGAATGATAAATGCAATTGGAAATACTATGAATAATCCAAATAAAATGTATTTTGAATATGGGTTGAGTAAATCAATAAATATTAAGGAAAGGATAAGTAGGCTTGGTAGAGCTAGAGAAATTATCTTTTTCATAATGAACCTCCTACATGATTAAATTTACTTTAATTACATTATATGGGACATAGTGATCTGAAACAATAGATTTATATAATTTTAGTATAAATATTAGAAATTATTTTTACTAAAAATACATAGTCTTGTAATTCCAAAGGTTTAATATAATGGTAAAATATACGAAAGAAATATTTATCTATTCTAATAAGCATTAAATTTTAGTGATTAACTATATAAATAATAAAAAGTAAGTTTAGTATTTAATTTATAAGGGGGATAGGAAGATAAGATGAGTATTTATAATGAACTTAAGATAAAAAATAAATTTATCTATAAAAAATATGGATTTAACTTAGGAAGAGAAGAGTTTGAATTTTTATATGTAGGAGAGAATATTAGAACTAAAGATGCATTATACTATGCAGATCTTTTAATTAATAATTTAGATGATTTATATAACAATGAATATAATAACGATGCAGGATATATGAATAAATTACCAGTTATAAAGTTTTACAATCATTTTATGACTAGGCTTAAAACATTAGTTAAAGAAGAAATTAAAGAAAAGGAACAGTTAGAAAAAATAACAGAAAAATTTATATTTCATAGTGACGATGAATATCTAGTTAAAATTGGGTTAGTCTTAGCAGAAGATTATTTAAAAGAAGACAAGTTAGATGATGTTATAGATGTATTTACAAAAAGTAGTGAATATATATTTTATTTGACCTCAACTATTAAAAAGAGAGATAAGTACAATACTTTTCTTTTAAATTTAGCACAAAAGTCAGATGGATTTATAAAGTTTTTTGCTATAACTAATATGGATAACATAACAGAAGAGACCAATAATTACTTAATAAAAGATGGATATAAAAATAGTGAAATAGAAGGATTATCAATATTATATATTATAGATGTTATAAGAATAGATAAGGTAATTATTGATGAAAGTATTGGTGATTTATCTTATTTAATTTACAAGTGTATAAGAGACTTTTATGATACCATAGAAATTGATATTGAGGAGATTTTAGATTATTACATAGTGCAAGCACTTAAAAATACTGAAAGTCAATATACAATAATAACACTATTTTTAATTTATAATAACTTTATTGAAGATTATGAGTCAAAATATTATGATACAGTAAGTGAGTATGAAGAGGAAATCCTAGAGATATTAAATAGTAAATATAATGATGGAACTTTTGAAGAGATTATAGCTAAAGGATTACTTAGTGCTGAAGATGTAATTGATTTAGCAAAATTTTATAATTACAATCTAACCTTTAATGATTTAAAAGTATATTATGAAAAAGATTTTAGAGATATGAATATATATTTTTATGCAAAAGAAGAATTTGATTATGATGATAGAATTAGATTATTAGAAGCATTTAAAGAAATATTTGATTTAGAATATCTTATTGAAGAACAACTTGATGTTAGTCGTGATGAAGTATCAGAAGAATTTATAGATGATATGCTTTTTAATTTAGTAATACAAAGTATTTCAGGAATTAAGGATGTGGCTAAGAATATGGCTCTCATTGGGATATTTGGTAGGATAAATGATGTAAGAAAAAGTAGTATTAGAATACTTAAATCTTATAAAGAAAGTCTTACAGAAGAAGATAAAGAAATAATATATAAAGCAATTAAATTAGAACCAAACTATAAACTAAAAAGTGAATTAGAAAGTATTTGTGTTGATAGGTTAATGGTTGAGGAGCATGTTAAAGATATATACTTAATGTCTACAAATGTTGCAGGAGTACAATATAGAAATAGAAAGGATGTAGAGTATGAACTGCAAAATAGTAAGATTTTATATTTAGATTTAGAAGAAGATAATCCATATGATAGTAGAGCAATTAGGATTGTAGGAAATGATGGAATAATGATTGGATATATTCCAAGGAGAGAAAATTTTATTTTGAGTAATCTATTAAAAAATGGTAAGTATTTATATTGTAAGGTTAGGGAGTATGATTTAGATAGAAACTATATTAGAATTCGAGTGTATTTAAGTTATATAGATGTATTAAAGGAAATAAAGGAGAATGAAAGATTGCATACTTTAGAGGTTTCAAAGATTCTAAATTAGATATTAAAGTCTATATGTTAAAGTTAGCAACATGAAGTGATGAGATTAAAAATATAAATTTTAAAAAGTAAGGAATGTATATAAAATAATATTATACATTCCTTATTATTATATTTTCATAGAAGATAGATAAATATAATTTAGTTACTACATTATATTAAAAAAGAGTAAATTATAATGAATTTGCTTATAAATGAATAAAAATATTACTTTGTAAAGATTCATCATAGTTTCAATTAAACTTAATTCAAACATATTTTTTTCTAAAATAATCTTGCTATAATATGAGTATAAAAAATATTAGAAATCTATTTGAGTTTCTATTTAGGAGGGTTTTATTATGAGTAAAAAAGTTGAAGAATTAAAAGAAGAGATAAGAAACAAAGCAGAGGTAGATCTTAAAGTTGTAAATGAAAATAGTAAAGAATATAAAGAAGATCAAAAAGAAGCTAATGTGCTTGGAAAGAAAATAACTCAAGAATTAGATAGAGAAGCAAAAGAAGAAGCTGCTATGGAAAAAGAGTTTGCAAAAGAACTAGAATCAGACATGAAAGCTAGAAAGTAATTATGTGCTTTGCATAATGTTTTTAAAAGAGAATTTAAAAGTATTATAGAAAGTATAAGAACTATTAGATTATTACTAATAGTTCTTTTTATATATTGAAAATTATATTAATACGATTTTTTATAATTGTTTTTATACCAGTTAGGAATACTACTTTTAAAGCGGTTAAAGTCTTTAAAAGCATTAATACAGCGTAGTTTCATACCATTAACTTCATCTTCTCCAAATCCTTCAGCCCAATTTATTGCAGTAAGTGAAGAGTGTGCGACATAAACAGAAAGTATGTCCCAGAATTTAAGTGGTGGCTTATTATCAAAATATCCATCAATTTGTCCTATTGCAAATGGAATACTTACTTCAACATCAAAAAATTGAAGCTTATAAAATTCTTCATATCCATCTCCCAATCTCCATCTATTAAAATCAATTACGCCTATATTATTATTAGGAGTAAGAATTAAATTACCAACATGAAAGTCTCCATGGGTATATACTGAAGGCAATGAATTTAATTTATTTATATTATTTTTGATAAACTTCAATACGTCTTCATCATTATCAATACGAATAGAACTATTTTCATATTTAATTAGCTTTTTTACTTTTCTATCTTGTCTATTCTCTAGGGGAATATCAGATTTTTCTACGGGAATAGAATGTATTGCTTTTAGAATCTTTCCAGCTTTTATGCCAAGATTATATTGCTTCTTTTCAGAAAGGCTAGGAAGAGCAGTTATTAAAGCTTCACCTTCAACCCAAGTTAGTAGCATATAAACATTTTGTTTGTTATTACATGTACCGAAGGAAATTGCCTTAGACATTTCAAAAGGTAAAGAATTATATTTTTTTATTATTTCAAATTCTTTCTTTTTAGGTTCTAACATACTAATATCTGAAAGTCTAAGTAATAATTTATTTTTATTACAATCTTCTATGTAATATTTTGTATCACTTGACCAACCTTCATCTATTTTCTTGATAAGAGTCCAATCTTTGTAATCTGGAATATCTATTAATTCTTTATTCACTTTAAGTCACCACCTAATAAATATTTGTATTATAAAATGATTATACAATAGTTAATTATGTAAATGTTTTTATTTTTATATAATAATAATATATTTAAATTTTTCATAATAGAAAAATATACTTAGCATATAGAAAAATGGTAAAATAATCATATAAGAATAAATAGGAGTAGATAAATGGAATTTAAATTACCATATGATAATAATTTAAGAATAAATAAGTTAGAAAAATTACTAGATGAAAAAGTAACAGTAGCATCATATAAATTATTTTGGTTTGATTCAATATTAAAAGAAATAACAAAAGGAAATAAAGAGATAACATTCAAAAGATTAGCTTGTAGAATGATAGCTACAGCTTGGTATCCATTAGTTGAATTTAAGCTAAGTTTTGGAGTACATGATAATTTAGGACAAGTAGTAAATAAGATAAAAGAGAAATACAAGATAAATAAAAATCCTAAAGAAGAAGATTTAATTAATTTTTTAGAAAATATAGATGATAAAGAAGTAGAAAAAGATATATTAAATCTATGTAATATGGTTCCATATAGACTATTATCACCTTTTTATGATAGTGAGTTAAAGGGATTAGATAAGAGTAAGAAAAATAAAAAAATTATTGATTTATCAAATGAAGATGAAGGGTCACTTTATAAAATAGACACAATAAATCATAGTGAAAAAAAGATAATAGTAAATGATTTATGGGCTAAGTATATAGAAAGTAATTATAGAATACTTTATGGGTGGATAAGGTATAAGCTCATATGCTTCTTGCAAAAAAGAAATCCAAATGTTCCGGCGATACCATTTAAATTAGAAGCACCAGTGCATAGAAATCTTAAATCACCAACTGAGTACTGGAAACTTGTAAGTAAAGAAATAGGGGTAAAGGACATATATACTGGTCAAATGATGAATGAAGAAAATTTTGAAAAGTATGGTGTAATGAGTATAGATCATTTTATTCCGTGGAGCTTTGTATTACACGATGAACTTTGGAATTTAATACCTACATTTAAAAATATAAATAGTAGAAAAAGTGATAATTTACCTGATTTAGATATGTACTTTAATGATTTTTGTGAACTTCAATTTAAATCTTTTGATTTTATGAGGAAAAATGAAAAGGGAAGAAAGATACTTGAAGATTATAATAATATAAATTTAGATATGAGATTTAATAAAGAAACTAAATTATATGAGCCTATTAAAAAAGAGATTTTTATTAGTTCTATAGAACAAACTATTAAACCGTTATATCAAATTGCATATAATCAAGGATTTAATATATGGGAAAATAATTTCATAGATTATAAAAATATTGAGGTGGTGGTAAACCTTGAAAAAATATAACAAACTAGTAAGGGATGATATACCAAAAATAATAGAAGATTCAGGTAAGACATGTGATATAGAAGTAGTAACTGGAAAAGAAAAAGAAGAGTATTTAGAAAAGAAATTAAATGAAGAAGTAAATGAATATTTAGAAGACAAAAATTTAGAAGAACTTGCAGATATTATGGAAGTATTATTTGCAATTGCAGATAGACTAGGATACTCAGAAGAAGAACTTTTAAATAAACGAGAAGAAAAGAGATTAGCTAGAGGTAGTTTTAAAAAAGGAATAATACTTAAAAAAGTAATAGAGTAATAGATTATAAAATCTATTGCTTTATTTTTTGATTAAATTATTAATTTAATAACTTATAAAAAATAAATTAACTTTTATAAAATATATCAAATAAATAAAATAGATTTTAAAAAAATATTATTATTAGATGCTTTCATAAAAGAAATAAAAGTTTCAGAATAATGGGTTTATTGAAAATAAAAAATACTTTTAATATCTATGATATAATTCCCTTGGAAAACAAGGGGGGATAAAATTGAATATAAAATCATTTATATCAAATAAGAAAAAAGTTATTATTTCTTGTGTGTTATGTTTCTTAATCGGAGGAGGAATTGCCTTTGCAGGAAATGTTTCTGATCAAGAAATAAAGGATATGCAAGCAAAAAATACAGAAATAGCATATCAAATATCACAAAAGAATACATTGTTAGAGTCTGATAAAAAAGATTTAGAAAAACTACATAGTACTCTTTCAGACTATCAAACTAAAAAATCAGATATTGAAAAAGCTAAAGAAGAAAAGCTTGCAAAGGAACAAGAGGAAAAAGAAAAGAAAGAACAGGAAGAAGCTACAAGAAAAAAAGAAATAGCAGAAGCTGCAAGGAAAAAGAAAGCGGCAGAGACAAATAAAAATATAACTACTTCTTCAAATAGTAATAATGCAGGTAATACTAAATCATCAGATAATAAGCCAATAGGCACTATGGTTTGGAGAACAAAAACAGGTAAAAAATATCATAGTACAAGTCATTGTGGTAACACACATTCAGCGCAGGCGACTGAAATAACATTAAGTGAAGCACAAGCAGAAGGTCTAACACCTTGTTCAAAATGTTATTAATGGAGGTATTATAGATGAATAAATTTTTTAAATTTATAAAAAACAACAAAGGTACAATTATATTAGGAATAATATTTTTTATATTAGGATGTGCAGCCTTTACTTCAAAGAACAATAAAACAAAAGAAGATTTAGAAAAGACATATATAAGTCAAGAAAATACTTTAAAAGAAAAAAATGAAGAAATAAAATCTGTAGATGATAATATAAAGTCTATAAATGAACAAATAACAGATGTTAAAAATTATATAGATGAAAATAATAAATAGTAGTAAATAAGAATAGATTTTTACAAAATATATAATATATAAAATAAGTATAAAAGGAGTTGCAGGTTATGCACTCCTTTTAAATTTATAAAAATTATAAAAGTTCCTTGCCAAATAATTACATTGACTATTAATATAGTTTAAATTAGAATATATTTGCGACCGCAAAGGTATTTATTTTTATTTATATAATTGCGCACGCAAATAAAGTTGAATTTATAATAAATAATTCAATTTTGAAGAAAATAGAATAAAGGGAGGATTACAAATGATAAAAGATAATAGTAAATCAGAACAAAAGTATAATATTTGGCTTATGTTAATTGCAACTTGTTTGTTTACATTTATGTCTACATTAGATGGAAGTATTGTAAATATAGCAATGCCAGTAATATCACAAGATTTATCAATTAATATGAATCAAGCTGAATGGATAGTTTCTTTATATATAGTTGTAATATGTATGCTTTTAATATTCTTTGGAAAGATTAGTGATATAAAAGGAAAAATTAAAGTTTTTCAGATAGGGACTGTTATATTCGTGATAGGATCACTTCTATGTGGTATAAGTACTAATTTAACTTTTCTTTTAGTATCAAGAGCTATTCAAGCTATTGGAGCTAGTATGACTATGGCAACAAACTTTGGAATTATAACTGAGTATTTTCCAAGAGAAATGAGAGGGAAAGGGCTTGGTATCTTAGGAAGTTTTGTATCTTTAGGTAGTATTGCAGGTCCAGGAATAGGTGGATTTATAATCGAAAGTTATTCATGGCATTATATATTCTTAATAAATATTCCAATAGGAATTTTAGCTATAATTTTAGGATACTTTGTATTTCCTAAAGAGGATAAAGATAAGGTTAAGATAAAGATAGATTATAAAGGATTTATTTTATTTGATATAAGTATAGTTTCATTATTCGTAGCTATATTTATAGGGCAACAAACAGGATTTATGACACATATAGTAATAACTTTATTTATAATATTTATAGTTTCATTATTCTTATTTATAAGAGCTGAGAATAGGATTGATGAACCATTAATAGATATGAAAATATTTGAAAACTTTGAATTCTCAATGGGCTTATTCTGTGCACTATTAATATTTTCAGCGATTCTATTCTTTAATGTTTTAATGCCATTTTATCTTCAAAAAACTTTAGGGTATTCATCCATTGTATCAGGATTTATATTAATGTCTGTTCCAATTGCTATGATGATTGTTGCACCTATAAGCGGAAGCTTATCAGATAGAATGGGATCAGAAATATTAACATTTATAGGATTAGTAGTAGTTACAATAACTCAATTTTTATATATGTTTATAGATCAAAGTACATCGGTTATTTACTTAGTTGCAGTTACAACTATGAATGGAGTTGGTGTTGCATTATTCCAGTCACCAAATAATTCAATAATAATGTCATCTGTAAAACCAAATAAATTAGGTATAGCTGGAAGTTTAAATTCTCTTGCAAGAAACTTAGGTATGATTATTGGTATATCATTATCAACTACAATTCTTTATCTTGGAATGAGTCATAAGGCAGGGTATAAAGTAATAACTTATGTAGATAATAAGCCTATGTTATTTATATATGGAATGCATATTGCTTTTGCAGTTTCCTTTGCATTATGCTTTGTTGCTTGTGCAGTTTCTGCATACAGACTATTTAAAAAATAGTAGATTTCATTGTAAATTTATCTTATCATTAAAGTTAGGTTGAAGCTAATGATGGAGGCATAAGTTATGAAGGATTTACTTAAATGGATCTCAATTACGGACAGACATAATAAAATATATCTAGATAAGAAATTAAAAGATATAGGACTAAATAGCAGTCAGCATTTTTATATAATAAAGATTTATGAAAACCCTGGAATAACACAGGATAAATTAATAGATATAATTCATTTAAACCCTAGTAATATTACAAGGGCTTTATGTCAGCTAGAAAAGCTTGGATTTATAAAAAGAGTAGCAAAAAAGGATGATAAAAGAACATATAATCTTTACCCTACAGACAAGGCCTTAGAAATCTATCCAAAGATTAATAGGATAGTAGATGATTGGAAAAACTTTTTATTAAGCAATTTTTCTGAAGAAGAAAAAGAAAGTTTATTAAAGTTAACTAAAAAGATTTGTATTAATTCATTAGAAGCTACTAAATTATAGATAATAAGGAAGCATTATTTTTATGATGCTTCTTTATTTTATATAGTAAAAAATTTCTTGACTTAAAGTATACTCTAAGGTCTATACTAACTTTAATTGAGGGTAATTTAAGATTAATATTAATAGATTACCTATAACTTAAGGAGGAAGTTTTTATGATGAATTTTGATTTTTATAATCCAACAAGAATAGTGTTTGGAAAAGATCGTCTAGAGGAATTAGATAATTTAATACCAAAGGACGCTAAAGTTCTTGTACTTTATGGTGGAGGAAGTGTTAAAAAGTTTGGTACATTAGATAAAGTATTAAAGGGGCTTGGTGAAAGAAAAATAGTTGAATTTGGAGGAATAGAAGCAAACCCAAAATTTGAAACATTAATGAAAGCTGTAGATGTAGTAAAGAAAGAAAATATAGATTTCTTATTAGCTGTTGGTGGTGGTTCTGTAATGGATGGAACAAAATTTGTTTCATTAGCATCACAATATGATGGAGAGGATGCATTAGATCTTTTAAGAGATAGAATGGCTGCCTTTGGTTTAACTAAAGCATTACCGCTTGGAACAGTAGTAACACTTCCAGCTACAGGATCAGAAATGAACTGTGGAGGAGTTGTTACATCAAGTATAGGTAAGAGAGGATTTAGAAATCAATTAGTATTCCCTAAATTCTCATTTTTAGATCCAACTTTAACATTCTCACTTCCAAAGACTCAAGTAGCTAATGGAGTAGTTGATACATTTATTCATGTATTAGAACAATATGCAACATATCCAGCAGATGGAATGTTCCAAGATAGAACTGCTGAAGGTATACTTCAAACATTAATTGAAATAGGAAAGAAGACTATAGATAATCCAACTGATTATGATTTAAGAGCTAATCTTGTATGGTGTGCAACTATGGGGTTAAATGGATTGATAGGTGCAGGAGTACCACAAGACTGGGCAACTCACATGATAGGTCATGAACTTACAGCAATGTTTGGAATAGACCATGGAAAGACTTTAGCTATAGTATTACCATCACTTTGGAACGTAATGAGAGATAAAAAGAAAGCTAAATTGATTCAATATGGAGAAAGAGTTTGGAATATAACTTCTGGAACTGAAGAAGAAAGAATAGACCTTGTAATAGATAAGACTAGAGAATTCTTTGAAAGTTTAGGTATAAAGACTAGGCTATCAGATTATGGTGTTGATGCAAGTAAAATTGATGATTTGGTTAAGGCATTAGAAGAACATAAGATGACAGCTATTGGAGAGAATGGACAAATAACTCTAGATATTAGCCGTAAAATCTTAGAAGGTGCATTATAAAATTTTAAAATTCAAGCTTAAAAAGCTTTGCTTATTACGTTAAGCAAAGCTTTTTAAGTTTGAACTAATTAAATATAAAAATACAAAATAAGTATTTTTATTACTAAAATCAACAAAAATATCTGTAGATTTTAAAAAAAATATATTGTTAAGGGTAAGATATAATAAAAAATTAAATATTACTATAAAAAATATAATAAAACAATTGGTATCTTGTTCCAAAAAATGATAATATAAATATGTAAATGGTTTACCAAATACTAAAGAAAAATGCTATGGGGGAAAAGAAATGAAGAAAAGTTTAAAAAATTATGGGGTATTAACATTGTTCGTAGGACTTACGCTTGCGTTAACTGGATGTATTTTTTATGAGAAAAAAGTTACTATTGTAGAAAATGTTAATAAGACATCAGGGGTAGAGTCATTTATAGAAAACTATAATAAAGACTATGATAAGCTTAAAGAAGAGAGGGGAAGGATTTCAAAGAATGAAAAAGAAAAAAATCCAACCTTAAAAATAACTTATAAAGATACAACAAAAGATGCTAGGTTAATTATGTACTCTCAAAAGAAAAGTAATGTAAAGATGATTAAAGAAGAAAGTAGTGATACTATTAAAGGAAATGGTCTTCCAGTATACAATGTATCTCCAGAAGAGAAAATGAAATTGAATTTTAGTATAGGAAATCAGAAATATATAGGTTTCTGTGTTCTAGATGCAGATAAGGGAATCGATCTAGATGAGAGAATGTTTGCGACTAAAGGTGAAGACATAGATTATATAAAGGCACCAGAAAGAAAAGGGAATTATATTTTATATATATTTAGTGGATGGGACGATCAATATACTTTATATGGAAGTAAACTGAAAGTTCAATAATTTTAAATAGAAAAGAGATATCTCTTAGATGAAAATCAAAGGATATCTCTTTTTTGTGGTTAATTAAAAAGGAAAATTAGAATAATAATGTCTATATAATTTATGATAAAAAGACATAATATATTCCAAATTAAAGTGATTAATAGGTAATTGTAATAATAACAATAGGTTATTGGTATAACACTTTATATAATGTTAAAAAACTAATCATAACAGTTACAATTTAATTTTTTATAATGATATTAGTGAATTAGCGTCTAAAGGTGTTATATTTGCAGCATGTAATAATACATTAAATAAAATGGGAATAAAAAAGAAGAGCTTTGTAATTTCGTAGAGGTAGTTCTAGCAGGGATTATAGAACTTATTAAAAAAGAAAACGAAGGATATGCATATGTAAAGCCTTAATAAAATAGAAGAAGGTAATGTGAATGGAAATATTATATTTTATGCTAGCAGTAATTGCAACTACAGTTGGATCAGCTGCTGGAATTGGTGGAGGAATTGTAATAAAACCAGTTTTAGATACATTTAGTTCTTATTCACTTCCAACTATAAATTTATTATCATCAGCAACTATATTTATAATGGCAGTTGTATCAATAGGAAAACAGCTTCTAAAAAAAGATAAAATAGATTTAAAAAGAACTACAATTATTGCAATTGGTTCAATTATTGGAGGAATTATTGGACAAAAGATTCTTAAGGTTTTAATTTCAATGAATAAAAATTCTAATACAGTTTTAATACTTCAAAGCGTAATGCTTATAGTATTATTACTTGGTGTTTTTTTCTATATGAGAATGGAAGATAAAATAAAAAAATATAATCTAAAAAGTAGATTAGTAATTATTATACTTGGAGTTATATTAGGAGCTATTGCAGCTTTTTTAGGAATAGGGGGAGGTCCAATAAATGTTGCAATATTTACTATATTCTTTAGTATGACAGCAAGAGATGCTGCAAGAAATTCTATTATAGTTATATTATTTTCACAAGGTGCTAAAATTGCATCAATTGCAGTGACTACAGGTTTTTCAAGCTACACTTTAAATGCTTTGCCAGTTATGCTTATAGGAGGTATACTTGGAGGATTTATAGGTTATAGATTAAACAGGAGTGTATCTGAAAATAATATAATAAAGATATTTAATTCAACAATACTACTTATTGTGCTTATAAATATTTATAATATATACAGTGTATTATAAGAGAGTAATTAAAAGAGAAAAATACAATTATACTTAAGGAAATTACTTGGATTTATATATATATAATGACTATAAAATATGATAATATAATCTTTGAAAAAAGAATAAAATGTATTGTTACATTTATATGTCACCATTATAGCGTATTATATAGAAATATAAGTAGTTCCCTTATTCATGATACATAAAAGATGAAGTTTTCTCAAAGTATAAGGTGTAATTAAGCTAATAACTACTATCATCATGATAGAGAAAAGGGAATTATTTTGACCGATGAGATTTTGCTAGGGGGCTGAATCTCATTTTTTTTGCTTTATAATTGAAACATTTTTAAAGAGCCAGAGGAGAGTGATTATGGGCAAGGTAAATAATGCTTTAAATATGCTAATGCTTCTTAAAAGTAGAAATAAGATGACTAGACGTGAAATTGCAGAAGAATTAGAAGTTGATATTAGGCAAATCAGTAGATATAAAGATGATTTGTGTATGGCAGGAATTTTAATAGAAGAAGAACGTGGAAGATATGGAGGATATAGTATAAAAGGGAAAACTGCGTGGATTAATGCAGATTTGACTGAAGATGAAGTAAAAGCACTAGAACTTGTAATCAATTATATACAGGCTGGAACATTTCCTTTAAAAACAGATTTTAATTCAGGAATAACTAAGATTCTATCAAACTACAAAGTTGATAATAATAACTTTTGGAATGCTAATGCTACAGCACAATTCAAAAGAATAAATAGAAATACAGATGACTTAAAGAAAAAATGGATAACTATAAATGAAAGTATAGTTAATATAAAGAAATTAAAGATTGATTATTCAAATCTTAAAGATGAGAGAATGATAAGAACTGTATGGCCTTATGCCATTTATATTTATCAAGGGGCAAACTATATGCTTGCCTATTGTGAATATAGAAATAAAATAAGAAATTTTAAACTTGTTAGAATACGAAAAATAGAAGTTTTAGATGAAACTTTTGATAAAGGAAATTTTGATGTCAAGTCATATCTAAATAGTAGGCTTGGAATACATAGTGACAGAGAAAAATTTGTAGTTAAACTTAAAGTGTTTTATCCATATGCAAAATGTTTCAAAGAGCATAAGTGGGTAATAGATGAAAAGATAGAAGATCATTATAAAGAGGGATACCTACTTTATACTGGAAATATAGAAGGTAAAGTTGATATCATAAAGTGGATAATGGAAATGGGAAGCAATGTTGAAGTCTTAGAGCCTAAAGAAATTAAAGATGAAATTATAAGTGAATGTAAAAAGATAATGGGATTATATAAAGTATAGTCTCATTATCTTTTTTTATTTGATATAAAAATATTAACATTAAATACGCCGTCTAAACTATTATTAAACAAATGGTTAATTATACTAAAAAGCTATTTTTTTATATAAAAAAAGGAGTATCATAATATTCATAGAGGGCCTCTATAAAGAGTACAAAAGATAATATTAAGTATACAAAAGAAGAGAATTTATGAGTAACAAAAGAACAATTAAATTTTAGATATATTACTAATGATTAGTATTTAAAATACAAAAGATTAATTATATAAAATACAAAAGATAAGTACTTTAAAATACTAATTTTAATATATTAACATAAGATGAGTTTAAGTAGATTTTATAGCTATGAAATATAACTAAAAACCCTAAACAATCTTAATTTTAGGTTTAAGAGATAAAGACATTTTAAAAGAACTTTGAGGAGGAATTAGTTATGAAAAGATTTATGTGTACAGTATGTGGATATGTGTTTGAAGGAGAAGAAGCACCAGAAAAATGCCCAGTATGTGGAGCACCAAGAGAAAAATTCGTAGAACAAAAAGGTGAAATGGCTTGGGCTGATGAACATAGAATTGGAGTAGCTAAAGGTGTTGACGAAAGAATCTTAGAAGGATTAAGAGCAAATTTTGCTGGAGAATGTACAGAAGTTGGTATGTACCTTGCAATGGCTAGACAAGCTGATAGAGAAGGATATCCAGAAGTTGCAGAAATGTATAAGAGAGCTGCTTATGAAGAAGCAGATCATGCTTCAAGATTTGCAGAACTTTTAGGAGAAGTTTTAGAAGCTGATACTAAGAAAAACTTACAAATGAGAGTAGATGCCGAATATGGTGCTTGTCAAGGTAAGAAAGAATTAGCAACACTTGCTAAACAATTAAACTTAGATGCAATTCATGATACAGTTCATGAAATGTGTAAAGATGAAGCAAGACATGGTAAAGCTTTCAAGGGATTACTTGATAGATACTTTGCATAATAATTAATATGCACACTACCCCTTAAAATATATAGATTTAAAATAAGACTAGGAAAATTAATTTTCCTAGTCTTA
>JBBVGE010000252.1:0-258 GCA_040144665.1 Clostridium perfringens
AATTTTATTAAGATTATTCCTTACTTAGGTATTTTAATAGCTGCATTAATGGGGGCTAATGTAATTGCTATATTATCAGGTGGAATAGTATTAGCTGGAGCAATTGGATTCTTCACAGGATCTTTAGATTTAAAGACTTTCTTTACTTCAATATCAACTGGTATAGGGGGAATGAGTGAACTTATATTAATTTCAATAATAATTGGGGGAATTGTTGAAATAATAAAAGAAAATGGCGGTATAGATTATGTATTAAAC
>JBBVGE010000253.1:0-203 GCA_040144665.1 Clostridium perfringens
GCTACCTCAGCTGGGATTGGATGGCCAGTTACTTTTCTTGCAACTTCTACAACTTCTTTTACAGTAAATCCAGTACCATTACCAAGATTGTATATTCTGCTTTCTCCACCATTCATTAATCTTTCTAGTGCTAATGAGTGAGCAGATGCTAAATCTGATACATGGATATAATCTCTTACACAAGTACCATCTTTAGTATCATA
>JBBVGE010000254.1:0-248 GCA_040144665.1 Clostridium perfringens
TTAATATTCTAAATTCTTCAGTTCTTTCCCCTTCAAAGGATAATACGGTATCCACCATGTGTTCTAATACTCTTGGTCCTGCTAAATCCCCTTGCTTAGTAACGTGAGCAACTATAAATAAAGGAATATTTTTTCCTTTAGCAATTCTCATTACAGCATTTGAGCATTCCTTAACCTGTGAAACACTTCCTGGTGCTGAAGAAACTATTTCTCTATAAATTGTTTGTATTGAATCTATTATTATGAAA
>JBBVGE010000255.1:0-19647 GCA_040144665.1 Clostridium perfringens
TAGTCTATATCATAAATTTATGATATAGACTATTTGAATTTTAGATTATTTTAATTTAGTTCCCTCTTCATTTTGTTCTATTAGACCTTCTTTCATTAATCCACCTAATGCCATTTTGAAGTAGTTCTTACTTGTTCCAAAAATCTCTCTAATCTCTTCTGGATTTGATCTATCATTATATGCCATCATTCCACCATTTGCTTTCAAATACTTAAGTATTGATTCCTTGATTTCCTCTCTAGCATCTAATCTTTTTTTTCTTATAGTAAGTCCAACTGTACCATCTTCATATATTCTTTTAACTCTAGCTTCTAATTCTTCCCCTGGGTATATAGTTTCAATATGCTCATTTCCAAGTATTATTCCTCTATACTTGCCATCTATTGCAACCTTAATTGTTGTTGATGTACCCTTTCCATATGAAATAGCCTTTACTATATCATCAACTTGATATCCTTCTCCTTGATCTAAGTAATCATCAACATCTGTAGTAGCTGCAAGTCTACCACTCTTATCTAAATAAGCATAGAATAAATATTTTTTACCTACTAAAAGTTTAAACCTTTGTTCTCTCATTGGTACAAATAAATCTCTTTCAAGCCCCATATTACAAAATGCACCAAAATCGTTTTGATGAACGACTTCTAAATATGCAACTTTACCAACTTCAATTAAAGGCTTCTTCATAGTTGCAACTGCTCTACCTTGTGAATCCATATATGTAAATACATTTACTTCATCACCAACTTCAATTTCATTTCCATCTAATAAGGCCTTTGGTAATAATATCTCATTCTTCTTTTCATCTGCTAAAAAAAATCCAAAGTCCCTTTCTTTAACAACTTCTAGTTTATTATATTCACCTATTTTTATCATTTTTCCTCCTAAATTAAGCATACTCCTTACTCAGCTCTATATAATGCTTTGCTGATTCTCTTATGCTTTCTATTTCTTTTTCTGTTAGTTCTCTGACAGCTTTTGCTGGATTACCAAGTATTAAAACACCTTCTTGAAATTCTTTGTTTTGAGTAACTAAAGCTCCAGCTCCAACAATTGAGTTTTTACCTATTTTTGCACCATTTAATATTATTGACCCCATACCTATTAAAACATTATCACAAATAGTGCATCCATGTATTATAGATCCATGTCCTACTGTAACGTTTTCTCCGATTATAGTTTCAAAATCGGTATCTACATGTACAACTGAATTTTCTTGAATATTACTTCCTTTTCCTACATGTATTTTATTCATATCTCCTCTTAATCTAGTTCCAAACCAGATATTGCAATATTCTTCAATTGTAACATCTCCTATTATATCTACACTTTCAGATATATATGTATTGTTATTAACCATTGGTTTTTTGTCCTTAAAACTCTTAATCATTCTTCTCATCTCCATGCAAAATTCTTATACTATTTTATCATTTAAATAAATTGTTGTCATTATTTTATACTATATACCACTATATATAATTATAATCAATTTTAAGGATAATATATATGGGTAAGCATAATAAATCTAGTATAAATATTTTTAATTTAAAAGATATTAATGTATTCTATGGTATACCAAATTGTTATACCTCTTATTCACTAGGTTCTTCTTTACCTAATGATGTACTAAACTATACTTATAGAAGCCACTTAGATTTTTTAATGATTACAGATCAAAATACTTTTTTAACTAAAAATGTTTCTTATGATGGTCATAGTATAACAAGATGGAATTCTTCTTATAATACATGTAGAAGATTTTCAAGAAAAAAAGATAACTTTATTGCCCTCCAAGGTTTTGAAGCAAAAACTATACCTTACGGAGATATAAATGTAATAAATTCAAATAATTTTTTCACTGGAGATATTAAAGATATTAATCTATTGATATTTTGGATGATTAATAATCCTGATGCCTTTATAATAATCAAATATCCTATTAAAAGTACTTTATCTCTTCCTTATAGTAAAGTACTAAATAATATAATAACATCAGTAGAGGTATGTAGTGGCGCTTTTGGGGCACGCTATATTAGACGTGAAAAATATTACTTTAAGCTTTTAGATATTGGTTGGAAGCTTGGTGCTGTAAATAGTTTAAATACTGTAAGTTTAGACTTTGGAAATTACGATAATGTAACAGGTGTACTTCTTCCAAAGCTTAGTAAGGGCACTTTAATAGACAGTTTTAGAAGCCGTCACACATTCTCTTCTGAAAGTAGAAGCTTATTACTTTATTTTTTTGCTAATGATATATTGATGGGTGGTATAATTTCATCCGATTGCAATATTGTGAATTTTTCCATTCTTTTAGAAGATAAATATTATCTAATAGAGAAAATAGAGATAATAACTACTAATGGAGAGGTTGTTCATTCTGTTCAAGATATAAAACTAAACAAAATTAAATATCTATACTCTCATAAACTAGAAGATAATCAAAATTGGTTTCTAGTAAAAGTTTATCAAGAAGGTGCTAGGGTTGCCATAAGTTCTCCTATATTTGTAGATTAAAAAAATCCAAAGTATGCACTTTGGATTTTTGTTTAATTTACTATTTTTTTAAATGTTTAGCTCTATTTGGCTTTGCTTTTGACTTTATAACAATTTTCTTCTCTGCTTTTTTGGGACCACCAGTTTGTTGAATATCCATAAACCATAAGAAACATAATACTATAATTGGAGTTATTCCTATTCCAAACCATTGATTTTTAACTACTCCAGTCATTTGTACTATAAGTAATATAATTGCTACTGCAAGTGGTATATATTTATTTACATGTACTTTTGGGAATACATATTTTTTACAAAGCATGTAAATACCAAATATAACGGCTAATGTTATTATAAAATATAAAATTGTCATTAGTATACTCATAATCTACTTGTCCTCCTAATCAGCTTTATATATTTAATATTAATTTAAATTACTAATCTTTTCAAGTATAATAATTAAAAGATTAACTTTTTTTAAATTTTATTTCTATCTTGTTAACTTTATACAGCATTTTATTAAAATAATAATATTTCATAAAGTTTTTAAACATTTTTCATTTATAGCTTTATGGATTGATGATTATTTGATAAAATATATCTTGGTTTATAAAAATAATAATATTAACTTATAAATTTATTAATTCCAAGAGGTGGTTTAATGGCTATAAACGCGCATTTACAATTAGATGAATTAGATCTTCAAATATTAGATTTATTAATAAAGGACTGTAGAACACCATATTTAGAGATAGCTAGAATATGCCATGTAAGTGGTGGAACTATTCATGTTAGAATGAAAAAGATGGAAGACATGGGTATAATAAAAGGAACACGTATTATTCTTAATCTTCCAAAGCTTGGATATGATGTTTGTTGCTTTGTTGGTATATATGTTGATAAAACTTCATCCTTTGATTATGTTATTGATGAAATGCAAAAAATTTCAGAAGTTGTTGAGTTACACTTAACTACTGGAAATTATTCAGTTTTTGCAAAAGTAATATGTAAAAACATTGCTGATTTACAAGAAATATTAATGAATAAAATAAATACTATATCAGGTATTCAAAGAACTGATACATTCATATCTCTATCTCAACCAATAGATAGAAATATTACTTTATAAGCTTTAATGCATAATACTTTCTTAAAATGTTAATACTACTTATGAAAAAAAATATTTTAAGGAAGTGTTTTTTTATGAAATTTTTAGATACTGTAGCACTATTGTTAGTGATAATAGGTGCTATTAACTGGGGATTAATCGGATTTTTCCAATTTGATTTAGTTGCAACCCTATTTGGTGATATGTCTATGTTAAGTAGAATTATTTATGCACTTGTAGGCATCGCTGGACTTTATTCAATTTCATTTTTTGCTAAAAGCAGATATGTAAATGATTAATCAATTCTTAAACTAAATATGGAAGGTATAAACCTTCCATATTTAGTTACAAAAAAATAAAATTGGAGGGATATATGAATATTAATAATATTTTTATAGTTTTTACTGTATACTCTTTTCTAGGGTGGTGTGCTGAAGTTGCATACCAGTATTGGACTCAGAAAAAATTTATTAATAGAGGTTTTCTTCATGGACCTTTCTGCCCTATCTATGGAGCATGTATTTTATTAGTTATGTACTTATTTGTATACTTATTAGACAAAGTTCATGTTAATCTATTTACTCTATTTATTATTTCAACTATTTTAATTTCTGCTATTGAATATATTACAAGCTATGTTTTGGAGAAACTATTTCATTTAAAATGGTGGGATTATACCGAAGATCCTCTAAATTTAAACGGAAGAATATGTCTACATTTTTCAATAGGTTGGGGACTTGCTGCTATGATTGCCTTTAAAATTATTCATCCTATAATAATGGATGTAATAAATTTAATTCCACTAGAAACTAGTAGATTTATTACAATATTTATTATTTCATATTTTGTTATTGATGGAATAATTACATTAAAAAAATTAATTATTACTGATAATCACAATCCATTTACTAAATATTTCAAGAAGATATAAGTAAAGGTTGAACTTTTTAAAGCTCAACCTTTTTATTTTATATTTTATAATTTTTTTATTTCTTCAAATAATTCTAATGCAGCTTCTCTTGGACCATTCTTTTCATGCCCTTTAACTCCAAGACATGTTCTTAATTGACCAACCTTAACATTTGTATTAAACATTGCATTAAAATATTTACTTAACAACTTATCAGTATCCTCTTGCTTTTGTGCTGGTCCAAATGGATTAGCAAAGTATGATTCAACTAAACCAGTTTCTGATGTAGTTCCCTTTGCCATTCTAGCTCCGGCTCTAAATACTTTAATTGCATCTTCTACATTATCAAAGTAACTTAATGACTTATCACCTTTTTCAACCTTATCATAATTATTAGCATAATAGAATAAATCTACTTTATACCCTTTAACAATTGCATTATAAGGAGCAACAGGCATAACAAGTCTTGCATTTATTTTATCTGGATTCATAAATATACTTCTATCCATTTCTTTAAATGCATAACCTTGATCTAAATCATCTAATCTTACAAAAGCACCTATTTCTGTTCCATATCCATAGATTTCTCCATCTTTTAATTTAAATGTACCCATATCATCAAATATTATTGTCATATCTGAGATATAATCTTCACTTAATGTTCTAAATGCTTCTAAGCTTTCTGATTTACCTGCACCACTATCCCCCATTATAGCTACGTTTGCAGTCTTTCCATCCTTCAATACTATATTAACCATAGCTCCGTGTATTGGAAGATTTCCTCTTTTTATCATAATTAGATTATGAAGTGTTAATGTCATCTTCTTCATATATCCAAAATAATCTATTTCTTCTGAATGATTTACATATCCAAGCATTATATCATTCTTTTTATCATCATAAAAAACAGTTTTTAATTCATTGTCTCCATATTCATCTTTTGCCCCAAATATATATATCATATCAGGTTTTCTTCCTCTACATTCTTCTTTTCTAGCCATTTCAAAAAGGTTACATAGAGTTATTCCATGCTCCATAAAATCTCTATGGAAATAGATATATGCTAAAAGTTCTCCAACTTTAGCAGGATAGCAGAACCAATGATCTTTATTAAGATTTGCATACTTTAATGGATTTTCATATGTTTCGCTAAACATTCCTGTTCTTGTATTTCTTTTTGGATATGTTATAAATGGTGTTTCTAATAAAATACTATCTATAAATGGTATATCTTCTAACATTTCATAACCCTTTGGCATTGGCCATAGAATTTTATTTATCATAATACATGAGTTTCCACCAGCAGGTATCTGTCTAAATACTTTTGGCTGAACACTTAATATATTCTTTTCAATTTTTCTATAAAGACGTAATATAAGTTTTGATAATCCATCATTTGCTTCTGTAAAGCTTATTTGAGCTAATCCATTGTCAACTTTTCCACCATGAATTAAAGTATATCTTTCAAGTCTTCTCCAGAATAAATATAATTCTTCAACTAATCTTATAAAATCTTCTTTTTTCTCTAATAATTGTCTATAACTTTCATTAAATTCAACTATTTCTTCTACATTCATAACTGTTAAGAATTTAAATATTCTTGATAACTCATTTCTTAATAGTGTTATCTCATCACTTTTTAGTGATTTTTCTAAATATCTAAAACTTAGTGAATTCTTACTTTTTGCAGTTCTTAAAAAAGAACATAAAACTCTTCTAAAAGCTTCACTTTCTAGTAAAGATTCAAAAGTTGAACAGTACTTAGCAGTGAAATTAATTATAACCTTATCATTACTCATCGAAAATTCTTTTTGCATAATTTTGCCCCCTCATGAAATTTTTATTCTTCAAAAATTGCATTTTTTCCGTAATTTCATTAATTTACACCCATTATATCATACTTTATGAAATTTGAGGAATAAATTTTTATCATTTTTTCTTTAAATTCGCTAAAACACATACTATTATCCATTTTTTTAATAAATTTTTCGTATTTTTTAATTTTGTACCTTTTCTTATTTTAAAGTGATCTTTTCCCCTAATATACATGTATATATAGTATGTCAAAATATCCATGTAAGTGTGCATAAATTTCTGCTTAAATAAAAAGAACTATTTAAAATAGCTCTTTTTATTTTACCCAAATCATATTTTTTAAAACTTCATCATGAACCCTATCAGTTAAACTCTTTTCTTCTTCTTTAGATAAATCTGTAGTATATATAGGTTTACCAAATACTATAGTAACCTTACCCTTTGTAAATTTTCTGTTATCTTCAAAACATCTTGAAGTTCCATCTATAGATACTGGAACTATAGGTGCTTTTGCCTTTACAGCAAGTTTCATACTTCCTTTTTTAAATTCATGAACTTTTCCATCTTTAGACCTAGTTCCCTCTGGGAAAATTGCCATATTATAACCACTTTTTAAATATTCAGCACCTTTTGAAATAACCTTTATAGCTGATCTTGGATTTTCTCTATCTAAGGCTACACAATTCATATTCTTAACCCAAAAACCTAATATAGGTACTTTTAATACTTCTTTTTTTGCTATAAAACCTATATCTCTTTTTGATGATTGTCTTAGTACTGGTATATCTAATATACTCATGTGATTTCCTATAAAGGCACAAGCTTCATTCGGTATATTTTCATAACCTTTAACTTCTATATCCATACCAACCATATTCACAGTAAAATCGCTCCACTTACCAAATACATCTTGGCCATATTCAAAAGCTGCCTTTTCCCCTTTAGTCTTATATATATATTTAAATTTAATTCCTTTTATTCTTACATAGATCATATATATACCATATTGTATCATTTTAAATATTTGCATTTTCTCACCTCTTAATAATATTCATTTGTTGTTATATTCATCTCTAAACCTCTCTTTATTATTATACAATATGATGGTAAACTAATACAGTATATATTATATAAGGAGGATTTCTTATGAAGAAATATATAAAATCTTTACTTTGTGTACTACTACTATTCTCATCAACCTTCTTAATTAGCTGTAGTAATAATTCGAATGATAGCAGCAAAGGAGTTTCAGATTCATCTAATTATGGAATGCTTGTTCATTATATAAATGTAGGACAAGGTGATTCTGAATTAATACAAGTAAACGGTAAAAATCTACTAATTGATGCTGGTCCAAGAGCTAATGAAAAAGATATACTTTCATATTTAGATAAGCTTAAAATTAAGAAATTAGATTATGTTATAGCAACTCATCCCCACGAAGATCATATAGGTAATATGGATGATATCATAAATAAATATGAAATAGGTAAATTCTATGCTCCTAAAGTAGAACACACTACAAGAACCTTTGAAAACATGGTTAAAGCTCTTAAAAAGAAGAACTTAAAGATTAATGTTATTAAAGAAGGTACTAATACTATTGATTTAGGTAAAAATACTAAAGTTTTAGTTTATTCACCAAAATCTGATGGATATGGTAAGAATACTGATTTAAATGATTACTCACCTATTCTAAAAATAGAATACGGTAATAATTCATTCCTATTTACAGGTGATGCTGAAAAAACTGAGGAAAACTATGTTCTAGGAAAAGGCTATAACCTTAAATCTGATGTATTAAAGCTAGGTCATCATGGTTCATCAACTTCAACAACTGAAAAATTCTTAAAGGCTGTTGATCCGTCAATTGGAATTATATCTTGTGGTATTGATAATACATATGGACATCCTCACAAAGAAACTTTAAAAAAGCTTACAAAATATAAAGTTAAAGTCTATAGAACTGATAAAGATGGTGATATAGTTCTACAAAGTAATGGTACAGATATAACTAAAAAATAATAAAAACACTTAAAAGTGAATCATCACTTTTAAGTGTTTTTATTTTTGTTTTATATCATCTTGTTTGTATTCTTTATCTTTACTTTTCAGCTTCTTATCTTTATTTTTTAAGTTCTTGGCTTCTTTTATGCCGTAAGTACGCTTACCTCTTTCTCGCTTAGATTCTATATCTACTTCTAAATCTATTTTATCATTTATATCTCTATTATTTTCTATATCAGTTTCATCATCTAATTTATCTTCTTCTACCTTAGTTAACTTAATATACTTCTTCCAATTAGTATATATATAATATAGATTAACAACATCCTGCTCATTATAAAGTAATATCTTCTCTATTTTTTCTTTAGGCATTCTTTTTATATAATCGTTATCCTTCATTACCTTATGAAAAGTTTTAGCTAAGTTAGATCCACTTATAACTTCACCTTGTCTATCAATATCAAAGATCTTCTCTAGCTTTTTAAGTCCTATAGAAGTCTTCATATCCTTTTCATAAGCTTTTTGAATATCTATTGATATGAATTCTGTCTCAAAATTATAAGATATATTATATTTATTGAATAAGTAATTTATTACTGTAAAATCATTATTACCTGAAAATGTTGATATGGCCTTTTTACCATTTTCCTTCATACTTTTAAAATATCTTAAAGCTAAACTTAAAATATCTTTACTCTCTCTTTTATTTTCAATCATATATTGAGTTACATGAAGTATATTTTTTTCTTTATTGTATACACATGCTCCAAAAACTCCTATACATTTTGGCTTCTTATATACATAATGTTCTAAATCAAAAAATATTATCTCTTCCGGTAAAATTTTATGCTCATTTTCTAAAAAATGATCTTCTTCTAAATTGCCTACAGGTATAATGTTCTCTTTTATAATCACAGTATCACTCTTTCTTATTCAAATTGGATATCCCCTACATTAAGATTATACGTTACATCTTTTCTTTCTACAATAATATTTATTCTTTCTGATAATTCTTTATCAGATATAATTTTTCTTAAAAGTTCTTTTGTAGGATTCATAGCATATGGGTTACCAACTTTACTAAGCATAGTATAGTCTCCTGCAGTATCCCCATAAGCATAACTATTTTCTAAATCTATGTTATACTTTTCTTGTAATTCTTTAATAGCTTTCTCTTTACTTTCACTATCCCACATAGGAATAACATCTCCAGTATACTCACCCTTATCATTTAAAATATACTCTGCCCCCTTGAAATCATTAAAACCATGCTTAAGTGACATTTCTTTAACTAATTCTATTGGTGAACCTGATACTGTTATTAAAATATGTCCTTGTTCCTTATGCCATTTTATCCTGTCTCTTGTAAAAGTATATACTCTATCACCTTTTTGCTCTATAACTCTTTTTGCTATAAATTCTATTTGATACTTATTTAGTCCTTTAATTGCTTCCATGTATATATCAATCATCTTTAATAAATATGTATCATAGTCTCCTTCTCTTCTATCCCACTTTTCAAAATCTTTTCTAACATCATTGTACCATTTTTCCGGTTCAATTATTTCATATTTAATCATCTTTTTAAAAACTTCTGTAATTAAGCCTTCCCTATATAAAGTTCCATCTATATCAAAAAAAGCTGCTATATTTTTTTCCATATTAATCCTCCTTTTCTCTTTGGTAAATAACTATTCCTTATATTATACTCATAAAATATTCTTTTGCAAAATAATATAACATTATAACTGTAATATTATGTTATATTAAATTTGTAAATAATATATAAACTATTTATTGTTTTTATATTAAACATTGACTTATAAATTCATATAGTGATATCATAGGTATATGATAATGATTTTCATTGTGAGGTGTTAAATAAATGGAATTAATAAAACTTAAACCAGGAGAACATGGAATTATAAGTAGTATAGGTGGGGATAGCAAGCTAGCTAAGAGATTATTAGCCTTAGGTTGTATAGAAGGAACTGATGTAACTCTAAAAACAGTAGCTCCTTTAGGAGATCCTTTAATAATTAATTTTAGGGGTTTCGACTTAGCTATAAGAAAAAAAGATGCGAAAAATATTATTTTACTAACTTAGGAGGAATATATAATGACAACAATCGCACTACTTGGTAATCCAAATGTTGGTAAGACAACTCTTTTCAATGCACTTACTGGTTCAAAACAATATGTTGGAAACTGGCCTGGTGTTACAGTTGAAAAAAAAGAAGGTTACTATAATGATGTAAAAATAGTAGATTTACCAGGAATTTATGCCATGGATACTTTTTCTCATGAAGAAAAAGTTGCAAAGAACTTTTTAGAAGATGGGGATATAGATATTATCCTTAATATCGTTGATGGTTCAAATTTAGATAGAAACTTATACTTAACAACGCAACTTAAACAATTTAATAAACCAATAATACTTGCAGTTAATATGATCGACGTTGTTAAAAGTAAAGGCTTTGAAATTGATTATAAAAAACTATCAGAAGAATTAGGTGTTACAGTTATTCCAATAATAGCTGCAAAAGGACAAGGTATAGACTTATTAAAAGAAACAATAGAAAAAAATAACTTCACTCACATACAAGATGCAAATAAATTTGATTTTAAAGATGAGAAATCTGCTTATAAATATATAGAAAAAGTTATACATAGTTGCTTAAAGAAGAAAGATACAAATAAAAAAGATTTAACGAAAAGACTAGATAAAATATTATTAAATCCTTTTTTAGCCTATCCATTATTTATTTTAATAATGGCATTTATGTTCCAATTTACTTTTGCATGGGTTGGACAACCTATATCAGACTATTTAGACGCATTATTAAATGATTCATTTATACCATGGATGCATACAGTACTTTCAAGTACTTCACCTTGGTTCCAATCACTATTAGTTGATGGTATCATCGGTGGTGTTGGCGGTATTTTAGTACTTCTACCTGTAATTCTTGCATTATTTATCTGTATAGCATTTTTAGAAGATAGTGGATATATGGCAAGAGTAGCATTTTTAATGGATAAATTCATGAGGAAAATGGGACTTTCAGGAAAAGCATTTATACCTATGGTTGTTGGATTTGGATGTTCAGTTCCTGCAATCATGTCTGCTAGAACACTTGAAAGTGAAAAAGATAGAAAGCTTACAGCTCTTCTTGTTCCATTAATGTCATGTAATGCAAGACTTCCTGTATATGCATTATTTGCTTCAGTATTCTTTACTAAACATAGAGGCTTAGTTGTTGCATCATTATATTTATTAGGCGTAATTATAGCATTTTTAATCGGTATCTTATTTAAAAATACTTTATTTAAAAAGGATGAGGAACCTTTTATAATAGAACTTCCTAATTACAAAATTCCTCAATTAAGTTCAATTGCAAAACAAACTTATGATAAAACTAAAGGCTTCATTAAAAAAGCTGGTACTATAATCTTTGCAATGACTGTAGTAATCTGGTTCTTATCAAACTTTAACTTACACGGAGTAGTTGAAAGTGTTGATGAAAGTATGTTAGCATCAATCGGGTCATTCATAGCTCCAATATTTACTCCACTTGGATTTGGTAACTGGCAATCAGCAGTATCATTACTTAGTGGATTACTTGCAAAAGAAACTGTAGTTTCTTCAATGGAAGTAATATTCAATGGAGACTTAAAGGTTATTTTACCTCAGTTCTTCACAGCAATTTCAGCTTACTCATTCTTAATCTTTACTCTACTTTATGTACCTTGTGTATCAACTGTAGGTACTATGAAGAAAGAATATGGAACAAAGATGACAATATTCTCAGTTTGTTATCAGCTTGCACTTGCATGGTTTGTTGCATTTATATTCTATAATGTAGCTTCAATATTTATTTAAGGATGAAGGTGATGTAAATGGAAATAGCAATAGCAATAGGAATTGCAGCAGTAGCTGTATATATAATATATAAAAATGTTAAGAAATCTTCTAGTGGACAATGTAATTGTGGTTCATGCAGCAAAAGCTGTCCTTCTAGAAAAAATTAAAAATATTATAAAAAACTCAGTAGCTTTAGGCTACTGAGTTTTTTATTTACTACAATGAATCTATTAATCCTTCATGCTCATCTTTATATTTGTTTATTACTTTATCATAATATATTTTTATTGTAGCCATTGTTGGTGATGCTAAAAGCATTCCTATAGGTCCAAAGAAACCTCCACCAATTGTTACTCCAAGTATAATCCAAAATGGTCCAACACCGACTTTTCCACTAACTAATTTAGGTTCTAAATACCAAGCATCAAATTGTTGAAGTGCAAGTAAGAATATAAATACAGCTAGCGCCTTCCAAGGAGATATAAATATAGCTACTGTAGCACAAGTTATCATACCTACAAAAGGTCCAAAGTATGGAATCATATTAGTAAATCCTACTACAACCGCTAGTAATATAGCATAAGGTACATCTAATACAAATAGTCCAATAAGTGACATAGCTCCTATTATTAATGAATCTAGAGCTTTTATACCTATATATGTTCCAATCATATAATTATATATTCTAGTTAAATTAAGTATACTATTCCCTCTACTTTCCCCTATAAGCATCATAAGCAATACTTTTGTTTGTTTTATGAATTTTTCTTTATCAAGTAATATATAAATTGATATTAAGAATCCAAACCCAAGCATTATTATATCAGTAGTTATAGTTACAAGTGATCCTGCTGCTCCCTCTAAAAGTGAAACTAATATAGTTCCAGCTTTAGTTGATAATGATGTTAATGTCTGTAATACACCAGCATCCTTCATTAATTCATAGAATTTATCATTCTTAAGAGCTGAGTTTACCCACTCTTGTGCTGTATTTACATAGTTTGGTATCTCTTTTGTAATAGAAACAATACTATCTATAATACTAGGTATTCCGTATAATCCTATAACCACTATTATTCCTAATACAATAAGATACGTTAATCCTACTGCTAGTCCTCTTTTTAACTTAAGCCTCTTCTCAAATAATTTCATAATTGGATTTAATATATATGCAAAAATCAATGCATATATAAATGGCGTAAGTACAGTTAAAAACTTTTTAAACACAGATAGATATACTGCATAGTTATCAATAATTTTATAACCTATAAAAGCTATTAAGGCGAATATTAATACATCTTTATATCTTATATTTTTATTAAAACTCACTTCATCTCATCACCTTTCTTTAAGTCTTTTTTATATATATTAAAATTATATCATATATGGTATTTGTATATACAAGTGATTCATAAACTTTAACATTTTATTATGAAATGTTAAAAAGTGCTAGAGAACTTATTTTCTCTAGCACTTTTTAAGAAATATTACATCTTTTCTACAACGTCTATTCCTATTAATCCTAATCCATTTTTTATTACTTGTAAGCTAGCCTTTACTAATGCAAGTCTTGCTTTTTTAAGCTCTTCATCCTCTAGATTTAATACTGAATGAGCATTATAGAATTTATTAAATGATTTTGCTACATCAACTACATATCTAGTTACAACTGATGGCTCAAGCTTTTCTATAGCTAAATGAATATTCTTCTTAAAGCTTTCTAAAACTTTTATTAATTCAAACTCTTCCTTTGAATCTAACTTACTGTAATCTACATTTGTTAAATCAATCTCTCCAGCTCTTTCTAATATACTATTCCCTCTTGCATATGAATATTGAACGTATGGACCAGTTTCTCCTTCAAATGAAAGTATTTCTTTCCAATCAAAAATTATATCTTTTTCTCTTGAATTCTTAAGGTAAGTAAATACAACAGCACCTATACCTATCTTCTTAGCAACCTCTTCTTTATTTTCAAGTTCTGGATTCTTTTCATTTATGATTTCTAAAGTTTTAGCTATAGCCTCATTTAATAAATCATCTAAAAGTATTACTTTACCCTTCCTTGTTGACATTCCTCCATCTGGGAATTTAACTAATCCAAATCCTACATGGACACAATCCTTAGCCCAATCTTTTCCTGCAAGTTCTAATGTCTTAAATACTTGCTTGAAATGTAATGCTTGAGGTGTTCCTACAACATATATACACTTATCAAAATCATAAGTATTCTTTCTGTAGTTTGCAGCAGCTAAATCTCTTGTTGCATATATAGTTGCTCCATCACCTTTAAGAACTATACAAGGAGGCATGTTATATTCATCAAGCATAACAACTTGTGCTCCGTTACTTTCTGTAAGCAAGTTCTTTTCTTTTAATTCATCAATTATAACTTGCATCTTATCATTATAGAATGCTTCTCCTGCTAATGAATCAAATTTAATTCCTAATAGATCATATACTCTGTTAAATTCTTTTAAGCTAAGCTCTCTAAATCTTTTCCATAGAGCTGTTTCTTCTGGTTCTCCATCTTCTAGTCTCTTAAAGTGTAATCTTCCTTCATCAACTAATGATGGATCTTTTTCAGCTTCATCATGGAATTTAACATATATTCTTAAAAGTTCTGCTATTGGATCTTTTTCTAATGCTTCTTCATCAACCCATCTTTTATAAGCTGAGATAAGTTTACCGAATTGAGTACCCCAGTCTCCTAAGTGATTTATACCAACTACGTTATATCCCTCTTCTTTAAATAATTTATAAAGTGAATTACCTATAGCTGTTGTACAAAGATGACCAACATGGAAAGGTTTAGCTATATTTGGTGATGAATATTCAACACAAACTGTCTTTCCTTCACCAATATTTGATGAACCATATTTATCTCCTTCTTTTATAACTTCTTCTATAGTTGATTTTGAGAATGCTGCCTTATCAACAAAGAAGTTAACATATGGTCCTAAGTTTGTTATCTTTTCAAAGCCTTCCTTATTTATCTTTGAAGCTAAATCTTCAGCTATCATATTTGGGGCTTTTCTCATAACTTTTGCTAATTGGAAGCAAGGAAAAGCATAATCTCCCATATCTGATTTTGGTGGTATTTCTATAAGTTTTTTAATATCTTCTACATCTAAATCAACATATTGTTTTATTAATTCTGCAATAATTTGTTTATAATCCATTTTCTATTCCTCCTCGTATTCTTTCCGTAAAATATAAAAAACCGTCTCTTATTTATAAAATAAGAGACGGAATACTATCATTTTCCGCGGTACCACTCTACTTGCATAAAGAAATGCCACTCTTTTTTGTTAACGCAAATGATTAAAATTTGCGGCGATCCCTACTCATTTCAGGTGCTTCTCTAAGGCTCTCTTCAAATAATCTATCTGTAAGGCTTCCACCAAAACTCCTTACTCGCTAAAAGAATCGATTAATCTACTCTCCTCTTCATTGAATTTATATTTTACTTTCTTTCATACATTATACATAGAGTACTCCTATAATGTCAACAAATAGTTAAATATTCTTATTTTTAACACAACAGTTTAAAATGTTGTATAATAGTAATACATATTTAAATTTAACTATTATTAAGGAGTTTGTTATGAAAAGAATTGGTGTTATTGAAATAGGTGCTAACTCAGTTACGCTGACTTTAAATGAAGTAGAAAATGACGGTTATTTTAGACAAATTGATGAATTGAATACATCTATAAGACTTTGCCAGGATTTAATAGATGATACAGAATTGTCAAGTGAAAAACTTAGTACTACATTGTCTACTTTAAGAGCATTTAAGTCGATGTGTCAGGTATCAGGTGCTAAAAATATTATAGCAGTTGCAACAGAAACTTTTAGAACTGCATCAAATAGTGATGACTTATTAAATTTAATTAAAAATGAACTTGATATAGATATTAATATTTTAGATGTAGATAAAGAAATATATTATAATTTTTTAGGTGTATCAAACACAATATACTTTGAAAATTCTCTAATAGTTGATATAGAAGGTACTGCTACTCATTTAGCATGGATAAAAAATGGAAAAATTAAAAAATATTATTCAATTCCAGCAGGTACATTAAACCTTACTTCAGAATATCATCTTCAAGATAGAATATTAAGAGAAGACCTAGATGCTGCTAAAAATACAGTCAATGATTTAATTAATGAATGTACATGGCTTAAAGATGCTGATTTTGATTCAATCATAGGCGTTGGTGGTACTATAAAAGCAATTGGTAGGATGGATAGAATTAGAAAGCGTTATCCTTTTGACCTTGAGCACAACTATAACTTAACTGATATTGATGTTCATGAAATATATAATCTATTAAAATGCAAAAGCTTAAAGCAACGTAAGCAAGTTCCTGGATTACCTTTTGAACGTGCAGATATAATAGTTGCTGGTCTTTGTATATTCCATAATTTACTCAATTATATTCAATCAAGTAATATAATAACATCAGCTAGAGGATTAAGAGATGGTATTATGTATGAATATATTGAAAATAATTATGACTATGAAAAAAATATGTTAGTATATAGTATTACTGGCATTATGAATAAGCTTAATATAAACAAAAATCATGCAAATCATGTTTATGAAATATCAAAAAATCTTTTTGAAGATTTAAGACCAATACATAAATTAAATGATTCGTATAGGAGAATACTTATAACCTCTTCACTATTACATGATTGTGGTATAAGTATTGATTATTATAATCATCATAAACATAGTTTTTATGTAATATTAAATTCATCTATAAATGGATTAACACAAAAAGAGTTGTTAATGAGCGCTGCTATTGCTGCTTGTCATAGAAATAATCAATACCATATTCCATTCCCTCAATATAGTTCTATAATTAATAGAATTGATATTAAAGCTATTGAATATATAGGAGCTATACTTAAAATAGCTGAAGGTCTTGATAGAAGTTTAGAAGGGCCTGTATCTAATATACATGCAACTATAGATGAAGAAACTGTTCGACTAGATGTTGAATCTCAATTGGATTTAGAACTTGAAATTCGTCAAGCAATGAGAAGTGCTTGTTCATTTAAAGAAATTTATAATAGAGATTTAATAATAAAAAAGATAAATTAAATTTTATATATAATAATTAAAGCAGTTAGTTTTTATACTAACTGCTTTAATTAGAATATTACTCCAAATATTGAACCTACTATGCTTGATAATAATTTTAATATTAATTGTGATGGTATTCTTATAATTGATCCTCCAACAACAATTATAGCTATAAATATTAAAAATTGATATCTATAAAGACTTTCTGATACTTTATAGAAATGTTTTGGACTTAAATCTCTAAGAATACTAAATCCATCAAGTCCTGGTAATGGCAATAAATTAAATACAAATAAAGTTACATTAATTGTTATAATATAGTTTGTTATTATTACAAGTACAGGAAGCAATGATCCTCCTAAAATTCCATATCTACTAATAACCATTAAAATAAAGTATAATACAGTTCCAAAAAATGCAACAATTAAGTTTGCAATTGGTCCTGCAATACTTACCTTTAAATCATCTTTATAATAATTCTTAAAAGCTGATGGATTGACTTGTACAGGTTTTGCCCATCCTATACCAAAAAATAGAATTAATATAGTACCTATTGGATCTAAATGGTTAATAGGATTTAAATTTAATCTCCCTTGGAATCTTGGTGTTTTGTCTCCTAATTTATCTGCCATCTTTGCGTGAGCGTATTCATGAAATGTAAACCCAATTAGTACAGCAGGTATCATAAATATTATGTTTTGCAAAAAGCCCATCTATAAATTCTCCTTCTCTCATTTTAAAGTATTATAACATAAAACACAGCTTTTAAAAATGAGCTGTGTTTTATTATTTAAATTATTTATTTTGTGTTTGATCTGTTTTATCTTCGTTATTTGTCGGCGGGTTATGTTGTCCTTCATTTTCTGATTCAGTTGGCTTAGTCGGTTCAGTCGGCTTAGTCGGTTCAGTCGGCTTAGTCGGCTTAGTCGGTTCAGTCGGTTTAGCTGGCTTAGTTGGCTTAGTTGGCTTAGTTGGCTGAACTGGTTTTGATGGTTTATTATTTGTATTGTTATCTGGTTTATTATTTGTATTAGTTTTATTTGTATTAGTTGAAGGCTTTTTAGTAGGTGCCACATATTCTTCATATTCTTTATCCTCTGGTAGTGGACCATTTTCTTTAATATGCTCTTCATTTTGTCCCATATATTCAGCAAGTTTATCTTTCCATGCCGCAACACTATAGCTCTTATCTGTTGGTTTTATATCATTAAATATAAAATCATGCATCATTTTAGCATTTTGTTCTTTATCTACAATAAGAACCCATCCTTTATTCTTATAAAGTCCTCCCCAAGAAATCTCTTCACTTACAGGTATTCTTAATTGTTCAAATTGTAAGCTTGGGAATTTTGAAACCGTGTATGCATAATTAAGAATTGTAACTGGCTCTATATTTGTCTTAACATATGGTAATAATTCTGACATTACAGAAGGATACTTAAGTACACTTAAATCTTTAAATTTTTGAGTTACTAAATCAATAACCCTTCTTTGTCTTTCAGTTCTTTCATAATCTCCATCCCCAACTTTTCTGATTCTTGCATAAGCTAAGGCTTGTTGACCATCTAAATGTTGCATTCCAGTTTTTGTGATCTTAGGTGACTTTTCTTTTTCATATTCACCAATATATTTATTAAGTTCTGGTATTTCATAATCTTTAATATCAACATCTATTCCACCAACTTGATCTATAATTGATTGGAAACCTCCAAAGTTAACCATTACATATTTATTTAATGATATATCAAAATTATCTTTTATAGTCTGCATTAATAACTCTGGTCCCCCATATGCAAGAGCTGCATTTATTTTCTGCTCTCCATGATCTGGTATTTTAGCTAAGGTATCTCTCATAATTGAAGTTAATTTAAGTTTTTTATGGTTGTTATCTATTGTAGCGATAATTATAGCATCAGCTCTTGCAGCCTCATCTAATTTACGCGCATCTGTTCCTATTAATAATATATTTGTAATCCCAGGTTGCTCTTTATATTCTACACTTTGTGCTTGAGGACTTTCTTGGTATATTTGTCCTCTAATATACATATAAGCTCCTCCAGCTCCAAATATGATAAGAAGGATTAATATTCCTATTGAAATCAAAATCTTTTTCTTTTTAGACATCTTTTTCTTTGTGCTTTTTATATCCTTCTTCTTATCTCCCTTATCTTGCATGCCTTACCTCCTAATGACTTAAGATCTTAGATCTTAATTATACTTTGTAAAATAACTTGATCTATAATTTTAGTCTAATAATATTATTATAATCGACTTTTTATGTTAAAACCAGTACTTTTATATACAAATTGCTTACATTTTCACTAAATAATATTAATATTATTTAAAAT
>JBBVGE010000256.1:0-1298 GCA_040144665.1 Clostridium perfringens
AATTCACCAACATTAACTAATTTTTTAAGGTATGTTAATGCTTTAGGATTAGATGTTGATTTGATAAAGAAAAAAGTATAAAGATTTATATAATAAGAGAAAGGATTCAGCGAGACTGGATCCTTTCTTGATAATTTTTATAAAATATAAAGTTTAATTATTTTATAAAAATTCGCAATCAAAACCCTTAAGTTTTAAGGGGTTACAATATAATCTTCGTTATTAATTTTTTCTATTTTAATATCTTTATTTTTTAAATAATAAGCTGGCCATACTTCGTACAAAATATTATTATTATCTAATTTACGTATAACCTCGTCTTTTAAGATTTCATTATCTAACAATTTAGATTTTAAGCATACAACCTCTGGTAAAAAGGTCATATCGATATTACGAGTGCTGTAGTTGTATAATCCGCACTGAGTTTCATAAACTTGAGATAAATCCTTAAAATCACTTAATATGTCTTCTAGTTGTTCTATAAAATCATCTGTTGTATGTTTAATTAATACTCTTATTTTATAAGTTGGATATTTTATAAAAATTTTTGATTCTCCAATTGAAACAAATGCTGGATAATTTTTTGATACGTCGGATACCTTAATCTTTTGATTATTTTGATTAAATATTTCTTCACACTTTAATGAATAGATCTCTAGTCTTTTTAATGAGTGTAGTGAAATCATTTCTTCGAAGTCCTTGCTAGAAATATTTTTTATTGCACTTCTTAAAATTTCTGATTTACTTTTGTTTACGTCATCACTAACTTCATTTATTTTTCTTAAAGTTTCTTCATCAACTCTTAATTTAATTAATTTATCTTTTATTGATTCTGTTGGTCTACCAATTTTTTTATTACACATTACGACCCCTCCTTAGTTCAAGAATTGTGTCCACAAAACTATTATATATTAAGTATAAATCTGTGTCCACAAAATTTCAAGTGTTAATTTTAATAATATATTTAAATTATAAAAAATAGTAAAATGTATTTTGAAAAATATATTGAATTTACATCATATTTGATGTATTATATATATAACAAAATATATTAAGGAGTGGTCCGATGAACATTTACAGATACGAAACAGATGGTGGAAAGGACCTAATTCTCGAATATATAGCCAAGTTGCCTAAAAAACAAAAAGCTGAAGCAATTGGAATTCAAGCTAAACTACAGTTAGATGGATTAAAAGCATTAGAGACATTAGATACAAGGCAGTTAAAGAAAAAACTTTGGGAAATAAAATTTCAAAATAATAGGCTAATGTATGTTATAGCTGATGAAGAGAATTTTT
>JBBVGE010000257.1:0-211 GCA_040144665.1 Clostridium perfringens
AGTTATTTCTAAATCTTCTGGAACTTCTCCCTCTAAGCCATAAATAGCATGACCATAAGCATCTGCTAATATATTTACAGCTCTTCTACCTTCTATAGTATAAGAAGCTATTTTCTTTTCTAAACCTTCTTCAAGCTTAACATTAAGCTTCTTAGCTGCATTTAATACTATCTTTTCAATATCTCTTGATGATAGTGGTTCAAAATAAACC
>JBBVGE010000258.1:0-214 GCA_040144665.1 Clostridium perfringens
CTTCTAACCCGTAAACTCTGGCAACTCCGTCACCTATCTGTATGATAGTACCAGAATCAACAGTTTCTAACTCTTTTTCATAGTTTTTTATTTCATTCTTGATTATAGAAGTTATTTCTTCTGGTTTAATATGCATAGACTCACCTCTATTCTCTCTTAAGCATTATCTGTTTCATATCGTCAAGTCTAGATTTAACAGTACCATCTATAACAT
>JBBVGE010000260.1:0-204 GCA_040144665.1 Clostridium perfringens
TTTATAAAAATATAAATAAAACTTATGAAAGTATTCTTACATAATCTAAGGAGTAGATTATAAATATATGTATAGCGGGGGATGATTTTATATGAAGAAATATGTTGTTATTGATATTGGAGGAACGAGTATAAAACATGCTTTAATGACTGAAAGTGGAGATATTTTAGAAAAGGGAAGCATGAAAACTGAAGGGGATAATAT
>JBBVGE010000261.1:0-65983 GCA_040144665.1 Clostridium perfringens
AAAGGAAGAATTCATTAATGAATTCTTCCTTTTATTGTTTTAATTCTATTGTTTAAATTTTACCTATTTTTATTTTATAACTTTTCTTTTATTATTTTGCATATGCCATTTTACATTGCTTTTCTCTTTTAAATACTACTTTTAAAAGTATTGGCGTTATTACTGTTGTAAGGACAACTACTATTATTACTGGTACTAAGAATGCCGGATTCATAAGTCCAACTGCTATACCCTTATTTGCAACTATTAATGCAACTTCCCCCCTGGATATCATGCCTGTCCCAACTTGAAGTGATTCTTCCTTATCGTATCCACATATTCTTGCTCCTAATCCACAACCAACTATCTTAGTTATTAAAGATACTAATAGTAAAATTAAAGTAAATAATAATATTGTAATAGACATTCCTGAAAGTTCAACCTTTATACCAATACTTGCAAAGAATATTGGTGATAATAATATATATGATAATGTTTCAAATCTAGAATTTATATATTTTGTTCTCTCTGTATTTGATATTATAAGTCCAGCTATAAATGCACCTGTAATATCCGCTACCCCAAATAGCTCTTCTGCTGCAAATGCTAATAATAAACAAAAAACAAATGATACAATTACGAATCTTCTCATATCTTTATGATATCTTTCCATCCATTTACTAAATAATATATAAAATAAATATCCAATAGCTCCAGAAAAAATAAAAAATAATACTATCTTAAATAATACAATTCCTATTCTTACTGATGAATCTGCCATACTAGTTATAATCGTAAGTGCAATAACCCCCAATATATCATCAATAAGAGCAGCTCCAAGTATAGTATTTCCAGCTCTTGTATTTAACTTTCCAAGTTCTTTTAGAGTTTCAACTGTTATACTAACTGATGTTGCAGTAATTATTACTCCTATAAATATATTTTGTAATAAAGTACTTGTAGTAGCATGAGAAATTTCCCCTCTATTAAAAATATATGCTACTACAAATCCTCCAATTAAAGGAATTACAACACCTAATATAGCAACTAATGTCGCTGCTTTACCAGTTTTTTTTAATTCGTTTATATCTGTTTCAAGACCTGCAGTAAACATTAATACTATTACACCTAATGCTGCCATCTGCTGAATAAATTCGGTTTCATGAAGCACATCTAGCATAGCTGGTCCAAGTACTATACCTGCCATTAATGCTCCAACTACCTGTGGCATTTTAAACTTCTTTGTTATTAATCCTAATAACTTTGTACTTAGCAGAATAACTGCTATATCAAATAAAAATCTGTATGATAACATCCCCCTATACCTATATCCCTTTCTTCTTTTTCTATTGAAGATTATAGATTTTATTACCATATATTACAATGTTCTAATTCTTCATTATTTTATTAAATATATGTAAATATTATTGCTTTTATGTAAATATCATCTATTTTTATTATTTTACACGACTTTGCTTTATATTAATAACTTTCTTTAATTATTTGGTATAAACTTTCTATTTATATAAAAAAATCAGTATATATTAAATTGTTAATACATACTGACTTAAAACTATTCTAATAATTCTTTTATTTTTTCTCCTTTGAAAATGATTTTTCTAGAAGTATTGGTGTTATCACAGTAGTTATTACGACAACTATAACTATAGGAGTTAAAAAAGTTGAGTTTACGAGAGAGACTGCTATTCCTTTATTAGCAACAATTAGTGCCACTTCACCTCTTGAAACCATTCCAGATCCAATTTGTATTGCCTCATAAATACTATACTTACAAAGCTTTGCACCTATTCCACACCCTATTATCTTTGTTAATATAGCAATAATCAATAATACAATCGTAAATATAAAAACATCTGTAGTCATCTCTGTAACCTCAACTCTTATTCCAATACTTGCAAAAAATATAGGAGATAATAGTATATACGATAATGTTTCAAATCTAGAGTTTATGTATCTTGTTTTCTCATTATTGGATATTATAAGTCCAGCTATAAATGCACCTGTAATATCTGCAACACCAAAGAAATCCTCGGCTATAAAAGATAATAATAAACATATTACAAATGCCATAATTGTAAATCTTCTCATATCTTCATGATATTTTTCAGTCCATATTCTAAATAACTTATTAAATATAAAAGCAACTATTATTGCAAAAATAAAAAATAATATTATTTTAATAAATACTGAGTATATACTAACTGATCTATCTGCAAGACTTGTTATTATTGTTAGAATTATTATGCCTAATATATCATCAATTAATGCTGCTCCAAGTATTGTATTTCCAGACCTTGAATTAAGAACACCGAGTTCTTTTAAAGTTTGCACAGTGATACTTACTGATGTAGCTGTAAGTATTACTCCTATAAATATATCCTGAAGTAATGCGCTAGTATCAATTACTCCCACTCTTTCACTAAATGTATAAGATACTAAAAATCCTCCTAAAAGTGGAATTAGAACTCCTAATATAGCAATAACTGCCGCTGCTTTTCCTGTTTTTTTAAGTTCTTTTATATCTGCTTCTAAGCCAGCTGTAAACATTAAAACTATTACTCCAAGTTCAGCCATTTGATGAATAAACTCTGTTTCATGTAATATATCTAAAAATGCTGGACCTAATATAACACCTGCAAATAATGCTCCAACTACTTGGGGCATTTTTAATTTTTGGGATATTAGACCAAATACTTTTGTACTTAATAAAATTATAGCTATATCAAATAAAAATCTATAAGATAACATTTACATTCCTCCTACATTCGCTTGCAATACATCTATAAATAATATAACGTCTTAAATTTAAGCTATATATTTAGAGGATGTCTATTAAGTATTTTAACAATACTTAATAGATTTTATGTAATTATCTTAATTTATAAATTTATTTAACTTTATAAAAAGTATTTTAGTATTTGGTTTAATTATATCTAAAATCTTCCTTCTATTATATCCGTAACGTTTACTAATATTTGATCCAATCCATAATGAGTAGTATTTATTTTTGAGTTTCTACCTAAAAGATTGCTTATTACTTCTTGTTGCTCTTCTATAAATGCGCCTGAATTTTGTATTGCTTCAAAAACATCATCTAAATAATATATTTTAGGATCTCCTTCTTCAGCGCCTATTATTGTTGATATTCTATGCCTTGCATCTTCTTTTGTTAAATCATAATTTTCATAAATTTCTTCCATGGCATGTAATCTTACTCTTTCTTCATAATATCTATTTATATAAGCGTCACAACCTTCAATATCCTGGAAAGTAACACCTCTTCCATCTGGAAATACTACTAGATAATTGTCCTCTGGAGTTAAGTATTCCATTAAAATCCCTCCTAAAAATTATAATATTTATAAAAAAGGCAGGATTAAAAGAATGTTTTTTCTTTTATCCTACCTATTTTATTTGTACTTATTTTTTGTAATTTTAGATATTTGTATACTTTTAATTAGTAGGGTTAATTGTTAAGTTATCCCCTTCACCGTCAATTTTTACATTTGAACCATATCCAATAGTTCCTTTAATTATCATTCTTGCTAATTTATTTTCTAAAGTATTTTGGATATATCTCTTAAGTGGTCTTGCACCATATACTGGATCATATCCTTCTCTAGCTAATATGCTCTTAGCACCATCAGTTATTTCTAATGTTATATTCTTTTCAACTAATCTCTTTTCAACATCTTTTAAGAATATATCAATAATCTTCTTGATACCTTTTTCTGATAATGGTCTAAACATTATGATATCATCAACCCTGTTTAAGAATTCTGGTTTAAATCTTGATTTCATTTCTCCCATTACAAGATCTCTAGCTTCATTTGAAATTTCACCATCTTTAGATCCTTCTAATAAGAAATGAGATCCTATATTTGATGTCATAATTATTATAGTATTCTTAAAGTCTACTGTCTTACCTTTATTATCTGTAAGTCTACCATCATCTAATATTTGTAAAAATACATTAAATACATCTGGATGAGCTTTTTCAATTTCATCAAATAATACTACTGAATATGGATGTCTTCTAACAGCTTCTGTTAATTGACCTCCTTCTTCATATCCAACATATCCTGGAGGTGGTCCAACTAGTCTTGATACTGATTGTTTTTCCATATATTCAGACATATCAATTCTAATCATGCTATCTTCACTATCAAATAATGTTCTAGCTAAAGTTTTTGCAAGTTCTGTCTTACCAACACCAGTTGGTCCTAAGAATATAAATGATCCTATTGGTTTATTTTCATCCTTAAGTCCAGCTCTTGCTCTTAAAATAGCATTAGATACTGATTCTACTGCTTCATCTTGGTCTATTACTCTTGTTTGTAATTCTTGATCTAATCTTAGAAGTTTTTCACGTTCTCCTTCTAATAATCTTGATACTGGAATTCCAGTCCACTTTGAAAGAACTTCTGAAACCTCTTCTTCTGTTACTTCTTCTTTTAATAAAGCCCCATCTGAATTTTCTTTAACTTCTTCTTCTTTTGCTTTTATCTTTTCTTCTAACTCTGGAATTACACTATATCTAATTTCAGCAACTTTATTATAATCATAATTTCTTTCATATCTTTCAAGTTCACCCTTAGCTTCATCCATTTGTTCTTTTAATTCTCTAAGTTCTACAATGTGTTCTTTTTCTTTTTCATACTTAGCAGTCATTTCATCATTTTGTTCTCTAAGTTCTGCAAGTTCTTTTTCTATTACATCTAATCTCTTTTTAGAGTTTTCATCTTTTTCTCTAGATAAAGCTTCTTTTTCAGTTTCTAGTTGGAATATTTTTCTTCTAACAGCATCAAGTTCAGTTGGAAGTGAATCTACTTCTGATCTTATCATAGCACCAGCTTCATCAATTAAATCGATAGCCTTATCTGGTAGATATCTATCTTGAATATATCTATCTGAAAGTTTAGCTGCTGCAACTATAGCTGAGTCATGGATTCTTACTCCATGGTGAATTTCAAATCTTTCTTTTAATCCTCTTAAAATTGATATAGCATCTTCAACTGAAGGTTCGTTTACAATTACTGGTTGGAATCTTCTTTCTAATGCTTTATCTTTTTCAATGTATTGTCTATATTCATCAAAAGTTGTAGCACCAATACAGTGTAATTCACCTCTTGCAAGTAATGGCTTAATTAAGTTACCTGCATCCATTGCACCATCAGTTTTACCCGCACCAACTATTGTATGAATTTCATCGATAAATAATATTAATCTTCCTTCACTATTTTGAACTTCTTTAAGTACAGCTTTTAATCTTTCTTCAAATTCACCTCTGTACTTAGCACCTGCTATTAATGAACCCATATCTAATGAGAATATTATCTTATCTTTTAAACCTTCTGGTACATCCCCGTTAACTATTCTTTGTGCAAGACCTTCAACTATTGCAGTCTTACCAACACCAGGTTCACCAATTAAAACTGGGTTATTTTTAGTTCTTCTTGAAAGTATTCTAACTGTTCTTCTTATTTCTTCATCTCTTCCGATAACAGGGTCTAATTTATGACTCTTAACTAAATCATTTAAATTTGTTCCGTACTTAGCTAATGCATCATAAGTTCCTTCTGGATCTTGAGTATCAACTCTTTGACTTCCACGAACTTCTTTTAACACTTCCATAAATCTATCTTCTGTTATATCGTATGTTCTAAGGATTTTACCTACTGCTCCATCCTTGTCCACTTCCATTATTGCAAGCATTAAATGTTCAACACTTATATATGAATCTTCAAACTTCTTTGAAATTTCATCTGCTTTTATTAATACTTGTTGTATCTTCTTAGTTATATATACGCTTGATTCTGCGTCTGATGTTGAAGTTACTTTAGGTAATAACGCTATTGATTGATTTATTGTATTTTCAAGTGCTTTTACTGGCACTCCCATTTTAGTAAATATATTTGGTATTAATCCATCTTGTTGCTCAACTAAACTTAAGAAAAGATGAATTACATCCATTTGTTGATTGCTATTTTTAACAGCTATTAAATTAGCTTCATTTAGAGCATTTTGCACTCTTAAAGTCATTCTTTCTACATCCATCTCTTAGTTCACCTCTCATTTTTCATTTCTTAAATTCATAATATTACATTAGTCAAAGAAAGTCAAAGATTATTTTTTGATTAAATACTTTGATTTTCATTTATTTTTATATCCTTACTAAAGATAATCTTACTAAAGCTTTATTTTTCTCTTGATTTCTATTATTACCTATTAAAGTTATTTTTTCCATTCCTCTATTTGTTAACGATACTTCATCACCTCTTTTAAGATATGTTATGTCAGAAGCTGTAATTAAATCATTATCATCACAATTTAACTCTGTAATATCACATATATCTTCAGTGTCATTTATTGAAATAGCTATGTTTAAAGAAGTTAAATCATTATTTTTTATAAATTTCTTTCTTATTCTCCAGGTTATAACGTACATACCTTCCATCTCTACTACTAATTTATTTTGTTCATTATTTACTAGAATATTCTTTACTCTCTTCTTATTAAATTTGAATTTTTCATTTTTATTTAACATTACTAGCAAGTTATGTTCAATATGTGAACATTCTAATACTCCATATACATTTCTTGGACAATTTAAATCATCACATCCCATATCATTACAATAATTACAACCATAAATCTCAAGACTTGGCTTAAATTTACCAAAGGCTGAATCTATAACTATATAACTACTATGCTCAGTTTTAGGAGTGCTTATGGTTATATCCTTATTCTTTATATTCTTTCTATTTAAATCTTTAACTACTTGAGTTAAGTCTAAGTAAATATACTTATCTTGCATATTTTTAGTTACTATAGTATTAAAAATTGGTTTATTATAAACTTTCTTCCCTTTTACCTTCTCATTATTCCCTATAAATTCATCATTATTTATATAGATATTAATGTTATTTCCATATTTTCTTCTCTCATAATAGGTTTTATTTATATATAGTTTTAATATTGCTTTATTAATATTTCTAAACTCATTTAATTTATTACCTAAATTAAATTTTATTGATGTATTACAATGTTCTACTCTAAGTCCCTTTATGATAGTTCCAACTGTAAGTGTTTTTGTATTACTAATAGATTTATTTTTATATAAATCAGATTTCATACTACTCGCTACAGCTTCTATTACAATCTTATTCATAGTTATCTAACCTCTATTTAATAATTCTTATTATTAATATGTTTATTCCTATAGAAAAATTAAATATACATTTCAACTTTTCAACCTTCATTTTATTTAAATCTTTCAAATAATCTTTGAATTATTTACGTTTATTAATTTCTTTTTAATATTAAAAAAAATTCTTCTGTTATGCTGTTATACAAAAAAGGAGGATTCCAGTTCGAATCCTCCTTTTCTTATGAGTTAGTATCAAAATTTATTTTGATACATACCCTTATTTCTTGTTCTTTCAAAATTTTATTTTCTTATAATAAAAGCTCCTCCAACAAGGGCTACTAGTCCTAAGAATATCATTCCTAAGTCTTCTTTTCCAGTTTTGGGTACATCTTTATCATTTTCACCTGACTCATTTTTGTCTAAACTTGGTTTATCACTTTGATTATTACTTGGTTTATTTTCTGGCTTACTTTCAGGTTTACTCTCCGGATTATTTTCTGGTTTATTCTCAGGCTTAGTATTATCTTCTGGTTTGTTTTCTGGTTTATCTTCTGGTCTTGATGTGTTGCCGTCATCTGACTCATTTTTCCAAGCCATTAAATTTGTAACTTCTGGAGCTTTATTTGGAATGTTGTCTCCTTCCATAAATGGAGCCATCCATACATTAATAGTTCCTTCTCTCCCTTTAGATTTAACTATTAGCTTTTTTATTCCTTTATTAGGATTTTGTCCTTCTGGATTTGGTGATCCATCATATGGCTTAGAATCAACTATTTCAAACTTTTCATTTCCATCATTAAGAAGTTTTACATATAGTCTTTTATCTCCATCTTTTAAAATGACTGCTTTTTCACCTTCAGTTAATTCTACTTCTTTATCAGTATGCATTTGCCATGCAACTTCACCTGATTTCTTTAACATATATTCATCTCTTACAAGAATTTCTTCTCTATTTATAAATTTGATCCCTCTCTTCATACTTAAAGCTTCTCTATCATAAGCACTTGTCATATCTATTATTCCATAACCATTATTGCCTTGATTTAATTTCATATCTATTATAGGTGAATATACATTAACTTCTTGGTCATATCCTGAACCTGGATTTATTATTAGAGTATTATGTCCTTCTGTTCTCTTTCTATAATAATTCCATCTTCTTCCCCCTTCTTCTTTTTCCCAATATCCTGGAAGGTTATAATTTTCTTTTCCAAGATCTAATACCCATCTTTCACCTAATGCATCAAATACAAATGATCCAATATCTAAATCTCCATGTGGTGCACCATTTAATCCACCCTTAAAGCCTACAAAACTTGATAGTGGGTCTTCCCAGTCTTTCCTCATAGTTATTACAGATTGTCTTTCTTTATAAGCTCTGTCTAATTCTTTTGGACTTTCTCCAGTATATAATTCTGGCTTATACCATAATAAATCATATACATTTACTACTGCTTCATCTTGTGACATATAATACTTATGGTACCATGTAAGATCTGGTCTATTTAATTCATTTGCAAACCAAAGACTTAAGTAACCAGCTGGTAAATTTCTATCATTATCTGAATAATTATATGCCCCATCCTTTCCAGTCATAAACATTGGATAATCTGGAGTTTCTTTAATTCCTGATGCATTAACAAATAAATTTTCTCCTTTAATTGCTGAGCTTACAGATGATAAGAAGTAAACTAAATATCTTGTACCATAATCCCAATATGATATCCCTTCTATTGAATCTCCTTCAGGATAATATTGAGTTAACCCATTCTGAATTGATTTAAATGCTTCTTGAATTATTTCACTAGACATTTCATTATTATTTTCTCCCATTATAGCTAATGCCCCTGCTGTTAATCCCGTATTACAAACAAAGTTCCAATTATATTTATCTTCAACAAAAAAGTGTGAATTATTTTTATAGTATCCAAGACCTATACTTAATGCATTCTTAACTAAAGCTTTCTCTATTGTAGCTCTTTGTTCTACACTTAAATATGAATATAACCAGTCAAAGCCTATTGCAACTCCAAAAGATGTCATTGTAGCGTCTAAATAGTGCTCATGGCTCCAATCTGGATACTTAACAGAAACATTTTCAAGTTCAAGCCAAGCTCTATCTGCATATTTCTTTTTACCTGTTATTTGATACATAAAAGCTAAATCAACAATATTTTTTGATGCAGTTGTATCCAATCTTAATCCGTCCGGTTTATTATATTCTACAACTGGTGATGTTAATATTTTATCTATCTTAACCTTTAATTTTTTGAACCATATTTTAGCATTTTCATCAGTCTTAACTAATTTTCTTAATGAATCAAACTCATCTTCTGATGCTAAAAGTCTTGGATGTTCTTTCTTTACAAGCTTATTTATATTTTCTATTGAAGGGGCTACAAATATGTTGCCTTCTGCTATAACTTCATTACCAGAAGTATCTGTAACTTTAACTTTTACAGAGTCATACCCATTAAAGTCCTTGCTCGGCTTATAATTATATTTATTATCACTTATAGTAAATTTACCATTTTGTGCTTTATCAACAATTTGGAATTTTAAATCTTCACCTTCTGGATCTTTTGCATTGAATTTTTTATCTTTTACTAATTCGTTTTCATTTAAAGTAATATTGAAGTTTTCAAATATTGGAGCTTTATTATTTTTTTCAACTTGAACTTTTATATTCGCAACAGCAAAATTGTTGTTTGTATCATTAACCTTTACTGTAAATATATCATCTCCATAATAATTTTTATTTGGATAATATTCAAAGTTTCCATCTTCTTTTAAGTTTAAAGTTCCATTGCTTGGGTTAGTTAAAGGGCTATAATTTAATTGTAAACCGGTTTGAGATTTAGCTTCTATTTTGCCTTTTATAGTTGAATTTTCCTTCCCTTTTATTATTCCTGTATCTTTTATATTTATTTTATCTGACTCTCCAACTATAACTGGTATCTCTAAATTAATATTGCTTTCTTTATTTTTAACAATAATATTACATGCTCCATTGTTTACTCCAGTTACTATCCCCTCATTATTAACAGTTGCTACTTTTTCATCCGAACTTTTAAAAGTAACATCTTTATTTGTAGCATTATTTGGAGTGAAAATCAAATCTATTTTTTCACTTTTACCTTTTTCTAACTTGATTACACTTGATTTAGCTTCTATACTAGATAATTTTGTATATGAATTTACTTCTATACTATCTATCCAAACTTTACCTTTGGCATCATCATATAAATATTCAAACACTATGCTTCCTAAAGTTTCTTTTGGAAGATCTAATCTAAATTCAAAGTTTGTCCAATCCATATTTTCTTTAACATTTAAATCTACCATTCCCATTGGTTCAATTTTTTGACCATCTGGTGATTTATATTGAAGTCTTAATATAAGACCTTTTCCTTTAAAGTTTTCTGTTTTAATCCATTGGCTTATTTTAAGTGATTTACCTTGTGCCTCTTTTGGTATATCTCTTATTGTTTGATTTAATGTACCTCTTGCAGTTTTATCTGCTTCTCCATTTTCTAATCTAATTGAGTTCTTTCCTTCAAAAAATACTTTATTAACAATTTCTGTATTAAATTTATTACTTCCACTTTGCCATCTTCCCCATTTATCTGCTGTTCCATCAGTTTTAACTTTTTCGAAGTATCCATTTAATACTAGGCTATCTTTGTATTCAGGAACCTCTGGGTCCGGTGTTTCTTCCTTATCCGCATCCCCAATGCATACAAGCTTTGGTTCATTGAAGTAAACTTTCCCCGTACTGTTATTTGAAATATAGTTTTCAATTTTTAAACCGTGAACTTCTACTCCACCCATTGAATCTGGTATATCAAGTTCGTAACTTAATTCTGTCCAGTCTTTATTCCCTGTAACCTTAGGAGTTAATTCAAATATATCAAGCTTTTGATTACTCTTATTTACTATCTGTAATCTAATATGAGCACCTGCTCCAACAAAATTTTCTGTCTTTATCCATTGAGTAAATTTATATTTTTTATTTAGTTGATCTTTAGTTAAATTAACCGTTTGATGAACTATTATTGCATTGCTATCTTTTGTTTTAACATCAATTACTAGTGAATTAGGCTCTTTTTTATATTCACTATCTGAAATATGAGAATCATAATTGTTACCCTTTGCATAAAAACTCCAGTAATCCGGTTTACTATCTAAATTGTTATCAGAATACTTATAGTTTTTTATTAAGTTATCATTCGTGTCTGCATTAACAAACTTAATTGGTAAAATTAAATTCATAATAAATACAACTACTAATAACTTAGATAAATCCCTCCAATATTTTTTTAATAGATATCCTTTTCTCATAATATTCCCCCCTTATATTGATTATATAAAATTCAATTTAATTTTATATTATTTTCTAAACGTTTTCAATATTTATTTGTAAATTCATTTAATAAAACTAAATAAATTTAATAAAACCCATGTCTTATTAGTATAAATTTGTCTTTATTATAAAAATTACTCGTTGCATAGTCAACAATAAAAAATATTTTATTATACTATTATAATCAAAAAGTAGGATTCAACTTCGAACCCTACTTTTCTTATCAGTTAGTACCAAAATTTATTTTGATACAGACCATTAAAATTCTCATTATATCTTTCTTTTCATATTCATTGCTAATGTAAAATACTTTATTGAATCTTGAACAGATTGAGTTTTATGGTACATATTAGCCATATCTACATATCTACTATATAGATCTTTTTTAGTACCAAACTTTACAAGAGAATCTAATGATAAATTCATGTAAAGTTCTGCTTCTCTATATCTTCCTTGTATTTGAAGAAGCATCCCCTTTAAGTAATAAGCCTCTTCAATTAATTCTATATGATTTATCTCTATTGCAATATTTAAAGCTTTATCTGCAAACTCATCTGCTAAATCTAGCTTATTATTTCTCTTAAGAAGTTTAGCTCCTTTTACATATAGACTTCCAACATCATAAAGTTGTTCTTGTGGCAATAATTCAACAACTTCCTTTATCTCTTTTAAAGCTTTTTCGTCTTCATTAACCATAAAATAAGCCTCAGCATAATCAAGTTTTGATTCTGCTATTCTTATATTATTATTATTTAAAAACTCATAGGATTTTATTAAGTAATCATTATTTCCTTCTCTACTATTAAGAATACTTATAAGAGAAGTAGCATAATATATTTTACCCTTTAGATCCTCTGATTCTATATTATCTGAATTATCTTTTGCTATATTTAAATATTTTTCTGCTTCTTTATATTCCTCACATCTTAAAAGACACATTCCCTCTCTGTAGCTCATATGAGGATACAATTCATTATTTATATCATTTTTTTCAATTAATATTTCTAAAACTCTATTATAATACGTTCTAGCTTCACTATACTCTTTATTTGCATATAAATAGTTTGCCATATCTTTGAAATATATTATAGTATTTTCATCTATATTATTTCTTCTATATAAATCATAATACTTTGGAACAAGATCTATTATTTCATCTAACTTCTTTTCATTTAAATAATAGTTAAATAGTTTATGTATTAAATCAAATGCTAACTCATAGTATTCGTAATCAACTGCATATTCTAAATTTAACTGTATATCCTTCTCTATATTACCATCTATATAAGAATTTCCCTCAAAAACTTTTATGTTTTCAATTATTTGCTCATAGACATCCTTTGCTAAATAACTATAATCTAGCTCAATAATATCTGCAATGTATCTTAATATTTCTTCATCCGCCTTTACTTTTCCATTCTCTATACAGCTCATCTTGGATATAGAAATTTCTTTCCCACACAACTCTTTTAGCGTAATTCCTTTATATATCCTAGCTCTTTTTATTTTTTCTCCTGTTGAAAGTATCTCCATTTGTAACCACCCATCTAATTAGTTGTTTAGTATTCCAATTTCCCTAAATATACTAACCCCTTCATCTAAATATCTTGCTGCATCCTCATCATTCTTCTCATCAATGTAGAATTTTCCAAGCATAATAGCAAGTTCTCCTGCTTTTTGGAACATATCTTTATTTTTTGCATACCTATAGCTATCTAATAAAATATTTTCTGCCTCTCTTTTTCTTTCATCAATAATACACATTCTATATTTTATTAAATTACATTCTATTTTTTCTTCTGAATCCTCATCAGTAAGCTTATCAGATATTTGCTCTAATACCTCCTGACACTTATTTAAGTCTTTTATTTTTAAATAGTTTCTACATATATTAATTAAAGTCTCAATTAATTTCTTATCATTATTTTGTACTCTCATATCTCTTGCAAGCTCATAATGTTTAAATGATTCCTCTATATTTTCAAAATTATAGAAAAGTTTTCCTAGATCATTTTCTATATTCGATATATTTGAAAAATCATTTAATTCTCTATAAATCTTTAATGTTTTCTTTGAGTACTTTATAGCATTTTCTAAATCTCCATTTTTATTGTACTCTTCTGATAAGAACAATAATGTTTTTGCATATTTCTCTTTATTATTTATTTTTTCAAACTTCTCTTTTGCTAAGAATGAATAATCTATTGCTCGTCCTATATTGTCCATTTCAAAATAAGTTTTAGCTAAATAGAAGTATATCTCTCCTAAAAGATAATCTTCTCCAATCTCATTATCCATAAATACCTTCTCGGCTTGCTTTAAATAACTATTTGTAGAGTAATATGCTTTAAGTTCTAATGTTATCTTTGCAAGATTTAAAAATGTTTGAATTATTTCTTTATGTTTGTTATTTTTTATAAAGATAACATTTGCTGATAAGAAGTATTGCTGTGCTAAGGTAAGCTCGCCTTTTCCAACGTGTATATTGGCTCTTAAATAAAGTATCTTAGCTTTCTTATATTCAAGATTATAAAGTTCTGCATAATATAATGCATTCTCTATATATTTTTCTGCTGCTGTAAATCCTTCATCTAATATATATGCCTCAGCTATCTGTTCATAATAAGTACATACTTGTTCAGCTTGGCTTTCTTCTGATTCCATTAAATATTCAACTGTTGTGTTTAAATTTGTTGCTAAATACTCTAATAAATCCATTGATGGATTTGATCTTCCTGATTCAACTAAACTTATCTGACCAGGCGTTATTCTGTCTTTAGCTAAGTCTTTTAGTGTCATGTTTAGTTCTTTTCTTTTTCTTTTTATCTTTTCTCCTAAAGATAGAATTTCCATACTGTTTCGTCCTCTTCCTTTTTTACTTCTTATTTTATTCATTATTTATTAATTTTATTTACATTTTGTATAAATTTAACCCTATTATACCACGTCTTTCTAAATATATTCAATATTCTTGTTAAAGTTTGTTAATTTTTTTAACAATAAAATTTAATTAAAATTAAATTCTTTATACACTTCTTAAATTACTCGACATATTTAAAAGAATAAAATCATAAAAAAACACTTACTATAATATAGTAAGTGTTTTTTTACCATTAAATCATTGACATCATGTTGCCTACTGTTCCACTAGCTGCATGCATCATCTTTCTGCCGGCTCTTCTCATTGACTTTCTAGTTCTTCTATTTAATTGTGGCATAACCACCATACTTACTGCGGTACCTATGACAGCACCCGCAGCCATTCCTGTAATTAATCTACCCATAAATAACACCTCTTTAATAAAATTTTATTTTTTATTTATTTCTGATGCTATTTTTATATTATGTAGTTTAATTATTTTTAAACTAAGAAATTTTTAGCTAGACATACTATATTATACCTAATGCTGATTTTGCCAAAATATCTGCTTTATCATTAAATTTATCTCCTGAATGTCCCTTAACTTTCTTAAATCTTATATTTATTTCATTCATTTTATCTTGCATAAATTTATGATATTCTGCTGTTATTTCATTATTTCTTTTCCATGTTCCAAGTGCCCAAGATTCTATTCCTTGATAATCAAAAACTATAGTTACAGATTCATATCCATTTTTAATTGCATATTCAACTGCTTTTTTAGCCCCAAGAACCTCTCCTGAAACATTTCTAAGTGGAATTGCCTTTTCATCAAAGCCAACACCATTATCTTCATAAATAACTTCTCCATCCTTTATGGCCAAAAGTCCATATGAAAAATTTCCTTTTTGGACAGAAAAACTTCCATCAACATAGATAGTTAAACCTTCATCTGCTATAAAGCTCTCAGAAGAACTCTTTTTATTGTTACACTTACTTGTATTATTTGATTTTATTTTTTTTGCACTTTTATTTGTTGTACCTTCTACATTTAAAAGAATAAATTCTTTTGCTTCATCCATTGTTTTAAAACTTTTATATATTGCACCTTTACATCCTATAACTTCGGCTTTACATTCATCCCAAGTTGTAAAAATTTTAGGTACGCCCGACTTTCCTTTAAATACTGAATAATACTTTGCCATGTTCTTCTCCTTTTTAATTTACAATGTACTTAATTGCTCCACGACATTATAAACTTTCTCTACATTTCTTGCACCAGTAAAACCTGAAACATAATCAAGTCCACTTTTTAAAACTAATATAAGTTCATTTTTACCTGACCAATTTTCAACTATTACTTTTAATGGTACATCATTAGCTATCCTATTTAATGCAAAGAAAAGTATAGCTAAATCATCAATCTTACCTATAAAAGGTATATTATTAGGTATCATATCTGTTGGACAAATTATATAAGCTATAGAACCTGATACCGCAAGCTTAGTTTTAATTGGAACTCTCTCATCTTTTAATAATCTAAATATCAATGCTGCTAAATCTGGTATTAAAAATAAATAATCTGAATATTGTTTTGCATTATCAGGTAATTTTTGTTCTAATTTTTCTTTTGTTGTGTCTCTTCCTTTTGCATAATAATCTTCTTTTTTATTAGTATCTTTAAGAACTTCCTTTATTTCTTCAATTTCATTTTCTTCAATTAATTCTTCCGCGTCTTCTTTTATATACTCTCTATTATTTCTAATAACACTATCTTTTAATCCAAAAGCTTCTTTGCATGCTATATCATTATCATTAATTTTCTCTATTTCCTCTTCTCTATTAGAAATCTCAACTTTTTTAGTTTTCTTAAATATTTCATTTACATTTACTTCTATATCATCAACATTAGCTACAATAACTTTTTCCTTTATGTATGCTTCTTCAACTCTTACTTTAACAAAAGGTACTTTTTCTAAAATTTTATCTATGTCAACTGTTAATCGATCTTCAGTTGTATATATTCCAATATTCCCTACATTCTTTAATAAAGTCTTTAAAGTTAGACTTCTAAAAATTTTAAGTAGTCCAAGTTTATATACTTTGAATTTAGATAATCTCCCAATTATCTTTCCATCTCTGACTCCAAGATCATCTATAGTTGCTTCAAAATTTATTTTTAATCCCTTAGTAAAACTACCTTTAATTAAAACATAATTATCTATAATTACTTCATCTAAAATTAATCCTTTAATGTTAACAAAGTCGTTTACAATACTTAGAATATCTTTTCCCGTAAGATTTACGCATATCTTTGATATATTCATAAAATTTATCCTCCCCCAAATATTAATTTATCCATATAATTTTACCCTTTTATAGTTAGAATGTAAATTATATATAACCTAAGTAATAATTTTCTATAGTATTTTTAAATAATCATTTTTATAAGATTTTATATTTTAATATAATATTGAAATATAGCGAAAAATTTATATATGGAATTATCACCTATAATGATCAATATATTAGATATATTCGATCTGTTATATTTTGTAAATAGTGTTGTAATAAATTTTATACAAAACTATAATATAATAAATAATAGTATTATTATGTGAGTTAATTGTTTATTAAACTAACCTATAAATAGGATTTTTTTGAGGTGAATTGATGTTTAAAATTCGTAAAGCTATTCCTGATGATGCACTAGGAATAACTATAGTAAACGTGTATACGTGGAAAATAACCTATACAGGGTTAATACCTGATGAACTAATTGATGCAAGAATTAATGAATTGAAATATTTAGCTAAAAAAAGAAGAGAAGATATAGAAAGGAATGATAATTTCGTTGTAGCGTCTATTGGAAGTACAATTATCGGATTCTGTAGTTACGGAAAATCAAGAAATGAATCGTTTATGGATTCAGGAGAAATTAATGCTCTTTATGTACTTCATGGTTTTCAAGGTGATGGTGTAGGCAAAGAACTATTTTTAGCTGGTACTAAGGAATTAAAACATCTAGGGTATTCTTCAGTAATAATAAATTGCCTGCAAGGAAACCCATCTATAGAGTTTTACAAACATATGGGTGGAAATGTTGTATCAAAAAGAAAAGAGGAAATCAAAGGGACAGTTATTACTGAAGATATTCTATATATCAAGATATAAAGATAAATTCCAATTTATCTGATATATTAGATAAAATTTTGTAAGAACAATCTTAATACTATAAAAATTAACAGAAAACGGGCAAGTTTACACCTGTCCGTTTAATTACTACTATTTATAAGCAATGATTTAAATCATAGTTAATTTTCAAAATACTGGAATAACAACTCCATCATATTTTTCATTTATAAAGTTTTTAACATCCTCTGACGTTAAAGCTTCTGTTAAATCTTTAATCTTTTGACTATCTTTATCTGCTTCTTTAACAGCTATAATATTTGCATATGGTTCTGCAGCTTTTGAATCTTTATCTTCTGCAATAAGTGCATCCTTTTTAACTGAGAATCCAGCATCTATTGCATAGTTTCCATTTATAACAGCAGCATCAACATCATCTAATGATCTTGGAATTGCAGCTGCTTCTAATTCTTTAAATTCAAAATTTTTCTTGTTTTCCGTTATATCCTTTGGAGTTATAAGTTCTCCTTCTTTAACTTTTATAAGTCCATGAGATTCTAAAAGTTTAAGTGCTCTTGCTTCATTTGATGGATCATTTGGAATTGCTATAGTTGCTCCATCTTTTAAGTCCTTAATATTTTTTATAGTCTTTGAATATAATCCTAATGGCTCTAAATGAACTTTTGCCGTATAAGTTAACCCCAAATTTTCAGCTTCATTTTGTTTATTTAAATATGGTATATGTTGAAAGTAGTTTGCATCTAAACTTCCTTCAGATAATGCCTTATTAGGTGTAACATAGTCAGTAAATTCTTTTATATTTACTTTGTATCCTAGTTCCTCTAATTTAGGTTTTATATGTTCTACAATCTCTTCATGTGGAACTGGTGTAACTCCAATTGTTATTGTTTTATCGTCTCCTTTAGAGCTACCCCCGCATCCTACTAATGCTAATGATAAAACTCCTACTAAAACTGATGATATTAATGCTCTCTTTTTCATATTTAAAATCCCCCTATTTATTTATTGCTTTTTGCTAAATTTAATTTCTATTTTGAAAGTTTTTTATAAAAATGATTTCCTAAAGTTTGTAATACTTGAACTATAATTATTAAAAGTATTACTGTCACTATCATATAATCTGTTTCATATCTGTGATATCCATATCTTATAGCAACATCTCCAAGACCTCCTCCAGCTACTGCCCCTGCCATAGCTGAATATCCAATTACGCTTATTATTGTTAATGTTAATCCTGAAATCATAGCTGGTACTGCTTCTTTAAACATTACCTTAAATATTATTTGACTATCTGTAGCTCCAAAGGATTTTGCAGCTTCAATAACACCTTTGTCCACTTCTCTTAATGCACTTTCTATTATTCTTGCAATAAAAGGTGCCGTTGCAATAGCAAGTGGAACTATCATAGCCTCTTTTCCAACCATTGTCCCAACTATCAATTTACTAAGTGGGAATAATGCCACCATAAGTATTACAAATGGAAAACTTCTTAAAATATTTACTATAAAATCTAATACTCTATATACACTTTTATTTGGCTTTAATCCATCTGGTGCAGTTAGTGTAAGAACTATGGCTATTATAATTCCAGCTACTAATGCAAAAAGTGTAGATAGTACTACCATATAGGCTGTTTCACCTGTAGCTTTTAATATTTCTTCAAACATCTATAATACCTCCCACTGAACATTCTTTCTTCTTAAATAATCTAATATATAGACCTCATCTTCCCTATTGATACTTATAACTAAACTTCCAAGTACATCCCCTCTAAACCTTTCAAGCTTGCCCCAAACTATTGAAAAGTCTTTATTTGTATCCTTTGCCATCTTAGTTATAAGTGCATTTTCTGAGAAGTCTTTTGGGAAAAATATTTTTATATTAACTCCATCATCAGGTAATATATCTATATCATCTTCTCCTAAGAACTTCTTAAGTGAAAGTCCTGGCTTTAAGAATAACTCTGAAGACTTACCTTGAGCCTTAACCACTCCATCTTCTAAAAGCGTTATCTCTTCGCACACGTCCTTAACTACTTCCATTTGGTGGGTTACTATAACTATGGTTATCCCAAGTTCTTTATTTATTCTTGATAATAGTGATAGTATATCTTTAGTTGTCTTTGGATCTAATGCTGATGTTGCTTCATCACATAGTAAAATCTTTGGTTCTAATGCTAATGCTCTTGCAATTGCCACTCTTTGCTTTTGTCCCCCACTAAGCTCAGATGGCTTGCTACTAGCCTTATCTTCTAGAGATACTAATCTTAATAATTCTAATACTCTCTCCTTTATTTTTTCTTTGCTAAATCCCCAAACCTCTAAAGGTAATGCAATATTTTCATAAACATTCTTACGACTTAAGAGGTTAAAGCTTTGAAAAATCATTCCAAGGTTTTTTCTAAGTTCCCTTATCTCTTTTTTGTTTAGTGTTTTAATCTCCTTTCCCATTACTTTTATCGAACCTGAATTATAACTCTCAAGCCCATTTAAACATCTTAGTAATGTTGACTTACCAGCCCCACTATGTCCAATTATTCCGTATATCTCTCCTTTCTTGATCTCTAATGATATATCTTTTAAAACCTCTGATTTTCCAAAACTCTTTTTTATATTTTCTATTTTTATCATAAATTTTGCCCCCTTTTATGAAAATAAATAAGAGTGGAAGAAATAGCTATAAAATTATCTTTGACATTTGGTCAAAAACAAAGGTTTCTTCCACTCTTTAAGTCCTTAAATCTTTAAGTAAATTAAAAAATGCACTAGAGAATAAATCTCTAGTGCATGATATAATCACCCTATTAACCTATTCTCTCATCTATCAGCAATTATCTTGCTGCAGGATTTAGCACCACACGTAACAATAAGTATTAAAATACTCATAATAAATAAACTCTTCACTCTTGAAGAATCTATAATCGAACACTTTTATTGTCCGTAGGTTGCTGGGTTTCATAGGGCCAGTCCCTCCACCACTCTTGATAAGAAACCTAATATTTAGTTTTAATATTCTAATTTTAAAAATTTTTTCAAACTTCTTGTATATTAATATAATATTTAAAAAAAGCTTTGTCAAGAACAATTTACCAATAATTTTATAGTATTTTTTCTAGACAGATAAAATCTCCTTCTTTTCCTTGAAGATTTATTACACCAATCTCTTTATAACCACTTCCTATGTATAATTTTTTAGCTCTTATATTTTCAGTATTTGTATCTAACCTTATATTAGTTAGCCCACGTGTTCTACCTTCCTCTTCAATAAACCTTAAAAGCCTTTTACCGTTACCACTTCTTGAAAACTTAGGATTTACCATTAGTCTATGTATAACTAAGGCTTTTTGTGAAGTACTCCATTTAAGTTTTTTATAATTTATATCTTCAGAGCTATTTAATACTACAGCTCCAACTATATTGTTTTTTATATTATATTCTTCCTCTTCAGATTCCATAACAAATAAATCTCCATTTTCAAGATCCTTTTCAAAATCTTTAATAGTTGGATACTCCTTTGTCCAGTTAAGTCCTGTTCCTACTCCACTTTCTAAAACATCTTCTATCATTAATTTTATTTGATTTAAATCCCCATACTTGGCTACCCTAAACTTCATTATATCCTCCATACTAATTAAAATATTTCTGTTTCTTCATCAATATCTATAATTTCCCCTTCTATGGTTTCTTCTAAAAAATCTAATATCTTCTCCTTTGTAGCATGTGCTATTTTTACATTTCCACATACAGCTGATATACCAATGACCATAAACTTATGCTCATCTTGCCTATCTACTTCTCCCACTGATATATTAAATTTATTTTTTAATCTTTGAGTAATGCTTTTAACTATCATTCTTTTTTCTTTCAAGGAATTTACCCAAGAATTTCTTATTGTTATTTTCATAAGTAAAATATCCATGTCTAAACATTCCCTTCATATCGTTAATTGATTTTGTATTAATTCCGTAATTTATATATATTTATAATAATATATATTCGTAGTATTATAAATTGCCATAATAATAATTTCACAAAAAATAATCAAGTTATTCATTAATTATATTATTTATGAATAACTTGATACTTATTACAAATCTTCATAACATTTCAATCTTAAATAAAAAATTAATAATATCTAGAATTTTACCAATTTTTTCTTAATCCTTACAAAAATATAATATAATCATATTACATTTTATTATTATGTACTTTTTGTAAAATATTCAATTTAATTAAATATTTCTTCAAAATAATGTTATAATTTAAGTGTAATTTTTTTGAATTTAAGTAGGTTTATTCAAGTTAATAGTATATCAAAAAATGAATTAGAAAACCCAAATGGTGCTGGATGGTCCACATCTTTAGGCAAATTGTTTGGAATTTAATATGTAATTTGTAATTAAACTTTTTCTACTGATTTTTTTAATATAATATATATTTTTTAGGAGATGAGACTATGAACATAGATTATTTTATTAAATTAGCTCTAGATATTTTCTTTATTTTTATATTTACTTATTGGGTTAGATATTCTTTCAAAAATGAAAAAGGATTAAGTTATAAAGCTTTAACAATTTTATTATTAACTAATGAAATTGCTTCTACTATAGAAAATTTTTCTGAAAATATATATAATCACATATATTTTATTTTCTATATAATTCAAGGTATAGCTCTAGTAATAATTTTATATAATGGTCTAAAATCATTATTTACTTTAATTAAAAAATTTAATAACGAAAAAATTAAAATAGAATATTAAAAAATAATAGAAGAAAACTATATTTGACTTTCTAAACTATTTACATTAATAAAAAAGGCTAAGAATCTTAAAAGATTCTTAGCCTTTTTTATTTTTAAACTTAAATGCTATTCTACTATAGCAATTACTTCAATTTCAACAGGTGCATCTAATGGTAATTTAGCAACTTCTACACAGCTTCTTGCAGGTGGTTCACCTTGGAAGAATGTTGCATAAACTTCATTAACAGCAGCAAAATCATTTAAATCTTTAACAAATACTGTTGTCTTTATAACATTTTCCATGCTTGTTCCTGCTTCTTCAAGAATTCCCTTAACATTTGTTAAACTTTGTCTTGTAGCAGCCTTTATCTCTGTTACTAATTCCTTTGTTTCTGGATTTAGTGGAATTTGACCTGATGTATAAATCATATTACCGACTCTAACACCTTGTGAGTATGGTCCTATTGCAGCAGGTGCATTGTTTGTTTTAATTATTGTCTTATTCATAAAATTCCCTCCTTTTATCTTCTGTACCTCTATTATAGAAAAAATTTCAGAAAAAGTCTAAATATTTTAATTATTTTATATTTATCCTCTATAATCTTTTAATGTAAATGTTATAATAAATGTGAGAATATACAAAAGAGAGGTGTTATTTATGCATTTAGATAGTATTAAAGCCGCAAGGGAAAATATTAAGAATGTAGTCGTTAAAACTCCACTATTACATAGCAAGTTTTTTTCTGACTCATGCAAAAATAATGTATTTATGAAATGTGAAAACCTACAATTAACTGGTGCCTACAAAATAAGAGGTGCACTTAACAAAATGATGAGTTTAACTGATGAAGAAAAATCCAAAGGTGTTGTTTGTTCATCTGCTGGTAACCATGCACAAGGTGTTGCCTATGCTGCTAATTTAATGGGTATTAAAGCAACAATTGTAATGCCAACTACTACCCCATATCTAAAAGTTCAATCTACTAAAGATTTTGGTGGAAATGTTATACTACATGGTAAATGTTATGATGATGCTTATAGTTTTGCAAAGAAAATTGAAGAAGAACAAGGTGCTACATTCTTACATCCATTTAATGATATCGATGTAATTCATGGTCAAGGAACTATATCCCTTGAAATATTTGAGGAACTTAAAGATGTTGATGCAATAGTATGTCCAATTGGTGGAGGTGGATTAATTAGTGGTATTTCCTTAGCTGCTAAAGAAATTAATCCAGATATAAAAATCATAGGAGTTCAAGCTGAAGGTGCAAGTGCTATGCACGATAGCTTCCATGCAAAAAAATTAACTCCTATTCCTTATGTAAGTACAATTGCTGATGGAATTGCAGTAAAATGCCCTGGCGATCTTACTTTTTCACTAATCCAAAAAAATGTTGATACTATTGTAACTGTAAGTGATAATGAAATAGTTGAGGCTTTCTTAGCACTTAATGAAAAACAAAAGCTAGTTGCAGAAGCATCTGGTGCTGCATCACTTGCTGCATTATCAAAGTTAGATTTTGAAGATAAAAATGTAGTTTCTATAATAAGCGGTGGAAATATAGATATGCTAACTATAATGTCTCTTATTAACAGTGGACTAGTTTCTAGAGGAAGATTATTCTGCTTCACAGTAGAGCTTCCAAATATTCCAGGAGAACTTAGTAGGATCACAGATCTTCTTAGAGAAACTAATGCAAATGTAGTTAAGCTTGAACATAATCAATTTAAAGCAGTTAATAAACTAAGAAATACATTACTTGAAGTCACCGTTGAGACAAATGGTTACGAGCATATAGCAAGTATTAAAGACCTATTTGAAACTCAAGGTTATATAATAGAACAATTATACTAAAAATTATTAGTTTTTGTATAAAAATAAAGGGTGGATAATCCACCCTTTATTTATTAATTTTTATGCTTTTCTTTTAAATTCTTATTGTAAATTATAAATCTTAAATATAGTAGTACCGATATAGCAAAAATAATCATCACAATTATTTCTATAGTATTTAACGTTGGATTTATATAATTCTTAAGTAAATCTCTAAATTCATAAGATTCTCCTATTGCATAATTTATAGTTTGTCCTAAACCTTGTATCTTAGAGAAAAAAATAGAACTTAATAAAAATATTAACCAAAAGCTTATGTTTACTATAAATTTTGATTTAAATAAATTTCTCATACATCCTTCTTACCTTAATCATATATTTCTAATTTAAAAATTTCCAACTAAATAATATTAATTAGATTTAATTAAATTAACACATCTATTATACAATATTTGTAAACAACTGTGTACATATTTAACCTTATAGTATCTTAAATTTATATTTTGGACCTATTTATATGCTTTTATTTCTCTTCTTTTCTCATTTCAGCTAATATAAATAATTTTTCTACTTTTAAATTCAAACTAAGATTTATTTTCATATGTACTTAATATTTATATATGTATTTTTAACTTAATTTGTAAATAACATGTAAATTATAGTCTTATATTGCGTCAAATAACATAAAAGAAATATTTTTCAAAATTAAAGAGTGTATAATATATTTATTAAATTTTAATTTAGTAGATATTGATTATGATTAATCTAAAAATTAGATATAAATTTATATCTAATTTTTTATTTAAATTTATTTTGTAATTCTAAAGGAGGTTCTTATATGAAAAAGAAGTATTTAATAGCTATTATAGCAACAATAGTTATTGTTGTAGGCATAGTTGCAGTAAAAATTAAATCTAACTCAAATGAACTAGTTGCTAGCAATAAAAATGAAACTCAACAATCCAGTAAACCTATTTCAAGTGAGAGTGCTAAAAATTTGGATAAAAGTAAGAACATAGATGATGTTAATAAAGATAGTAAACTAACTGAGACAACCAATAGTAAAAATAAAACTAAACATTCTACATTAAATGAAACTTCAAAAAATACTGATAAAAATGTGCAATCAGATAAGCCTAAATCAAATACTGTCAAAGCAAATACAATTAAAAATAATAAATCAAATGAAGCGAATAATAATAAATTAAATGAAACAAATAAAGATATTAAAGAAAAAAAATTAATTACAAAGGAAGAGTTTGTCAAAGCAATATTAAAAAAGGAATTAGAAAACCAATCACTTCCTAAATATATTATTCCAATTAGAGCTGTAAACAATAACTATAACAAGCTTGAAAAATTTAGTGGTAGTGATGGATTTTTATGTAATGATGACGGCAAACTTGATGATGGTATACTTGTTGGATTAGGCGGATTTAACCCAAGTGATAATGTGCATGGATTTGTAATAAAAGATTATGATGCCATAAGAAATGGAGGTCATGGATTAGTTGATAGAGGAACTATATCCAATAATGGTGAAGTTAAATTTTCTATGTAACTAAAAAGTGAGTATCAACGAATTTTGTTCGTCATACTCACTTTTCACTAAGAACTAAGCTCATAACTAATTCTTATCATAAATATTTGTATTGATATTAACATCAACCATTCTTTTCTTTAATAGTATTTTTCTTCAATAGTAATTGTAAAAATATACATATTTATTTACTCTAATTTTATCTCATTACTTACTACTGCACTTTAATCCACATGTTTCAAGCTTTTCATCAAGAGTTCTTGTATCAAATGGATTGTGAAGCATCGCTTTTATAAATAACTGCGGATATTCACTTTTTAAATGTCTCATATATTTAACCCAAATTCCAGTTAATTGCTCATAACAAACAGTTATATCTTTTTCTATATGATTATTATCACAGCAATCACATATAAGATTATAATATCTATCATCAAACTCTTCTAATAAGTGGAATAGCGACATAAGTAAATCTGAAAATACTTCATGTTCCATTAATGTTGGATTTCCTATAAAAGAAATTATCATCTCTTTCTTATTTTTAAGAATAGCTTTAACTTTGTCTAAATCTATATTTTTAACGTCAACAGAAAATTCATGATTTTCTATTACATTTTCAAGTTCCTTGAAGTCTTCATTCTTCCACTCTTTATTTACAATAGCTACTTTAGTTATACTTTCAATATCTCTATCTCCTTTTGAAAACTCTTCTAAAAGGTCTGCTCCAAACTCTGAGAAAAATACTCCTTTTATCATAATCAATTTTTCTCTCTTATGATTCTTCTCACGCTTTTCAAGTAATCTTTCTATTACAAAAGCTGTAAAGAATACATCCATTGGAATAAATGCTATATCTGCAAATAAAAATATTAAAGTATGATGTAAATCATTAAAAGTTTTATAATGCAAATAATGCAAAAATAAAGATAATGCTATAAGCCCAATACCTATAAGTATAGTTTCTCTTTTATGTTTATTCATAAATTTACTCATAAAAAATTTCTCCCCTCTGTCTTCTCATTACGTCTATTAATTATAAGTCTATTTTTACTTATTATACAAATATTTATTTATAAAATCAAAATGGAGTTTGTATAAATCTTATAAATTATACATCAATTATATATAATAAAGCATATAGACTAATAAGCAATTGTATTATAATGCGAGTTAGTTGTTTATTAAACTACTCGATAAATAGGAATTTGCAGAGGTGTTAATATGAATTTAAGAATGGCTAACATTGATGACTTGCCACAGCTTAAAGCGGTATATAGAAAAATAATAGACAATATGAATAAAGACAATATCCAGATTTGGGATGAAATTTATCCATGTGAGTTTTTTTGTAATGATATTGAAAATAATCGTCTTTATGTTTTAGAGGAAAACAATGAGATAATTTCCGCTTTTGCTTTATGTAATTCAAATGCAGGAGCGGAGTATGTGAAATGGGAAAACAAATATGATAAAGCATTATATATTGATAAGCTTGGAGTTAATGTCAATTATTCAAGAAAAGGAATTGGCAGTGTAATGCTTAATAAAGCGATTGTTCTTGCAAGAGACAAGGGTGCTAAATATTTAAGGCTTTTTGTTGTGGATGTAAATAAACCTGCAATAAATCTTTATATAAAAAATGGCTTTAAAATGGTTGATGGAATCTATGATGAAATAATTGACTATGCCCTTGTATTGCATGAATTTGGATTTGAAATAGAAACGTCAATGTGATACAAATTCCAATTTGACGATTAGATTACGAGGAACAATCTTGAAATTATACGAATTAAATAACTAAAGTGGACATTCATACATGCCCACTTTAGTTATAGTCATTTATCAACATTGATTTAAAACATAGCCTATTAATCAAATAATTTTTTTCTATACGTTACTTAATTATATATCTACTTTATACACCTATATACATTTACCCTTTAATTTATAATATATACTTTTACTTTATGCTATATCTAACTTCTTATCTTTACGCTTAGTTATATAAGCTGCTGCTAAGAAAAATACTACTGAATATAATAAAATTATTATAATATTTTTATATAAATCACCCATAGGTATTCCATCTTGAAGAGATGCTACCATATCCATAGCCCATCTTGTTGGAAGTAATTTAGATATTTTGTCTAAAGCACTTGGGAACAATTGTACTGGAACAAAGCATCCTCCAAGCATTAAAAGTATCATAATTAATATATTACTAATTATACTAGCCTCTTGTGAATTCCTAGTTACTGATATACAGAACGTTCCTACAGCTACAGCAAATATACTAATTAAGAAAAGTATAAAGAACATCTGTATATAACTCATACCAATATTTATATTCATTAAATATCTTATTGCAACTAAAGATAGTATTGCTTGTATATTTATAGATACTATACTTGCCAGAATATTGCCTAGGTAATATTGATAGACCTTTATAGGAGCTGCAAATATTCTAGTATATACTTTAGTTTTCTTATCTTCTAATATACGTTCTGCCCCGAGTACTGATCTAAAGAATATAAACATTATTAAAAATCCTACAAATAATAATGTGTTAGTATAATCTTTGCTATCATTTCTTAAAGAACCTCTCTCTATAGTAACTTTATTGCTTTCATACTCTTTTAAAAGCTTATTATAAACCTTACTATCTCCATTACTTATCTTTCCTAAATCCTCTAAATTCTTTAAATCAATTGATATCATAGATTCTATAGACTTATATATTGAATCTCCATCTTTACCTATAATCTCAATCTGATTTTTAGAGTTTCTATTAATTATTTCATCTTGGAAACCTTTTTTAATTATTATTCCACATTCTATACTCTTATCTTTTATCTTATTTTCTATATCCTCTTTACTCATAGATAAGGCAGTAAAATTATTTTGATCTTCTATATTTTTTAGTATAAGCTTTGAAGATTTACTCTCATCTAAATTAGCTACACCAATTGATATATTTGATGATCCACTTGTTATTAAAGAACCTACTACTAAAATTATCACAACTGGAGCTATTATACTTGCTATAAAATAGAGTGGTTTTTTTAATATCATCATTCTTAAATTATTTTTTAGCATTACTAAGACATTTCTCATATTCTCCACTCCTTTCTTCTTCCACTTACAACCATAATAGCTGCCATTACAACTGTAACTAGTAGTGCAACAGCACAAGATGATATAAGAAGTTTATTGCTATTATTGAATATACTTTGCATTATACCTCTATTAAGCCATCTAATTGGAGAAATATTAGTTATTATCTGAAATATTCCTCCTACATTATCTGGAAGAGCTAAATACGCACCTCCAAGGAATGAGAACACTGGAAATACTACAGCTTGCAATACTCCCTCTACCTTTTCTTCATTATTAAAGAAACTAGCTATAACTGTACCAATACTTATACTTGCAAGTGCAAATACCTGTATCCCAGCATAGCAAAGAAGTGGATTTCTGCCCCAATTAGTCTTTAAGACTAGACTTGAGAATAGGAAGCTTGGAAGTGTGGTTCCAAAGGAAATAATAAAATATCCAATTGTTGATCCAAAATAATAATTAAAGTCTGATATTCCAAGTATCTTCATCCTCTCTCTAATACCAGTTCTCTTATCTTCAAAATATCTACTCATAGGGAATAACATTAAATAAAGTAACATCATTGTAAGTTCTGCAATTGCATAATAATCAAAAGAAGTAGGTGCTTGTTCACTATTAAGTAATTTTAAATCTATACTTGAAGCTTTAGTACTATTCCCTTTATCCTCTTTAAGTATATTGCCTGCCTCTATTGGATTTATGCTATACATAAGCTTTATTGCTTCACCTCTACTGGTTATTCCAGTAATCAAAGAGTTTATATATGAATAAGAAAAATCATTTCCACTTTGTACAAATACATTAATCTTATCTTTATTTAATTCTATAAAAATATCTTCATCTTTACGTACTTTCTCTTTACCTTCATCTGCTGATGATATAGTGCTGAATATAAGCTTTTGTCCTCCATTATCTGAAGCCTTAGTTAAATTATCTATAATTTCTTTTCCTGTATCACCAATATTATTTATATAATATACCTTCTTTTCTACCGTAGTACTACTAGTATTAAAATCTTTTCCAAGGACTCCTCCAATTAAAACTGTTAGAAATATTGGAAAAAGCATTGAAAATATAAAATACCTTGGACTTCTAAGAACTAAAAGTATTGTACTCTTAATACATGCTTTCATATTAAATTAATCCTCCTTAATTTATTCTAATATTTCTTTATCTAATCTCTTAAGCTTCTTCCAGTAAGAGTTAAAAATACAGTTTCTAGAGTTATTTCTTTATATCCAATATCAAATATATTTGCTCCAAGTTCATTAACTTTATCAATTATATTACTTAAATTATTAACTTCTTTACTTGAAGCAATCTTTATTTCATTCTCACTTATTAATACTTCTTGAACTCCTTTAACTTTTTTAAGTTCATTTATCTCTATAATTGCTCCGTTATCAACTAATAAATGAAGATTTCTTGTCTCGCTTACTATATTTTTAAGTTCTTCTTTTGTACCTTGTACTATAACTTTGCCATGGTCTATTATTGCTATCTCCTCACATAGAGTTTCAACTTCTTCCATATAGTGAGTTGTATAAATTATAGTTACACCTTTCTCATTAAGCTTTTTTACAGATTGTAATATATGATTTCTAGATTGCGGATCTATTCCAACTGTTGGCTCATCCATTATGATTATCTCTGGTCTATGAACAAGTGCACAGGCTATATTAAGTCTTCTAAGCATTCCCCCTGAGAATTCTTTTGCAAGCTTCTTTCTTACATCCGTAAGTCCTGTAAATTCTAATGCTTCACCTACTCTTTCTTTAAGAACTGCTCCCTTTAGTCCATATATTTCTCCAAAGAATTTTAAATTTTCTTCTGCTGTAAAGTCCCAGTAAAGTGCAACTTCTTGTGGAACTAATCCTATCTTTTTATTCTGACCTTTCATCCTCTTTGTAATATCAACACCATTCATAATAATACTTCCTGATGTTCCTCTTATAAGACCACATATAATGTTTATAGTTGTACTCTTTCCAGCACCATTTGGTCCAAGCAATCCATATATCCTTCCCTTTTCGATCTTAAGTGATATATTGTCAACTGCTAAAAAGTCACCATACTTCTTTACTAAATCCTTAATTTCTATAGCATACATTTAAAAAACCTCTCCTCTCTATTTCAGTGTAAATATCTACTAAGTTTTTTATTTATAATATTTTAAATATCTATAGTTTAATTATATAAAAAAGACCTTCTCTTTAAATCTAGAGAAGGTCACATCTTTCATATGACTTTTGTCATATTGATTTTAAATATTTAATTGCGATTTGAGTTCTATGAGAAAGTCCTGTCTTTTGAAGTATTGATGTTATGTAGTTTTTAACAGTCCCTTCTGATATAAATAAACTTCTGCTAATCTCTTTATTACTAGCACCCTTTGATATTTCTTTTATAATTTCAATCTCTCTTTCAGTAAACTGCGTCATATCAAATTCTTCTTTTTCTTTATAGTCTAAATTAGATGATAGTTTAGATAATACCTCTTCTTGAATAACTGAATTACCTGCGTAAACCATCTCTATAGCACTTATTATCTTATCTGGTGGAGTATTTTTAAGTAAATATCCTTTTGCACCATATGATATTGCACTTCTTATATAGTCATCTTCATCAAAAGTAGTTAGTATAATGACTTTAGTATTACTTTTCTCATTTATCTCTTTAGTTGCTAAAACTCCATTCATAATTGGCATTCTAACATCTAAAAGTGCTATATCAACATCATTTCTAACTACATATTCAAGAGTTTCACGTCCATTTGAAAAAGCATTTAATACTTCTATATTTTTATTTGCCCCAAGTATTATTTTTAGGCTCTCTCTTATTAAGTCATCATCTTCTCCAATGACTAGCCTTATAGTCAAAATTATTTCCCCCTTTATTTATAAAATATCATAACAGCTGTGAATCCATCACTTCCATCTATTATTAAATTCCCTCTTTGCTTTAAGATTTCCTCTTCAAGTTTTGTTAATCCATACCCCTTTATTATCTTTTCTTTTCCAACCCCATTATCTTTAAATGTTACTTTAAGTAATTTATCTAATATATCTATATTTACTGTTATCTTATCACAGTTACTGTACTTAATACTATTAGTTGATAACTCTTTTACTCCTTCGTATATAACGGCCCACTCTACTATTGTAACTTTATCTATATTGCCACTATGCATTACTGAACATTTAATCTTAGAACACTTAAGCTTTTCTTCTAATAAAAGTTTTATCTTATTAATTCCAACATCTTCACTTCTTGGAGTTATTTCATGAATAGTCTTTCTTATATCATCCATTCCTTTTCTTAGATTATCTGTAGTTTCTTTTATCATCTCTCGCCCTTTATCTATATCTGTATCTAATATTATCTGAGCTGCTTCAAGCCTCATAAGAGATGCTGCAATGACATGTCCAACATTATCATGCATTCTTCTTGATATTTCATTTCTCTCTTCTAATTTTACTGAATATATACTTTGTTTATAAAAATCACTTTCATTCTGTATTCTTTGTTTTAAGATATGAATTTCCTTTATCTTTTCATCAATATTTCCTTCTAGCACCCTAACTTTTCTATTGTATATACTTAATATCCTTGTGAAAAATATACTTAATGCTGTTGTATAAATATAAAATTCTATGAAAGATTTTTTATAAAATAAAGCAACAAATACTATAGAAATTATACTAAGTGAAACAAGCAGTTCAATTTTATCAGCAAAAATTTCAATTAACAATAATGTTATCAAAGTACTCGAAACTTCTATACCTAAAAAATAAAAAATTACATTCCATACAAGTAGTAATACAAAAAACATATACTTATATTTATATTTTATTAACCCTTGCATAAGTGATAAAATAAGGAATCCCACAATATATAGGCATAATATAAACCCATTGCCACTACTATCTATAGTAATACCTATAACACCTAATATCACTATTATTCTAAGAACTAAATTATAACTTTTCATCTCAAAATTTATCATTTTATCTCCTAAGTAATCTTATTCATTTTAATTATTATACTATAAAAAAATGTATATAAATACCTTATATACATTTTTACACAAATTCCATTTTATATAATTTTTATTTAAATCTTAAATAAGACCTAACTTTCTTTTTGTATTTTTCTTTTTCTAAAGTAATAGGTAAAGCTCACCATAAAGTATGGTACCATCATTCCTGTAAGTATTGCTATAGCGATTAGATATAATATAAATAATAAAGAGTTATTATTTAAAATTTCTTTAAATTCTAATCCAAGTAAAACTATAAATATCATTATTACTCCACTTATAATCCCATTCTTATTATACCTAGATCTAATTACCTCATATTTATTTTTATTACTTTCTTTATCAGTATATATTGGTGTAGTTCCTATATTTGCTCTAAAGAAATGGAAGCCTTCATAAGAATCTACATAATCCCATCCACCGCTTTTAAATATATCAAAATACTCATCTAAATCTTCTTTGTTTTCATTATAATCCATTGAATAAATATAGTCATTGAACTCACCTTTAACTAACTTATATCTAAGTGGACCTACACTTTCAAGTATCCATCCTTCCTTTGATAAATTATTAAGTTTTTTAATTATTTTTTCTTCATAGGCATACCCAATATTAGTTAAATATTTATACTTTTTATTCCCTCTCATAATTAAACTCACCCTTCTAAAAATTTTAAAGCTTTTTCTCCATATGACACCATAAGCTTTCTTCTTTCAATATCCTTTTTAATTAATTCTTTTCCCTTATCTGTTAAGATGTAAGTTTTTCTTCTATCTTCATTACTATCTAGTTTTATTAACTCTCCATCTTGAAGTTTCTTTAAAATAGTATATAAACTTGCAGGGCCTATATCTATCTTGTCATTTGATAACTCTTTAATTTCTTGCATTATCCCATACCCATGCATTGGCTTTACTAAAGTTAATAAAATATAATAGGTTGAATCTGTTAGTATATCCTCTTCTAATGCTTTCTTTCTAGCCATATTACCTCCTTATATCATTAAACTACTCATATATCATTAAATGATATATCATTTAATGATATTATATTCTATAATCATATATTTGTAAATATATAACAGAGAGAATTTTTCCAAAATTAATGCTATAATATGCTTAAGCAAACTGAGGAGGGATATACTTTGAATAAAGAACTTAAGATTAAGAAAATTAACGAACTTATTAAAGAGTTGACTGAGTATAAATTAGCCATTGAAGAAGGAGTTCCTTATTTTGAAGAAAAAAAATTAGATAAACTTATGTACGATAAAGAAAAAAGTGTAGAAGAATTATTTAATTGGAAATCCTCAAAAATTAAGATTGAATATACTGAATATACTGATTCCAAGCATGAAGCTATACTTATGAGTAGAACTGAAAACTTCTTTGCAAGAGATACTCTTGATGGATACACTGTCGTTGATGAAAGTGGTAATACAATAATACGTCCACTGGAAAGATTAAGCGATTTTATTGTTGAAGCCCAAAATAAATTTATAATCGATGAGAGATACCTTCTTGAACTTTGTAAGTTAAATAAAAATAGACAAATTATTATAGACTTTATGAAGGATTATAATTATGATTCAATGAATGAATCTCCTGGAGATATTAGATTTGATTTTGATTGTAATTATATATCTTTTAAATATGATAATGAAGAAATAGAAGTTATAGATCCTTCATTAGAATTATTTGATAAATTTAAGAAGGTATGTCCTCAAGCTGTAATTAGCAGCATACGACCTCTTTGTTTTTAATATAATTATAAATTCAAAATTATAATTAGTTATTTTTAGCAATTTAATAATTTAATACTTAAATTTCGATATTTTATATTGACATCACTTATCATTGTTATTATATTTATAACCGTGGGATACCTTTAAGATAGTCCAGTGAGGCTAATAAGGCATATGTATAATAGTCATTATATTATCGTATATTACCTTAACATCTTATTTGGTGTTAAGGTTTTTTTATGGTGTCCTATAAATTAAAAAACTATTTAGGAGGACATTATGAAAATTAAATCACTTAAAACTAATCAAAACAAACTTGCAATCCAAATGGGAATTGCACTTATATTAGGACTAATAATAGGTGGTGGCTTTATGCTACTTAGAGAATATCTAGTTAGTAATTCTAAAGTAGATTTATGGTCTAATATAAATCAAATTTTCTTTCAAGATATAACAGCGCCTGAAGGTAAAAATTCTTTAGGTATATTCTATATAATTGGACAACTATTCGTAAATTCACTTCAACTTGTTATAGTTCCTATGGTATTTACATCAATTTCACTTGCAATGTGTCATATAACTGATACTAAGAAGCTTGGCCGTATATCATATAAAACTATAATGGCATTTTTAATAACTTCTATATTTGCTTTAATTCTTGCAGGTATATTTGCACTTACTGCACATAAACTAGGATTTTTCAATGTAAACATAGATGGAGTTTCTGCTCAAGCTGGTAATACAGGTAATAATCCATTACTAGTTCTAGTACAAGCTATTCCAAATAATATAACATCAGTCTTTTCAGAAAATGGTAAGATATTAGCTGTTGTATTCTTAGCAGTATCTACAGGACTTTGCATTAATAAACTTGGTGATGAAATTAAGATTTTAAAGAAGATATTAGAAGAAATAAATAAGATAATAACAGTGTTTTTAACATTTATAATAACTAAGTTTGGACCAGTTGCAATATTCGTACTTATAACAAGAACCTTTGCAATATATGGTATTGATCATTTAAGACCTGCACTTGCTTATGTTGGTACAACTACTGTTGCACTTTTACTATTCTTAGTATTTGGATATGCATTGTTTATATTCTTATCATCAAGACTTAATCCATTTATATTCGTAAGAAAGATCGCAAAGGTTGCTTTATTTGGATTCTCAACATCATCCTCTGCTTCAACTCTTCCACTAAACACTAAAACTACAGTTGAAGAACTTGGTGTAGATAAAGATATTGCTTCATTTACTCTACCTCTTGGAATGACTATAAATATGAATGGAACTGCTATAATGCAAGTAATTGCTGCAACCTTTATAGCTTCGAGTGCTGGATATGAAGTAACTCCAATTAGCTTGACTATAATATCTATACTTGCATTAATATCATCAATTGGAACTCCGGCTGCCCCTGGTGCTGGTGCAATAATATTATTTACAGTTTTAACTGGAATGGGCTATCAAAATGATGCTGCCCTTCTTGCTTATTCACTTATACTTGCAATTAATAGACCAGTTGAAATGCTTGTAACATCTCTTAATGTCGTTGGTGATTCAGCAGCTTCTGTATATGTTGCAAAGTCTGAGAATTCATTAAATGAAGAAATTTATAACAACTAGTACAATAATTTAATAGTATTTATAACTTATTACTTTAATTACAAATAATTTTACAATATTTATCATTTAAAACCTCCCTTATTAGTTTAAAATATAGTATATTTATGGTATACATTGAAAACTAAGGGAGGTTTATTTATGAATGAAAAGATTTTTTATAATGGTGATATATTAACTATGGAAGATAATATATATGCTGAAGCTATTTTTATAAAAAATGGAATTATAAAGGGTATTGGTACAAAAGATGAAATTTTAAAACTTAAAAGTGATAATACAGAATTAATAGATTTAAATGGCAAAACACTTATGCCATCATTTATTGATTCTCACAGTCATATAACTGCACTTGCAACTACTCTTGCTTTAGTAAATTTAAGTGGCGCAAGAAGCTTTGATGATTTAGTTTCTATACTAAAGAATTATAAAAAAGATAATGATTTAGATGATACTGATTGGATTATAGGCTTTGGATACGACAATAACTCACTAAAAGAACAGGTAAATCCAACTAAGAATGTATTAGATAAGGTATCTAATACAAATCCTGTACTTATAACCCATATATCAGGTCATATGGGTGTTATAAACTCAGCTGCACTTAAAGAAATTGGAATAACAAAAGATACTAAAGATCCTGAAGGTGGAAAGATTGGACGTGTAGGTACATCAAATGAACCTAATGGATATTTAGAAGAAACTGCTTTTATAAATAGTTCAACTAAGATTCCAGCCCCATCTTTAAATAAGATGATGAAGCTACTTAAAAAAGCTCAAGATATTTATTTAAGTTATGGTATTACAACAGTTCAAGATGGTCTTGTTAAAGATGAACAATTTGCTTTACTAAAAAATGCATCTGACACTGAAAACTTTGATATAGATATAGTTGGATATATAGACTTAAAAAACTGTAACCATATAATTGATGATAATAAAAAGTATATAAAAAATTATGTTAACAGATTTAAAATTGGTGGATTTAAAATTTTCTTAGATGGTTCTCCTCAAGGAAGAACCGCTTGGATGACAAAGCCTTATCTAAATGGAGATAAAGATTACTGCGGTTATCCAGTTTATCAAGATAATGAAGTTAAAGAATTTATTAAAACTTCCTTAGACTATAATGTTCAATTACTTTCTCACTGTAATGGTGATGCTGCTGCAGATCAACTTATAACTTCATTTAAGTCAGTATTAAATGAAAATCCTAATTCTAAAGCAATTAGACCAGTTATGATTCATGCACAATTATTAAGAAAAGATCAAGTACCATCTCTTAAAGATATTAATATGATACCATCATTCTTTGTTGCACATACTTATTACTGGGGAGATGTTCACATCAAAAACTTTGGAGAAGAAAGAGCATTTAATATAAGCCCTGCAAGAACTGCTCTAGAAGATGGTGTACTTTATACATTCCATCAAGATAGCCCAGTTATTATGCCAAATATGCTTGAAACTGTTTGGTGTGCTGTAAATAGAATAAGCAAAAATGGTGTCATAATGGGAGAAGATCAAAGAATATCCCCTATTGATGCACTAAAAGCTATAACAATAAATGCTGCCTTTCAATACTCTGAAGAAGAGAAAAAAGGTTCTCTTAAAAAAGATAAGTTAGCTGATTTAATTATTTTAGATAAGAATCCACTTAAAGTTGATCCTATGGAAATTAAAGATATAAAGGTTCTTCAAACTATTAAAGAAGGTAAAACTTTATATAAGTTATAAAATTTAAACTGTATAAATACAGATATATTAAGACAATATGCAGAATTTCAGTTCTGTATATGGCTTTAATTTTATATAAACTTAATATTAATCATTTAATATAAATATCTGATTTTTAATATTAAATATTTAAATCATTAAATTTAAAATAATACCATATAATAATTAAAAATTAATTTGTTAATTTCTTCATATAAATAATTTCTTTAAAAGCTATGATACAATATATATACAATTTAATTTTTATAATCTCCCTTAATATTTACAATTTATTTATTACCATTCCAAATATTAGAGATATAATTATATAAAATTATTTAAAATTAAAAAGGGGGTATTATCTATGTTTAACAGAAAAGTAGTATTAGAATTTACTGATGTTTATTACAATATGAATGATGTATTAGATGCAGTGGTAAAGTATTATAAAGATGAAGGAATATTATGTAGTGTTATTGGAAAAGATAATCTAGGTAATCCATTATTACTTATTAATTTAAGAACTTATGAGCTAAAGGTTAAAAACCTTAGCCCTGGATATGCTCAGTATGCTTTACCTCCTGATGACGTGTGGCCTCCATTAATGGCTATTCAACAAATTGTTCTGCGCGAAATATAGATAAGGTGATTCATTATTTGAATCACCTTATCTTATTAATTATAATCTTTTAAAGTTTCTTTTATTCTTTCTAATGCTTTCTTAAGCACTTCCCTTTGACAGCCTAAATTTATCCTTATAAACCCATCTCCATCTTTAACAAAATAGCTTCCATAAACTATAGAAATATTTGCTTTTGTAAAGAACTCTCTTGCTTCATCTTCATTTTTAAATATTTCTCTTACATCTATCCAAGCTAAGAAGGCAGAGTCAGCTTTCATAACTTTTGCCTTTGGCATAACTTCTTTCATAAAGCTATAAAAGATTTCAAAGTTTCCTTCTATATATTCTGTTAATTCATCAAGCCACATCTCACTATCATTATAAGCTGCTATAAGTGCAGGTATCGCAAATACATGAGGTGATGTTATTGAATTTTGTTCAAGTTGCCTTTTTACTCTATCTCTAATTTCTTTATTTTTTATAACTATATAAGAAGATTTTAATCCACCTAAATTAAATCCTTTATTTGGAGAAATACACATTATGCTGTTATTAATTATCTCATTATTTGAATTCCATAGTGTTGTAAATGACCCTTTCTTAAATACAATATCTCTATGGATTTCATCTGAAACTAAAATAACATTATTCTCTATACATAATTCACATATTTTATTTAATTCTTCTTTTGTCCACACCCTGCCTGATGGATTCTGTGGACTACATAGAATAAATAGTTTAACATTTTCTGTCTTTATTCTTCTCTTCATATCTTCAAAGTCAAAATAATATTTATTATCTACTATTTTAAGTGGAGAACAAACAAGGTTACAGTTTTGACGTACAATTGCATCCCTGAAAGGATCATAAGCTGGCGTATTTATCATTGCTGATTCACCTTCATTTAGAAGTGCTTGTACAATATAGTGTAGTGTACTTACAGTTCCAAAGGTTAGTGTAATCCACTCTTTCTCTAGCTCTATATTATATCTTCTCTTATTCCAATCTATTATTGCATCATAATATTCATCATAAGCATAAGTGTATCCATAATCTCCAAGTGCTGCTCTTTCCGTTAAAGCACTTACAATCTCTGGAGCACATTTAAAATCTAAATCAGCTAAATCCATTGGTATAGCATCTTCATTTAATCCAAATTTCTCTTTTAAGATTTTATTGTCCCATTTTCTACACTTGGATTTTTTTCTATCTATTATTTCATCAAAATTATATTTCATAAGTATCCTCCTAAAGAACTATAAGCTCTTTTGTTGTAGTATTTAGTGGTACACCTTTTCCACCTATTATAGCTACATCATCCTCAATTCTAACTCCACCTAAATCAGGAATATATATACCTGGTTCATCAGACATTATCATTCCCTCCTTTAAGATATCTTTTGAAGTAGGATTAAGAGTTGGTATTTCCCCATCTCCCATCCCCATTCCATGACCTAGACCATGTCCAAAAAATTCACCATATCCCATATCTTTAATATAATCTCTAGCAACCTTATCAACATCTTTTGCTAAAACATCTGGTCTTATTGCATCAATAGCTTTTAAATGGGCCTTTAGTACAACATTATAAATTTCTCTTAGCTTTTCAGATACTTCTCCTACAAATACAGTTCTAGTCATATCTGATTGATAATTATCTAAAACTATTCCAAAATCTATAACAATTGCATCTCCATATTCTATCTTTTTACTTGTAGGTCTTCCATGAGGCATAGCACTTCTATAACCTGAAGCTACTATAGTATCAAAGCTCATAGCACTTGCCCCCATCTTCATAGCTAGATAATTTATTTCTGCTGCAATTTCTTGCTCTGTTACTCCAACCTTTATAATCTTTATAACTTCACTAAAGATTTTATCAGTAACTTCACAAGCTTTTCTTACTCTTTCTATTTCTTCTTTATCCTTTATAGCTCTTAAGGTTTCTATTTCATTCCCTAAAAGAATTACATTGTCAAATATATTCTCTAAAGACATATACTCTAAAGCTAAAGTTTGGGAGCCTTCAACTCCAACTATTTGAAGGCTCTCCTTATTTTTTATATTTTCTAGAGTATTATAATAAGCTCCCTTATGATCTATAATTCTAAAGCCACTTGTTTTTTTCCTTGCTTCATCTACATATCTTGAATCTAATATTTCATAAGTATTATTTCTTGTAACTAATACCTTTACTCCACTTCCAGATAAAGCACCTATATATTTTTTATTTGATTTACCCTTAATTAAAATAGCATCTATTTCTAATCTCTTAATTAAATCTCTAAACTTTTCAATTCTATTTAACACCCTATCATCTCCAATATTAGAAGTCTAAATCTAGCTCTTCTAAAATTTCTTTTTCTTGATTTGTAAATATTTCTTTATTATGAAGCTCATCCTTAGCCTTCTTCTCTTCTTCAATTTCTCTCTTTTCAACTACTTTAAAGAATGGATAGTAAAGTGCAACTGCAAGTAATAGTTGAACTATATGAACTATATAAACTCTCCAGTCAAGAGTTGCTAAGAACCCTTCTCCAAATACTCCTATATATGGCGGGTCAAATACTGGTCTGTTTATAATATTGTAATGCATTAAGAAATATGGGAATGATCCTATAAATGTTCCTCCTAATACAAATGGTATAAAGAACATTGGATTTAATATTATTGGAGCACCAAAAAGTATTGGTTCATTTATACCAAATAATGATGGTAATAATGATATTTGTCCAATCTTTCTGTATCTTTTAACCTTTGATAGCATGCAGCAAACAACTAATCCTATTGTTATACCGCAACCTGTAAATCCAAAGAATGCACTTGAAGCTCCTGCTGTATATATATGAGGAATAGCTTCACCTGATTGGTAAGCTTGTATATTTTCTGCTAAGAATTGAACCATTATAGGTCTTGTAATTGGTGAAAAAACTGATGAGTGTATTCCAAAGAAGAATATTACACATATAACGAAGTTAAGTGATACTATTGACCATGGATTATCCATACTTCCAACTAAAGGAGATAGAATTCCTGTAAGTATTTCTGGTGGTAATTTATCAAACCAAGATAAGAATAATCCTCTTATTATTATAAATGTACCAATAACAATCATTGTAGTTGGAATAAGTTCAAAACTTCTTGAAACGAAATCTGGAACTCCTTCTGGCATTTTTATAGTAAATTTCTTTTCAGTACATATTCTATAAAGTTCTACTGATACTACAGCAACTATCATACCTGTAAACATACCCTTTGAACCAAGATTTGATATAATTAAGCTACCATCTTCATTAGTTACAACTGTAAGTAATAAAAAGGCAACCCCTGATAAAAGGATACATCCTGGTATGTAGAGCTTATAGGTATTTCCTAAGAAATACGCTATACTCATTGTAACAAAGAAACCTATAAATCCAAGTGATAGTGTAACAGGTAAGTCTAATAATGCCGCATTATCATTTATAAAATTTGTAAGAAAATTATCACTTGAAAAGAATGATGGTATTGCTGGAACTATTGCAAATAGTGAGCCAAGTATAAGAACTGGTATCATCGCTACCATTGATTGCTTTATAGCACTTAAGTGCCTTTGCTTATCCACTTTGTTTGCAAGTGGCATTAGATGTTTAGTCATGAAATCCTCAAATTTTTTAAACATAGCTATTCTCCTAACATATTATTTTTTAAACTCCCTTTTATAAGTTCTTATCTATCTCTTTATTTAATTCCTCTTAAATGCTCATGATACTTAACAAGAGCCATTTTTAAAACAGTTGCACCATCCATTGCACCATATATATCTTTGTCAATTATTAAATATGGTTTGTTTCTAGGTTCTGTCAGTGATTTAATAAAGTCAATTTTATGTGATATTTGAGGCCCTACAAGTACTATGTCATAATTATCTATTTCTGTTTCTAAAGTCTCAGCTGGTATTGCAATTAGAGAAAAGTTCTTTTCATCTAGTTTTGCACTATTTCTAACTACCTTCTTTATATTTTCCATTAACATTGTTGTTGAGAATCCACCTGCACAGCATAATAAAATTTTCATAATTATTTTCCCTCCATTTTTTCATACATATTTATCATTCCATCAATTAAATCTCTAGCTAATTGAGTTGTCATATAATGATCTTGAGCATGTACCATTAATAATCCTATTTCTACTTTATCTCCAGAAGCTTCCTTAGATATTAGCTTAGATTGAATAGCATGAGCTTCTACATCTAACTTTCTTGACTCTTCTATTTTTTCTTTAGCTTCCTTAAGCTTACCTTCTCCAATTAACTTCATTGCTTCAAAAGCTTTGCCCTTACTTTCTCCTGATACTGAAATTAATTTAAAGATATCCATTTCTAATTCTGTCATAGTTATTCCCTCTCTCTCTTTACCTTATATCTAAATAAAATTTACTAAATTATTGTATTTCTCTTTATCTATTATCCTAATTAAGCTAACTAGTAATTTCTTTAGATTTTCCATATCTTTTTTATTGCCTATAGAATAAGCACAATGTCCATACCTTACTGGAAGACATATTACAATAGAAGGTATTCCACTTTTAATTAAATGAGCTTCCCCAGCATCTGTACCGCCACTATTAAACATATCTTGTTGTATTTCTATATTGCATGACTTTGCTTCTTCTCTTATTAAATCTATAAATCTATCACTAGGTGCTAAAGTTCTATCAAATAATATAACCATTGGTCCCTTTCCAATCTGTCTATTATTTGAATGATCTCTTATAAATTCATTTTGAAAACAAGCAACATCAATTGCAATTACAAGGTCTGGATCTACTTTATAAGTAGATGTCCTTCCTCCTCTTATTCCAACTTCTTCTGAAGATGTCCCTGCAAAATATACTGTATTTTTATGATCAGTATCTTTTAACTCTTTTATTACTTCTGACATTATGAAGCATCCAAGTCTATCATCGAAGGCCTTTCCAGTTATTATATTTTCTATATCAAGTTCCTTGTATTCTGTGGTATAAGTAACCATATCACCTATCTGTATCCCAAGATTTAATACATCTTCTTTGGTACAAGCCCCTATGTCAACGTATACATTTGATGCGTCATTACTTTCTTTGTTATAGCTTCCATTTATAATCCCTTTAATTTTTCTGCCACATCTTGTTGTTATACGGACTTCTTGCATAAACTTAGCTAAAGGCTTAACTCTTCCAAGTTCAATTATATGAATCATACCCTTATCATCTATACTTCTAACTATGAATCCAACCTCATCCATATGAGCTGCTATCATAATCTTAGGTCCATCTTCTTGTCCATTCTTTTGAAATATAACACTTCCTAGATTATCACTAAATACATTATTACTATAATCTCTCATTTCTTCTTTTAATAAAGTTCTTATCTCTTCTTCTCTTCCTGCAATTCCATCTGCATTACTAAGTTTCTCTAAAAAGTTAAAGTTCAAATCTCTCACTCCTTTACTAAAATGAGATTATTCATCTCTATTATGAAATCTTCATATGATGATGAGTTTACTACCCTCTCAATTCTATCTTTACTATCCATTAAATTTAAAAGTAATTTTGTTATAACTTTATGAAGCTCAAGTTCTCCTTTTTTAAGAGATACCATAAAAATTACTTTTACAGATTTACCATCATGAATAATTGGTTCTTTTAAAACTGTTACAGCTATCTTATTTTTAAGTCCACACATCTCCATAGGATGTGGTATAGCTATACCATTTTTATATATTGTGGATAATACATTTTCTCTTTCAATGACTTTCTTTAAATATCCCTTTTTGGCATACTTAAAGCTCTCCACTTTTCTTGCCATGTTTTTTAATATTTTTTCATAATCTTTCTTCTTATCTTCTACAAAATAAATATCTTTTGAGAAAAGATTTTCCCATATATTATCTTCATTTTCCTCTTTATTTCCTCTATACAGTTTAAGTTCTAGAGTTTCTTTTATTTTAAGTAAATCCTCATCCTCTAAAAGCTCATTTATATAAATAACTGGAACCTTTAGATCTTCTTTAAGCTTACTTATTGAAAATATAATATCTGGATTAAATTCTTTAACATCATCTATATCAAGCAATGAAAAAGATCTTATATCTGCATTAGTAAATAAAGATTCTAGTTTTATCTTTATTAAGAATGCTACTCCACCACCTGATGAACAGATAACTGCTATTTTTCTTAGTTTATTTATCTTGTCCTTTATGCTTTTTTCCATATGAGCTGCAAGATGCATTGTTAAATATCCAATCTCATCTTTAGTTATGCTTATTTTATATTCTCTTTCAAGCTCCTTAGTAAATCTTATAGCCACATTAAACATCTCTGGATACTTGTAGCTTATTTCATTTACTATTGGATTTAAGAACTCAACATTATCTCTTAATCTTTGAATTAAAGATGATATATGGAAAAGTAATGCTCCCTTTAAGTGTTCATCCTTACTAAACTTAGTCTTATATTCTTTATCTATAGATACTAAAAATCTTTCTATTTTTTCTTTAAGTTCATCTAAAGAAACTTCATCACTACATTTTTTTGATGCTTTATGCTTTAAGAATTCCTTTAATCTAAGCTCATCTCTTTGATTTAAATCTATAGAGCATAACCTCTTAATATTAGATATCATCTCATGTGCTATAAAGCTATAGTCATCACTTATAGTAATTGTATCTTCAATATCCTTTTCTAAGAAATATTTGCTTCTAAATAACATTATCTTTAAAAATAACATTAAAGATTTTATTTCAACATCGTTCATAACAAGTTGATTATTCTTTAAAGAAGCTATAACTGATTTTTCAATAAAATTAAACTCTTTGTTATTTTCATCTTTATTAATAAGATTTAGTACTATTTCATTTTCTTCTAAACATAACTTTAAGATAAATTCTCTTATATTCTCCTCTTCTCCATTTATCTTAATTCCATAATGGGCTTTTCTTTCTAAAGAAATTAAGTTTTCACTTAATATTTCTTCAACTCTTTCAAGATCACTTTTAACTACTGATTTACTAACCATAAAATCATTTGATAATTTTTCCATAGTTATATAATTATCAGAGTTTATAAGTTCCTTAATAATTAAATTTAATCTACCTTCTCTATCATTTCCAAGATGATCATATAAACTGTCCATATACTTTTTAAGCTTTGTCTGATCCTCTACTTTAAGATAATAACCTTTACCACGTTTTATATTTACAGAGAATCCATTTTTCTTGCCATCTTCCGCTAGAGTTTTCATATGACTTCTTACAGTTCTTGTTGAAACCTCTAATATACTACTAAATTCTTCTGAATCTATATAACGTTTACTTTGGATTAAATTTTGTAAAATTATTTTTTCTCTCATTCTAATCACCAAAATATTTAATAAGCTTTTGCTTAATTAAATTATATTACCCCTCTACCCTTTATAAAATATTCTTTCTTTCCACTTTAAATGGAAATAATAAAATTAATCTTCCATTAAACTTTATAAATAATATAAAATTATATAACAATTTTTTCAAAATGCATATTTATTTATATACTTTACTTAAATACGCTTAATTTTCGATTAAATATTCCAAATTTAAATTTCCAGTTTATTTATTAAATCAAATTTTCCATTATAAATGGAAATATTAATTCTTTACTTTATAGAAATCATAAATTTTTTATCTAATAAAGTTATAATTATATGTTAAGATGTATTTACAGAACTTAATTTTATGCAGTTTTGAAAACTTTTACTTGACCTAGAGTTAACTCTAAGGTTTATCATAAAATTAGACTATGTATATAGGAGGGGTATAAAATGAAATATTTAAACATTTCAAACACAGATATAAAATCATCAAATATAATTATGGGTAATATGCGTATTAATTCACTTTCTTTAGATGAAGCTGAAAAATTAATACGTACTGCTATGGACGAAGGAATTAATTTCTTTGACCATGCAGATATATATGGTGGTGGAGAATGCGAAGAGATATTCTCTAATGCAATTAACATGAATTCAGATATTAGAGAAAAAATGATTCTTCAAAGTAAATGTGGAATCAATACAAAAGGAAACTACTATGATCTTTCAAAGGATTATATATTAAATTCAGTTGATGGTATATTAAGTAGACTTAAGACTGATTACTTAGATATTCTACTTCTTCATCGTCCTGATACTTTAATTGAACCTGAAGAAGTGGCAGAAGCATTTTTAAAACTTAAAGAAAGCGGCAAGGTTAAGCACTTTGGTGTGTCAAACCATAACCCTGCTCAAATTGAATTATTACAAAAATATCTTGATGAAAAGCTTATAATAAACCAATTACAATTTGGAGCAGCACATACTAATATAATTGATTCAGGTATTGCTGTTAATATGGATATTAAGCAATCTTTTGATCGTGATGGTAGTGTTTTAGAATATTGTCGTCTAAAAGATATTACAATCCAAGCTTGGTCACCATTCCTACATGGATACTTTGAAGGAGTATTCCTTGGAGATATGAAAAAGTTCCCTAAGCTTAATAACACTATTAATGAACTTGCTAAAAAATACGGAGTTACAAGTACAGCAATAGCTACTGCATGGATTACACGTCATCCTGCTAATATTCAAGTTATTTTAGGTACTACTAAGCCAAGCCGTATTATTGATGCATGTAAGGGATCAGATATACCTTTAACTAGAGAAGAATGGTATAGCATATATAAGGCTGCTGGAAATATGGTACCTTAATTTTAAATTTAGGTACCATATTATTTCAAATAAATTTTAAGCAAAAAAGATGATGAATTTAGTTCATCATCTTTTTTATTTCTATATATATATTAACTTATATTACCTATATTTTTATGGTATTTATTATAAGTACCAATAAAATTCACTCCTCATATATTAAAGTAGAACCTTATTTGTATTGAGGTGATTTTTTGAAAAATAATGAAGAAGAAAGTAGAGATTTACCACCTGAACTAGAAGAGTATCTTGCAAATCTAGGTTTAGCACTTGCAGATATTGAAATATTAGGTTCAATTTTTTTAATTGTAGGGTATATTTATTTTATAATTGCAGCTAATGAAGATAAAGAAAGGATACGTGATCCAGATACTCCAGTATCTCCTGGAAGTCGTGGTAGACCTACATATATAACTCTTGTAGGAGAAGAATTAATATTAGAAGGTCTAATTATACTTTGGATTGTTGCCATGAAAAGAATATATGAAAAATCTTTAGAAAATTCTGGTGAATCCCTTGAGCCTTATGAACGCCTAGCTAATGCCTATCTTTTAAGTGTAATTGCAAATAAAGAAAGAGTAATTGCACTTGCTGAAATAGATAGAAGAAATGGTAATGGTAATGCTTTTGTATAAATTAAATTTATGAGGTGTTAGATGGATTTTAATAACATTAATATAAATAACTTTTTTAACCCTTATATAGCTGATGCTAGACTTGGGGATGAAAGTGGAGAGCCAGAATCTGAAGAACGTAGACGATATTTTTTAGAGATAGACTTGCAAATAGTTAATCTTGAGTTATTCGGCTCTTCACTATCTCTTTTATCATCTATTTACTACCTTAAGGCTTCTATGGTAGGTAAAGAAATAGTTGTTAGCGCTCTCAATGGAATAGATTCTGGACTTGATGCCACTCCTTATGTTGATGTTGGTGAAACCTTAGGTCTTATGGTTTTATTCATATTTACTTATTCATCGTTTCTAAGATATAGTGAAAAATCTGAACAAGATCCAGAACACATGGAACCATATCGAAAAATAGCAATGAGTTACATTCCAACATTATTAGCTTATATAGTTAGAATAAATGCAAGACGTGAAATACTAAATGATCTTCCTAATATTTAGAAAGGATTGCTTAATTATAATGATTAAACAATCCTTTTATCTATTTATTATTCTTTTCAATATTAAGTAACCTCTCTTTTATATCAATTCCACCTAAATATCCAGTAAGTTTCCCATTACTTCCTACAATTCTATGACAAGGTATAAATATTGGTATTGGATTTCTATTACAAGCAAGTCCTATTGCCCTTGCTGCTTTTGGTCTACCTATCTTCTCTCCCATTTCTTTGTATGTAAGTACCTCACCATATGGAATTTTACATAGTCCTCTCCAAACTTCATTCATAAATTCTGTACCTTTTGGTGATAATGGTAAGTTAAATTCTTTAAGTTCACCATTTATATATTTATTTAACTGAATTGACGCTTCCTTTAACATATCTGTTTCTTTAATCTCTATATCCTTTGATATATTTTCTTTTCCAAAATAAATATTTGATATAAATCCATTATTTTCTTCAATTCCTATGATTCCTATTTCTGTTTCATAAAAAAATACGGACATTTAAATACCTTCCTTCCTTTTTAAAATAGCTAATCTTAACTTTATAAATATTATCTTATACTACTTTTTAGATATTATCTATTATAGTACTTCTTAATTTATTTTTTCTTTATATAGAATTTAAACATGTTACTCTTTTCACCTTATGAAGTTATTATTATTATTTATTATTAATAACTATATTATTATTATATTTTAATATTTTTTTATTGAAAAACAACAAATTATCTATTATAATAACTTCAGTAATATAAATAACATTAAGATAAATTTAGGAGGTATTTAAATGAGCAACTCTTTAAGTTCAAAAATATTAAACTATATATTAATTCTAGGAATTATTTTAACATTCCTTGCACTATTAGGTACTCCCCTTGTAACTACAGCATTTTTCAAATCTGCTTTCTCAATACTAAATCAAACATTAGTTTTTAAATTTTCTGCTTGTATTTATGTGTGTGCTATACCTTATTTAATAGCTTTATTTAAACTAAAAAAGCTTTGTGGTTTAACACTAAAGAATAAACCTTTTTCAATAGAAAGTGTTAATGCACTAAAAACTATATCAATATGTGCATTTAGTGAAATTTTATTAGTAGGTTCTGCTTCTTTATACTTAAAGAGATCAACTGAATTTTTTAGCAATTTTCCAATTGCTAGAACTGTATTACCAGCTTTAATAATTTGTATACCTGTTGGACTTCTATGTTTGGTATTTTCTGAATTATTCTATAATGCCATGAAAATTAAAGAAGAAAATGATCAAACAATATAAAGAGGTGAAATTAATATGCCAATAATAGTTAATTTAGATGTAATGATGGCTAAAAGAAAGATTAGTTCTACAGAACTTTCAGAGAGAGTTGGAATAACTATGTCTAACCTTTCTATACTTAAAAATAACAAAGCAAAGGCAGTTCGTTTTAGTACATTAGAAGCATTATGCAAAATATTAGACTGCCAACCTGGTGATATTTTAGAATATGTAGATGAAGAGTAATTTAAAATTATTATAAAATTTATAAAGGGACTTTTTCAAATTATTGAAAAAGTCCCTTTATGATACCTTAAATATCTTCATAATAAAGTTTTTAATAATAAATACTTTAGAATTCCTCTTTAAATAATTCCTTTTATCCAATTGTAAACCCTAAAAAGTTTTGGATGCTTTTCTCTCTCTTCTCTTTCATGCATTAATTTTGCCATTATTATAATTGGTTCTAAAAGGCTCATAGTATCATTATAGCCTTCTTTTATTCTCATTCTTTTAGCTGCCATATCTAAATTTAAGGTTCCTCTAAGAGTGCTTTCCTTTAAATTTCTAGGAATTAGTTCTAATATTTTGGTATTAGGATAAAGAGTTTTATCAACTCTTTCCTCCTTTGATAGCAGTACAACTATAATAACATCACAATTTTCCCCATATACAGGCTGTATTGGAGTATTATCTGCGACACCTCCATCAATATATTTTCCACCTAAAACCTCTGTACAATCATATATCATTGGAAGGGATGCTGATGCAACTATCATCTCTTTAGCTGTTACATCATCATAATCATTTATTTTAAAATATTTTGCTGTAAAGTCAGGTAACTCTGTACATGCAGCGTAGCATATCTTACCTCTTTCTTTCACCTTACCTATATTTAGATAATCATCTATTATTTCTCTTGCTCCATCCTTTGGAACTCCACCTTCTTCTAACTTTTGAACCATGTACTTCTTAGCTAAGTTTAAATGATGAGATCCTATTGCAAGTTCTATTCCTCTTTTTAGAAGTTGAAATTTACTTATTGGAACAAGTTTATCCATGGTAACTTCATCCCATAATGCTTCAGCTGCCTTTATATCATCCTGAGCAAATAAGACTGCATTAAATGCACCTATTGAAGTACCTGCAAAAACATCTATATATTTATCTAATCCTAATTCTTTTAATGCTTTCCATACACCAAGTTCATAGGCACCTTTTCCGCCTCCCCCTGATAGCACTAATCCTATCTTCATATAAATCTCCTTTTTTTAACTTATCCACTATTATATCCAAATAATAATTATTAAAACTAAGTATATCATAAATTTATCTATAACTTAAAAATAATCATATCTATTATATTATAAATTATACCCATTAATTATTTACTATACTAAAATTAATTGTTAGATTTTTGTAATATTTTAATATTTATGTAAATATAGGTTAATTTCACCTCAATAAGTTATATAAAAGCATTATTTAAAATGTGAAAAGTCTTAGCTAACTTAATAACTAAGACTTTTCATTTTAATCTATCTTTTATTGTTTGCTTAAAATTTCTTTTAATAATTCTAAAGCACTTTCATCCTCTTCACAATTAGTTCCAAGTTCACTTCTAAAGGCTTTTGCTAATATTGATTTCTTTATTAATTCAATTTGTTTTTCTAATTGTGTAAGTTTATCTATTTTTGATTCTTCTTTTAAAAGTTCATCTAATATTTTTACTATTTCTTGTTGCTCTTCTAAAGGTGGTAAAGGAATAATGGAATTTCCTAACTCTTCAGTATTAATATTATTTATTCCTGAAGTAGACTTGCTTTTAGAATAAAACTGTTCTTTTACTTTTATACTATTTAATACATAATATAAATATTTTGAATCTATTCCACATGGTCTCATTCTTATTAGATATGAAGCAAATGCAAAATTCTTTTCTAAGTCCGTTATAAGTGATGTTTTTCCAACCAACAGTGGACTTCCATTTGACCTTACAATAACTAAATCTCCAGTAGTAACTTTATGATTAATATCTACGTCCTCTTCTTTTAGGTACTTCATATCTTCATGGATTATGTATCCACTATCCAAATTAGGTATTCTAATCACAGGTTTTCCATTAAATAAATAATCACTTTTTAATGATGTACCATACCTAAAATCGTATAAAACATTATATAACTTTGTTTTAATCCAAGTTTCACATCCATCAACATCTGTATATTCAAAATCTACGTTATGTATTTTAGTAGGTCTCTTCGATTTCATTTTTCTACTTTCTTCAAGTAATGATGAAAATATCTTATTTCTTTTTTCTGAAATATCTTTTAAATATTCTAGTCCAAACTTTGTTTCGCTATAACTTTCTCTCCATACTTTAGTAAGTTCCCCACTAAAAGCCTTCTCAAATATAGCTGATTTTCTCTTTTCAAATCCCTCTCTAGCTTCTTCAATCAATTCCTTAGCCCTATCTAACTTCTCAAAAAGACTTTCTATTTTATCAACTATTCTTTGCTGCTCTTTTAATGGTGGTATTCCTAATGTTAATTTCTCTAAGTATGTTGAGTCAACATGTGGTATTCCTGTTCCCTTTGTATTAGCATTAATTAAATCATACTTACCAACAAAATAATAGTACATGAATTTTTTATTCATATAATTAAACTTTATCTTACATAATGTTGATCCTAGCGCTCCTTGCACTCCAGTTCCGATCAACCCTGCTCTTGCACCATCCCATACAATTAATATATCATTTTCATCACATAATCTATTTGTTTCTGTTTCAAATGTATATTGATCCGCCTCTTTAGTTTGAAAATACTTAATAGTTACATATGGAATTGCATTATCCTCAAATTTCTCTATAAGAAGTTTAGGTTTTTTTCCTTTTTCAAACTTTACTATACTATTAAGTTTTACATTCACCCAATTATCAGGTACTTCATAAGAAACATCTTTAACAATCGCCTCTTCTAACTTTTCCTCTAATGTCATTTTCTTCTTAGCCATTACTATTCCTCACTTTCAAGAGCCTTTAATTCTTTAATAACGCTCATAAGTAAGTCAGTTGCCTCTTCTAACTTTGCTACTGCTTCTTCAGCACTTTCAATTGGATCTGGTAGATCTTCATAATCTAATATGGAATCATCTTTTATAAGACCTAAATCTAGGTTATCATTCTTTTCTCTTATTTCTTCTCTACTAAACTTATTCCATCTTTCATCCTCAACTTTTTCTCTATCCTCAGCAGTATATGCTTTTATAAATTCATCAAAATGTGATTCTTTTAATGGATTTGACTTATTAAAATTTTTCATATTAGTTCTTAAATCATAGAACCATACATCCTTTGTATTACCTTTATCTTCTGTTCCTCTTGTAAAGAATAATACATTTGTCTTAACTCCTTGAGCATAGAATATTCCTGTTGGAAGTCTTAATATTGTGTGTAGATTACATTTTTCCATTAAGTCTTCTCTTATATTTGTCCCATCCCCTTCTTGAAATAAAACATTATCTGGTAATACTACTGCTGCTCTAGCTTTTCCATCCTTCTTTAAGCTTCTATATATATGTTGTAGGAAGTTTAATTGCTTATTTGATGTCATAAATGTTAGGTCATCTCTTGTAGCTCTTTCTCCACCTTTTTTAGTCCCGAATGGAGGGTTTGAAAGTACTACATCTAGATCTTTCATTTGCTTTCCTACATTAGTTAGTGTATCCCCTAATATGATATTCCCTTCTATATCATGAAGCATAGCATTCATAAGAGCTAATCTATGTGTTTCATGAACTAACTCACATCCTGAAAAAGCTTCTGTTCTTTGGAATTCTTGTAAGCTTGTAATATCATCTGTATCTACGTCCCAGTAGTTATCATATTTTTCTTTCATGTAGTGATCTGCCGCAATCATAAATCCAAATGTTCCTGCTGCTGGGTCATTGCATTTTTCACCTGGTTTTGGATCAATTAATTTAACCATTATGTCAATTAGAACTCTAGGTGTAAAGTATTGTCCTGCACCTGATTTCTTTTCAGATGCATTTTTTTCTAAAAGTCCTTCATATAGGTTTCCTAATCCCTCTTCTTTAGCAGAGTACCAATCTAGTCCATCTATAGTTGTAATAATCTTTTCTAAGTTTTTTGGCTCTTCTATATTTGTTGCTGAACCTTGATATATTTGTTGTACTATTCCTGTTGTTTCTTCACCTAAGTAGTTTAATAATTCTTTATAAAAAGTTTTAAGTTCAATTCCGCTCTTAGACTTTAAATCATCCCATCTATAACCTTGTGGTAACTTATCTTCTGATCCTGTTTCTTTTGCCATCTTTAAGAATAGAATATACGTTAATTCTGTTACATATTGATGATAAGTTATTCCATCATCTCTCAGTACATTACAAAGGTTCCAAAGTTTACTTACTATTTCTTGTGTATTCATTTTTAGCTAATCTCCTCGTTTTCAAACATATATTTTTTTACTTTAGTTATTATTTCTTCTAATTTCCCATTAAATATTGTGTTAAGTCTTGTAAATCCTCCACCTTGAGCTTTAAAACTTCCAGTATCAAAAGTTTCTTTATCTATAACTACTTCCTTTAACATTACCTTTTCTATTCTATTCATCCAGTTTTCTTGTGGTTTTGTTAAATAATATTCTCTCTTGACTTTAGCTACAGCTCTTTTTACTCTTTCTTCATTTGACTCTAGCGGACTACCAAGTGCTTGTTGTCTTATAAATGCGATAATATCTGCGACTATTTCTTCATTCTTTAAATCTTTCCATGCAGTTTTTAAGTATTCTTCACTAAAACCATTTTTATCTAGTATTGCTCTAAGTTGTCTTAATGATTCCTTAGTTAATTCCTGTGGCCTTGTGCAAACAACTTCTAATGCAGGAATAAGATTTTTATTTTCATCTATATAATTCTGGAATTCTTCTAAATAGTCTTCCGGTCTTTTCCCTTTTCCATATCCTCTTGTATGAGATACGACTTTATCTTTTTTATTTGTTAATATTATAACTTCTTCATTTTGGGACTTTTCATCTAAGTATTCAATTAATGGATCATTATTAATAATCTCAAACGATGCCTTGTCTACATCTACTTCTTTAAGCCCTTTTATAAACTCTTCAGGAGTTTTGTTATTACAAAGACTTTTAAAAACTAATTTCTCCTCTTCTTTTAATAGCTTTTTCTTTCTTTGAAGTTTTGCTATTACTTTTTTTATAGTTTCCTTCTTTTCATCAATATCATCAGTTCTTTCTAAACTTTCCTTAAGAATCTTAAATGATGTGCTTGAATTTGCTACAACAGGCTTCATATTAGTCATATCTTTAAGTGCTTCATAAAGCCTTACACAGTCAAATATCTCGAAATGAGTCTTACCTATTGTATCACAAAGACGAGTTGCTCTACCTAGCATTTGATCATAAAGTATTCTTGATTTTACTCTTCTTAAAAATACTATCTTATCTATTCTAGGTACGTCAATCCCTGTAGATAATAAGTCAACAGTAACTACTATATTTGGGTATTTTTCATTTTTAAACCTCTTAATTGCTAAATCTGTATCCTTTATTGATCCTGTAATCTTTAATATAGATTCATCTTCTACCCCACCCATTGATTCTGTATAAATTTCTTTTAATAATCTAACTATCATATCAGCATGGGCATCGTTTGCTGCAAATATTAATGTTTTTCCTTCATCATTTTCAGGATCAATATACTTTGATACTTCTTCTAATGCAGCTCTTGTGTGAGATTCTACAATTACTTTTTTATTAAATTGATCTATTTCAAAATCTAAATCATCATCAATTTCAGCACCATTAATAAGCTCACCTGTATATTTATTATATTTTGCAACTGTATCACCTTTTTTAAAGTGAATACCATCTCTTGTAAGCTCTGTCTCAATAAGATGTGGTGGTTCATGATCTACTAAGTATCCATCTATAACAGCTTCTCTATAACTATAATTATAAACTGGCTTTCCAAATATCATTGTAGTTTGAAGTGCTGGGGTTGCTGTAAGTGCTACTTTAAATGCATCAAAATATTCAATGACTTTCTTATATTTCCCTAAGAAATCTCTATTATCTCTCCAATCAACTTCACTATCATTCATTTCTTTATCTAGAGTATATCCCCTGTGAGCTTCATCTACTATAATACAATCGTAATCACCAACAGAAGGTACATTGATTTCATCCTCATTATACATAATTCTTTTAACCATAGCTTGTACAGTTGCAATATGAATCTTAGTTTCTTTATCAATAAGCTTTTCATCTAATCCATTGATATTATAAATTTGATTTAAAGTTTTCAAATCTTCAAGCTTAACTTCTTTAAATGTATCTAAAGCTTGATCTCCTAGTGAAGTTCTATCAACTAAGAACAGGATTCTTCTATATCTCTTAGTTTTAAGTAATCTGTATATTAATCCTAAAACGGTTCTAGTTTTACCTGTACCAGTAGCCATAGTTATTAATGCTGTCCTCTGTCCTTCTATAATTGCTTTCTCAACAGCCTTTATTGCCTCTACTTGATAATATCTTAATCCTACGCTATTAGTACTTTGTAAAAACTCAAAACTTAAATCATCAAGCCTCTTATTTGCATCTTCTACATCTTCTTCAAGCATAGATTCAAGCTTTTCTGGTGAATACCAGCCTTGAAGTACCTTAGTATTATTTCTAGAGTTTCTACAATCTAAGAAATGAACTCCACTTTTATCTGCAATTTCCTTTATATACTTTCTACCGTTTGTAGAAAATAAAAATGGAACTTCATAATCATTCCACTTAGAAAGTACATATTCTTTATGATCTTCTTCAACTCCTTTGGCATATGTCTTAGTTTCAACCATATTACCACCTACATCTTTAGAGTACTTTTTAGCTTCAATAAACCCAACTAACTTTTTACCAATAAATAAGGCATAGTCAACTTTTCCATTACCTTTTTCCTCTGAGTAAGTAGGCCATTCAGCAATTGCTAAATTTCTTCCTTTAGTAGGTCTTGTACCTTTTGAGTATCTAAGATTAATAGTATCAGCTTCCCATCCCGCACTTTGTAATTGAGCATCAATTATCCTTCTTGTTTCCGCTTCACTATATTCAATCTTTCTACTAGCTTTCTTGCCCTGAATCTTACGTTCCTCTAATTCCTTACTATCTTTATCTTGTGCTTTTAATTCATTAAGTTCTGATTCTAAAGCTTTTACTTTTTCATCATACTCTTTGGTTATATCAATAATATTCTCTCCATACTCATCTTCTGAAGGCATCTTAAATTTCTCAGGTTCAAAGCTCCACTCTCCATAAGTCTGCATAAACCATACTGCTAGTTTATATGTAAGTTCTAATTGAACCTTAGCTTTTTCAACATCTTCATATCCAGTGTGAGCTGCACTATTTCTCTTTATTCTTAACATATGAAGAATATTATCTATGTCAGTTGGAATTAAGTCCTCTTTTTTAAGTAACTTGATTCTATTATTATGATTATTATCATGAGCTATTAAAGTCTCATCAACATCATCCATAGACACCATATACTTAACTAATATTTCCCCAAACATACCACACTTTATAAACGTAGTATTAGAATCTATATAAAGATTCCTTTCTGCTAATTTACCCAAATTTTCAAGTATTGGCCATCTTTCTTTTAAAAAAGTAAAGTTACTCATATTACCCCTCCTCTTAAAAATAGAAATATTTAAATTTTCTCAAACCATTCTTCATTAATAATTACTTTTTCTACAACTTTAACTGAAACACCTAATTCTAGTTCTTTTAGATGTTTTGCTAGATCATTTCCATCGATTAAATCTATAGGAGTTGCACCATCTCTTGTTGCTTCTTTAATCGCTTCCCTTGAAAATACACCTGTTGTTATTATTATTCCTTTATCTGCTCTACCTATCATAGCTCCTCTAAAATCTCTAACTACAGATGAACTTACAGTTCCATCATATCTTTTTGCTTGAAATGCTACATGAAAAGATAATACTCCACCTAATTTTAATATTCCTTTTCCATCAATTCCACCATCATGACTTTTTCCAGTTACCTCTACATTACTAAATCCTAATTCTCTAAGAATTCTTTGACACAACTTTTCAAATTTTTCTGGTGAAATCTTTTTAACAACATCAATTATCCTACTTTGCCAATTAAAATCATCTACATTAGATTCATCATCATAGAAAGCATTACTATCTTTAATTACAGCTTCACTATTTTCAGTATTATCATCTTTATTAATTTCTTGTTTAGCCATAATCTTAACAGAACTCTTATCTACATAATCAGTTAAATTGCCCGCCTCTGTTAATGCCCAAACTGCTCTAGCACTATTCATTATATAACCTGCATTTTTTAAATAATTCCTAGCCCAAGCACTTCGATAATCTAATTTAGTCGTACTATTTCTATGAATATCATCAATTTCATCTTCAGATAATTTTAATATCTCAATTAATTTTTCTTTTATTTCTCCATTTGTTGCTGATCCGCCTAGTTCTTTGATAGCTTTAAAGCATGGATCAATCAACTCATCATACTTATAATTAAACATAACTTTCCTTTCATACTTTAAAATAAATACAATATTATTTTACCACCTAAGTAATAAAAGAAACAGAAATTCTTATTTTTTACTGACTAAGAATATAATGGTATAATTCTATTAGTGTAATTGGATTATGAGGACATATATGAAGGATATTTAATTAATAATTATATAAATTAAATTCATACTTAAAACATAAAAAGCAATTTTAGCCTTAATAATATTAAAACCAAAACTGCCTTTTACATTTTGTTAAATGAATTTTACTAGTAAATAGTTGTTCATTTTAGTATATGAATTTATTAATCTAAATATTACATATACTAAAATTACTTTTGACTTAATATCATTATTATAATTATCTTTCTTTTTCAACTACAATATGCAAGTGTTCTGTAGAATCTCTATATTGATGGTATTCGTAAGTTTCTGCTGCAACTTTCACCAAATTATTGTAAATACCTTTTTCTAAAATTTTATAGGTTTCATTTAATATCTTATCTCTATCAAAAGTTACTCTAATCCTATTCAATGTATACCAATTTATAAAGAGTAAAAAAACAATTTAAAATTTCTATTTTCAAAATCATTAATAAACTTAGTAAAATTAGACTATATAGATTAAAAATAAGAATAGAACAAGTATAATCTATAATTTTTATTATACTTGCCATATTTTCTATATTTATCTTATATAATATATATTTTTCTCAATTAAAATTATATAATTAAATAACATTAATTATTTTACAAATTTATAAGTTTAAGGGGTTTAATATGAGAAAAACTAAATTAACATCAATTATTATTTTAATGTCAATTATGCTTACTGGATGTGCAGCTGAAAATCTGCCTACTAATACTACTAAAAATACTAAAATAGAAGAAAATCTTTTTACAGAAACTAATGATCCTGAAATTATTGATGAAAGGTATAAAACTGTTGATAAGAAAGATTTAACTTATAAGATCACTAATAGATGGGGATATTACTATGAAGGTAAAGATGGTTTTTATGGTACAGCAATGGAATCTGAGGTTCCTAGAGTAGATGATAAAGAATATGGTAATATTCTTGAATCATATACATATCTTGCTGATATTTGTCCTACTAATATAGATTATAATACTGCAATGAAATTAGTTAACTCTGTTCTTCCAGATGATATAAAAGAAGAAAGAGTTAAATATTTTCCTGAAACAAATATTTATTATGTAGTATACTCTTCTAGCATTGGTAATCTTGTTGTAGGATTAAATCTTGAGGGATATTCTGAAAAAGGTAAAGTACCAGATTTAAAATCTAGTAATATCGTTGGTATTAGTTATATGAGAGAAATATCTAAATAAGTATTTATAATTATCAAAGCTTATATCTATAAGTTTGAATTATATAACAAAAAAGGATAGGAAATTATTCCTATCCTTTTTTGTATTTTACTTATATATAAACACAATTAAGATTATTATTAAATTAATAATAAAAATTAATTTATTATTTTATATAAGTAACTGTTCCTTCTTTTCTTTTTGGAGCATTTGCATGGTCTATTTTTTTATGACCTAAAACTATTGCAAAGCATGGCTTATAACCATCTTCAATTCCAAATTCTTTTCTATACTCTTTTCCTTTTTCACTTTTAAATAATAATGTAACAAGTCCAATCCAACATGAACCTATTCCTAGACTTTCAGCTGCAATTAACATATTTTCTGTTGCTGCTGCACAGTCAACTTCTGACATCATATCAGACTCTTCACCAGAAACTATTATTGCAACTGGAGCATTATAAAATATATTAAACTTTTCATTGTTAGCCATAGCTTTTATTTTTTCATTATCAAATGATTTTGCCATTTCTTTTGTTTCAAAGTTTAATTTATCTAAAATCTCTTTATTTGATATTACTGTAAAGTGCCAAGGTTGATTATTAAGTGAACTTGGTGCGTATGTACCTGCCTTAACTATCTCCTCTATTATTTCTTGATCTATTTTTTCTTCTGTAAATATTATTGTACTTCTTCTATTTAATATTGTGTTTATTACTTTATTCATATATTCTATTCTCCTATCTTCTGTAAATACTATAACTATATTATTTATTAAATATAATATTTTATTCCGTTCGCGTACGAATAAACTTTACAAAGAAATACTATCTATTATAGTATTTTCATTGCATTTTTAAGTGCTTTCTCCATGTTCTCCTTAAATTCACACTGCTCTTCTTTTGTAAATCCATCCAAAACTAAACTTATAAATTCATTTTCAAATAAATTTAATTTATTTATAATTGATTCTGCTTTTTTAGTTAACTTTATATATACTGTTCTTTTATCTTCTTTACAGTTTATTTTCTCAACTATTCCAATTGCTTCGTATTTACTTATAATATCCGACAATGATGATTTAGATATCCCCCAAATATTAGCCAACTCATTAAATAGCATTGGTTCACCTGATTTAGGTAAAATATAAAATAGAGGAATATGGTTTCTTAGAATTGGTAAGTTTTCTTCCTTTATTTTATTTACTATAAACTTATCAGATATAGCACTTATTTTATTTATGTTACCTATAATACATTTATGTGACATAAACTCTCCCCTTCATTCGTTCGCTTACGAATAAATATATCACTTGAAATTTTCTTTGTCAACTTGTTAAGTTATTGTGAGGAATTTGTAGCTTCTAATGCTTTATCCATTGCTCAATCTAAAATTGAAGATGGTTGGATCATAAATATCAAGGGAATGGTTACGGAAAGGTAGCACTTGCAAAAATCATTGATGAAATGAAAAAATTTAAAGATTGTGATGAAATTTATTTATCCTTTGAACCTGGTAATAAGATTGCTCAAAGACTTTATAAAAGTCTTAATTTTAAGGATACAAATAAACTTATTGATGATGAAATTTTATATATGCTACCATTAAAATAAAACTATAAATAGCTTTCCTTCTAATTTAAAGTAAATTATTTACATGGTATAATTATACATATAGTTATATTTCTGTTACAATAATAGATAATCTTAAAGTTTAGAGAGGTATTTTATGATAACATCATTAATTGGAAGTATTACTTTTTCTTTGGTAATAATTTTGTATATTTTATTAGCTTTAGGCTATCCATTAGGTGATTTTGCTATGGGTGGAAAATATAAAGTGTTACCAAAAACCTTGCGAATTTCCTGTGCTATCTCAATAATAGTACAAGTTTTCTCTGTTCTAGTCCTATTACAATTAGGAAATATATTTTCTATTGGAATACCTGATAATATAGCAAAAGGATTTGCATATTTTATTGGATTCTACTTATGTATAAACACAATAATGAATCTCTTTTCAAAAAGTTCTAAAGAACGTTTTATCATGACTCCACTATCTGCTATTACTGCATTCTGCTTCTTTTACACAGTAATATCAATATAATATTTAGTCTTATAGAAATATTATATTGATTTAATGTTATTAATTTTCTAATAAAAATCTACCTATTGTTTTTTATATTATACTCTTGGAGGTAACGGTATGAATAATTTCTTTGAATTAATAGAGAAACGTGAAAGTTGTAGGAGTTATACAGGAGAATCTATAGAAAAAGAAACGCTTATAAAATGCATTGAAGCTGCTCGTTTAGCTCCTTCAGCTTGTAATGGTCAACCTTGGCAATTTTATGTAATTACTAATCCGGATATAAAATCAAAATTAGTAAAACTAACTCAAGCATCTAGTAACAATGCTTCAGCATTTATAGTAGTTTTAGAAGAAAAACCTAAACTTCAAACTAAAATTGTAAATAATCTTAAAAATCAAGAATATACGCAAGTTGATATAGGTATAGCCTCATCTCATATATGTCTTGCTGCTACTGAACTTGGATTATCTACCTGTATGCTTGGATGGTTTAATGAAGATAAGATAAAAGAACTTTTAAACATAAATTCTTCAAAAAGAATCCGATTAATTATGAGTGTTGGATATAGTGCAAAAGAGGAACCACTTAAAAAAACTCGTAAATCCTTAGATAAAATCTTAACCATTATCGATTAATAATTTTATAGTAAAAAAAGAAATCTAGTAAGGAAGCTAACCCACTAGATTTCTTTTTATTTATATTGTATGTTTAAATAATTTTACAATTTAATTATATCATAAGAAAATATTTGCATAAACAAAAAGCATTACCACTTATAAAGTAATGCTTAAAATATATAAAATTATTTTCTAAAAGATTTCCTTATCTTTGATTTTAGCCTATTAAATTCATTACTTGATGGGTATTTGGCTTCTGATTTTGATGCTCTCTTTATTGTATCATTTGCCCCAATATAATCAGATGTCCTATACTGTGCCATAGCTAAATGATATAAGTAAACTGGTGAATCTTCATCCTTATCTAGTAAAGCATCATAGTACTCTGCTACTTTTTCAAAATATATATCATCATATTTATTAGTTTGTCTTATTCCATCTTTATAAACCTCATAAATAGATATATCATAGGCTTCATCAACATCTCTAGTCCATAAAATTAATTCTTTCTTACCATCACCTTTTATGTCTTCTAAAAACATCTTATCATAGGGTGGAAGATTATATTTAAATGCTCTATTTAGCTCTCCATTTCTTAATGATAATATATCCATATTACTTTCTGTTGTGCAGTCTCTCCATCCAACTAATATATAACTCTCTTTATTAACTTCAATTACATCTAGGTCTTTAATACTGTATCCTTCCCCTTCAAATCCATCTATGAAATATACTCCATCATCGTATTTTTTGTTTAGTCCAACATATGGTTTGCCTTTTAAGGTGTATGCAATTACTATTTCATCTTCTCCATCACCATCAAAGTCTTTCTTAATAACTTTACTATTAGAAATTTCATCTAGCGGTATATTTATAGCATCAGGTGGTATATTATTTATTGCTTCCTTCTCTAAATTTTCATCTCTTGATACCACACCGTCTTTTGATCCTCTTATTAGTACCCATGTTTCCTTAACCTTTGGAATATTATTTATTAATTCAATATTACTTTCAATAATTGCAAGTACATCTTTATCATCTACTCCAAGTAAAACTTGATCAAGTACCAAATTGTATACCTCTCTAGCATCAGCTTCAATTGTATCTACATCTCTCAAATTTGTTATTCTTATACTTGCATTTTCTTTAACTTTTCCATTTTCATCATAAACCTGATTTAAGTATAATTTAGGTCTTAACGACAAATCAATTATATACTTTTCCTTTAAGTCTTGCGATGTCAACTCTGCCCTATAATTATCTAAATATCTAGCATCAAATTTAGACATTATATTAAACATATTATGATTATAAATCTCTTCTAAGGTATTATTTTTATAAGTATATACAGCAACTAAGTATGACCCTATACTCTTTTCAAGAATACCCCTTATCATAATTTCTGACGTGCCATCTCCATTAAAATCACCAAGAAATAAACTTAAGTTATATCCAGCATATGGAACTTCTTTTCTTATTGAATTTCCATTTCCATCTTCATTAACAGTTATAATTATATTATCCATGTAATCACTATTACCAAATTTTTTTACACCTGTAAGTATTACTTTATCTAAAGAAAATTTATCAGTTACATTTCCATCTTTAGCATCAATAATAATTTTTTCATTATTTTGTGGCATACCTATCCTCCAAAAAATTCTTTTAATATCATACTATTACTAGATATGCCTTATTGATATAGTTTCTTTATCTATCTTGTAGAAAACCTATCATTCTCCTTTTGTATTCTAATTAAATTTTCCAAAATCTTTTTTGTATATATTTTTTTATATCTTTTTCTTTAGTATCTATAGCATTAGTATTCTTTGGTACTGACTTTTGATCGTCTCCTCTCGTGTCAAATTCAGACCCCCTGTAGGAATTTTTATCGTCTCCTTTTGGGCGCACTTATCTAGAGGTATTTTTAGTGTAAAAATACCTTGACCTTATTTAAAATTAAAAATTTTTAATATATATTTTATAATCTAATTAGATTGAAGCTTCTATTTATTTATATATGCAGTAATTTAAAAAAACTACAATAATTTTTTATATTTTAATTTTTAAAATATAACTTTTTATAATATCTCCTAATAATAATTCAAACTACGCAATTACTTTAAACTAAAATATTAATTCAAAATAAAAAAACAGATGAATAATCATCTGTTTTTATTTACTATGTTTCTTCTCACCAACTATTAATAAAATTATAAGAGTTACTATTAATATAGCATTAATTATAGCCGCAATTGTCACTGATTTAATAATAAAAGCAACTAATGATATTATAATTATTAAAAAACCAAAAGCTAATAATGCTGAGCCTATCCAATTTAAATAAGCTGTTTTATCCCTTATATTTTTAATTTTATAATCATTTATAAGATTTGATTTTTTCTTAAATTTTATCTTGTATCCCAAAAATATAGCTAAAATTCCTACAATTAGATTCAATATAATAAAAAAGTTCATATTAACGCCCCTTTTAAATAAATCATAAAAAACACTGGAATAAATCTAATAACTGCTATTATCCATACTGTTACTTTACTAAGTTTATGAACCGAATTTCAATTTATTCACTCTATATCTTTATATTCTAATGTTATCCAAACTGAATTTATAATTTTTTTATACGTAAATTCACTCCTACGCTTTTATTCAAAAGCTTCTATTCCTAATTTACTATATATTTATTAAGTAAACTATTCTATAATGTTGCATATAAAACAGTATCTAAAAGTGACTCTGAATGATGTCTTAAATATAATTTATATTCAGGTACCAACTTCTTTATAAGAAGTGGAATCTCATATATATCCCTTGCTCTATGATAAACACAAATGGCTAACTTAGGCTTATATTTCTTTATTATTTTTTCTGCTCCTTCAATAGTTTCATACTCTGCACCTTCAACATCCATCTTAATAAAAGTAACAGGTGCAATATCAAATAATACATTATCTAAACTATTTGCATTAGTTGTCGAATTGCCTTTGCTATATATTTGAGAAATAAATGAACCATCTTCATGGAACCTAAGAGTCTCTTTTCTATTCCAAGTTGCTAGTTTGTAGACTACTACATTATTTATATCATTTTCTAATATATAACTATTTAAAGAAAGCATATTTTCATGATCAGGTTCAAAGGCAACAATCTTTTTATAACTGCCATTAACACTTTTTATAAAGCTCTCTATTGTATCTCCTGTATAAGCTCCTAAATCAATGAAAAATTCATTATTTGATAGCTTAATTATATCCTTGTCAAAATATTGATCATTATATATCTCAATATCTTTTAATAGTTCTACTTTTCCAGTTTCATATATCTTAATACGAGTTTCTAGTACTCTTTTTGATTCCTCATCTTCTAACAAATTTTTTAGCTCCTCTATTTTATGAGCTGTTTTATCTGATTTGCACTTATTCCAATTCTCCATAAAATAATTTATCATATCCCATACCCCTTACTAATAATTTAATCTAGTTTAAGTTTCAATAGTATCTATATTTAAGCTTAGAATTCTTCTAAGTCCAATAACTTTTAAAAACTTAATTATTTATAATAATTATATCATCTGAATTTATTAGTTTCCATATTTTTACTTTTATTTTTATAACTTATTTTAGATATATTTAACTAATACACATGAATCCTCTTTTTAAATCATGACCACCCGTAAAACGGGTGGTTTGCT
>JBBVGE010000262.1:0-287 GCA_040144665.1 Clostridium perfringens
GTATTCCAATGGCTTGGTGTTCCTTTTATTCCTTTATTTAAGATTTTAGGAATTCCTGAAGCTTCTGCTGCTTCTCAAACTGTTATAGTTGGATTTGCAGATATGTTCTTACCATCAGTTATAGCATCAAAAACTATTTTAAGTGATATGACTAAATTTGTAGTTGCTTGTGTATCAGTAACTCAACTTATATACTTATCAGAAGTTGGAAGTGTTATTTTAGGATCAAAAATACCACTAAACTTAAAAGAATTATTTATGATATTCTTAATGAGAACATTAGTTAC
>JBBVGE010000263.1:0-5314 GCA_040144665.1 Clostridium perfringens
GTATATTAATTAATATTTATCCTTTAAAAAATCTACCTTTTTCATTACAAGTTAATATTATTAATAACTTATCAATATATTTTAGATGGTTTTAATACGCTTGTAGTTATATCTAAACTAACCCTCTATATAATTCATAAGTAAAAAAGGATAAATCCAACAAATTAATTGATGAATTCATCCTTCTATAAAATTATTTATTATAAATCTTATATTCTTTTAAAATTTAACTAAAAATTGTTCTTTCAAATTCTCTTATCATATTCTTATTTCCATAATCAACTTTAACTTCATAAAGACTTATTTCATCACTTGCTAAATCATATTCTACAAACTCTGATGGTCTAGAACCTGATGCATAATCTTCTAATACATCATTTATAGCTGATACTGGAGCCATAGAATCTTTTTCATAGAATCCACCATCTGTTGAGTCTATATTTATGCTAAGCATTGAATCTAACCCATCTTCCAAGCTTTCAATATCCATTATTCTATAATATTTAAGTATTAGATATAATGATGTATTTAACTTCTTGCAGTCAACCTTTGGAATCTTATCTAATTGCTCCTGTGTAAGTAACACTCCATAATTTATGACACCTTCTATTATTTTTAATGCCTCTAAGCTTGTTACTTCTGAATATTTTATATTTTTAATTAATTTTTGTTTATCGTCACTATTTATATTGCTATTAATAATAATAATTTGTTTAAGTAATTCATTGATATCAAATTTTTTCATATGTATCATCTCACTTTTCTCTACTTTTATACTATTATTGTAGCAAAATTATAAAGACTAAAAATTAATTTGCAATTATTTTTTTATAAATAATTTATTACTTATTTTAAATTACTCATACTTTAATGCATCAATTGGATTAAGCTTTGCAGCTCTTGATGATGGATATAATCCAGCTAATATTGTAATTATTATTGCAAAACTAATTGTTATTAAACATATCTTAAGTGGTGATGCAAATACATTATCTAAAAATGATGTATCTGTAACTCCCTTAGATTTTAATACATACATTGCAATTGCCTTAATTATAACTAAGTTAAATAAAGAGAATAGCGTTCCAAGTATTCCACCTAAAAATCCTATAGTTCCAGATTCAACTAAGAATATTGATTTAATATCTCCCTTAGATGCACCAACAGCCTTCATAACTCCAATAGATTTTGTTCTTTCATAGATAGACATAACCATTGTATTTATTACTCCAAGTGCTGCAACAAATAAAACTATAGCACCACCAATTGCAAGTATTGATTTAACTACTATAAATACTGATTTTATCTTTTCAGCAGCGCCTTCCATTGAGAATGTTGTATATCCTAAATCTTTTTGTATATATTCATTAATTTTCTTAACATCTGAAGCATTCTTTACATTAACATTTAAAGTTGTTGGACCAACTTTTTCGTAAGTATATTCATTATTATTTCTCATAAATTTATTTATTTTATCAGCTACTCCAATTGTAGTAATTACATTATCTCCTTCAGTTACTTTCTCATTTATTACTCCAACTACTTTAACCTTTAGTTTCAGTGGCTTTTCCTTTATATTAGCAAAACTTCTATCTGCTACTATCTCTATTTCTTTTCCTATCATATCTTTAGGATTGTCTATTCCTAATTTCTTCGAAAGTTTTTCTGTAATCATACCTTCACTAGCATTATTATCTTTAATTAAATTACCTGATATTAAGTAGTTTATATTATCATCTTTTTTCTTTTGTCTTGCTGCATTAACAGATGATTGTGAGTAAATATTATAGTTTGTATCTACTCCATCAACAAAGCCAAGTTTAACACTTTTATCCCCAAGTTTTATACTACTAACATTTGCTTTAAATACTGATACTATATCTTGAATATCATCTTTTTCTTTAATCTTTTTTATAGTATCTTTTGTGATTTCTTTATATTTAACATCTGCTACTGCATTTTCGTTAGCATCTTTGCTATCATCTGCATCCTCTTTATGTTCTGTAGGTATAACTGATATAGTATTTATACTACTAAACTCTTCTAAAGAACTTGTTATCAAATTCTCAACACCTTTTCCGAGGCTTACCATTGTAATTATAAGCATAACTCCAATTGCAACTGCAAAAGCAGTTAAAAATGTTCTAAGCTTTCTTCTACCTAGATTAGAGAAAGCCATCTTTATGTAATCTTTAAATTTCATTTTTTCTTATCCCCTCTATTTTTCCATCTTTGATAGTTACTACGCTTTTAACTTCTTTTGCTTGTTCATTATTATGAGTTACCATAATAATTGTATAGCCTTTACTATTAAGACTTTTTAATAAATCCATAATTTGAGTTCCAGATTTTGAGTCTAAATTACCTGTTGGCTCATCTGCAAATATTATTTCTGGATTATTTACAAGTGCTCTTGCAATAGCTACTCTTTGTCTTTGTCCCCCTGACATTTCTGTTGGCTTATTTTTCATTTTATCTTTAAGTCCAACCTTCTCTAAAGCTTCACTTGCCATTTCAACTCTTTTCTTACCAGATACCCCTGCAAATATAAGTGGCATCATAACATTTTCAAGTGCAGTTTGTGTTGCTTCTAAATTAAAGTTTTGAAATATAAATCCAGTCTTTGTACTCCTATACTTTGCAAGCTCCTTTTCTTTTAAAGTACTTATGTCTTTTCCATCTACCATAACTTGTCCAGTTGTTGGTTTATCAAGTCCCCCTATAATGTGCATAAGTGTTGATTTACCTGATCCTGAAGGCCCAACTATAGCCATAAAATCTCCATTTTCAATATTTAGATTAACATCATCTAAAGCATTAAAAACTTCTTTTCCCATTTTGTATCTTTTGCTTATGTTCTTCAGCTGTATCATTACTTCATTCCTTTCTGCGAATTATATTATTTTTCCATTTTTTATTATAAATTATTAAATTGTATTAATTTTCTATTTTGGCTATTGTTTACAGTATAGGTTATATATTTTTACATTATTAATTATTTGTTAAAATATATTCATGAAAAAGTATTATCTAATGGTATTTATTATTTTATAAGACTATCTAACTTTTTATAATTCTATTAAAATTATTATTTTTTATTATTTTTTATTACTTATTATTGATTTTTCCATTTATTCCTTTTATAATATTATTAAAGATATAATATAGTCGTTATAGGATAATGCCTAGCGAAATATTTTATATGCCGGCAAAAGTACTAAGTTATCTAAAATCACTTGGTACTTTTCTTTGTGGTATTTATGCTATATCTATATTTTTAATTTCAAAAATCATTTATTATTTTTTATTACTTTGTATTAAAGTAATATATAGTTATTTGATTTTGAATTATTTATTTTATAAAATATTATTAAACTTATATAGATTGGAGTTTTTAAATTGTTTAATAAAGAAAGATTAATTGAAATATTAAATATATTAAATACTGAAGGAAAGGTTAAGGTTAAAGAATTAAGCAAGAAATTCAGTGTTACAGAAGATTGTATTAGAAAAGACCTAAAGCAACTTGAAAAGATGGATAAACTTCAAAGAACTTATGGTGGTGCTATTAGACTTCGTAAATCTAATCAAAATTATGAATTCTCTGATCGTAAAAAAATAGACACTTCTAAGAAAAGTATTGTTGCAAAGAAGGCATTTGATATTATTGAAGATAGAGATACAATTTTTCTAGATTTATCAACTACTAATATTTTAATTGCAAAATTATTAGCTTCAAGTAAAAAGAGAGTTACTGTTGTTACAAATATGCTAGAAATAATAAATATTCTATCTAGTTCAGATAACAATGTAATTGTAATTGCTACTTCTGGAATATTAAATAAAGAATTACATGGATTTATTGGACCTGTTACAATTGATCTTATTAAAAAATATAAATTTGATAAATCCTTTATAGGTAGTTGTGGAGTTGATGTTTTTGATAGAAGCATTACAACCTTTGAAATTGAAGATGGTATAACTAAGGCTGCAATAATTCAATCTAGTAAGAAAACTTTCTTAGTTATGGAAAGTCAAAAATTCTACACTGATGGTAATTATAAATTCGCAACAGTTGATGATATTCATGGAATAATAACTGATGCTATGCCAAGCGATGAAATTATAGATATCTTAAATGGAGATAATATAGAATTACATTAGAAAAAAGTCACAGAATAAAATCTGTGACTTTCTTGCTTCTAAATATAAATTCTTCTAAACTAATACAACTTAATTATTTAAATATACACTTATTACTATAACTTTTCTAAAAAACTATATTTTAATATAACTACTCTACTATAAACTTTATACTATATTTTAATCTTCACAATGCTTATTTAAAAAATATAATTTAAACTTTAGAATAAACATCTACAAAATATAATTTAAGCTTCACCATAGTTGTCTGCAAAATATAAGAAACCTACCTTTTTAACTTTAAAATTATATATAGAAAATCCATTTCTATCTGTAAACCCTTTATTTTTAATATTATATATTTTGGAATTCTCCTCTTCTAATATTTCTTTATCTAAATTATGCTGCTCTTCATTAAATTCTATATCTGCTGTAATTGATTTTATAAAATACCCTTTAAAAAATAAATCACTTTTAATTGCAGCAGCTGGTGTCAAATGACTTAAAATAAAAATAACAGCTATAACTAAAATACTACTTATTATCATTCTTATTTTTCTCTTACTTATAACTATGCATATCCCTTTCTTACCCATAATATATCCCATCCCCTTTCAATAAATAAAATTATTCTATATAAAATTATTTATGCTATGCAAATATAAGTTATTATATGTAATTAATTATAAAATGTATTTACTATAAGATTAATCTTAAATAATATATCTAAAATATATTATTATAAATTTTTCTTCTAGAAACCTTTGAAAATAATGCCTCTATACCTTATACTTAATATTAATAATAAACCATTTTTTTACATATATCAATTTAAAAGGGGGACTTTATATAGAAAATAATGAAATTAAAAATCCTACTAATGATAGTAAGAAAGTCATAGTTCAGAAAAGTGTTAAATCTGGACTTTCTTTTGGTTCTTGCCTAGCAATGATAATATCTTATACTGCATGGCATTCAATACCATGGGCAATACTACATGGATTAATGAGCTGGGTATATGTTATATATTATTTAATTAAATATGTGTAAAGGCATTATATAATTAATTTATTAAAAACTTTCACTAGCTCTTAAGTACCTTAATAGGTTCAATAAATTATTAAATCTAAAATAAATAAAGTACTTAGATATTTTAAAATATCTAAGTACT
>JBBVGE010000264.1:0-202 GCA_040144665.1 Clostridium perfringens
GGTTAATGGAAAAAGGATATGAATTCAAATCAGAAACTGATACAGAAGTTATTCCAAACTTAGTAGATTTCTACTATAAAGGTGATTTATTAGATGCAGTTATGGAAGCTACTAAACACATGGAAGGTTCATATGCTATTGGAGTTATATGTAATGATGAGCCAGAAAAATTAGTAGCTGTAAGAAAAGATAGTCCATTAAT
>JBBVGE010000265.1:0-211 GCA_040144665.1 Clostridium perfringens
CTATGATTATAAATAATGCCTTAGATGCAGCTGCTAGAAGAGAAAAAATTAAAAAGATTAATGATGCAGAGAGAAAGAAAATAGGAAAAGGAACAGCACCTTTAGCAGGAAAGGTTGCAGTATGCACATTAAAAAATAAAGAAGCTAATGAATTCATAGTAGTTGAGGGAGATTCTGCAGGTGGATCAGCTAAGCAAGCTAGAGATAGAAG
>JBBVGE010000266.1:0-220 GCA_040144665.1 Clostridium perfringens
TCATATCCCCAAACTTCACATAATAATTGATCTCTTGTGAAAACTTTATTCTTGTTACTTGCAAGATAGTGTAAAAGTTCAAATTCTTTAGGAGGAGTTTTAACTTCTTCTCCATTGTATATAACTTTATATGAGTTAGCATCTATAGTTAAACCTGGGAAGTTTAATACTACATTATCTGGCTCTTCTCCTGAATATCTTCTCATAACCGCTTTTACTC
>JBBVGE010000267.1:0-7971 GCA_040144665.1 Clostridium perfringens
AATCTAGTCTAAATAATTATTTAGACTAGATTTTTACTTATTTTATATCTCTAAAAAATTTATTTGTTTCATCAAATATAACTTTTCTCAGAGCAATTATTGCAATTAAATTTGGTATAGCCATAAGACCATTTACTATATCAGCAGAAATAAATATTGTATCTAATGATATAAAAGCACCAACCGCTACTAGAGCTATATAAAGTATTTTAAATGGAATTATTGCCTTCTCACCAATTAAGTATTCTATACATTTCTCTCCATAATAATTCCAACCTAAAATTGTTGTAAATGCAAAGAATATAAGTCCAACATTCACTATATATTTACCAATTAAAGCAATTGGAAAACCAATTTCAAAAGCTGCAGTTGTCAAACTTGCACCATCTAGTGGTGAAGTATACATTCCTGTAAGAACTATTACTATACCTGTCATTGTACAAATTATTATTGTATCAAAAAAAGTACCCGTCATAGAGATTAATCCTTGTCTTGCAGGTGAATTTGTTTTTGCAGCAGCTGCTGCTATTGGTGCACTTCCAAGTCCAGCTTCATTTGAAAATACGCCCCTACTTATTCCTCTTTGCATAACCATAATAATAGATACACCAGCTGCTCCTCCAAGAGCTGCCTGTGGATTAAATGCACTATCTACGATTATTTTAATAGCTGTAGGAATAGATTGTATATTAAATACTATAACAATAACTACTCCAATTATATAAAGAGCTGCCATAAATGGAACAACAGCTTCTGATACTTTAGATATTCTTTGTATTCCTCCTAAAGTTACCATTGCAACTAATATAGTAACTATAATTGCAGTTATAATTATCGGTACATTAAACCCTGTGTTTAAAGCTTCAGAAATAGATTTAACTTGTGCAAATGTTCCAATTCCAAATAATGCAACTAGAACTCCAAATAATGCAAATATTTTGGCAAGCCATTTAATACCCATACCATTTTGTATATAGTACATTGGCCCACCTTTTACAACTCCGTTTTCATCAAACTCTCTATACTTTATAGCAAGTACACCCTCTGCATATTTAGTTGCCATTCCAAAAAACGCTGCAACCCACATCCAAAATAATGCACCTGGTCCACCAGCTTTAATTGCTGTTGCAACACCAACTATATTACCAGTACCTATGGTAGCTGAAAGAGCTGTACATAAGGCACCAAAACTTGATACATCACCTTTTGCTCCTTCTTCTTTTTCAAATATAAACTTTAATGCCTTAGGTAATTTTGTTATTTGTAAAAACCTAAGCTTAAATGTTAAATACACTCCTGTTCCTAATAATAAGATTAGAAGTGGTGGACCCCATACAAAAGAGTCAATCCTTGTTAAAATTTTTTCCATAAAAAAATCCTCCTAAATTTAAAAATTCCGGAGGAGATTAAATAAAGCTAAGTTATTTAGCTTCAAAAAATCCCCTGTCCTTTTACCTGAGAGTTTCAGTAGAAAAAGATAACTTAATCCACCTTGCTCCTTCGGTGCTCAAAATATACATTTTGAGGCTCTCCAGAGGCTCGTCCAGTAGCGGTCCTAATACCTGAAAGATTTCCCTCTTCGGTGGATTGATATAAAAATCAATCTCTCTCCCACTACCTTCATCCGAACATATTGAATTGTGATTATATTATATATATAAAATTAATGTAAATCAAGTTTTTTATAATATTATCTTTTTATCTTATTTATTGCATTCATATATGCCATTACACTAGCTTCTATAACATCAGTACTTACTCCTCTTCCTATAACATTTATATCTCCTTCTGAAATTTTAACAGTTACTTCTCCAAGAGCATCAGTTCCACTAGTTATAGCCTTTAATTTATAGTCTTTTAATAGAAATTTTCTATTAATAGCTCTTTCAAGTGCATTATACAATGCATTAACAGGTCCATCTCCACAAGCTGCTTCTTCAACACTATTATCCTCATAAAATACTTTTACAGTTGCAGTTGAACTCATTTTATTTCCTGTTGTAACATTAAAAGTTATTAGTTTATAAGTATCTTCTACATCTATTACCCCATGATACACTAAAGCTTCAATATCTTTATCTGATACCTCTTTCTTTTTATCTGATAAATCTTTAAATCTCAAAAAAGCCTCATTTAATTTTTCTCCTGTTAATTGATATCCTAGTTCCCTAACTCTTTCTTCAAATGCATGCCTTCCAGAATGTTTTCCAAGCACCATATTATTAGTCTTTAATCCTATTGATTCTGGAGTCATTATTTCATAGGTCTCTCTATTTTCAAGTACTCCATGTTGGTGTATCCCAGACTCATGTGCAAAAGCATTTCCTCCTACTATTGCTTTATTAGGTTGTACATTAATTCCAGCAAAATGAGATACTATAGATGATGTTTTGTATATATTTTCTGAATTTATATTAGTTTCAAAGTTATAATAATCTTTTCTTGTCTTTATTGCCATAGCAATTTCTTCTAAAGCTGCGTTACCCGCTCTCTCTCCAAGCCCATTTATTGCACACTCAATTTGAGTTGCACCATTTTCTATAGCCGCTAATGAATTTGCAACTGCCATCCCTAAATCATTATGGCAATGTACACTTATAGTAACTTTATCTATGCCTTTTACATTATCTTTTATCCCCTTTATTAAATCTCCAAATTCTTTTGGGGTTGCATAGCCTACTGTATCTGGAATATTTAGTACTGTAGCCCCTGCATCTATTGCTGTTTCAAGAACTTTATATAAAAATTCTTTCTCTGTTCTTGATCCGTCTTCTGGAGAAAATTCTATATCATCAACTAAAGTTTTAGTATATAATACTGACTCTTTTATTTTTCTTATAACTTCTTCTCTAGTCATTTTAAGTTTATATTTCATATGAATTTCAGATGTTGCAAGAAATACATGTATTCTTTTTTTAGGTGCATATTTTATAGCTTCATATGCTCTATCTATATCTTCTTTATTAGCTCTAGCTAGCGCACATATAGTTGATTTTTTAATATTATTAGCTATTTCTTTAACACCTTCAAAATCTCCATTTGAAGCTTTAGGAAATCCTGCTTCTATTACATCTACCCCAAGTTCTTGTAATTTTTTTGCTATTTCAAGTTTTTCATTTGCATTTAAGCTAACACCTGGTGTCTGTTCCCCATCCCTTAATGTAGTATCAAATATTTCTATTTTCTTTTTCATTTTTATTTCCCCCTTTTTAATAAAAAAAACCACGAACTACTCCAATTGGAGCGTAGAACGCGGTACCATCCAAATTTTTTCTTAATTAAAATAACGATTATCTTTAACCGGTAGACTTTTAACCTACAAGCTCCTGAACAAGTTCAAAAGTGAATATCTATAAGGATTCCAGCCTCCCTTACTCTCTTTAAGACCTCTTTCTTTTTACTACTTTCATTCCTAGCTCTTTAAAATATATATTTTTATAATATTACTATTATTTTACTTTTATGTCAAATCATCTTATGTGATTTATAATTATTATTCTAATATATGTGTCAATACTAACTTTGTTATAATAATTTATTAATATCTTTTATCATCTTTCTGGTTTTTAAATTTACTCTTTTAAATCCACATTTAGTGTAATATTCCACCAACTTTTCATTATTAGCTCTAAGAGATAAGTAAGAGTATCCATAATTTTTAGCTATCTCTTCGGTATCCTTTAATAATAATTGGCTATAATTCTTTCCTCTATGTTTTTTATCTATAATAATATTTGATAAATAATACTCATCTCTTCTGCACTCATCATAAAATATATATCCAATAGCACTTTTTATAAATTTTATTTTCTCTTTTATATTTTCTTGCATTTTTAGTAAATATATATCACCTTTAAAAGTTGATCTCTTTAATCGTCTCCCCCTTATAGCTAATGTTAATCCTATTACTTCATCTTTATTTCTAATAACTCTAAAATTTTTATAGTAAACTCTACTTCCTTCTATTATCATAATTTTTCTTAATCTATTTATTAAAATATCTCGCTCTCCTTTTCCCCACTCTTCTTCTGGGAAATCTTCTGTTTCAAATAAAAGATTAGAAAGTTTATTTATATCTTCTTTCCTTCCATTTTCAATGATTAAGTCTACTTTATTCACGCTTTCATTCCTCTCATTAATTTCTATTATTAATTATAAATAACATAAAAGAATAAATCTAATATTTTATGAGAAAAATATCTTTATTAATATTTATAACTTGGAGGAAAAACTTATGAATAACCCTTTTATTAATGAAATATTACAAACTACTACCTCCACATCTTCAACTATTATAATGAGGGAACTTCTTATAGATAAGGATAAGTCAACCCCAATTATAATTATGTATTCTGAAGCAACAGTGGATAAAGACATAATTAATAGAGATATATTAAATCCTATTATGCATAACTTTAATGTCTTATTTCCAAAAGACGTTGATAGATACGAATTTTTAATTAAAGTTGCACTACCAGTTTGTAATGCAACAATTGAGACATCATTTTCACAAATGTGTAATGCCTTGCGCTCTGGAAAAACTCTTATAATTTTTGATGGATATAGAAAAAGTATCATAGTAGATACTACATCTTTTACATATAGAAGTATATCATCATCTACTTTAACGTCATCCATTTCTTCATCTAAAGAAGACCTTAATGAATCTTTAGAGACTAATATATCTATTTTTAAACGTAGATTTAAAGATCATAATTTAATTATAGATAAAAATGTTATAGGTAGAAGAAGTAAAACTAACGTAAATATCCTATATATAAAAGATATAGCTAATCCTAATGTTGTTACTAATGTAATTGAAAAGATAGCTGGTATAGATATAGACAATATTCAATCTTTAGGAGAACTTCAGCAACATATTGAAGAATTTAGTTATTCTGTAGCTCCACAAGGATATTTAACTGACTCAGCAGAAAATGCTGTAAACAAATTAGCAGAAGGTAAAGTTATTGTTCTTATGGAAGGGAGTCCTTTTGCCCTTTGCCTCCCTGGTTTATTAATTGAATTTTTCCATAGCCCTGATGATTATAGTCATAAATCTATAGTTGCATCTTTTGCAAGATTGCTTAGATTCGTTGCTACTCTGCTTGTTTTAACTATGCCTTCTTTCTATGTTATTTTAACTAAATTTAATCCTGAAATACTTGTTGATAAATTTGTTCAGCCAATAGTTAGCTCTAGACAAGGGATAGCTCTTTCACCATTTTTAGAAATTTTTGTTATGGACTTAATAGTAGAATTATTAAGAGAAGGTGGTGCAAATCTTCCAAGCAAAGTTGGTCAGACTCTTAGTATTGTAAGTGGTATTATAATTGGAGATGCTGCTCTTCAGTCAAAGATAATATCTCCTCCTGCTCTTTTTATAGTAGGAATAAGTGTAGTTTGCACATTTTTAATTCCTAATTATAGAATGGCATTATCTTTAAGGCTTATTAAATTTCCGTTTTTAATACTTTCAAATGTCTTTGGTCTTATAGGATTTCTTATAGGATTTTATTTGCTTTTAATATATCTTTTTAATTTAAATGTATATGGTATAGATTACGTTTGTTTTTATTCTGATGACCTAAAGGATACCTTTATTAGAAGTAAACTTCAAAGCCTTAAAAAGAGGCCTATTTTATTTGAGACAATTGATAAAATTCGTTTAGGTAACAATCCTAATAAAAAGCGCGGTGAAAATTATGATCAGAAAAAAACTTGAAATAACAACTAATCAATTTGTATGTATGCTAGTAGGCTATATAATAATTGCTACACAACTTAAATATCCAGCTGTAATGAATAGTTATGCTGCTCAAGATGGCTGGATAGCAACTATATTATCTGGCATATATCCAATTATCTTTTTTATTTTATATGGATTTATTTTTAAAGAATACCCCTACAAAAATATATTTGAAATAAACAGAGAACTACTTGGAAAAGTTATAGGTAATATATTTAATATAATATTTATTATATATTTAATCGGCTATGCCGCAACTCAATTTGCTGGTTTTGTAATACTGCTATTAAATACAATACTTTGGTATTATACTAGTGCTCAAACTACATTAATTATATTAATTGCAGCATCTTTAGCAACATTTTTTAGCTTTAGATCCCAACTTAAGCTAGGGCAATTTTCTCTTTATTTAATTGTATTTCTTATACTAACAATGGGATTTACATTAAAGGATGGAAATTTATTAAATATTATGCCTATTCTTTCAATAAGCTCTAAAAATTTAATTAAAGCCAGTTATCATGGTATATATGCATATGCTGGCTTTGAAATAATGCTTTTATATTTGCCTTACTTAAAAAATAAAAAAGACTATAAAAAAATAGCCATTTCAACTTGTACATTTTCAATAATCCTTGTTTCTTGGCTAGTATTTGTAGCTATTTTTTATTTTGGACCTGACACACTTAATCTTTTTTATTTCCCACTACTTAATTTGACTGCTTCTATTAATGTACCTATTATAAATAATTTTATTTTAATATTTGTTACACTATGGTCAATATATGCTTTAAAAAATTCAACTTTATCAATGACGAATGTTTTAAATTTACTTCCACCAGCAACAAACTCAAAATTCAAAAAACTTTGGTTACTTGTTATAATACCATTTTTTTATTATTCATCAAGTTTCTTGAGTAATATAGTTAATATTGTTTTTTTTGTAAATGAAATTTTCATAAGACTCATGGTAATAATCCTATTTAATATTTTTCTACTATTTATTACCGTATTAAGGAGGAAATCATATGCAAGAAGAAAAAATAGTAATGCTAAAAACAATTAAGAGGTATTCTTCTCTAATTGTCTTAATTCTATCTTTAATTATGTTATCAAAATTGTATAAAAATTATCAATTTTCTCAGATTGAAGATATAGATTTCGTTGCAGGTGTAGGGTATGATATTGATACTACTATGGATAAAAAAATATATTCTATTCCTGTATTAGTATATGACTTTACTAAAGGAGATACAGCAAATGGTATTCTATTAGAATCTAAAGGTGAAACCCCAGTTGAGGCTAGAGTTAATAGACAGTTACATTCTGGTAGAAAATTTACATTGGGTACAGAAAAAGTATATATTTTTTCTAAAAAAGTTTCTTTAGATGGCATAGAAGTTCCTTTAGATGGCTTAATGAAGAATAATCAAGTTTCTAATGATGCATTAATAATTACAACATCTAATGATCCAAAAGAAATACTTACAACTAAAATACCTGGATATTCAACAGCACCTGACTATATATTAGGTTTAGTTAAATCCTTAGAGGCATATTCGTACTTTTCAAGCAAACAATCTCTCTTTACAGCTTATATTCAAAATAGTACAGAAGGCTGTAAATTCATAACTCCAAATATGGATATAGTAAATGATAAAATTTATTTTACATCTATGTCGGTATTTGATAAAGGTAAACTTGTTGCTTCTATACCCTTAAGTTCAATGAAATACATAAATACTCTTAGAAATGATAAAGGTTCGGGAATTGCAACTTTTTCTCTAGATGATAAAAACTTACTTACTTTCAACATAACTTTTAAAAGAAAAATTAATTGTACAAAAAGTAAAGATGGAACCTTTAACTTTGATATCAACATAGATGTTAAAGGTTCCCTATCTAACAATAATACCACTATAATTAAAGCAAATTCTCCACCCTCTGAAAAAAGACTGTTAGAAAAAAAATTAGCTAGCTATATGGAATCTAATCTAACAGATTTTATAAATGATATGAAATCTGACTATAAAATGGATCTTTTAAACCTTGGATACGTAGCTGCTGCTAAATATGGTCGTCATAAGGTAACAAATTGGGATGAAGAAATATTAAAATCATCTATTAATATTAATGTAGACTTTAAAATAAATAAATTTGGTCTTGGTAGAATAGCATTTGATTAAAATAAGCTTAATACTATTTATAAATAGTATTAAGCT
>JBBVGE010000268.1:0-783 GCA_040144665.1 Clostridium perfringens
ACCTACTTTTTATTTAAGTGAGTGCCTTTTATAATTCATCTGTTTTATTAAATTCTTCTAATTTATTAAACCATATTTCAATTATTTCTTTAAAATCATCAGTGGTTAATATAAATGTATCATTGTTATCCTCTGGATAATAAAAATATATTGATGTTTGTTTCGATTCTATATCAATATCAAATGCCTCAACTCCAAGTGTTTCATGTTTAGTTTTATTCTCTAATACATTATTAGTCTTTTCAATCCATTCCAATTTTGATTCTAAATCAAAATTACTTGAATTAAATAAACTTGTTAATATGTTTGTATTTTTATCTCCCGAAAATACCATTTCTAAAAAATTACCATATTTAGTTTTTATAACTTCAAATTCGAACTTGAATTTCATATTAACTCCCCTTATTTTTTACCTTTATATTTTGGATACGCAGTTGTTATCTTTCCATTTACAACATACATTTCTATATCTATACCAATGCTCGATTTACCAATATATTTAGGTGATGTATTACTTATTAAAATTCTATTTTCATAAGCTTCATTTATTGCATCTACAATTTGTTGAGGTGTCATATTTGTTGGGAAAAATGATGACTTAGCATTTTTAATAATTCCCTCAACTTTAACTTTAGCAGAATAGACACCATTATCATCTACTTTACTTCTTGTACTTTCTATAATAGCCCCCTTGGCTGTTGGCATATTTTCCATATGAAATCCAACTGCTCTTGGTTTATTAGGATTTCTCCTATTAACTTCACCTTCAAGAATATGCTTAAT
>JBBVGE010000269.1:0-248 GCA_040144665.1 Clostridium perfringens
CCTTTAGGCATTTTAGGTTTCTTACCTTTTTTGTCTTTTCCTCCATCTGCACTTGGTGCAAATTTAGAAGGATTAAACATACCCATACCTTTATCCATTCCAAACCCTTTAGGCATTGATGGCATCTTAAACTTACTTTTTAAATCATTCATTAAGTTTCCTAGGACACTTCCACCTCCACCTCCAAACGATTTAGCAAAATTATGTCCTTTAGTAAAACCAGTATTAAATGATTGTCCTACATTTTT
>JBBVGE010000270.1:0-333 GCA_040144665.1 Clostridium perfringens
GTATGAAGCTGGTAATGGGTTATTTTCTTTGCTATATCCAGATAAAATCTCTTTATTATAATCACTTGAACCTTCCATCTTTGCAAAGGCTTGATCTTTAGATTCAAATTCTACTTCTTTTACCCCTTGAACAGTCTTAAGTTTTGCTTCAACTGCATCCCTTTGCTCTTGTGTTACGTCATCTTTAAGGAAAACCTTAACCTCAACTTTGTCTTGAACATCTGTAACCCCATTTTTAACATTTAAAGCAGTTAATAAAAATGCTCCAAATATAAATAATGTAGTAAGAACAGTTGCTATAGAAGCTATACTTATTGTTCTATTTCTCTTTAA
>JBBVGE010000271.1:0-200 GCA_040144665.1 Clostridium perfringens
CTATAACTGACATCATTTTTCTGCTTGAATCAAAAGGTATATCAAAAACTCTATTTACATTAGATACTGTATTTTTTAATACATCCACATTATTAAAATATGCCTTTATTAAAGCTGTTTCTGTAGGATCACCATTTAATACATCATCTAACTTATCCTTTGAAAAGTCATAATTACAATCATTACAATAAACAAAGGCT
>JBBVGE010000272.1:0-3425 GCA_040144665.1 Clostridium perfringens
CTAGAATAATTATTATAAATGGTAAAAATACAATAAATAGTACAAAGTATTTTGGAGGAGCAAAATCCTTTAAAAGTGTGAATATTATCATAAATATTGTTAATACAATACTCATTTTCTTATCCTTAATAGTAACTCCTCCCTTCTTTAATAAACCACTAGATTTACAAGCTACTGTAATTTAATTTCTTTACTACTATTTTTTACTTTTTAATATATAAACGTATATTCTTTTTTATTATAAAAATACTGTTATTTCTTAATTTTGTAATTTAAATTAACTTTATAATATAGGTTAAATATGTATATATTTTAAACATTTTGTATAATTTAGTTCAATTTTACAACTTAGGATAAAATTAAGTATAATTTATTCAGGTAAATATTTATACTTAATTTATTTTAGAAGGTATTATTAATGCAAGAATTAGAACTACAGCAAATTGAAACTATTAATGGTAGTGGAGTTGTAAAAGATATAGCTTGGAGCACTCTAGTAAGTGGCGCAAAAGGAACAGCAGAATTTTCTGAATTTGGATATAGTGAAATTATTTGTGGAGAAATACTAGATGCAACAAGCGGCACTATTGGAGCTATTGATGTTTATGGTATAAGAAAGGCAGATGGATTATACTAAAATGAATAAAAATATTAAATTTATATTAATCAATAAAGTCTAAAATAAAAGAGAGAACGTAAATAATTTACACAAGCTATTCTACGTTCTATTAAAATTACCTTTTATTTAATATTTCTTCTATTAAATCTAGATCTTTTAATTCTGTACCTTGTCTTATACTTGTAAGTTTTCTTCATTAATGCAATAGTTTTACATATGTAATAAACAGATATTACATTTTTTTATTTTCTATAATTCTTCCTTTATTCTTTTATTAATAAATTCACTCTCACTAATACCTTTCATAACTAAATATAATATATATTCACTAAGATTTTTATACACCATACATTTAATTTTAGAATCATGCTTAACTTTAAATATACCGAGTGAATTAAATAGAAAACGGACAAGTTTGCCTTGTCCGTTTAAATTACAACTATATATAAACAATTATTAAATAAATTTATCTAATAATAGAAACCAGCTCTCTGAGTAAATCATTTATACATTAATGATTCATATAAAAAAAGATAAGTCTTTCTCTTGAAAATACCATAATAAAACATCATTAATGTCTGATAAACTCCTGTTAAATTAATCCCTACATCTAAATATACAGTTTCATCTTCTTTTACTATAATCTCTATTGGTTTACTATACCACATGCCTAATTTTGCATAAACTCTATGCTTTCCACAACTTAATATAATTTCTTCTGATTCCTCTGGATATACATGTATAATTTTATCCTCATCTATAGTTTCATTATCAACAATAATCTTTATCTTTGCTAACCCATGTAGAAGTTGATTACTTCTTTTTACAATTACTTTCCCATTACCACTCATAAAAGCTCCCCTTACTTTATTTTCAAATGAATTATAACATCTGCAATATTTAAGTTAAAGATTTTTATCATTGATAAATTTATCTAAATCTATAAATAACCTTTATGTTTTCTGATTTATTATTTATCATAATATTTCATAACTAAAATTTTAAAAAAGTTAGAGAGAATTAAAAAACTTCTCTCTAACTTTGAATTTTATTCATATAATTTGTCACTATATTTATTAACTATTTGTAATGTTCCAACTATCAAACATACAATAGCTACTATAATTAAAATTATGCCTAAATTAGGATTTACATTTAATAATTTGCCTATAACTACTGTTCCAAATAAATTATATACCATATGTAATATCATACATGTTAAAATAGATTCACTATAAACATATACTATTGCTAATACTACTCCTAATATAAATGTATATATGCCTTGGATTATATTAAAATGCATCATTGAAAATATAATTGCTTGTATAAATATACTTATTATTAAGTTATAATTTTTTTTAAGAAATCCAAAAATAACTCCCCTAAATAATATTTCTTCACATATTGGTACAAATATTACTAAAATAATCATTTTAAAAATAGATGCATTTGATTGATTTAATACATTAGAAACCTGGTTATAGCTTGGAATTATTCTTATAAGAACTCCTACTATATAATTTGTTAATACACTTAATCCTACACCAAATAAAACACTACAAACTATTTCTTTAATACCTATCTTTTTTATGCTAAATCTATTAAACAATCTTTTTTTAGTTGGCAAAAATATCAAATATAATAAGAATATAAATATTAAATCTGAAATTCCAATCAATATAGGTATTTGATTTATAATATTTTGTTTTATCGTTTCTATAGATTCATTATTTAAATATATTAATAGAAATACATATCCCTCTCTTATTAACATATTAATAATTACAAATAATGCTGGTATTACTATTACTATTCCAATTGTCTTAATTAACTTTTTCATTTACATACCTAACCTATCTTGCTATATATAAGATAAAAACCTATAGCAAAATTCGCTACAGTTAATATAATACCTATTATGTTTAGTACTATTGCAATGTCATAGGCTTTACATTTATCTATTTTTCTACTTTTTATTGATAATATTAATCCAACTATACTCGTTATAATGCCTATTATAGGTATAAACCATGCAAATAAACTTATTACACCTAAAACTAATGGTGATTTGTTTTTCTTAATTGTATTTTCCATTTTAAATTCTCCTTTGTTATTAAAATATATATTTAATTTTTAAATCCTAGTTTTTCTAATAAATAATACAACATTCTTTCTTTTATTGTTATTATTCTCCCTTTTTTAATACTTGAACTGTATTAACCCATAAAATTGCTATTGCAAAAATACCTTTCATTCCACTTTTAGTTAAACCTGTAGATTATTTATTGTTCCTTTTTTAAATATAGCTTTTATAAGTTTTATTAATCATGTTAATTTATACAACAATACTTTTTACTATAAATACCCATAAAAAACTTTATTTTTATATTATACATAATAAAGTATAATAATGTACTTTTTTGTAAATAATTTGTATATTTTAGTTCAATTTTTACAATTTAATTGGTTTTTTTACAATTTATTTGTAATAAAACTCAAGAATTTATAAGCAGGCTATAATGATGCAATCTTTAAACTTAATTTTGATAATATTTAGTAAGTTACTATAATAAATATTATATATTTTAAATTAAAAAAAGAGGGATTAATTATAATCCTTCTTTTTCAATAATATAATATTTATAACCTTTTAATATCATAATAATTTTATTTCAAACTAAATTAATAAAATAATACTAATATAATAATCTAATCAAAACATTTAATTATAGAAAATACTTTGATTAAATATTATATTTAATATAGAAATTTAATTTTTTCCTCTAAAAGCAATTAGACCTAG
>JBBVGE010000273.1:0-4892 GCA_040144665.1 Clostridium perfringens
ATAAAAAAACCACCATATGGTGGTTTTTTTATTTAATGAATATTAAGCTCTGTTTATTGAACCGAATAATTCCATTTTTTCTTTAACTATATCTTTAATAGCTTCAAATCCTGGAGCAAGAAGTTTTCTTGGATCGAATCCTTTTCCTTCTAAGTCCTTTCCAGCTTCGATGTACTTTCTTGTAGCTTCTTGGAATGCTAATTGACATTCAGTATTTACGTTGATTTTTGAAACTCCTAATGATATAGCTTCTTTGATCATATCAGCAGGAATTCCAGTACCACCATGTAATACTAAAGGCATTGGTGTAGTAGCTTCATTTATTGCTTTTAATGCAGTGAAGTCTAATCCTTTCCAGTTTGCTGGGTATTTTCCGTGGATATTACCGATACCAGCAGCTAACATTGTAACTCCTAAATCAGCGATTTGTTTACATTCTTGAGGATCTGCGATTTCTCCAGCTCCAACAACTCCGTCTTCTTCTCCACCGATTGATCCAACTTCAGCTTCTAATGAAACACCTTTTTCTGAAGTTAATTTAACTAATTCTGAAGTCTTTTCTATGTTTTCAGCTAATGGATAGTGTGATCCGTCAAACATTACTGATGAGAATCCAGCTGCCATAGCTGCTTTAGCTCCTTCATAGCTACCGTGGTCTAAGTGTAATGCTACAGGAACTGTTATGTTTAATTCTTCTAACATTCCGTTAACCATTCCAACTATTGTTTTATAACCACACATATATTTTCCTGCACCTTCTGATACTCCTAAGATTACAGGTGAATTGTTTTCTTGAGCAGTTAATAGAATAGCTTTAGTCCATTCTAAGTTATTAATGTTGAATTGTCCAACTGCATATTTGCCTTCTCTAGCTTTATTTAGCATTTCTTTTGCTGAAACTAACATGTGCAAAACCTCCATATACTTATATAATTATTATTATTTTTGAGAAGTAAATGCTTTTTACATATATTTCTCTCTATCTAGTAGTATAACCCAAAATTATAATTATGAAAATAGTAAAATATATAAAATTACCATAGTATATCTTATAAAAAAGGCAATGCACCCAAATATTAGGGAAATATGTCTAAAATATTAATCTTTTATTAAATAGTAATTTTGTTTCCAAAAATTAATCTTTTCAGTTATCCAATGATGATAAAATATTTGTATAAATAAAAAAAATAAGCAGAAGATAAAGTAGAGGAACTGATTAAAGATGGAAATGGGTAACAAAAACAGAAGAAGAATGGAAAAAAGAAAAAGATTTAAGAAAAGAAGGATTATTTCAGGAATTATTCTTGTAGCACTAATTGCTTCAGGTGCAGGTATTTATGCTTATGCTCATCATAAGAGTGATAGTAAAGTAGCTATAGAGCAAAAGACTGAAGCAAAAAATATGATTGGTGATAACACTAAAGAGCAAGCAAAACCAAAACCAACTGATATCATGCCAGGACAAAATATAATTTATGCAGCAGATAGTTATGCAGTGCCGGCAAGTGATGTTGATAAAATGATGAATTCTAAGGATCCAGTAAATAATGAAAAAGAAGTATTTTTAACATTTGATGATGGTCCAAGTGAAAACACAAGCAACATTTTAAAAATACTGAAGGAACAAGATGTACATGCTACTTTCTTTGTATTAGGATCACAGCTTAAAAATAATACTAAAAATCAACAATTATTAAAGGACGAAATAGATAGTGGTAATGCTATAGCTAATCATACCATGAGTCACGAATATAAGAAATTATATCCAGGCAATAGTGTTAATGTACCAGTATTTATGAAAGAAATAAATGACAATAATGCTCAAATGAAAAATATATTAGGAGAAAATTTTAATACAAGAGTTTTAAGAATGCCTGGTGGATATATGTCTAGAAAACATTATAGAGATCCACATTTAAAACAATTAAATGAAGCAATGAATAAAGAAGGAATTATATCTGTAGATTGGGATGCTGAAACAGGTGATGCAGAATCAAATACATATTCAGTAGACTATTTAATTTCTAGAGCTAGAGGTTATATGAATAAGGAAAAGCACGTTATTTTATTAATGCATGATGCAGCAGCTAAAAAATCAACTGTTAAAGCATTACCAGAAATCATAAAAATGTTTAAGGACAATGGATATAAATTTAAGGTTATAAAAAATGCACCAATGAGTTACTTTAATTCAAAGAATAAAGAAGAAAATTCTCAAAATAATAAAGATGCTCAAAAGAATAATGTTTCAATGAAAGAGTAATATGCAAAAATAATTTTTAAAAATAAAACGAACAATAAAAAGCAACAAATTTAAATTTTTTGCTTCAGTCTATAGTTAAAAGGAACTCTTTATTAATTTAAAGAGTTCCTTTTATATTTTTAATTATATAATATTTTTCTTGATGTATCATTGTAGTAAGGTGAACTTGGATATGAATCTTCTAAATGCTGAGCATACTTCTTAGCTTCAGTCTTATCACCTTTATCATTATAGTATAAACATAAGTTATATAATATTTCAGCTGTATAAAGATCAGAGTGAGGATATTTATCTAAATATTCCTTAAAGTGTTTAACAGCATCATCTTTCTTATCTAATGCATTTTCAGTTGATCCTAAAAAGTATAATACATGTGGTTCTAAGTAAGTTCCACCACAATATTTATAAGCTTTTGAGAAATCATCAAATGCAACATCAAACTTTTTATCCTTGTAAGCATTTAGTCCATCATTATAATATTTTTCTACACCATCTTTTTTCATCATGTCAAGAGCTTTATCGTAACTATCTTTAGCATCAGCTGGTACTTTATCAGCTGGAGTTTCACTTAATAAAGTATAAAGTGTACCTATATCTTTACTTTCCATCGCTTTATCAAGATCTGTTTTAAGATTTGCTAATATTTCTTGTTCTTGTGATTGTTCTTGAGTTTGTGATTGCTCAGTTTCAGATTTTGAATTACTTGAGCCTAAATGTTTAACACCAGCATAAGCTGCAACAACTACAATAATGGCACAAACTGCAATTATTGCTGATTTCTTACCTTTACTTGAAGGTGTTTTAGCTTTATTTGATTGTTGTGATTCTGATTTATTAATATTCTCTAATTTGGATGAATCAACTTTATTTTCTGTACTATTAGAAGTAGTATCACTAATTGAATCATTATCATTTTTAACTTCATCATAACTATTATATATATGTTTATTAATATTAAATTTTTCTTCTGAATTTTTATCAGGAGAAATAAAATCTTCATTAGTAATTTCAGATATAGAACTTATATCTTTTTTTTCTGAAGAAACATCTGTATCTTTTATCTCTTCAACTTCATCGGTTACTTCTACAGGTATATCTGTAGTTTCAGTTGTTTCATCAGAATTGCTTTTAATTTCTTGATTAACTTCTTGAGGTATAACATCAGAAGGATTTACTATATCTTCTATTTCATCCTCTGGTGTACTACTTACTGCATTTAAATTATCAAAGCTTAAAGCCTTCTCTTTAGTAGATTTATCTATATCTTCAAGACGCATTTTTGCTGTTGGATTATTATTGTATTCAGAATTAATCTTCCAGTTTAAAATTGCCTCATCTATTCTATCTAGCTTGTATAAAATTTCCCCCTCAAGTTCTAAAGCTTTTTCATTGTTATAATCTTTCGCTAAAATTTTATCACATATTTTTAAAGCTTCTTTATAATTTTTGTTTTCATAGTGTTTGGTTGCTTTATCTAATTTCTTATCAAAATTACTCATATTTCCTCCTTAGTTAATCCATCCTTCTTATTATTTTAATACATAATGTCAAATAAATTATTTCAAAATTATTTCATTTGTAGTAATTTATCTAAAAAAGCATAAATTTTTATAGGCAAAATGTAAAAATAAGTTAAAGTAATACAATATTTATAATATATTACTTTGAAGGAAAAGGTTATTCTAAATGAACAATTAAATAATATCACTAAATTAATAAAAATGTTATCGTTTTAATAAAATACAATATATTTAACGGAAATTTAATAAAAATGGTAAGAAGTTCTTAATTATATTCTAAATAGAATTGGGGAAATATTTAAATGAATATTAGAAGTAAATATATTTTTCATTTTAGAATTTTATAATAAAATAGAAAGCTATTTTTAGGCAATGTGAAAGAAAAAATTAAGTGTATTTTCTGGATATAGTAAAAGATTAAATTAAGATTTATTTAAGGAAATATAAATATTAAATTTTAAAATATTCTGTTAATATAATCATAATATTATAAAGTGTAATTATTAGGGGGAAGTTTAAAATATGGAATTTCAAATGATATTAAATTATTTTTCACAATATGGATTAATATTTCTTTTTATTATTGTGTTTTTAGAATATCTTAATTTACCTGGGCTTCCTGCTGGAATTATAATGCCAGCTGCAGGAATGCTAATTGCAAATGGAGAGATGAATTTTTTTGTTGCTATAATTATTTCTGTAGTTGCTGGGGTTCTAGGGAGTGTTTCATTATATATGATAGGAAGATATGGAGGCGTTAAGTTATTAGATAAATATCTGAAAAAATTTCCAAAGCAAAAGCCTTATGTAGATAATATAGCAATGAGAGTTAAAGAAAGAGGTAATTTTGGAGTTTTTATAAGTAAGCTTATTCCAGTGGCAAGAACGCTAGTATCAATACCAGCTGGAGTTTTTAAATTGAATTTTCTTAGTTTTGTAGTATATTCTGCATTAGGAATATTTTTTTGGAATACAGCATTCATATCAGCAGGATATTTTTTGGGAGATATAATTTTATTTAAATAGAATAAATTTGTAAAAAGAGGTTATCTTATTTTAAGATAACCTCTTTTTTATTGTATTTAGAAAACCACTTGCTATGCAAGTGT
>JBBVGE010000274.1:0-3072 GCA_040144665.1 Clostridium perfringens
CTCCAAAACCATTGGTTCTGGGTTCAAGTCCTAGTGCCCCTGCCAAAGTATATTAAAGCTAGAAGTAGTATTACTTCTAGCTTTTTTGTTTTGTAAGATATTAATTAAAAAGTTCAAAAAGTTTTTATGAAAGTATTATAATTATTTTGAAGTTTTTAACATTATATTAAATAAACATCTAAAAATAAATAAAGAAGGATATAAGAGGTATAATGTAGAAAATAGAATTATACATGAGAGAAGAGGGTGTTTAAAATGACAAAGAAAAAAATATTAATACCAATAGACGGAACTGACAGAAGTCTTATATCCTTAAATTACTTAAAGAATAATTTCAAATCAGAAGATGTTGAAGTAATACTTATGAATGTAAGAGAAATAGTTTTTATTAACGGAATGGCTGTTTCAGAAGAAGTAAAAGATGCAGAGGTTATAGGTAAAACAATATTAAGAGAAGCTAGCGAGAAGATAGAAGAATTTGATTGCAAGAGAGAATTTTCCTTTGGCTATGCAGGTGATGAGATATTAAGATATGCAGAAGATAACGATATAGATATTATACTTATGGCAAAGAATACTAAAAAGAAATTTACAACATTAGTTGGTTCAGTAACTGCACATGTAGTTAAGAGAGCAAAATGTATAATGATAATAATTCCTGAGTTATACTAAAAGTAAAAATAAAGGTGGTATTTTGAAATGAGCAAAATAAAATTTGGGATTATAGGTACAGGGAAGATAGTCGATAATTTCTTAGAAGCAGCACTTACTCATGAGGAGTTTGAACTTGTAGCAGTATATTCAAGAGATATTAAAAAAGCAGAAGAGTTTGGAAGTAAATATGGTGCAACAAAGTTTTTTGATAACTTAGATGTATTTGCAAGCTCTAAAGATATTGATGCTGTGTATATAGCATCCCCTAATTCACTTCATGCATCTCAAGCAATTTTGTGCTTAGAGAATAAGAAACATGTCTTATGTGAAAAACCAATGGCTTCAAATAAGATAGAAGTTAAATCTATGATAGATACAGCAGAAAAGAATGGTGTGCTGTTAATGGAAGCTATGAGAATAACTGTGTTACCAAATTTCTTGAAAGTAAAAGAAAATCTACATAAGATAGGTAAGATAAGAAGATACTTTGCATCATATTGTCAATATTCATCAAGATATGATAAGTATAAAGAAGGAATAGTACTTAATGCTTTTAAAAGAGAACTTTCAAATGGAGCACTTATGGATATAGGGGTATATTGTATTCATCCTATGATAGCGCTGTTTGGAAAGCCAAACGGAGTTGTAAGTGAGGCAATACTTTTAGAAAGTGGCGTTGACGGTCAAGGTACTGCAATGTTTAGTTATGAAGGTGCAAGTGGAGTGATTATGTACTCTAAAATAAGTGATTCAAAGCTACCACTAGAAATACAAGGTGAAGAAGGAACTATTATAATTGATAATATATTATTTAAAAATGTAAAAATAGTTTATAGAGATGGCAGGGAAGAAGTGATTTCTATAAAACAAAGAGAAAATGATATGTATTATGAACTTGATGAGTTTATAAGTGTATTAAATAAAAATGAAACAGAATCTATGAAAAATTCTTATAAAAATTCATTAAGGGCAATTGAAGTGATGGATAAAATAAGAAATCAAATAGGATTAGAATATCCAGCAGATTTTAAATAAGATAATTAAAAGGAACGTATCTTTAAAGTAAGATACGTTCCTTTTTTATTTATAGGTTATATTTAATCTTGTTAAGTTAAAATAAAGAGTTATTATATCTAAGTATAGGAATAAAAATTTCAAAGTATAATTCAGTATTACTAAGATTTAAAAAAATGTAACTGATGTTAATAAAGAATGAATACTTACGACATTTATACATAAAAATGATAGAATTTCCTTTGGCTAATTATATAAAAAGTAGGGGGAATAAATTTGCTAAAAATAGATAAAAGATTAGTAACAGCAATAATATTAATAGGGATAGCTTCTAGCTTATTATTTGGTTGTGACAGCAAAAAAATAAAAGAGAGTATGGAAGCTGGAATTAGCAATTTAAATAATGATAAGTATGAGGAAGCAGTAAATGATTTTAATGATGTTTTAAAGTTAGATAAGGATAATAAAGAGGCAGAAAAATTAGTAAGTATAATAACAAATTATGAAGAAGCTAAAAAGAGTTTTGAAAACAATGATTTAAACTCAGCAAATGCTTTTATAGGAAAAATACCATTAGATTATACTAACTATAAAATTAAAGATAATATAGAAGAGTTAAAAAATGATATAAAGGTAAAGTCTGATAACATAAAGAAGATAGATAAAGAATTAAATGATGTAAGAAACTTATTAACTAATAATAAATTAGATGATGCAAGAAAGAGACTTCTTAATATAAATATGAAAGATGCAAATAAAGATCAAAAAGAAAAAGCTGATAAAATAGATAAACAGATTAATGAAAAATTAGAAGAACAAAAGAAACAAGAAGAAGCAATAAAGGCTGAGCAGCAGAAAAAAATAGAGCAAGAAAAGAAAATTAAAGAGGAACAATTAAGAAAAGAAAATGAATTAAAACAACAAGAGGTTAAGAGAAGTGAAGTGAATAAAAGTTCTATAAGTCAAAAGAAAAGCACATCATCTAATAATATACATTATGAAAATAGAAGACTAGGTTTACAAATGGAGTTACCAGCAGATTGGAGGGGACATTATAAGGTAGAGGAATTTGAAGATGGGATGAACTTTGAATTGATTAATAAGAAGGGAAAAATGGTGCAGCCTTTATATTGTATAGAAAAACGTCTTAAAAATAATACTATGGATGCTATTAGATATAAGACTATAAATGGAGTTGATTATGCAATGGGATATGCACCAGTAATGTTTATAGATCCACAGGATACAGAACTATATAATCAATTTGAAAGACTACACAATGAAGCCGAATTAATAAGAGAAACTATAAGAGCGTTAAATTAGTTAATTTAAACTTAGTATATTCATAAATTGAAAAATACATATATAAAAAGGAGTTTAATCTAAATATTTAGATTAAACTCC
>JBBVGE010000275.1:0-204 GCA_040144665.1 Clostridium perfringens
TCCAAAAATACCTATTGGAATCTCCCCCTTTATTTTAGCATTACTATTATTATGTATTATAACAAAATTTTCTATAAATAAAAATAAAGGCAGGATTTTTCCTGCCTCTGTTCTCGTTTCAAACGATATATAATCTATTTACTATATAAAGCTCTCCAAGTATTCTTACCTACTATTCCATCTACACTTAATCCCTTATTTCTT
>JBBVGE010000276.1:0-229 GCA_040144665.1 Clostridium perfringens
GTGAATAAATTAGTTATCGGCTTTAAAATTGACTGCAATACATTACCCTCCTATATTTAAACCGTATATATTTATTTTACAGGATCATATCCACCCTTACAGAATGGATTACACCTTAATATTCTTCCTATACTCATAAATCCCCCTTTAAAAGCACCATACTTTTGTATTGCTTCTAGTGCATATTGAGAACAGGTTGGATAAAATCTGCAACAAGGTCTCTTTAAAG
>JBBVGE010000277.1:0-202 GCA_040144665.1 Clostridium perfringens
CCATTATAGCTCTGTAAAGTATGTTCATAATAACAAATATTACAAAATAAAAAGGAATTCTTCCTTCTAAAGATATCTTATAGCCAAAAGGTCTCATTAGCAAATCTACTATAAAGAAGGCTGCTAAAGATAATAATAATACTACTGTTTGATCTATAATTCCTTCTAATATTCTTTTAAAGAAAGAAGTCTCTTTCTCACC
>JBBVGE010000278.1:0-1777 GCA_040144665.1 Clostridium perfringens
ATATTGTTCTTTGTAATTCATACTCACCCCCTATAACTAATTTTCCACCCATACAAGCCCTTACTATATCCTCACCAATATATTTACTCTCTTTTGGTAAAATAAACTTTACAAGCCCTTCTGTAGCTTTTAAACTAATATCTAACTTTTCTTTTATTTGATCTACTGTATAATAAATGTCAACTCCAAACATTAATTGTAAATTCTCTTGGAAACTTTTCTTTAGTTCATGGTCCAGTTTACTTCCATACTTACCATGAACCCCATAAGTACCTCTATGGTGCTCATAGCATAAAGGAACTAAATTATATTTACAATTGATTAATGCAGGCGCTTGTCCTCTAAATATTATGTGGTGTAATTCTACTAAGTAATTTGATCCACATTCTTTACATATCTTCACTAAATCACCTCTTTTTTTATTCTAAAAACTCCATTTGCATCTAAAAATCTATCATCTAGGGTTAATTTATCTACTTCTTTTATTCCTTCCTGTAATCTTTGTCCATTGCTGCAAGTACAACGCATACACATTACATAAACTCTTCCTTTGATTTTCTTTTCTACTTGTACAAAGCCAGTATTAAAGCATATAGGACATTTATCCACTTTTATATAATCTGTTTTTCCTGCCATTGATGCACTTTTGTAATCTAATAATTTAGCTAACTTAAATCTACCTGTTTCCTCTTTAAAATATTTCTGTGCCATGTCTTTAGCTATATTAATATGGGTATTTTTAAAATTACTGTACCAAGTAGCTAGAATTTCTTTATCAGTTGGTGCATCAAAGCCAAATAATTTACTCAAATATCCTAAGTAATCCATAAATTCATTTTTAGACATTAGAACACTTCCTCACCATTTGCTATTTTTTCTTTTATCTTTTCAAATTCATTTTGGTTTTTATTTTTTTCATCTATTCCAGCTCTTCTACGTTTTAATATTCCTTGTACATAACTATAAGTATGCTTTCCGTTATTATCTGCTATATCTATAGCCTGCTTAACTTCTTCTAATGAATACATATCTATATCAGCATTAATTTGTTGAGCTATCATAGAACTTATTGTTATAAATCCTCTTTGTTGCATATAATTAAAAATATTAAAATCACCACTACAACTACTATTTTCATTGTCATCTTGTAAAATATTTTTTATGTCATCATTAATGTTTACATTATTGTTTTCTTTACTTTTCTTTTCTTTACTTTTCTTTACTTTACTTTGGGGATTAATGTTATCATTAACTTCATCTGTATTAGAGTTAATGTTGACAATAATTAAGTTTTTGTATACATTAATTGTTTCTTCATCTAAAAGTAAGTAAATTTTATTCATTTTAACTTTTTGTCTACGCCCTACGGCTTCTAAATATCTACGTTGAATCCCCTCAGAAGTAAGTATTTTGTGGCTTTCATATACTTCACCATCAAACAATCCCCATTTAACACAATCATTTATGATTACATTAACCTCATTAATGTTTACATTAACCCTCTTTGAAAAGAGTAATTGTTCCTTTTCTGTCCACTCATAGAAGTAACTGTTCTTATAAATCTTCATTAATAATTTAATTACAATAGCAAAACCTTTAAGTCCATGTTGAGCTTCTATAAGTGCAACCTTATCATCTTGATCTATATCTACATCTAAAGGAAAATAATCTAATCCTGTTTTTTGTGGTCTTGCCATATTTGAATCAACTACCTTTCCTTTACTTGCCCTTTACTATGGACCATATATTTATATCCATTATCTTTTAAGAATTTACT
>JBBVGE010000279.1:0-209 GCA_040144665.1 Clostridium perfringens
ATTCATTATATTTTCTAGTGCTTAAACTAAATCCAACTTCTTTGTCAACTCCTAAAACATCTGCTAACTGGAAGAATTTATTCTCATAATGTATTGCAGTTGGTTCTCCAACCCCTATAAATCCTCCACCATTATGAACCCATTTTCTAATCATAGAAACTAATTTAGGATTTTTCCAATACTCTCCACCACTCCAAGCAGTATAGGCA
>JBBVGE010000280.1:0-735 GCA_040144665.1 Clostridium perfringens
ACCTACTTTTTATTTAAGTGAGTGCCTTTTATACTTCACCTGTTTTATGAAATTCTTCTAGTTTATCAAACCATACTTTTGATATTTTTTTGAACTCTTCAGTTGTAATTTCAATTTCTTCATCTGTAAAATCACAATATATTATAGTTTTTTCTTTTTCAACTTCAGCTCCAAATCCAGGAACTCCAAAATCATGATTTTTTGAATTACCTTTTATTGAATCATCTATAGCATTTAACCAACTTTCTTTATTATCATATCCCAAAACTACTTCATTAAAAATATTAGTTAACATTTCATGCTTACCATCAAAATCCATAACTAATTTATTTTTATTATATAATTCTGCTGTATCAAACTTATATTTCAATTAAATCACTCCTTTAATGGAAATGCAGTAGTTATTTTATCATTTTTATCTAAATACATACCTATTTCAAATCCATAACTAGTTTTACCTTTCATCATAGACTTAATAAAATGTTGTTCTCTATTTTCATAAGCTTCATTTATTGCATTAACTACTTGCTGAGGTGTCATATTTGTTGGGAAAAATGATGATCTTGCATCCTTAATTATTCCATTTACTTTTACTTTAGCATTGTAAATACCATTTTTATCTAACTTACTTCTTGTACTTTCTATAATAGAACCTTTTGCAGTTGGCATATTCTCCATATGGAATCCTACTGCTTTACCACGCCTATTAACTTCACCTTCAAGAATATGCTTAAT
>JBBVGE010000281.1:0-100555 GCA_040144665.1 Clostridium perfringens
ATATAAATTTATTATTAAAAATAAATTTAATTTTTTTGACATATGTATACGTTATTTTAGGTTTATTTTGACTAAAAATTCACATTTTTAACTTTGTGTATAGAAAAAGTACAATTTTAATTGATAAAAATTAAACAATATAATCCGAGAAGAAGACAAGATATTTTAATGGTTTTTAAATCATTTTAGATTAAAATGAATACATCGATAAAAAAATAACAATTGAAAATTATTAAATACAAATTTATTTTAAGGGAGGAAACTTAAAGTGAAATCAAAAAGATTCGAGGCTTTAGCAAAACGTCCTGTAAACCAAGATGGTCTTATTGGTGAATGGCCAGAAGAAGGTTTAATAGCAATGGAGAGTCCAAACGATCCTAAATCTTCTATAAAAATAGAAAACGGTGTAGTTGTAGAACTAGATAGTAAAAAAAGAGAAGACTTTGATATGATAGACAAATTCATAGCAGATTATGCAATCAATTTAGATTATGCAGAAGAAGCTATGAAATTAGATTCAGTAGAAATAGCAAGAAAATTAGTAGATATAAATGTAGGAAGAGATGAGATTGTTAAAATAACAACAGCAATTACTCCTGCAAAGGCAGTAGAAGTTATGTCACATATGAATGTTGTTGAAATGATGATGGCGCTTCAAAAGATGAGAGCTAGAAAAACTCCATCAAATCAATGCCACGTAACAAATCTTAAAGATAATCCAGTACAAATTGCAGCAGATGCAGCAGAAGCTGGTATAAGAGGTTTCTCAGAACAAGAAACAACAGTAGGTATAGTTAGATATGCACCATTTAATGCATTAGCAATACTTATAGGTTCACAAGTGGGTAGACCTGGGGTTTTAACTCAATGTTCAGTTGAAGAAGCTACAGAACTTGATCTTGGTATGAGAGGACTTACAAGTTATGCAGAAACAGTTTCAGTATATGGAACTGAATCAGTATTTACAGATGGAGACGATACTCCATGGTCAAAAGCATTCTTAGCGTCAGCTTATGCTTCAAGAGGACTTAAAATGAGATATACATCAGGAACAGGTTCAGAAGCATTAATGGGATATGCAGAAGGAAAATCAATGCTTTACTTAGAATCAAGATGTATCTATATAACTAAAGGAGCTGGAGTTCAAGGACTTCAAAATGGAGCTGTTAGTTGTATAGGTATGACTGGAGCAGTTCCATCAGGTATAAGAGCAGTTCTTGGAGAAAACTTAATAGCTGCAATGCTTGATATAGAAGTTGCATCAGCTAATGACCAAACATTCTCACATTCAGATATAAGAAGAACAGCAAGAACATTAATGCAAATGCTTCCAGGAACAGATTTTATATTCTCAGGATATAGTGCAGTTCCAAACTATGATAACATGTTTGCTGGTTCAAACTTCGATGCAGAAGACTTTGATGATTACAATGTACTTCAAAGAGATTTAATGGTAGACGGTGGACTTAGACCAGTATCAGAAGAAGAAACAATAGCAATAAGAAATAAGGCTGCAAAAGCTATACAAGCAGTATTTAGAGAGTTAGGATTCCCTAAAATAACTGATGAAGAAGTTGAAGCTGCAACTTACGCTCATGGTAGTAAAGATATGCCAGAAAGAAATGTAGTTGAAGACTTAAAAGCTGCTGAAGAAATGCTTAAGAAGAGAGTAACAGGATTAGATATAGTTAAAGCATTAAGTGTTAACGGGTTTGATGATGTTGCAAACAACATATTAAATATGCTTAAGCAAAGAGTGACAGGAGATTATCTTCAAACTTCAGCAATACTTGATAATGATTTTGATGTTATAAGTGCTGTTAATGATGTAAATGACTATAAAGGACCTGGAACTGGATACAGACTTAGCAAAGAAAGATGGGAAGAAATTAAGAACATTCCTAATGTAATTAAGCCAGAAGATATAGAATAAGGTTCAGAGAGGTGAAGATAATGGAAAATACAACAAATAAATTTGTTATGCCAGATCTTACTATTGAGGAAGTAGGAGAAGCTAAGGTTGGAACAAGAGCAGATGAGGTTGTAATCGGACTTGCACCAGCATTTGGAAAATTCCAACATAGAACATTAGTTAATGTAGAACACACTGATATATTAAGAGAAATTATTGCAGGTATTGAAGAAGAAGGATTACATGCAAGAGTTGTTAGAATAGTAAGAACTTCAGACGTTTCATTTATAGCAAATGATGCAGCAAAGCTTAGTGGATCAGGGATCGGAATCGGAATACAATCAAAAGGAACAACAGTTATACATCAAAAAGATTTACTTCCTTTAAATAATTTAGAGTTATTCCCACAAGCACCACTATTAACTTTAGAAACATATAGATTAATAGGTAAAAATGCAGCTAAATATGCAAAGGGAGAGTCACCAACACCAGTTCCTACAAAGAATGACCAAATGGCTAGACCAAAATTCATGGCAATAGCAGCATTATTCCACATAAAAGAAACTAAACACGTAGAAGTCGGTGCAAAACCAATAGAGATAGAAGTTAAATTCTAATTTGTAAGGAGAAGATGTTATGAAGCAAAGAATGACACCTAAAGATTATCCTTTAGCAACTAAAAGACCTGAGGACATAAAAACACCAACAGGAATGAATTTACAAGAGATAACTTTAGAAAATGTTTTAAATGGAAATGTTAAACCAGAAGATGTTAGAATATCACCAGAAACTTTAGAGATGCAAGCTCAAATAGCTGAAGGTATGAACAGACAAGCTATAGCTAGAAATCTTAGAAGAGCAGCTGAACTTATAAGCGTACCAGATGATAGAATTCTTGAAATATATAACGCATTAAGACCATTCCGTTCAACTAAGGAAGATCTTTTAAAGATTGCAGATGAACTTGAAAATGTATATGGAGCGAAAGTAAATGCAGATTTCGTAAGAGAAGCTGTTGAAGTATATGAAAAGAGAAGCAAATTAAAACAAGATTAATTTACTCTTATGCAGGGAGGAAACAATGAAAATAATTGCAGGAGTTGACATTGGTAATGCTACTACGGAAGTAGCATTATCAAGAGTTAAAGATAAAAAGGTTGAATTTCTTTCAAGTGGAATAGTTCCTACAACAGGAATAAAAGGTACTGAGGAAAATATAGAAGGTGTTTTTGATTCACTGAAGCAAGCGCTTAAAAAAGTATCTTTAGAGCTTAAAGATTTAGATTTAGTTAGAATAAATGAAGCTGCACCAGTTATTGGTGATGTTGCAATGGAAACTATAACAGAAACTATAATAACTGAATCAACTATGATAGGACACAATCCTCAAACGCCAGGTGGAATTGGTATTGGTATAGGAAAAACAATATATATAGAAGATTTAGAGAATATAGATTCAAAAGAGCTAGATAATGATGATAAATTTATACCTCTTATATTAAGTAGAGTTAATTTCTTAGAAGCAGCAGCTAGAATAAATCATGCTACAAGAAGAGGAATTAATATTGCTGCAGCAATAGTTCAAAGAGATGATGGAGTACTTATAAACAATAGATTAGATAAAAAGATACCTATAGTTGATGAAGTAATGCTTTTAGAAAAAGTTCCTGTAGGAATGAAGGCGGCAGTAGAAGTTGCAGCACAAGGAGATGTAGTTGAAAACTTAGCAAATCCATATGGAATAGCAACAGTATTTAATTTATCATCAGAGGAAACTAAGATGATAGTACCTATATCTAGAGCACTTATTGGAAATAGATCAGCTGTAGTTATTAAAACTCCAAAGGGAGATGTTCAGGAAAAGAAAATCCCTGCTGGATGTATAAATATAGATGGTTTAAAACGTAAAGAAAGCGTTGATGTAGAACACGGAGCAGAAAAGATAATGGATGCCGTAAGATTATGTGTGCCAATACAAGACGTTAAAGGTGAAGCCGGAACTAATGCTGGCGGAATGCTTGAAAGAGTAAGACAAGTAATGGCAAATCTTACAAAACAAAAGATAAGCGATATAAAGATACAAGATTTATTAGCTGTAGATACTTTTATTCCTCAAAAGGTTAAAGGTGGTCTTGCAGAAGAGTTTTCACTTGAAAATGCTGTAGGAATTGCAGCAATGGTTAAAGCAGATAAACTTCAAATGCAGATGATTGCAGACAAACTTGAAAATGAATTAAATGTTCCAGTAGAAGTTGGCGGAGTAGAAGCTGATATGGCAATACGTGGAGCACTTACGACTCCAGGTAGTAGCACACCGCTTGCAATACTTGACATGGGAGCTGGATCAACAGATGCTTCAATAATAAATAAGCAAGGAGAGATATCATCAATTCACCTAGCAGGTGCTGGAAATATGGTAACTATGCTTATAAAATCTGAGCTTGGACTTGAATCATTTAATTTAGCAGAAGATATTAAAAAATATCCATTAGCTAAAGTAGAGAGTTTATTCCATATAAGACATGAAGATGGAACAGTTGAATTCTTTAAAGAACCTTTAGATCCATCAGTTTTTGCAAAAGTTGTAATAATAAAAGATGGTATGCTTGTTCCGATAGATGGGCAAACTTCTATAGAAAAGATAAGGGCTATAAGAAGAGGTGCTAAAGAAAAAGTATTTGTAACTAACTGTTTAAGAGCACTAACAATAGTGTCTCCTACTGGAAATATAAGAGATATCGAATTTGTTGTATTAGTAGGAGGATCATCTTTAGATTTTGAAGTACCTCAATTAGTTACAGACTCTCTATCACAATATGGAGTTGTAGCTGGACGTGGAAACATAAGAGGAACAGAAGGTCCAAGAAATGCTGTTGCAACTGGACTAATACTAGCTTGTAATGGAATGGAGTAATTATTATGGCAATGGTAATGAAAGCATATGAATATGAAATACCTTGTATATACTTATATCATTCAGATGAATTAAAAGATAAATCAAGATTTAATGAAATATTATGGGGAATAGAAGAAGAGGGAATACCTTATGAAGTTAAGAGTTTAGATTGTAATATTTCAGAAGAGCTTAGTTATCTAGCATCTGTAAAGTCTAAATTAGCAGTTGGTATAGGAATAGATTCAGAAGGAAAGGTAACTATTACTTTTAATAAATTACCTAAAGATAAACCTTTATTTATTGCAGATTTAGATGATAATCTAGATAGATTGAGAGATTTAGGTGCTAATGCAGGAAGATTAGTTAAGGGTATAGCCTTTAAATAAATTTTAAGGAGTAATAAGTTATGTATAAAATTTATACGAAAACTGGTGACAAAGGAACTACTGCACTACTTGGAGGAAGTAGAGTAGATAAAGATAGTTTAAGAGTAGAAGCTTATGGAACTGTAGATGAAGTTATATCACTTTTAGGCCTTGCTTATGCTAAGTCAAGCTCTAAGGAATTAAAAGAAGAGATTAATGCTATACAAAAGAAATTATTCACTTTAGGTGGAGAACTTGCAAGTGATAGCAAGGGTATTGGATACTTAAAAGAATTAGTAAATGAAGATGATATAAAAAAATTAGAATCCTTAACAGATAAATATATGGAAATTACAGGTCCTATAAGAGAGTTTGTTATTCCAGGTAAAAATGAAGCTTCATCAGTTCTTCATGTAGCAAGAACTGTAGTTAGAAGAGCTGAGAGAAGAATAGCAACTCTTGCTAGAGAAGAAGAAATCAGAGAAGCGATTAGAATGTATATAAATCGTCTATCAGATACTCTTTTTGCAATGGCAAGATTTGAAGAAGAAAAATAAGGGAGGATTGAATACTATGAAAAAGTTAAATGAAGTTAAAGAATTAAGTTTAGAAATAGTAAAAGAAATGGCCAAAGCTGCAGAGCAAAAAGCAACTGAAATGAATGTTCCAGTTATATTTGCAGCAGTTGATAAAGGTGCTAACTTAATGTTAATGCATAGAATGGAAGATGCATTTATAACAAGTATAGATATAGCAATAAATAAAGCTTATACAGCTGCATGCTTAAAGCAAGGAAGTCATGAAATTGCTGAATGCGTACAACCAGGACAAAGCCTTTATGGACTACAACTTACTAATAATCAAAGAATAGTACCATTTGGTGGAGGATTCCCAATCATAGTCGATGGTCAAGTTGTTGGAGCTGTTGGAGTAAGTGGTGGAACTGTAGAGGAAGATATGGCTATAGCACAAGCTGCAGTAGATGCATTCAATAAATAATATTTTGTAAATTAATAAAAGCTAATCCCAATTTAAAATATAAATTTTATTTTAGATGTTAATTAAATATAATAACAATTTTAGGAGGAAAATGAAATGAGCGAAATGAGAATGTACGATTATTTAGTACCAAGCGTTAACTTTATGGGCGCAAATTCAATATCAGTAGTTGGAGAAAGATGTAAAATATTAGGCGGAAAGAAAGCTTTAATAGTTACAGATAAATTCTTAAGAAGTTTAAAAGGTGGAGCAGTTGAATTAACTGAAAAATACCTAAAAGAAGCAGGAATAGAAGTTGCTTACTATGATGGTGTTGAACCAAATCCAAAGGATACAAATGTTAAAGATGGATTAAAAGTATATCAAGATGAAAATTGTGACATGATAATTACAGTTGGTGGAGGAAGCTCACATGACTGTGGTAAAGGAATTGGTATCGCAGCTACTCATGAAGGGGATCTTTATGACTATGCAGGAATAGAAACTTTAACTAATGCACTTCCACCAATCGTTGCAGTTAATACTACAGCAGGAACAGCAAGTGAAGTTACAAGACATTGTGTTATAACAAACACAAAAACTAAAGTTAAATTTGTTATAGTTAGTTGGAGAAACTTACCATTAGTTTCAATAAACGACCCATTACTAATGGTTGGAAAACCAGCAGGACTTACAGCTGCAACAGGAATGGATGCTTTAACTCATGCTGTAGAAGCATACGTATCAAAGGATGCTAACCCTGTAACAGATGCTGCTGCAATTCAAGCAATCAAATTAATATCAAACAACTTAAGACAAGCAGTTGCTTTAGGAACTAACTTAGAAGCTAGAGAAAATATGGCATATGGTTCATTATTAGCTGGTATGGCATTTAACAATGCTAACTTAGGATATGTACATGCTATGGCTCACCAATTAGGTGGATTATACGATATGCCTCACGGAGTAGCAAATGCTATGCTTCTTCCACACGTTGAAAAATATAACTTAATAGCTAACCCACAAAAGTTTGCTGATATAGCAGAATTTATGGGAGAAAACATTGAAGGATTATCAGTTATGGATGCTGCTCAAAAAGCAATCGATGCAATGTTCAGATTATCAAGTGATGTAGGAATTCCTGCAAGACTTAGAGATATGGGAGTTAAAGAAGAGGACTTCGAATACATGGCTGAAATGGCATTAAAAGATGGTAATGCTTTCTCAAACCCAAGAAAAGGAAACGAAAAAGATATAGTTAACATATTTAAGGCTGCATTCTAATTTGTAATATATAATGGAACACTTATAATGGAAACTACTATATAAACAATATTGGCCTCTTTAAATATTTAAAGGGGCTTATATTATGAAATTTATTAAACCTAGGAGGAATTTACATATGAATATATCAACCTTTATGGCTGAATTAATAGGAACTGCACTTTTAGTTTTACTAGGTGATGGTGTGGTTGCAAACGTTGTACTTAAAAAATCAAAAGGTTTTAATTCAGGATGGATGGTTATTGCATCAGGGTGGGCCTTTGCAGTAGGAGTTCCTGCATACATGTTTGGAAGTATAAGTGGAGCACACTTTAATCCGGCTGTAACTATAGCATTTGCAGTAACAGGAAAGTTCCCATGGAGTCAGGTGCCAATGTATCTTTTAGCACAATTACTTGGTGCATTTATAGGTGCTGCACTTGTGCTTTTATCATACTATAATCATTTTGAAGCTACAGAAGATAAAGCTACTAAATTAGGAGTATTCTGTACAGCACCAGAAATAAGAAATACAAAGTGGAACTTTGTTACAGAGTTTATAGGAACCTTTGTATTGATGTTTGGTATTATAGGAATTACTGCAAATCCATTTGTAGATGGACTTCAACCTCTTGCAATAGCTATTCTTATATGGGCTATCGGATTATGTTTAGGGGGTCCTACAGGATATGCAATAAATCCAATTAGAGATTTTGGACCAAGACTTGCACACTTTATACTACCTGTACCAGGTAAGGGTGGATCAGATTGGAAGTATGCTTGGATACCAGTTATTGCTCCAATATTAGGTGCAATAGCAGGAGCGTTTGCATATGGTATAATATTTTAATTAGATTATAAGTGTTTATTTATAAAAAAGTGGTGTATACCACTTTTTTTTTATAGATTAAAATAATTATTTAAATTATAGAAAAGTTTTAAATTTAGCTTTTAATTTGTGGTAAATAAGGGTACAATTAAATTATAATGTTAAGTAAGATACTTAAGTACAAGGAGGAATTGAAATGGATAAGGAATTAAATAAATGTGGATGTGGAAATCACGAACACAATGACGGACATGAATGTTGTGGAGGTCATGGACACGATCATGGACATGACCATGAATGTGGATGTGGTGAAGACCATAATGAACATTTTGTTGTAGATTTAGTAGATGATGAAGGAAATACTATATCATGTCCAATCATAGATGCTTTTGAATTTGAAGGGAATGAATATGTTTTAGCTAAAAACATGGAAGATGAATCAGTATATCTATTTAGAGCTTCAGAAGAAAATGAAGAACTAGTAGTTCCTGAAGAAGATGAGTTCGAAAGAGTTTCAACGTATTACAACGAAACATTAGTAGAAGAATAGAAAATAAATAAAGAGAGTGGTGTTACCACTCTCTTTTGTGAATATATTAAAGTGTATTAATTTATAAAAACAATGGTATAGTCATTATTATAGGTAAAGAAGGTGTAAGAATATGAAATATGCAGATTTACATATACATTCTACCTTTTCTGATGGCAAGCTAACACCGGAACAAATATTAGAGGATGCTTTTAATAAAGGAATAAAATATATTTCTATAACAGATCATGATTCAATAGACTCTCAATATATAACTAAGGAATTTAATAATGAGGTCATTGCAATACCTGGGATTGAACTAAGTAGTGAAATAGATGAGTTTGAGATTCATATCTTAGGGTATTTTATTGATATAGATGATGATAAGCTTAATGAAACAGTAAACTCCTTGAAAGAAGCGAGGGTTAGCAGAGTAAAATTAATAATTGAAAAACTTAAAAATGAGGGGATAGACCTAAATATTGAAAATATTATAAAAGGTAAATCTTCAATTGGTAGAGCTCATATTGCAAATGAAATTGTAAGATGTGGATATGAGGAAAATTTTAAGAGTGCATTTTTAAAGTATTTAATTAAAGGAAAACCAGCCTATGTAAAAGGAAAGAAGCTTTCTTATAAGGAAGCTTTAAAAGCCATTAATGATTCAAAGGGTATTGCTGTACTCGCACATCCAGGAAAAATATATAGAAGTATGGCCATTGAAAAAATAATAAAGGAATTAAAATGTTATGGACTAAAAGGAATTGAAGTATATCATCCAAGTCATACTAAGGAACAGGTTAATTTATTTTATAATTTAAGTAAAAAATATAAGCTTTTAATAGCTGGAGGAAGCGATTTTCATGATGAATCTAATAGGGATATGAGTATAGGTTCTGAAGGTATAAATGAATCGCTATTAAATAAATTAATTAATAGTAGATGCAATAAGTAAAAAGGGGCGAAAAAGACAATGAAATTATCTAATAGAGCAAAGGGGATATCACCATCAATAACACTAGCAATTACTGCTAAAGCTAAAGAATTAAAAAATAGTGGGGTAGATGTAATTAGTTTCGGTGTTGGTGAACCAGATTTTAATACTCCTTCAAATATAATAGAAGAAGCACATAAAGCTATGATTGAAGGAAAAACAAAATATACAGATGTAGCTGGAATAAAGGATCTTAGAGAAGAGATATGTAGAAAGCTTAAAAAGGATAATAACTTAGATTATTCTATAGATGAAATAATTGTTTCAAATGGAGCAAAGCAATGTTTATCTAATGCTTTTATGGCAATCTTAAATGACGGTGATGAAGTAATAGTTCCTAGACCATACTGGGTAAGCTATCCAGAATTAATTAAGCTATCAGGTGGAGTTCCAGTATATGCAGATTCTAATGAAGAAGAAAGTTTTAAGTATACAGTTAAGGATTTAGAAGCAAAAGTAACAGACAAAACAAAGGCTATAATAATAAATAGTCCTAATAATCCAACTGGTACAATTTATAGAAAAGAAGAGCTTTTAGAACTCGCAAAATTTTGTGAAGACCATGATATAATAATAATTTCAGATGAAATATATGAAAAATTAATATATGATGGGGAGGATCATATAAGTATAGCATCACTAACTAAATATGCTTATGAGAATACTATTGTAATAAATGGTTTATCAAAGTCTTCAGCTATGACTGGTTGGAGAATTGGTTATGCAGCTTCAAATAGGGAAATTATAAAATTAATGACTAGTATACAAAGTCATATGACTTCTAATATAAATTCCATATCACAATATGCAGCAATTGAAGCACTTAGAAATTCAGAGGAAAGTCTGAAGGCTATGGTACAGGAATTTAATAATAGAAGATTATATATGATAGAACGATTAAATGATATTAAAGGCATTAAATATATTGTTCCAAAGGGTGCATTCTATGTAATGATAGATGTAAGTGATTTTTATGGAAAGAAGATAAATAATATATTAATTCAAGACTCTCTAAGTTTTTCAAAAGAATTATTAGAAGAAGAAAAGGTAGCTGTAGTCCCAGGTATTGGATTTGGAGTTGATAATTATATAAGATTATCTTATGCAACTTCAAAAGAAAATATAGAAGAGGGAATAAATAGAATAGAAAAATTTCTTCAAAAACTAAGTTAGTGAAAAGATGATTAATCCTTTAATGGATTAATCATCTTTCTTTATAATAAAAAATTATTATAAAGAAATATTATAGGAATAAAGGAAGATTAAACCTAATAATTATAGAAATTTATATTAGAAATATTATATAATATAGATAATTATATTATATTTGGAGGAAACCATGACAAAGTTAGCAATATTTGATGTAGATTTTACTATAACAAAAAAAGAAACACTAATGCAATTTTTTAGATATATGATACAGAAAGATAAAAAGAATTTAAGGTTTTTACCAAGAGCTATTTTTTCAGGAATTATGTATGGAGTTGGAATTTACGATGAAAAAAGAGTTAAGGAAGCATTCTTAAAGTTTATAGACGGCATTGATGAAAAAGATCTAAGTATATTAGTTAAAGATTTTTATAAAGATATTTTAAGTAATATTCTATATGATGATGCTATAAAGATGATGAGAGACTTAAAAAAACAAGGTTATAAAATATATTTAATATCAGCTTCGCCTGAATTTTACTTAAATGAGTTCTATGAATATAAAGAAGTAGATAAAATAATTGGAACTAAGTTTAAGTTTAAAAATAATAAATTCATTAGAAAGATGGATGGATGTAATTGTAAGGGGGAAGAAAAAGTTAAGAGGTTAATGGAAGAATTAAAAAAAGATAATATAGAAGTGGACTTTAAAGATTCGTATATGTTTTCAGACTCCTTATCAGATAAACCATTACTTGATTTAGTAGGTCATCCATATTTAATAAATTTCAAAAAGAAAAATGATATAGAAATACTTAAGTGGAAATAGTTATAAGGCTAATTAAATATCTGCTTAGGTATTTTATTAGCTTTATATTATAAAATTTTATATGTTAGTTAAAATACAATTAGTTCTGTAAACGTATTATTGATGAGTAAAGATACTAGAATTTATAGTTAAAGAGAATATTAACTTAAAAAAGATTTCAATATTCATTTCAAAAAGGTATAGGGGGAAAATATATGGGAACATCTCAATACATGGGCATATTTATGCAAGAGTCTATGGAGAATCTTCAAAAATTAAATGAGGCATTACTTAACTTTGAAAGAAATCCAGATAATATTAAAGAAATTAATGAGATATTTAGAATAGTCCATACAATTAAAGGTATGGCTTTGTCTATGGGATTTGATAATATAGCTAAATTAACTCATAAAATGGAAGATGTTTTTTCAAAATTTAGAGATGGAAAGCTAAGTGATGATAGGTATATAAATACAACATTATTTGAATGCTTAGATAATTTAGAGAAAATAATAGACAAGGTATCTAAATGTGGAGATGACTCAGCTGATATGACAGAATTAATTTCTAAATTAGAAAAAATATATGCAGTAGAAAATAAATCTAGTATAAATAAATATAGTAAAGAAGATAGTTTTTATTTAAACCAATATGATATATCAATTATTAAGCAAGGCTTAGATAGAAGTTATAATGTGTTTGATATTATAATAACTCTTAAAGAAGATACTATACTAAAATCAGCAAGAGCCTTTCTTATAATTAGGGAATTGGAGGCTAAGGGAGAGATAATAAAATCATTTCCGAATACAGATTTAATGGAAAAGGAAGAATTCGACTTAGATTTAAGATTTATTTTAGTTTCAAATTTTGGTTATGAGGATATAAAAGATACGATTTTAAAGGTATCAGAGATTGATAATGTAATTATAAATATTATCGATTTAGATTCTAATTTATATAAAGAGAAAAAAGAAAATAAAAATAATAAATTAAAAGAAGTAGAATGTCAAAAAAAAGCATATCAATCTATAAGAATAGATATTAAAAAAGTAGATAATCTTATGAATATGGTCTCAGAACTTGTTTTATATAGAACAAGACTTGAGGAGATAACACAATTATCTAATTCTTTAGAACTTAATGAAACTTTAGAGCAAGTTAGAAGAACAACGTCTGAGATTCAAGAGTTAGTTATGAAAATTAGAATGATTCCAGTAAAGGTAGTTTTTAATAGATTTCCAAGGATGATTAGAGATATATCAGTTGAACTTAATAAAGACATAAATTTTATTATAGAAGGAGAAGATACAGAACTAGATAGAACTGTAATAGATGAGTTAGGAGAACCGCTTATTCATTTATTAAGAAATGCAGCAGATCATGGAATAGAATCAAAAAAGAAAAGATTAAAAATGGGTAAAAATGATACAGGTACAATAAAGTTAATTGCCTATCAAGAGGGAACAAATGCTGTAATAAAGGTCATAGATGATGGCTTAGGAATAAATATACATAAAATTAAGCAGAAGGCAGAAAGTTTAGGAATAGATATATCAAATATGAGTGAAAAAGAGATTACAGATTTAATTTTTACAGAAGGATTTAGTACAAACAACTCAGTAACTGATTTATCAGGAAGAGGTGTAGGTCTTAATGTTGTAAAAACAAAGATAGATTCTTTAGGGGGAAGCTTAGAACTAGTTAGTAAATATAAATCAGGATCTACATTTATTATAAAATTACCTCTAACTCTTCAAATAATAAGAGCATTACTTGTCTGTGTAGGCAGTTATACTTTTGCAATATCTTTAGGATTTATAGAAAGAGTAATACTTTTTGATAAAGCTTCTATAAAAAAGGAGAATAAAAATGAATTTATTTTATATAGACATAGGTGGATATCTTTTATTAGAGTGAGCAAACGATTAGATATAGAAGAGAGTGATAGTGATAAAAAGTTTGTTGTTATAGTTAAAATAGGAGATAATCTTACTGGTCTATTAGTAGATTCTTTAATTGGACAAAATGAGATTGTAATAAAACCATTTGGGAAAACATTGAAAAGAATTAAAGAATATGTTGGAGCTACGATACTAGGAAATGGCACAATAGGTTTAATATTAAATATAAGTAATTTATAGTGATTTTATAATTATGGGGGATTAAAATGGAAGGTATAAAGTTTACTTCAATGCAGTTAGATGCACTTAAAGAAATATCTAATATAGGGGCTGGGAATGCAGCTACATCGTTATCAATATTAGTTAATCATAAAATAGATATGACTGTACCGTCAGTACACGTTATTAAAATTAATAATTTATATAATCTTAAGTGGCAGAGAGAGGTATATGGAGTTATAGTGAAAATAAAAGGTGATATACAAGGAAATGTTCTTATAGTATTAGATTATGAGACGGTTAAAGAGATGGTTGAAGTATTAACAGGTAATATTATTACAAGTTTATCTGAGTTTGAAAATTCGCTTCTTGAAGAGGTAGGGAATATTTTATGCTCTAGTTATATGAATTCTATAGCAGACTTTACCGAACTTAAGGTAATACCATCAGTACCATGCGTTACTAATGATATACTAAGTAAGATACTTGAAACTATATTTTTAGAATCAAGTCAGTATGAAGATTATGCCCTGGATATAGAAACTATATTTAAAGGTAAAAGAAACTTAAGTTTAGGAATACATCTTTACTATATCCCTATATTAAATTCATTAGAAAAGATGCTTAAAACTATAGGGATTAATTAATTTTAGGAGGAAATTTAAAATGATAAATATATTAATAGTTGATGATGCGGCATTTATGAGAATGATGATTAAGGATATATTAGAAAAGAATGATTTTAATATAGTTGGTGAAGCAAGTAATGGAATAGAAGCAGTAGAAATTTATAAAAAAGAGAAACCTGATATAGTAACTATGGATATAACAATGCCTGATATGGATGGCATAGAAGCGGTTAAACAAATTAAAGAGTTTGATCCAGAGGCGAAGATAATTGTGTGTTCAGCAATGGGACAACAAGCTATGGTTATTGATGCTATTAGAGCAGGTGCTAAAGATTTTATTGTAAAGCCATTTCAGGCTGATAGAGTAATTGAAGCTATAAAGAATAGTGCACTTTAGATAAAAGATAGAGGAGTATAGTTTATGATGAAATTTGTAACTTTTACTTTAGAAGATAAGATGTTTGCTATAAGCGTTGATGTTGTGCAAGGAATATTTGATAGAGTAGAATATACTAGAGTTCCAAAATCACCTAAGTTTATTAAAGGTCTTATTAATTTAAGAGGAAGTATAATGACTCTAGTAGATATTAATTTACTTTTAAGCATAGAAGAAATAAATATAAAAGAAAATATAATTATGATTTCTGTTGATAATGAAAGTATTGGAATAGAGGTAGATTTAGTAAAAGAAGTTATAAATATAGAAAAAGAATCTATTACTACTATTTGTGATAGTAGTAATAGATATATAATTGGATTAGTGGATTACAATGAAGTTAGTATAACTATAATAGACGTTAATAAGTTAATAGCTATAAACGAGGAAGATAAAAACAAGCCATGCTAATTAGCACAGCTTGTTATTTTTACTTATTCATAACTGAATGTGTAAGTGGTGGTATAACTTGTTTCTTTCTTGAAAGAACCCCTGGTAAGAATGCCATTGAATCTTCAAGTTGAATTCCAAATGCTTTTTCAACTATTTCTGGTTTCTTTCCAGCTACAAGTATTTGTGAACCTTCGTTTAGTATGTCAGTTAATAATAACATAACCATATCAAATCCAGCTTCTTCAGCTTTTTTATTCATATATTGTAACATTTCATCCTTTAAAGGCATAAATCCTTCAATATCCATTGTATTAACTTGAGCAACACCTATTTTAATGTCGCCCATAGTAAATGGTTTGAAGTCTTGGTTGAATATTTGTTCAACTGTCTTACCTTGTAATGATGTACCAGCCTTAAACATTTCTTTAGCAAATTCTTCTATGTTTATACCAGCTATTTCAGCAAGTTTATTACAGATATATTTGTCTTGTTCTGTGCAAGTTGGACTTCTGAATAGTAGTGTATCAGAAATTATTGCACCACATAATAAACCAGCAACTTCTCTTGAAGGTCTAATTCCATTTTCAAAGTAGCATTTTGCAACTATTGAAGATGTACTTCCTATTGGTTCATTTCTAAAGAAGATTGGATTATTTGTTTGAATATCAGCAACTCTGTGGTGGTCGATGATTTCAAGAACCTCTGCTTCTTCAAGTCCTGGAACTGACTGAGCTCTTTCGTTATGGTCAACTTGAATAACCTTTTTCTTAAAGTTTGATATTAAATGGTATCTTGAAATTGTTCCAATAACCTTTCCATCTGTATCAACAACAGGGTAACTTCTATATCTAGTTTCAATCATTGTATCTTTAACATCTTCAACTAACTCATCAGTAGAGAATGATACTAACTCATCCTTAACCATAACAAACCTTACAGGTATACTTTGTATGATAAGTCTTGATGCTGTAAATGAATCATGTGGAGTTGATATTACAGTTATACCAACTTCTTTAGCTTTTTCTAATAATTCATCACTTAAAGAACTTGAACCTGTTAAAATCATTAAAGAAACTTTTTCGTTTATAACTTCCTCTTGTATTTCAGGTCTATCGCCAAGGATTACTATATCTCCCTCTTCAACATGTTCTTTCATTGAATCAGGTTGCATAGCAGCAACACATATTTTACCAGGGAAAGTAGTAACTTTTTCATTTACATAAAAAGCTTTCGCTGATAATGTATCGATTATATTATCGATAGTTGTTTCACTTTTGCTTAGAATCTTATTATCCCATATATCCATATATGATGATGTTAAGTTAGAAACTGATAAAATTCCCACAAGGTGATCATTTGCATCACTAACAGGAATAGTTTTAATGTTCTTATCTCTCATTATGTTCCAAGCCATTTTTAAAGATATATCAGGTGATATAGGGCTGATATTATCTATTTTTAAATCTTCAACTTTTAATTTTACTGTCTCTAAAAACTCAGGTGCTTCAACATTGAAGTAATCTAAAATGTATTGAGTTTCTCTACTAACGTTTCCTAATCTAACTGGAACAGCTGGTATTTCGCCTACTTTGTTTTTAAATGCAGCATATGAAATAGCAGCACAGATTGAATCTGAATCTGGGTTTCTATGTCCAGTAACATATATTACGTTTTTCAAAGACATTACCTCCTTTATCTTATGAAATTACAGTATAATTGTACGACCTAAATAAAAAAATGTAAAGTAAGTTATGGCAAAACTTTTCATAAGTTAACAACTTTTAAATATATATATATAAGAATGCTTAAAAAGGAGGAATTGTTAAGGTGATACAGGAACAAAATATGATTCCAGGACTTACAACTAAAGAAGCAGAAAAAAGGATGAAAAGTTTTGGTTTAAATGAACTTGAACATAAGAGTAAAGCATCTCCATTTAAAATCTTTTTATCACAGTTTAATGATTTTATGGTATGGGTACTAATGGGAGCTACTATAATATCAGGATTTATGGGAGATACAGCAGATGCTATAACCATACTTATTATAGTTATAGTAAATGCACTTTTAGGTTTTTTTCAAGAATTTAAAACTGAAAAGTCCTTAGAAGCTTTAAAGGATATGGCAGCACCGACTTGTAAGGTATATAGAGATGGAAGAATAAGTGTAATAAATTCAAAATACCTTACAATAGGAGATATTGTTATATTAGAGGCTGGGGATAGGATACCAGCAGATGGAGAGTTTTTAGAAGCTTCTGGAGTTGTTGTGGATGAATCGCTTTTAACAGGAGAGTCTGTTGGAGTGAACAAAGATGCTAACAAAGGACATAATTCAGGGTTCATGGGTACAAATGTTTTAAAGGGTAAAGGACTCTTTAAAGTTATAGAAATTGGTATGAAAACTGAAATGGGTAAAATTGCAAATCTTCTGCAAAATATCGAAGAAGAAAGATCACCACTTAAAGAGAAATTAGATTCACTTGGTAAAATATTAGTAGTACTATGTCTAGCAATATGTGTTATAGTTACAGTTTTAGGTATTTTAAGAGGAAATGAAGCTGGAGAAATGTTTATGCTAGGTGTTTCCTTAGCTGTAGCTGCTATTCCGGAAGGGTTAGCTGCTATAGTAACAGTTGCATTAGCGCTTGGGGTTTCTAAAATGTTAAAGCGAAATGCACTAGTTAGAAAGCTTCCAGCAGTTGAAACATTAGGCTGTACTTCTGTAATTTGTTCTGATAAAACAGGAACATTAACACAAAATAAGATGACCGTTAAAGAAGTATATATTAATGGTAAGATAGTGGAGCTACAAAAAGAAAACATTAATAATGTAAAAGGAGTAGAAAAATTAAAAAGTGCTTTAGTACATTGTAATGATTGTCAATTAGATAAAAAAAGTAAAAAACTTGATAAAGCATTATTTGGAGATCCAACTGAAACAGCGTTAGTTAGAATGTTCTTTGATAAGGTTTCAGATGTTAAAAACTTTACTGATAGTGTTGAAAGAGTATTTGACATACCTTTTGATTCAACTAGAAAAATGATGTCTGTAATAGTTAAAGAAAATGATAAGGAAATATGTTATATAAAAGGTGCTCCAGAGAGAATAATTGAAAAGAGTAATTATATATATGAAGATGGAATTGTAAAACCTTTAACTTATCAAAAGAAAAAGCTTATTTGTAATTCATTAGAAGCTATGTCTTCAAGAGCGTTAAGATGTATTGGAGCTGCCTATAAAGTTGATGGATTAGTAAAAAATGAAAAGCTTGAAAATGATTTAATATTCATAGGCCTTGCAGGAAGTATAGATCCACCTAGAAAAGAAGCAAGAGATGCTGTATTAAAATGTAAGCTTGCTGGAATAAAACCAGTAATGATTACAGGAGATCATAAAAATACTGCTCTTGCAATTGCAAAATCTTTAAACATATGTAAGAATGAAGAGCAAGTTTTGACTGGAAAAGAAATTGAGGATATGACAGATAAGGAACTTTACAATAAGGTAAAGAATACCCGTGTATTTGCAAGGGTATCTCCTAATCATAAATTAAGGATTGTAAAGGCATTCAAGTCAAGGGGAAATATAGTTGCAATGACTGGAGATGGAGTAAATGATGCACCTGCAATTAAAGAAGCTGATATTGGAATATCAATGGGTATATCAGGTACAGATGTAACAAAGGAAGCGTCATCAATGATACTAATGGATGACAATTTTAATACAATTGTAGCAGCTGTAGAAGAAGGAAGAGTTATATATGATAATATAAGAAAGTTTATAAGATATCTTCTATCATGTAATTTAGGTGAAGTTTTAACAATGTTTTTAGCAACATTATTTATGCTACCTAATCCTCTTACACCAATACAAATATTATTTGTAAACTTAGCTACAGATGGGCTTCCAGCAATAGCTTTAGGTGTAGATCCAGCAGATAACGACATAATGAGACAACAACCTAGAGATAAAAAGGAAGGTATATTTGCAAGGGGTCTTACAGAGAAAATTCTTATAAGAGGTACTTTAATCGGCGTGTGTACATTGCTTTCATTTATGGTAGGAAGATATTATAGAATGGATCTTGAGACATGCAGAACAATAGCTCTTTCAACACTTATAATGTCACAATTATTCCATGTGTTTGAATGTAGATCAGAAAGACACTCAATATTTGAAATTAAATTATTTACTAATCCATATTTAGTTGGAGCTGTTACGGTTTCTATATCAATGCTTATTGCAATATTATATATTCCATTTTTAAGAGATATATTCCATACAGTACCGTTAATGATAAACCACTGGGCTATAGTGGCATTCTTCTCAGGAGTAATAGCTTTCATAAATAGTGTATATTTATTTATAAAAACAAAATAAATAATTTAAAAGGACTGATTTTAATCAGTCTCTTTTTTATTAGAAAAAATAATATCACTACGGTATAATTAAAGTAAAATATTTAAGAGGTGATTTACATGATAAAACATATAGTAATGTGGAAATTAAAAGATGAATGTAGAGAAGAGAATGCAAAGAAAATAAAGGAATTATTAGAAAACTTAGATGGAGTTATAAAAGAATTAAAAAATATAGAAGTTGGAATAAACATAAATAAAAGTGATGCGTCTATGGATGTAGTTCTTTATTCAGAATTTAGTAATTTAGAAGATCTAGATGTATATCAAAATCATCCAGAGCATGTTAAGGTGGGAAGCTTTGTAAAAACAGTAGCAACAGAAAGAAAAGTTTGTGATTTTGAAGTGTAGAATAAAAATAGAGCAAAAAAGAAGGTAGTATATGCTACCTTCTTTTTTATCTTTGTCTCATTCTTGAAGCTGTTTGTCTAGCCTTTTTAATTTGTGAATGATCTATAGGAATTAAATCTCTTTTTGTAGTTAAGTTAAGTATGTTTTGAATTTGAATAACTTCTGAATCCTTCTTACCCTTAACACCTTTAAGACCCATTATCATAACTTTATGACCTTTATTTAATTGAATAAAGTCAGGTGATTTAAACCATTTATTTTTTTTGTATCTGCACTTTATAGCCCCTCTACCTGCATCAGGTTTAAGTATTATGTCAACAACTAATTTATGAAAAATTACATAATTCTTTTCTTCAGTTTTAACTGAGATAATAGTTCCTGCAGCACTTGTTATTCTATCACCATATTTTTGAAAATAAGAGTCCCTAAAATATTTATCAAATTTATCTTTTAATCCCATAAAAAATTCTCCTTCTTGAAAAAATAAGTCCGTTTTTGGATAAATCCATTATAACATCTAGTATTATAACATAAATAAAAAATTAATAAAATATAAAATTATAAGAACAATCCCTTGTTATATAGTTCTTTAGAGGATTTAAGAGGGGATTTTAATATATCATTAAGGAATAAATTTGTATTTAGAATAATAAAGAGAATATAGAGGGAAAGTTTCATTATTAATTTTGATGAGGAGATTTATATATGCATGATTTTAACAAAATAGAGATTACCTCAAAGGACATAATTGGAGTAGCTAAAGAGATGATATATAAAAAAAGAAGATTAGTAATTATGAACGGATATATAAATGAAAATAAAGAGAATGTCATATGTTATAACTTTGATATTGATGGAAAAATAGACACATATACTATAGTAGGAGAAAAGGAAATACCGTCAATAACATCAATATATGGAGCAGCGGCTAGATGGTGTGAAGAAGAAATTGAAGAAATGATGGGAGTTGTATTTATAGGGCTTAATAGGAGTGGAAGATTATTTTTGCCAGAGGAATTTAAAGAAGGAGAAGGACAAATATTAATAATGCCTTTAAAGGAACTTAAAAAATTAAAAGAAAAATAGGAGGTAATAAATGAGTTATATTGTACCACTTGGTCCATATCATCCATCCCTTGAAGAGCCAATACACGTAAAGCTTTTTACAGAAGGAGAGATAATAAAAGATTCAGAAGTTTTTATTGGTTATAATCACAGAGGGATAGAGAAATTGTGTGAAGAAAAAAATCATATACAAACAATAACTTTAGTAGAGAGAGTTTGTGGGATTTGTTCACATTCCCATACATTAGCATATTGTTTAGCTTTAGAAAAAATTCTAGAACTTAAAGTTCCCAAAAGAGGGGATTATATAAGAGTTATTATCTGCGAACTTGAAAGATTACACTCTCACTTTTTATGGCTTGGACTTGCAGCTCATATAATTGCTTTTGATTCATTATTTATGATGTGTTTTAAAACAAGGGAAAAAATAATGGACGTATTAGAAGAAGCATCAGGAAATAGAGTAAATTATGCTATGAATATTATTGGTGGAAGTAGAAGAGATATAGATGATAATAAAATTTCAAACATCAAAATTATGTTAAAAGAAGTTAAAGAAGAACATAAAAAAATAACTCAGATATATAGTGAAGATAAGATTGTAGAGCTTAGAACTAAAGGAGTAGGAATACTTACTAAAGATGATGCAATAATTTATGGAGCTTGTGGCCCCCACGGTAGGGCATCAGGGATGAAGGATGATGTAAGAATTTTAGATCCTTATTGCTCTTATGAGGATTTTGATTTTAAATCTATAACATTAAATGGTGGAGATGTATTTTCTAGAGTACTTTTAAGAATACTTGAAATTAATGAAAGTATAAAAATAATAGATCAAGCATTAGAAAATTTACCTGATACAGAAATAAATTTGGGAATTAAAATGAGAAAAATTCCAAAGGGTGAGTATCTATCAAGAATTGAGGCTCCAAGAGGCGAAGTAACTTATTATGTAGTATCAAATGGTGGACAAACAAATGGAAGAGTTAATATACATGTACCTACTTTTAAAAATGCAGCAACAGTGCCTATTATGCTTAAAGAAAATACAATTAGTGAAGCGGGACTTATAGTAGCAAGTATTGATCCATGCTTTTCATGTTTAGACAGGTAGGAATATATATGCATGAACTTTCGGTAACTAAAAGTATATTAAATATTTGTGAGAATGAGGCAACTATAGGTAATTTTAAGAAAATAAACAAAATAAATATATGCGTTGGAGAAATAACAGGTCTAGTTCCTGATTGTATAAATTATTATTTTAATATTATAAGTAAGGGTACAGTTGCAGAGGGTGCAGTAATAAATATAAATAGGATAAGCATTAAGATAAGATGTTTAGAGTGTAAGTATAATGGCGTAATGGATAAGACAGAATATATATGCCCAAATTGTAAGGGGAGAAATTTTAATATAGTAAATGGAAACGAATTTTATTTAGAAAGTATTGAGGTAGATTAAATGGAAATAAAAATAGTAAAGCAAATAATGGATTGGAATGAAGAATGTCATAGTGAACTAAATAATAAGCTAGATAGTAATAAGGTTACTATGATAAATGTTATGGGGTCACCCGGCGCTGGAAAGACTACATTTATATTGAATCTTATAAAAGAATTTAAAAAGGAAGGTTTAAAGGTCGGAGTAATAGAGGGAGACATTGCAGGGAAAATAGATGCAGAGAAAATAGCAAAAGAAGGGATTGAAGTTGTTCAGTTAAATACAGATGGTGCATGTCATATTGAGGCAGAATCAATAAAAAATATACTTCCAAGCTTTGATTTAAAGGCTTTGGATTTAATTATAGTAGAGAATATAGGGAATTTAGTTTGTCCAGCTGAATTTAATATAGGAGAACATTTAAAGATTGCTTTATTATCTGTTCCAGAGGGTGATGATAAGGTTGAAAAATATCCATTAATGTTTGCAAATTCAGATGGATTAATAATAACAAAGAGTGATTTGAAGGATTATTTTGAATTTAGTTATAGCAAAGTTTTTGACGATGCAATTAAAAGAAATCGAAAGATAAGAACTTTTGCGGTTAACTCCAAAATTGATGGGTGTTTAGCAGAAGTAAAGGAATGGATTTTAAGTAAAAGAAAAAAGTCTTAGGGGGACGGTTATGAGTAAATTTAAAAAAATAATACCCATCTGGATTATTCTATTTTTGTTTTGGATTGGATTTACTCTTCAAGATTTTAGTTTCACAGAGATAAATATAACAGAAATATTAGTTGGACTAATAATATCTTTCTTAGTTAGCATGGTAACTTCTATCTATTTATTACAAGATATTTCACTTAAGTTTAAGAAAAAGGGTGCATTAATTGGATTAATTAAATTTATACCTATTTATCTATTAGAACTTATTAATGCAAATATAGATGTAGCTAAAAAGGCATTGTCTAGAGATATAAAAATATCGCCAGGAATAATTAAATATAAAAGTGATTTAAAGTCGGATATAGGTATATATATACTAGCAAACTCTATTACATTAACACCTGGAACGATAACAATAGACATATATGAAGAAGGTTTGAAAAATAATTTTTATATACATTGTATCGATTTAAAAGATAAGAATGGTGTTATAAGAAGTATAAAAAATAAGCTAGAGAACAATATTAGGAGGTTTTTAGATTGATAGATTCAATAATGATGATAATTCAAATATTGTTAGGCTTATTAGCCATTTCTCTTTTGTATAAGATTTTTAAAGGCCCAACAACTATAGATAGGGTAATGTGCGCTGATTGTATAGATATAATACTTGGAGCATTAATGGTGGCATATGGTGCAAAAGAAGGTAGAGCATTATTTGTAGATTTAGGACTTGTGTTAACTCTATTAGGATTTGTAGGAACAGTTTTAATATGCAAATATCTGGAGGGAAAATTATGATTATAAATTTTATAATTATTGCATTAATTATTGTTGGTATATTTTTTATTTTATCAGGTGTTGTAGGGATATTTAGATTTAAGGATGTATTTTGTAGATTGCAAGCTTCAACTAATATATCAACATTAGGAGCTATATCAATTTTAATAGCTTGCTCAATATATGGATTTTCAAGTAATGATATATCTCTTGGAATGAAGTGTATTATAATAGCGATATTTTTATTGATTACTAATCCAGTGGCATCTCATGCAATGGCAAGGGCCGCTTATAAAAAGGAAGCTAAGTTATGTGATGAAACTATATGTGATGAATATGGTGGAAGGAAGTAGTATTATGAATTGGTTTAGTTTGCTAAATTTTATAGTTATGCTAGGAATAATCGTATCTGGAATAATTGTATATTTACTTGATGATTTACTTCCATGTATTATTGCAATGGCTGTTCTTGGAGCATTTATAGCTCTAGAATTTTTAATATTAGGTGCACCAGATGTTGCTATAGCTGAAGGTGCAGTTGGAGCTGTATTAACTCCTTTAATTTTCATTATAACTCTTAAAAGGGTAAGAGGAGAAGATAAAAAATGAAAAAAATTATAGTTAGGATTTCTATTATTATAATATCTCTTAGTTTTTTATCAGTAGCTATTGAGATGCAAGGAATGAAATCAACATATGATGGAGCAGGAGAAACTATAGTTAAAAATACAATTGAGAAAACTGGAGCCATAAATACTGTTACAGCAACAGTATTTGATTTTAGAGGATATGATACATTAGGTGAATCTTTTGTACTTTTTACTGCAATTTGTGGGACAACAGCAGTTCTTAGAAAAGCTTTAAAAAAAGGAGATGAATCTGATGAAAGGTAAAAGAAAAGATATTATTGTTAAAATATGTGGAAGTATAACATTACCTTTAACATTATTACTTGGAATATATATTATACTACATGGTCATTTAAGTCCAGGTGGAGGATTTCAAGGAGGTGTAATAATTGCAAGTGCTATCTCTATTTTTTATGTAGCATATGGAGGAGAGAGAACCTTAAAAATGTTTAATAGTAAAAGGCTTGATAAGATGGAGGAGTTTGGAGCCTTAACATTTATTTTTATTGCATCTCTTGGAGTGATTTATGGAGTATCGTTTTTCTCAAATATATTAAATAAAGGGAATGTTGGTAATGTATTTTCTTCTGGAACTATATTTTTTATGAATTTTGCAGTTGGATATAAGGTACTAGCTGGAATATCAGTATTGATACTTGTTGTTATTTCATCCTTAAAAGGAGAGGAGGAGAGAGATGACTATTAATTATATAGGCGGATTTTTTCTTATAGTCCTAGGATTATTAATTATTATTTCAAAAAAGAATCTAATAAAAATAGTTATTGGCATGGGACTTTTAGATTATGGGATAAATTTAATATTAATAAGTATTGGATACAGAGTTAATGGAACGGCACCAATATTTTTTAATGGTGTAAAAGATAACAGTGTATTTGTTGATCCTATACCTCAAGCATTAACTCTTACCTCAATTGTTATAGGAGCTTGTGTAACTACTCTTTCTCTTGCAATAATTATAAAAATTAAGAAATATTATAATTCTATAGATGCAAATGATATTAGGAGGCTTAAAGGATGATTATGAATTCTAATTTACCAGTTATAGCTATAATAACTCCATTTATTGCTACGTTTATAATTGGACTTGTAAGAGAAAAAAATATACGAATAAAAAGAGGAATTTCTATTTTTTCATCCTTTTTATCATTTGCAATTACTTTAATTATGATAAAGCCAATTTTTATAGATAATAAGGTATTAGAATATTGGATGGGGGGATGGAAACCAATAGATGAAACTGCTATTGGAATAGCACTCAGGGTAGATGCATTTTCTTTATTTGTTGGAATAATAATTACAGGAGCATGTCTTATATCATCAATTTATTCTATAAAATATATGGAGAATGATAATGGATTATCAAAATACTATATGTTATCAATGCTATTAACAGGAAGTATGATAGGCTTTGTATTTACTGGTGATTTATTTAATATGTATGTAATGTTAGAAATAATGACAATAGCTGCTATATCATTAACTGCATTTAGAAATAATAAAGGTAAAGCTCTTGAAGCAGGTTTTAAATATGTAGTTATTGGTGGACTTGGATCATCGTTTATATTACTTGGAACTATTCTTTTATATATGGAAACTCACACTTTGAATATACTAGAGATATCTAATAAATTATCGCAAAATGGAGGCGTATATAGCAAAGTAAGCATATTAGCTTTTGTTATGCTTATAGTTGGATATGCAGTTAAATCTTTTATGGTGCCTTGTCATACTTGGCCGCCAGATGCTCATATGTCTGCCCCATCTTCAATTTCAATGCTATTATCAGGAGTTATGAGCAAAACAGGTATTTATGGGATAATTAGAATCTTATTCTTGATATTTTCTATTACTACAAATAATGCAATAGCTTATTTAATAATAGTATGGGGAATTATAACAATGATACTTGGAGTAACTATGGCATTACTTCAAAGTGATTTTAAAAGGCTTTTAGCATTTCATTCTGTATCTCAAATAGGATATATAATAATAGGAATTGGGGTGGCTTTATTTGCAAGTGATTGGAGGGGGGATTTAGGACTTGCATCATCATTATTCCATATGATAAATCATGCAAGTTTTAAATGTTTATTATTTTTATGTGCTGGAGCAATTCTTTATAGGACAGGTACTACTAGTTTAGATGAAGTTTCTGGTATAGGCAAAAAGATGCCATTTACTATGTGCGTATTTATAGTAGGTGCCTTAGCCATTAGTGGAATACCTCCGTTTAATGGATTTAGCTCTAAATGGCTGATTTACTATTCAACTTATAATATTAAAATGCCAATAGTAACAGTAACATGTCTTATTGTTTCAGTTATGACATTAGCTTCTTTTATTAAAGTATTTCATACAATTTTTATGGGTCCACCTTCAGAGAGTGTGCTTAAAGTTAAAGAAGTACCTTTTACTATGAAATTACCTATGGGATTCCTTGCAGCAGCTTGCTTATTAATTGGTTTGTTTTCAGATATTATTATTAAACATTTTATAAATAAGATTATAGAGAGTATAAGAGATCGAAATGTATTTTTAGATTATATTTCTCCATATAATCCTAGTTCATTCTTAGTTCTACTTTTTATATTGATAGTATCATTTATAGTAATTTTCAATATTAAAAGAAACAAAATAAGTAGTGTCTATGAAAATATAAAAAATAGTAAATTTGAACCTTTCATTGGAGGGGAGGTAGATTATAACTCTAAATTAGGATCACATGATATATTTTGGGGAATGAAATATGAATTCAAGGAATACTTTAATATAATAAGTAATGCTCATAGTGGGTGTGTAAATGATTATGCTCTTTGGGTAGTTTTAACATTAAGTTTTATGCTTGTATATTCTTTTATGTTTATGTAGAAGAGGTGAGAAAGTGGAATTTTTAAGATTACTATTTCATACACTTGTATTTCCAGGAGGTATATTTGTAATATCTATATCTCTATTAATTTCAGGAATTGATAGAAAATTAGTAGCAAGAATGCAAAGAAGAATTGGACCACCTATATTACAGCCTTTTTATGATATTTTAAAGCTTATAGGAAAAGAAGTAATAATACCTAAAGATTCAAACAAAAAAATATTTATAATTATGCCTATAATTGGATTAGTTAGTGTTTGTATTATTCCATTACTTATTCCGATATTTAATAATATCTATATAAGTTTTAATGGAGATATTATTTTTATAATATATTTAATTACTCTTTCAGTAATTTCACTAATAGTATGTGGAATAAATTCATCATCAACTTTTGGAAGTATAGGTGCATCAAGAGAAGCAGTACTGCTTTTAAGCTTAGAATTACCTATGGTTATATCTATTTTATCAGTATGTATTTTTTCAGGACAGATATTAGAAATAAATAATAATTTTTTGATAAATAATATATCTCTTGCACAAGTAGATCAAGGTAGCTTTATATTTACACTAAAATTAATACCAGCAGCTTTAGCTTTTCTTATGATAATTCCAGGAGAAACGGGTGTAATTCCATTTGATATTGCAGAAGGAGAAACAGAAATATGTGAAGGGCCTCTAGCAGAGTACTCAGGAAAATATTTAGCAGTCTTAAAGTTAACCCAATCTATTAAAGGTTTTATTATGTCAGCCTTATTTGTATCTTTGTTTTTAGGTGGAAGTATTAGTAGCTCTAAAGTTATTAATATTTTTATATTTATAATAATGATTTGTGTAGTTATGTTTTTATCTATAACAGTGGTTAGAACTGTGTTTGGTAGATTAAAAATAAACCAAGCATTGAAATTTTATTGGACAATACCAACAATTCTATCATTAATTAGTTTAATATTAGTTAATTATTTTTAGGAGGAATGTATGGAAATTCTAAAAAGAGGAATTGAAAAATCGCCTTGGATATATCATATAAATACTGGATCTTGTAATGGATGTGATATTGAATTGGTTGCTCTTTTAGGACCAAGATATGACGTTGAAAGATATGGTGTAAAACTTGCAGGAACTCCAAGACATGCAGATATAATTATAGTGACAGGACCAGTTACATCACAATCAAAAGATAGGATGTTAAGAGTAATATCACAAGTTCCAGAGCCTAAGGTTATTATGTCTTTAGGATCATGCCCAATGTCATGTAATGTGTTTAAAGGAAGTTATTCTATTGAAGGACCTTTAGATAAATGGGTAGAAGTAGATGTTTCAGTTGGTGGATGTGCACCAAAGCCTGAAGCTATAATTGAAGGATTGAAGGAAGCTATAGATATATTAATTAAAAAAAGGAGTGTAACTTAAAATGAAAGTCCCTTTTTTAAAAGAAGCATTCAAAAATCTATTTAAATCATCAATCACAGATAAAGAGTTGAATAAAAATAATCCATATGAATATAGAGGAAAAATTAAATTTGATAGTGAAAAGTGTATAGGGTGCGGTTTATGTACAAGGGTTTGTGCTCCATGTGCTATAACAAAGACTATAAAAAAAATAGATGAAGGAACACAGGAGATAACCTTAATATTTGATTTAGCTAGCTGCACTTTCTGTGGAATGTGTAGTGATTTTTGTTCTAAGAAGGCAATAACATTAACTGAAGAATCAAATATTATAGCATACAACAAAGAAGAACTTATAGTTAGAGGAAGTTTTACTAAAATTATACCTAGAAAAATAGAAAATAAAAAATAATATAAAAGGGGCTAATTCGATTTTTGAATTAGTCTTTTTACGTGAAGAAAGATAAATGATATAATTAATTTGCTTCTAATAAAAGGAAAAATATGATTAGCCATACTATTGACATAAATAAATATTATAATAAAAAAGAAAATATTGTAATCAATATTTAAGAGATTAATCTATAAAATGATATATAATATAGTTAAGCAGTATTTTAAAGGGAGAGGGATATAATGAATAGCCTATTATACGGAATTACAAATAGGGTAATAGAAAATTATAAATTAGCAAAAAACAAATTAAGATTTGATGGTGAATATATAAATCATTTTGCATCATTAATATTTGGTGAATATGAAAATATTAATATAGATAGAATAAAAGAAATTAGAAAATATATAAAAGCAAATACAAATAAAATGTCAAGCTTTAGAGGTGATATGTTATATATGATATCTATTCTAATAAGTAAAGAAAAAAACTATCTTGATTTTTCAGATAGAATTATAGAAATGAATGAATATCTAAAAGATAACGATCTCAAAGATGGGTATTTTTTAGTTCTTTCTTCATATGCTCTAGTTAAGCATTCTAAAAAGGGAGAAGAGGAATCAATAGTCAATGATATGAAGATGATTTATAAGTCACTTAAAAGTGAGTATGAAGGATTTATAGATGATGAAGATTATTTAGTTTGTTCACTTCTTGCAATTAAAAGCAATAAAGATAAATCAAATATAGAGGATACTAGCAAATACATACAAAGTATGTTTGATTATTTATTAGACTTAGATCATTATTCAAAAAATGATTTGCAAGGCATAGCTAGTAGTTTACTTTTAAATAGTAGTGCATCAGCACCTTATGAAATAAAAGAATTTATTAAGGCTTTTAATAATAAGGATATGAGAATTGGAGATGAGGTTTTACCTTTAATAGGTGTGGTTGCAAGAGATGAAGAAATCTATGGCTATTTAAATAAAGTTAAAGAAGTTACAGAATGTCTTTGTGAAGAAGAAGGTGAATATGCATTCTATATGGATAAGACATTTAGAACATTAATTGCTATAGTTATAGTTGAAATTTATGAAAGGAACAGTAGTACCTTCTCAAATGAGTATTTAGAAGAATTATTATGCTTTGCCATATATTCCTTTCTTGTTAGTAAAAAACAGGGTCTATTTGAGGAGGTTTTAGCTTAGAATGTGGAGTAAACCTAATGGATAAGGTAATTTTACATGTTGATATGGATGCTTTTTTTGCATCTGTTGAGCAAAAGGATAATAAAGAACTTAGAGGTAAGCCGGTTATAGTTGGTGGAGTTAGTGAAAGAGGAGTAGTCTCAACTTGTTCTTATGAAGCAAGAAAATATGGCGTACATTCTGCTATGCCAATTTTTATAGCAAGACAAAAATGTCCAAATGGAATTTTTGTTAATGTAAGATATTGGAGATATAAAGAGGTGTCAAATAGAGTATTTGAAATATTTAAAGAAGTAACACAATTAATTGAGCCACTTTCAATTGATGAAGCTTACTTAGATATATCAGAAGGAAGTATGAAAGATGGTATGGAAGCAGCATTATATATAAAAAAAAGAGTTTTTAAAGAACTAGGATTAACTTTATCTATAGGTATTTCTTATAATAAGTTTTTGGCAAAGCTTGCATCAGATTGGAATAAGCCAAATGGAATTATGAAAATAACTAAAGATATGATACCAAAAGTTTTATTAAAACTTCCTATATCAAAAATATATGGACTTGGTTCTAAGTCAGTATCAAAATTAAATAATATGGGATTTTTTAATATAGAAGATTTATATTCACTTCCTAAAGAGTTTTTGTATGAATACCTAGGAAAACAAGGAATAGATGTATATGAAAGAATAAGAGGTATAGATAAAAGAGAAGTTAAAGTTGTAAGAGATAGAAAATCTATGGGAAAAGAAAGAACTCTTAAAAGAGATACAAAAGACAAGGATGAGCTATCAAAATATTTACAGGAATTCTCGAAAAATATAGCATACCTATTGAAAGAAAAAGATAAATATATAAGAACTATAACATTAAAATATAAAACTAGTTCTTTTGAAAATCATACTAGAAGTAGAACATTAAATGATTATATAAATAAAGAAGAAGATATAACAAAAATAGCTAATGAGATTTTGAATGAAGAAGAATTTTTAGAGGATATACGGCTTATAGGACTTAGTGTATCTTCTTTTAAAGAAAGTTTAGAAGAACAAATTTCATTATTTTAGTTATGTGATAAAATAATGAAATTAAAATAATAATATTTGACAAAAATAAAGAAAAAGTTCTATAATCAGCTTAAAGAAGAATTATGTAAAGGAGTGCAAATGATGGGTAAAAATGAATTAGCAAAAATGATAGATCACACTATTTTAAAGCCAGAAGCAACAAGTGAAGGAGTTAAAAAGTTATGTGAAGAAGCATTGAAATATACATTTGCGTCAGTATGTGTAAATCCTACAAGAGTTAAGGAAGCATATGAAATATTGAAAGATAGTGAAGTTAAGGTTTGTACTGTTATAGGATTCCCTTTAGGAGCTACAACAACGAAAGTAAAAGTATTTGAAACTAAAGATGCTATAGAAAATGGTGCAACTGAAGTAGATATGGTTATAAATATCGGAAGACTTAAAGATAAAGATTACGATTTTATAAAAGAAGATATAAAAGCAGTTGTAGAAGCTGCAAAAGGAAAAGCTTTAACAAAGGTTATAATTGAAACTTGTCTATTAACAGATGAAGAAAAGGTTATAGCTTGTAAGCTTTCTAAAGAGGCAGGAGCTGATTTTGTAAAAACTTCAACTGGATTCTCAACAGGTGGAGCTACAAAGGAAGACATTAAGCTTATGAGAGAAACAGTAGGGCCAGACATTGGAGTTAAAGCTTCAGGTGGAGTTAGATCATTAGAAGATGCTGAAAGTATGATAGAAAATGGTGCTACAAGAATAGGAGCTTCAGCTTCAATTGAAATATGTGAAGGTAAAGTATCAAATAGTAATTACTAATTTTAAATATTTAAAAATACCTAAGGAAATCAATTTCCTTAGGTATTTTTTTGCTTTAAATAATTATTTAATATAAATAATTAAACTTATTTGCATTAAATAAAAAAAACTATATCTAAAATCAAATAAGTAGAATATTAATATAGTATACAACTATAAAGGTAAGGAGGAATTAGCTAAGTTTACTTTTGAAAGTAAATTTGGAAAAAGCATTATATGAAGAAAGAATTAACTCAAAGTGAAATAATTTATGATGTGGAATATATTAGCGAAGACGAGGGAATAAACTTTAGAGAGATTCCAGAGATAAGCACTCCTTATAGGGAAATAAAGAGAGCTCTTAATATAAAGAGATCTGGGTATAACTTATATATGATAGATTCATTTTCAAATGATAAAATAGATGGGTTAGTTAATTTCATAGATAATGAATATAAATCATTAGAGCCTCCTTCAGATATATGCTATGCAACTCTGAAAGATAGTAAGAAACCTTTTCCTATATTTATCTCTAATGGAAGAGGAAAAGATCTTAAAAAGGAAATTAAAGAATTAAAAGAAGAATATACAGTAAGCTTTCTAGAATTTTTTAATACATCTTCAGATGAAGAAAAAGATGATATATTAGAAAATATTCACCTTAAAAGGAATAAATATATAGGTGAACTTGTAGAGGTTGCAAAGATCGATGGATTTGATGTAAAAGCTACTTCAGGAGGATTTGCTTTTATTCCTTTAAGTGAAGGTGAGGTTATGACAGAGAAAGAATATGACGAACTGGATATAGAAGAGAGAGAAGAAATACTTCAAAAAGCGACTAAACTAAAACAGAGAGCAGAAGTTATACTAGATGATCTTAAAGAATTAGAAGTTGGATCTATTGAAAGACTGAAGGTTATTTTTAAAAAATTTATTGATGAAAGAATGGAAAATATAAGAGATGATTTATTACTAGAATTTATTAGAGATGATGATGTATATAATTATCTTGAAAATTTATATAAAAGTATAGAAGAAGAATTAATTGAAAATTATAGTATAGATTTAGAGGATGAAGATACTAAAGTTGAAGAAATACTAAGAAAATATAATATAGAGGTATTAGTTGATAATTCAAATAATGATCATCCAAGAGTTATTTATGAAGATGACCCAAGTACTACAAATCTTTTAGGTAATATTGAATATGAGAGCCAGAATGGTAATTATATAACGGATCTTTCATTTATAACTCCAGGTTCGATATTAGAAGCAAATGAAGGTTGTGTAATTATTAGATTAAATAGACTTATACAAAATCCAAATAGTTATTATTATTTAAAGAAGGCACTTATGTCAGGAAAGCTTAACTTTGATAGCAATAGAAATTATATAGAGCTTTTATCTATAAATGGACTAAAACCTGAAGCTATTCCAATAAAGGTTAAGGTTATAATAATTGGAGATTATGAAAGTTATACTATTCTCTGTAATAATGACGATGATTTTAAAAATTTATTCCCTTTAAAGTGTGAGTTTAAAAGTGAAATTAAAAATCCTAGTAATATAATGAATGGATTAAAAAACTTCATTATTGAAAGAGCAGAAAAAAATAAATTATTAAGTATAGAAGAGGAAGGGATTAAATCTATAATAAGATTTTTAGTTAGAGAAGCTTCTAGTAGAGAGAGGATCAATATAGATGAATGCAAAATTGATAATATACTAGTTAAAGCTGATAATCTTGCAAAGGAAAATAATGATGAAATAATAACTAAAAAGTATATTGAAAATATAATATATGAAAAAGATAGTATTTTAGATGACTATATTGATATGTATAAAGAAAATAAGATATTTGTAAAAACTGAAGGAAAATTAGTTGGAAATGTTAATGGACTTGCAGTACTAGATACAGGAATATATAGATTTGGAAAACCTCTTAGAATAACTTGCTTAGCATTAAGGGGAGATGGTAGTGTAATAGATATCCATAAAGAGTCAAAGTTAAGTGGTAAAATACATGAAAAATCCATACAAACATTAACTGGATTATTGTATAGTATAGTATCACCTTATGAAAAACTTCCTATAAATCTTCATTTAAGTTTTGAACAAAGTTATGGAATGATTGAGGGAGATAGCGCATCTGTAGCTGAAATGATAGCAATGTTATCATCTATAAGTAAAAGAGGAGTCAAACAAAATATTGCTGTAACAGGATCATTAAATCAATTTGGGGAAGTCCAAGCTATTGGAGGAGTAAATGAGAAGATAGAGGGTTTCTTTAATGTATGTAAGGAAATGGGAGGATATAAGGATAAAGGGGTATTAATTCCATCTAGTAATAAAGATGAATTAATATTATGTCCAGAAGTAGAGGATGCTATAAGAGAAGGAGATTTCCATATATATGAGATGTCTGTTTTAGATGATGCTATTGAAACTCTAATCTTAGAAGATGGTGAAAATTTAGAAGATTTCTATAAATCAATAAATGAAGAAATAAAAAAATATAAAGATTAATATTATAAGCTATTACATTTAAGGCTTAAGAGCCTAATATGTAATAGCTTATTTATTTATGACTAAATCAATAACAAAAATTTCCATAAAAAATACTAATATAATTGACTTTACATATAGATATATGTTAAAATATGGAAGAAACAAAGCGAAAAATATAAATTGGGAGGTGAATTACTCTAAAGCAAACTTTAGGGTAACTTATATGTATCTTAAATTTGAAAGAATTGATGAGACTTTAGTTGTTCATCTATTAGGGGAATTAGATCATCATAGCGCAGAAGAAGTTAGAGTTAAGATTGATGATAGAATAGAAAGAGATAACATAAGAAGAGTTATATTAGATTTTAGAGGTGTAACATTTATGGATAGTTCAGGAATTGGAGTAGTTGTAGGACGATACAAAAAAGTACTATCAAATGGTGGAAATATTTGTGTAGCAGATGTTAATAAAAGTGTAAATAGGGTTTTTGAATTATCAGGATTATTTAAAATTATAAAAAAATTTAGTACTGTAGATGAGGCAGTAAGGTGCATTTAATGGAGGGGTTTTCATGTATGATAATAAAATAAGTATTGAATTCTTAAGCAAATCTCAAAATGAGGCTTTTGCAAGAGTAGCAGTTGCAGCCTTTATTTCACAGTTAGATCCTACAATAGAAGAATTAACAGATGTAAAAACTGCAGTATCTGAGGGTGTAACAAATTCTATTATTCATGGATATGAAAATAGAGAAGATGGTAGAGTTAGAATTGATGCATCTATAATAGGAGATGAAGTTGAGATAGTTATCTCTGACTTTGGCAGAGGAATTGAAGATATAGAAAAAGCAAAAGAACCATTATATACATCAAGACCTGACCTTGAAAGATCAGGAATGGGTTTTACTGTTATGGAAAGTTTTATGGATAGCTTAGAAGTATATAGTGAAAAGGGAAAAGGGACAAAGGTGGTTATAAAGAAAAAATTTGATACTGAATTAGGTTAGGGGAATAATATGAATATTGAGAATTATAAAAGAGAGGAATTTAATTATGATGATAATTCTGAGCTTTTACCTTTAGCTAAAAGTGGTAATCAAAAAGCCTTAGATAGATTGATAGAAATGAATCTTCCATTAGTATCTTCTATTAGTAAAAAGTTTTTAAACAGAGGATATGAGTATGAAGATATATATCAAATAGGTTCAATTGGGCTAGTTAAAGCTATAAAGAATTTTGATGATTCATTTAATGTTAAGTTTTCAACATATGCAGTTCCGATGATAATTGGAGAAATCAAAAGATTTTTAAGAGATGATGGAATAATTAAGGTAAGCCGTAATGTTAAAACTTTAGCTAGAAAAATTCATTACTGCAAAGAAGAGCTTACCAAAACCCTTAATAGGGATCCTACAATTGATGAGTTAGCTGAGTATTCTGGAATCGATAAGGAAGAGATTATTATAGCTATTGAAGCATCATCTAGTATGCAGTATTTATACGATACAATTCATCAAGACGATGGCGCTCCTGTACTTTTAATAGATAAACTTAGTCAAAAAGGAGAAGATGATACTTCTATGATTGACAGAATAGCGTTAAAAGAAGCGATAGGAACACTAGATGTTAAGTCTAGACAAATTATAATGCTTAGATATTTTAAAGATAAGACGCAAGTTCAAGTAGCTAAAATGCTCGGAATAAGCCAAGTTCAAGTGTCTAGAATAGAAAAAAAAGTACTTTTAAAAATGAAAGAAAAATTAAAAGAGTAAAAAAAGAGGGATTAAAAATCCTTCTTTTTTTTATGGATTTCAATAGATTTACTATATTTCCCAGTGTTAGATTTAAATTTTTACAAATACTAACTATATAAATTTAGAAAGGGGTTGTAATTTTGAGTAAGAAAAAAATAAAATCTAAAGAAGAGTCTGTAAAACAAAGATTTCAAACTCTTTCAAAAGAAAGTGAACCTAAACCACAACTTACAAGGAATTGTATTAGAGCATTTTTTGTTGGTGGAATAATTTGTGATATAGGACAATTAATATCAAATATATTTTTGCAATTTGGATTTCCAAAGGAACAGGTTGCAAGTGTTTCAGCAATAATAATGGTATTTTTAGGGGCATTACTAACAGGGGTAGGAATATATGATAAGATTGCAAATTATGGTGGTGCAGGTACAGTGGTACCTATAACGGGATTTGCCAATGCGGTAGTCGCACCTGCTATAGAGTTTAAAAAAGAAGGTTTTGTTTTAGGAGTTGCTGCGAAAATATTTACAATAGCAGGTCCAGTTTTAGTCTATGGTATTGGAACTTCTGTAATTATAGGATTAATCTATTATATAAAAGATTTGTTTTTTTAAAGTAAGGAGTTGGATTTAAAATGAACAAAACGATTAAAAAAGTTGGAGGTCAAACAGTAAAGTTAGAAAATCCTCCAAGAATAATATCAGCTTTTTCAATAGTCGGTCCAAAGGAAGGAGAAGGTCCTTTAAAAGAGTATTTTGATGAAGTTTTAAGCGATGATACCTGTGGAAAAGAAACTTATGAAAAAGCAGAAAGTGAAATGATGTATACGGCTATTACTGAGGCTATAAAAAGAGCTGGCTTAAAAGAAATTGATATAGATTATATGTTTGCAGGAGACTTACTAAATCAAATAATATCTTCAGGGTTTGCGGCTAGAGATCTTAACATACCATTCTTTGGACTTTATGGTGCTTGTTCTACTATGGCTGAATCCTTAGGACTTGCAGCATTAATTATGGATGGAGGATTTGCAAATAATGTTGTTGCATCTACTTCATCACATTTTTGTGCAGCTGAGAGACAGTTTAGATTTCCATTAGAGTATGGTTCTCAAAGAAGTAAAACAGCTCAATGGACAGTTACAGGTTCAGGTGCAATGATACTTGGAAAAGAAGGAGATGAATTTCCTAAAATTACACATGTCACAACTGGAATCGTTAAAGATTATGGAATAATGGATCCAAATAATATGGGAGCTGCAATGGCTCCAGCAGCAGTAGATACTTTATATAAGCATTTTAAAGATACAGGTAGAACTCCTAAAAGTTATGACATAATAACAACTGGAGATTTGGGTAAAGTAGGTAAAACTATTTCGGATAAACTGATATTAGAATATGGTTATGATATAAGAGAAAATCATGTTGATTGTGGTGATATCATATTTGATAATGAAGTTCAAGGAACTGATTCAGGTGGAAGTGGATGTGGATGCTCAGCTGTTGTAACGGCTGGATATATATATAAAAAGATGATTAGAAGAGAAATAAAAAGTGCTTTGGTAATTTCTACTGGTGCTCTTATGAGTCCTACGTCATCCCTTCAAGGTGAAAGTATTCCAGGAATAGCTCATGCTGTAGCTATTGAAATGGATTAAAGAAAGGAGAAGATAGTCATATGGATTATGTAAAAGCATTTATTGTAGGTGGTCTTATATGTGTCATAGCTCAAATACTTATGGATAAAACAAAACTTACACCAGCTAGAATATTAGTTTTATTTGTTACCTTAGGTGCTATACTTGGAGCATTTGGAATATATGATAGACTTGTTGAATTTGCTGGAGCTGGAGCTACAATCCCACTACCAGGATTTGGCAATGCTCTTTCGGTTGCAGTGATAAAAGAGGTAAAAGAAGTTGGATTGATTGGAATATTCACTGGAGGAGTAAAGGGTGCAGCAGCTGGAATTACAGCATCTATTTTCTTTGGATATATAATGGCTATTATATTTAATCCGAAAAGCAAATAAAGGAATAGAAAATTGTTATCTGTCAATAATTATCTATGAGGTGGTAAGGGTATGAGAATATTTGAAATAGGAAAAGTAAAATTACCTATTTTATATATAGCTATAGCACTACTTATTAGTAGTTTATATTATAGATATTTTGATAGAGATTTATGGCTAGCTATTACTTTAGTTAGCCTTTTATTTTTATGGATATTTTTAAAAGAAGGAAAAGAGTTTTTAGTTTTTATATTATTTATCTTTATTCTTGGAGTTTTAATAAATAATAATTTTTATAATTTAAATATTAACGAATATGAGAGGATACGAGTTGAAAGAAACTATTCTTATGGAGGGATAGGGAAAATATATGGAAGAAAGATAATTTTAAAGGGTAAACTAAAAGATTGCAGAGAAGGAGATTTAATATTAGCTAGAGGAAGCTTTAAGAGAGACATAGATAAGGAAAAAGGTATAATTGGAGAATATAAGATTAAAGAGTTTAAGGTTAATAATAACAGTATATTTACTAAATTAGCAAAAATTAAAGAGAAGTTTAAAAAGAAATTAACAGATAATATCGGAGTAAGAAAAGCTTCGTTAGTTACATCAATAGTATTTGGACGAGATAGTTCATTAGATAAAGAAGATGAAGAATATATGAATAGATTTGGGGTTATACATGCACTTAGTGTATCTGGACTTCATATAGGTATTATATTTTTAATATTTAAAAAGTTTTTAAATGAGAAGATGTCTCTTATAATTACATTTATTTATGTAATTATGACAGGAATGGCTTTTTCAAGTTTTAGGGCATTTATAATGCTTTTATTTTCTAACTTAGGACTTATATTAAAGAGAAAATATAATCCAATAGGTGGGATGTCTATAAGTGCTATAATAATATTTTTTATGTCACCATATTGTATTTTTAGCATAGGATTTCTATTATCTTTTAGTGCAACTATAGGAATAGTATTATATAGCAAAAGTATAAAAAGAAAGTTATATAAAATACCGGAATTTCTAGGTGATACAATAAGCATATCCCTTGCTGCTCAGATATTTACTTTCCCATTACTTATAATATTCTTTAATGAATTTTCTATTGGATTTATAGTTGGAAATATTATCTTAATTCCAATTATAAATTTAATTCTTATAACCGGAGTTATTTGTATTGGCATGATAGGTATTCAGGAAATATTTGATTTTTTTAGTTTTATATTAAATATAATAATAAATATTTTAGATGATATAACTAATCTATTTTTGAATTTTGTTCCAGAAACTTTAAATATAACTACTGAATATGCTTGTTTTTATATAAGTCTATTAATTACATATTATTTATATAGAAGAGGAGTTAAGAAAATTATAGTATTACCTATTGCTTATATAGTTTTAATTTCTATTAATTTATATAGTTTTAATCCTAAAATAAGTTATAGAAAAGAAGGGGGACTATTAATATCTTATAAGGGGGATAGAATAGTAGTTTCTGATAAAAAAGCTAATATGGATGATTTGAAAAGTAAAACAACATCATCAAAAGGATATAGGGATTTTAAAAAAATAAATATATCAGATAGTAATTATTTAGAAAAAGAAGGAAAAGATTATATTCTAAATGTAAGAGGAACAAGTTATTATTTAAATGTATCTAATGGGAATAAAAAGGAAGTAAAATATGATATAATAAATTTCAAAGAGAATGAGGCAAGTGAGATTGTTATATTAGGTGATTATATATTAGTAAAGTAAATTGAATTTGAAAGGTGATTAGTTTGATAAATTATGAAACATTAGAGAAGGACATAAAAAATCAAAAAATTAAGAATTCATATATTTTTTGTGGTGCTGACGAAGAACTAATTAAAGAGGCAGTAGGAAAATTAGTAAATCCATATATTAATGAAGATCTTAGAGATTTAAATTTTATTAAGTTTGATGGAGTACAATGCACTTTTGATGAAATTATGAATGCATGTGAGACTCTACCATTTATGGCTGAAAAGAAAGTAGTTATAGTTTATAGATGTGCATTTTTAAAAGAGAAGTTAGATGCTTCGAGTAAAAGTTTATATAATAGTATCAAGGAATATTTAAAGGATATGCCAGAACATACTATACTAGTTTTATATCATGTATTTGGAGATAAGAGAGATACCGTAAAGAAAAATAAAAATATAATGGGATTAGATAAAGTATCTACTGTAGTTCAAATAGATAAGCTAAAAAGAGATGGTTTTTACAAAAGAGTTGATTCTATGTTTAAAGAAAATAATAAGAGTATAAATAAAATAGAACTTAGATATCTTTGTGAAAAGCTTCCAATGAATTTAGATATAGCTAAAAAAGAAGTTGCTAAAATTGTTGATTATGTAGGAGATAGAGATATAAATAAAAAAGATATTGATTTATTAATTCCAAATAAAAGCGAAGATGATGTATTTGATTTAGTTGACTTAATATCACAAAGAAAAATTGAAAGAGCGCTTGATATATTAAATGAACTTTTATTTAAGGCAGATCAACACATGCTTATAATTACAACCATAGAAAATCAATTTAAAAGACTATATGATATAAAGGTTGGATTATTAAAAGGTAAGAATGTACAAGACTTTATTGGAGAATTTAGAATTCCTCAATTTGTTGTTGAAAAATTAGTTCTTCAAAGTAAAAAGTTTTCAAAAGGACAACTTGAAAAAATATTAAGTTTTTGTATAAATACAGAGAAAAGTCTAAAGAGTAGTTCTGGGGATAAAAAGTCAGAACTTGAATTATTTCTTTTAAATATTGCCATGGTTAAAAAGTAAAAATACCTCACCAATAAGTGGTGAGGTATTTTTATGTAATTAAGATTATCTTAATCAAATTCACTAAAAGTAAATAACCGACCTTAATGGTCGGTTTATGTTACTATGCCATAGCATTTAACTTTGCAGCTAGTCTTGATTTCTTTCTAGCAACCATGTTCTTGTGTAGAACTCCCTTTGAAGCAGCCATGTCTAAAGACTTAGTAGCTTTAACGAATAAAGCTTTAGCTTCTTCAGCGTTGTTAGCAGCGATAGCAGCTTCTAACTTCTTTATAGCAGTTTTTAAAGCTGATTTAACCATTCTATTGTTTAAAGTTTTTGTTGCAGTAACTTTAATTCTTTTTTTTGCTGATTTTATATTTGCCATTACTTTTCACCCCCTCTAAATTTTATAGGGCCTCATAGCAGGATTCTTGGGGAATCTGCGTACGAGTTTACATTCAACAAACCATATTATAGCATTGAAGTTTATTATATTCAAGTATTAAATTTAAACAAAGAGGAAAAATAATTTAGAATACATAATAAAACACGAGGTGAGGGTATGATAAATTTTAGAACAGACCTTGCAATTGAAGCAAAAGAAGACTATGCGAAGGCACATAAAAACGAGATTGACGGGGTTATTGTAGACGAAGATATAATAAATGATAGTAAGGTTACAAAAGTAACAATAAAAAATGAAGACGGAGCAAAAAAATTAGGAAAACCAATAGGAAATTATATAACTGTAGATATTCCAGACTATACAGTATATGATGGAGAGATTATGGATGATGTTTCTCAAGCGGTGGGAAAGACACTAAAAGCTTTAGTAAATATTGATCAAGATAAGACGGCTCTCGTAGTTGGACTTGGTAATTGGAAGGTTACTCCAGATGCCCTTGGGCCTAAGGTCGTAGAAAAAATAATGGTAACAAGACACTTAAAAGATGTAATGCCAGAATCTATTGATGATTCAATAATACCAGTTTGTGCTATTGCACCAGGAGTGCTTGGAATTACAGGAATAGAAACAGGAGATGTTATAAAGGCTCTTGTAGATAAAATAAGGCCAGATATAGTTATATGCATTGATGCATTAGCATCTAGAAAGATTGAAAGAGTAAATAGAACCATCCAAATAAGTGATACAGGAATATCACCAGGAGCTGGTGTTGGAAATCATAGAATGAGAATAAATGAGGAAACATTAGGTATAAAAGTTGTAGCAATTGGGGTACCAACAGTAGTTGATGCTGCAACTATTGCAAATGATAGTATAGATTTAGTAATAGATGAACTTATAAGCAAGTCAGAAAAAGATTCAGCATTTTATAATATGATAAAAAGTATAGATAGAAATGAAAAGAGTGTACTTATAAAAGAGTTACTAGATCCTTATGTCGGTGATTTAATGGTTACACCAAAAGAAGTTGATTTAGTTATAGACTCTCTTTCAAGAATAATTGCAAATGGAATAAATATAGCTGTACAACCCAATTTAGATATGGAAGATATAAATAAATTTATGAGCTAAAATTATAGATTTATAAAATAAAAAGATTAGAATTAAATTCTGATCTTTTTTATTTATTTATACATAAATTATATAAATAAATTCATGAATTAAAAAACATATAATAACTATGTAAATCTCCTCATATATATTTATAAATGAGGAGGGGATAATAGGTGATATCAAGAACTAAAGGAAGAAAAATAAATAATTCCATGGATATAGGAGTTATAGTACTACTTATAAGTTTAGTTATTTTCTTTGGAAGATGTATTTATATCCTGAAAAATAATAATGAAAGAGGCGGCCTTGCGTATGTAGAACTTTTGAATTTTTCAATGCCTTTAGTGGAGACTCAAGTTTATGATAAAGAAGCTTATTATGAGAATAATTTATCTTTAAAGAATATAGCTTTAGAAGCAGTTGGGCTTTCAGATATAAGTGTAGAAAAATTGTTGAATAGCGAGATACCTATGTTTAAATTAAGTGAAAAACTAGCACTGAGAGATGAAGTAGAAAAGTATGAAGCCTTTCAGCTAGATCAAGGAGCAATAATAAAATATACGGATGAAGAAAAAAGTAATTTATATAATCCAAAACTTAAAAAGGAGCTTAATAAATCAAAACCAGAGGTTTTAATTTATCATACTCATACAGGGGAAGGATACTCGGAGACTAAGAATTTTAGTGATGATCCTAGTCTTAATGTAGTTGGAGTTGGCAATATAATAGCTAAGGAACTTGAAGAAAAGTATGGTATATCAGTTATACATGATAAGACAGCCCATGATGTTTCTTATAACGACAGTTACAATAGATCTAGAGATACCATAAAAAAATATTATAAAAATTATGGAGATAATTTTAAATTAGTAGTTGATATTCATAGAGATGGTATTGACCGTAAAAAAGCTACAAGTAGAACCAAAGAAGCATTTACAACCGATATAAATGGAGAAGAAATGGCAAGAATAATGTATTTAAATACAAGAGGAAGTTCTAAATTTAAGTCAAATGATAAAATGCAAAAAGAATTAGTAAGTATAACAAATTCTTTGTATCCTGGGCTTATAAGAAATGTTGAAACTTGGAATAGAGGTATAAATTTACTTAATCAAGATATATTCAATAACTCAATTCTTATAGAAGTAGGATCAAATATAAATACATCAAAAGAATCTATGACAACTGCAAAGTATCTTGCAAGAGTAATAGCTGAATATATAAATAAGAAAAAATAATTTACTAAAAGAATAATTATGTAAAACTCCTCATATACATTTAAAAATGGGGAGGGGATAATAGGTGATATCAAAAACTAAAGTAAAAAAAATAAATGGTTCCATGGATATAGGAATTATAATTTTACTTGTTTTCATAGTTATCTTTTTTGGGAGATGTATTTATATATTAAAAAATAACAATGAGAGAGGCGGACTTGCGTATGTAGAACTCTTAAATTTTTCAATGCCCCTAATAGAGACTCAAGTTTATGATGAAGGTGCATATTATGAAAATAATTTATCTCTAAAAAATATAGTATTAGAAGCTGTAGGCCTTTCGGATGTTAGTGTAACAAAATTAGTAAATAGTGAAATTCCAATGTTTAAATTAAATGATAAATTAGAAAAAATTGATAAAGTAGAAGAGTATATTCCATTTCAATTAAATGATGGTGCAGTGTCAAGATATACAGAAGAAGAAAAAAGTAATTTATATAATCCAAAACTTAAAAAGGAACTTAATAAATCAAAGCCAGAAGTTTTAATATATCATACACATTCAGGAGAAAATTATGTTGAATCAGAAAAGTCAACAAATGATCAAAAATATAATGTAGTTGGCGTTGGAAATATAATTGAAAAAGAGCTTGAAGAAAAGTATGGTATATCAGTTATACATGATAAAACAATACATGATACTTCATATAATGATAGTTATAATAGATCGAGAGAAACTGTAAAAGGATACGCAAAAAAATATAATGATAGCTTTAAACTTGTAATGGATATTCATAGAGATGGTGTAGATCTTAAAAAGGCAACAGAAAAAACTAAGAATTTATTTACTACAAATATAAATGGAGAAAATATGGCTAAAATAATGTATGTAAATTCAAGGAGTAGTTCAAAGTTTAAGGCCAATGATAAATTAGAAAAAGAATTAACAGCAATAACTAATGAATTATATCCAGGTTTATTAAGAAAAACATACACATACAACAGAGGCATCAATTCATTTAATCAAGATATATTTAGTAACTCAATACTTTTAGAAGTTGGAGCTAATATAAATACATCAAAAGAGGCTATGACATCAGCTAAATATGTTGCTAGGATAATTGCTGAATATATAAATGGTAAATAAATGAATAAATCTATTTAAAGTGGAAATCTTTATAAATAGAAGTTTTTAAAGAGGTGACACTTTATGAAAAAGAAAAAGTACTTAATAATAGTATTTTCAAGTTTAATTTTAACATTTGTTAGTATTGGATTAGTAAAAATTAATGTTATAAATACTAAATCACTATCACCAGTTGGGAATACTGATGATAATAAAAAAATTGTTAATACAGAATTTGGGGAAGAGTTTAATAGTTTTATTCAAGATAATTCAAATGTTAAAATATATAATAACGAAAATGAGGGTGAATATTTAGTAACTATAAATGACAATAGAATAAAAATAAAAGAAGAATCTTACTTAATAAATGGAATAAAAAAAGTATTTTTAGCAGTTAAGAATATATCGGGAAATTTAATTAATGACATAGAGGCTTTATTTGAAAAAATAATGCCTTAAAATAAATAATAAAGAGCAGTTATATTAACCTATAAATTATTGACACTTACTATGTAAAGTGTGATATAATTTAGCTTGACTTTAATATATGGGGGTGAAATAACTGCTTTTGCACATAGAAGGGCAGTTTTATATATGAAAAATGATAGACAAAAATTTATTAGAAATTTTTCAATAGTAGCGCATATAGACCACGGGAAATCAACATTAGCAGATAGATTATTAGAAATTACAGGTACTTTAACTAAAAGAGAGATGGAAGAACAAGTACTTGATAATATGGAAATTGAAAGAGAAAGAGGAATAACAATTAAGTCTCAAGCAGCAAGACTTATTTATAGAAGAGAGAACGGAGAAGAATATATATTAAATCTTATAGATACTCCAGGACATGTGGATTTTACATATGAAGTATCAAGAAGCTTAGCAGCTTGTGAGGGAGCAGTATTAGTTGTTGATGCAACACAAGGAATACAGGCACAAACATTAGCAAACTGTTATTTAGCTTTAGATAATGATTTAGAAATAACTCCTGTTATAAATAAGATAGACTTACCATCTTCAAGAGCTGATGAAGTAAAGCAAGAAATTGAGGATGTAATTGGTATTCCAGCTGATGAAGCACCAATGATATCAGCTAAAACAGGATTAAATGTAGAAGATGTTTTAGAGGCAGTAGTACGTGATATACCAGCACCAAGTGGAGATGAAACTTCCCCTCTTAAAGCTTTAGTTTTTGATTCATATTATGATACTTATAAAGGTGTTGTAAGTTATGTAAGAATTAAAGATGGTACGGTTAAAAGAGGAACTAAAATAAAGTTTATGGCAACTGATAAAGTTTATGATGTTACTGAAGTTGGAGTATTCACACCAGGTTTTTTACCTGTAAATGAATTAAAAGCAGGTGATGTTGGATACATTACAGCATCTATTAAGAATGTAAAAGATGCTAGAGTTGGGGATACAATAACTGAAAGTGGAAGAGAAACAAAAGAAGCACTTCCAGGTTATAAACCAGCTATTCCAATGGTTTATTCAGGTATATATCCAGTAGATGGAGCAAAATACGAAGAGTTAAAAGAAGCATTAGAAAAACTTCAAATAAATGATGCGGCATTAAATTTTGAACCAGAAAGTTCAATTGCATTAGGATTTGGATTCAGATGTGGATTCTTAGGGTTATTACATATGGAAATAATTCAAGAAAGAATAGAGAGAGAATTTAACTTAGATATAATTACAACAGCACCATCTGTTATATACAAAATTAAAAAAACTGATGGAGAGGTTTTAGATATTACAAATCCAACTAATCTTCCAGAAATGAGTGAAATAGATTATATGGAAGAGCCAGTTGTTAAAGCTGCTATAATAACTCCAACTGAATACGTAGGAGCAGTTATGGAGCTTTGTCAAGAAAGAAGAGGAACATATATTGATATGCAATATATGGAAGAGACAAGAGCAGTTATAAACTATGATATTCCTTTAAATGAAATAGTATATGATTTCTTTGATACCTTAAAATCAAAAACAAGAGGATATGCATCATTAGATTACGAATTCAAAGGATATGAAAGAGCAGATCTTTGTAAACTTGATATTCTTTTAAACGGAGATATAGTAGATGCACTTTCAATGATAGTACCAAAAGAAAGAGCATATCATAAAGGTAGAGGAATAGCAGAAAAGCTTAAAGAGATAATTCCAAGACAACTTTTTGAAGTTCCAATACAAGCAGCAATAGGATCAAAGATCATAGCAAGAGAAACTGTTAAAGCTATGCGAAAAGACGTACTTGCAAAATGTTATGGTGGAGATATATCAAGAAAGAGAAAGCTTCTTGAAAAGCAAAAAGAAGGTAAGAAGAGAATGAGACAAGTGGGATCAGTTGAAGTTCCACAAGAAGCATTCATGTCAATTTTAAAAGTAGATTAATAAATTTATTTAAAGAAACTCTAATTGGATTAGAGTTTCTTTTTTTATAAATTTTAATGTGGAGAATTAATTTATTTGTAGCGCATATATATTATTATAAGAAATTATGGAGGTGTATATTAATGATAGAAGTAAATAGAAGAGATCCTAGAATAAAATGTAAAAAATTAAGGCGAGAAGGTATTATAACAGGTACTCTTAAAAGGCGTAATGGAGACATAATCCCTATAAGTGTAAAAGGAAGCAGTATAGATACTTATATTAATAGTAATGGTTTAAATCATGAACTTATTATATTATTTGAGAATAGTGAAATAAAAACAAGGATATATAGAGTTCAGAAGAATCTTATAATGCATAATGTAGATAATATAGATTTGTTAGAAAAGAATTAAGTTTTACTTAAGTGAAATGAAAAAAAGTTTATTTTAATGTATAATAAACAAAAGAAAAGGAGGGTTTTAGATGTTTTTAAAAGAACTTAATAATGAAGAAGCAGTTGCATTTGCAAACCTTTTAGATCAATTTGCAAATGTTGATGATGTAGTTGCCAGAGAAGAAAAAAGATTAATAGATGATTATGTAAAGGAACTTGGGTTAAATAATGATAAAATAGGAATATTATCTTATAATGAGATAATAGATATTTTAAAGAGAAGCAGAGAAAGAATAAAAAGGATTATATATTTTGAATTAATTGGACTAGCTTTAGTTGATGGAAATTATGGAGATGTAGAAGTAGATTATCTAGATAAAATAGCAATAGACCTTGATATAAATAGAGCTAAAAAAATAGCATTTGCAAACTTTTTCTATAATTTTAAAGAAATACACGATTTTTCTGTAATAGAAACTGAAAATAAGGAATTAAAACTTCTTGAAGAACAAGCAGAAGCTTTATTATAAAATTATTAAAGAAGATTCTAATAAATTAAGATTAGAACCTTCTTTTTTGTTATAATAATTAAAAATAAAATAAGAAGGTGAATTTAAATGAAAGAAATCGTATTATATGTACATATTCCATTTTGCAAACAAAAGTGTTTTTACTGTGATTTTCCGTCATATGCAGGAAAAGAAGGATTAGAAGATGAGTATATAAATGCTTTAATTAAAGAAATAGATTTAAAGTGTAGTGATAAAGTTATTAAGAGTTTATTTATTGGAGGTGGAACTCCATCACATTTAAATGAAGATAATCTTTATAAGTTATTAAATAAATTAAACGGTTTAAGTTATATAAAAGATGCAGAGAGAACTATAGAGTGTAATCCAGGAACATTAACAGAGAGTAAACTTAAAATTATAAGAGATTGCGGAATGAATAGAATAAGTATGGGGCTTCAAACAACTGATAATAGTTTACTTAAAAAAATAGGAAGAATACATACAATAGAAGAATTTCGTGAAAATTATAATAGGGCTAGGAAATTTGGTTTTAAAAATATAAATATTGATATTATGTTTGGGTTACCAAATCAAAGCGTTTTTGATTACAAAAAAACATTAAATGATATTATTGAGTTAAATCCAGAGCATATATCATGCTATAGTTTAATTATTGAAGAAGGAACTCCTTTTTATGATATGAGCGAAAAGGGGCTTCTTAATCTTCCAAAAGAAGATGATGAAAGAGAAATGTACAAATTAACAAAGAATATATTAGAGCAAAATGGATATCATCAATATGAAATTTCTAACTATTCAAAAGAGGGAATGGAATGTTATCATAATAAAGTTTATTGGAAGTGTGAGGAATACTTAGGAGTAGGAGTATCATCAAGTTCATATATAAATGGTAACAGAATAAAAAATATAGATAGTATAACAGAATACATAAAAAGAATATGTATTGGTAAAGAGGTATACGAAGATATTTTAAAAAATACTGAAAAAGAAAATATGGAAGAATTTATGTTTCTAGGACTTAGAATGATCCAAGGCGTAAATAAAGATGATTTTAAAAAGAAATTTAAAAAAGATATATATGATGTATATGGGGAAGTAATTAAGGATAATATAAAAAAGGATCTTTTAAAAGAAAAAAATAACTATATTTTTTTAACTGGTAAAGGAATAGAGGTATCAAATTGGGTTATGAGCGAATTTATATTGTAAATAGTAAAAAATAGAAGTAAATAAAAGAAAAAGAAAGATAATGTGGATTAAATTAGATAAATTAATATTTAAAAGTAAAAATTCTCGTTGACAAAAATAATCAACGAGAATATTATTTAAATATAGTCGTTAGCACTCGTTGTTAGTGAGTGCTAATAAGTAGAGGTGATGATATGGTTATTGATGATAGAAAAATAAAAATATTAGAAGCTATTATCAATGATTACATTAAAACTGGGGAGCCAGTAGGTTCTAGAACAATAGCAAAGAATCACAACTTAGGAGTTGGGTCTGCAACAATAAGAAATGAAATGGCAGATCTTGAAGATATGGGTTATTTAGAACAACCTCATACCTCTGCAGGAAGAATTCCATCAAGCAAAGGATATAGATTATATGTAGATAGCTTAATGGAAAAGCCGCTTTTAAGTAAAGAAGAAGATTTAAAGATAAAAGAATATGTTATAAACTCAGCAATGCTAGAAGTTAATAAGATAGTTAAAAATGCAAGTGCTTTACTTTCAGAATTAACACATCTTACATGTGTTGTAAAAACACCTTCTATGAGTATGAGCTATTTAAAATCAATCCAAGTTATGAATCTTGATGAGAGAAGTCTTTTAGCAGTAATTGTTACTGATGGAGGTTTAATTAAGAATCAAATAATTAGAATTAATAAGGTGCCTTCAATAGAAGTATTAAATAAGATAAATAATATTTTAAGTAAAAGACTTTTACATCTTTCAATAAATGAGATTAACTTAGAGGTTATAAATAACTTAAAAATAGATTTACATGGATATGAAGAAGTCTTTAATGCAATGCTTCCAGCATTATATCAGTGCTTAAAAGAAGATGATACTTCTAGGGTATTTATGGAGGGGGCAACAAATATTTTTAATTTTCCTGAGTATAACGATATAGAAAAGGCAAAAGAAATATTATCACTTCTTCATAATAAAGATTGTGTTGTTGAGCTTATAGAACCTGAAAATGATATAACAATAAAAATTGGTGATGAGAATTATATTCCAGAGGCAAAAGAATGTAGTGTTATATCAGCTGAATACTCACTAGGCGATAGTGCAAAAGGAACTATTGGATTGATAGGACCTAGAAGAATTAACTATTCAAAAGTAATCGCAATAATGGCACAGGTCATGAAAGAATTAAATAGAACTTTAAAGGGACAGTCTAAAAATTAAAGGAGACGAGGTGTGTATAACGAAATGGTAGAAAACAATGAAAATTTAGAAAATGAGATCAAAGATGATGAAAATGTCATGGCTGATGAAGATATAAAAGAAAATAGAGAAGAACCAGTATTGGAAGAGCAAGTATCAGAAGAGTCTCAGGAAGATGATGATAACAAAAAAGAAGAGGATGAGTTAGAAATGTTTAAAAAGACTAAAGAAGAAAACAAAAAATTAACTAACGAACTTGAGACTTTAAAAGATAGACTTCTAAGAGTTACAGCTGAATATGAAAATTATAGAAAGAGAACAGCTAAAGAAAAAGAAGGTATCTACACAGATGCTTGTATAGATGTACTAAAAGAAATAGTACCAAATCTTGATAACTTAGAAAGAGCAGTTGAAGCTAATGGAAGTGTTGAAGACATGAAAAAAGGTGTTGAGATGACTCTTAAAGGCTTCCAAACAGCTTTAGAAAAGTTAGGCGTTGAAGAAATAGAAACATCAGAAGGTTTTGATCCAAATCTTCATCAAGCGGTAATGCATATTGAAGATGAAAATCTTGATAATAATTCAGTTGCTGAAGTATTTATGAAAGGTTATAAAAGAGGAGATAAAGTTATAAGACATTCTGTTGTTAAAGTAGCTAATTAAATTAAACAATAACATAAATTAAATAGAAATTAATAACAAACGAAGGTTTGCGTTAAGGAGGAATAAATTATGTCAAAAATAATAGGAATTGATTTAGGAACTACAAATTCATGTGTAGCAGTTATGGAAGGTGGAGAACCAGTTGTTATAACTAACTCAGAAGGTTCAAGAACAACTCCATCAGTTGTTTCATTCCAAGCAAATGGAGAAAGATTAGTTGGTCAAGTTGCTAAAAGACAGGCAATTACTAATCCAGATAAGACAATAATCTCAATAAAGAGACATATGGGAACTGATTATAAAGTTAAAATAGATGATAAACAATATACACCACAAGAAATATCAGCAATGATACTTCAAAAATTAAAAGCAGATGCAGAAAGCTATTTAGGAGAAAAAGTTACTCAAGCAGTTATAACTGTACCAGCTTACTTCAATGATGCTGAAAGACAAGCAACAAAAGATGCTGGTAAAATAGCAGGCCTTGAAGTGCTTAGAATAATAAATGAACCAACAGCTGCAGCTTTAGCATATGGTTTAGAAAAAGCAGATCACGAAGAAAAAGTATTAGTATATGACTTAGGTGGTGGTACTTTCGACGTATCTATCCTAGAACTTGGTGATGGAGTATTTGAAGTATTATCAACAAATGGAGATACAAAGCTTGGTGGAGATGACTTCGATAATAAGATAATGGATTATATTGCAGACACATTCAAAGCTGAAAATGGAATTGATTTAAGACAAGATAAAATGGCACTTCAAAGATTAAAAGAAGCTGCTGAAAAAGCTAAGATTGAATTATCATCATCAACACAAACAAATATTAACTTACCATTCATCACAGCTGATGCAACTGGTCCAAAACATATAGATATGAATTTAACTAGAGCTAAATTCAATGAATTAACTCATGACTTAGTCCAAAGATCAATTGAACCAATGAAGAAAGCAATTGCTGATGCTGGAATTTCAGTAAATGATATAGATAAAGTATTATTAGTTGGTGGATCAACAAGAATACCAGCTGTTCAAGAAGCAGTTAAGAACTTCACAGGAAAAGAACCTTCAAAGGGAATAAATCCAGATGAATGTGTTGCAATTGGTGCAGCTATTCAAGCAGGTGTATTAACAGGAGAAGTTAAAGATGTATTATTATTAGATGTTACACCATTAACACTTGGAATTGAAACTTTAGGAGGAGTTGCTACTCCACTTATAGAAAGAAATACAACAATACCAGCTAAGAAGAGTCAAACATTCTCAACAGCTGCAGATGGTCAAACATCAGTTGAAATTCACGTAGTTCAAGGTGAAAGACAAATGGCAGCTGATAATAAGACTTTAGGAAGATTTACATTATCAGGAATAGCACCAGCACCAAGAGGAATCCCTCAAATCGAAGTTACATTTGATATAGATGCTAATGGTATTGTTAAAGTATCAGCTATGGATAAAGGAACAGGAAAAGAAGCTAACATTACAATTACTGCTTCAACAAACTTAAGTGATGATGAAGTAGAAAATGCAGTAAAAGAAGCTGAAAAGTTCGCTGAAGAAGATAAGAAGAGAAAAGAATCAATAGAAGTTAAGAACAATGCTGATCAAGTTGTATACCAAACTGAAAAGACATTAGAAGAACTTGGAGATAAAGTTTCAGCTGATGATAAAGCAAAAGTTCAAGCTAAGTTAGAAGAAGTTAAGAAAATTAAAGATGGTGATGATATAGAAGGTATCAAGAAAGCTATCGAAGAATTAACTCAAGAATTCTACGCAATATCATCAAAGATATACCAAGAAGCTGGAGCTCAACAACCAGGAGCTGAAGGATTCGATCCAAACAACATGGGTGGAGCACAAGGAACTAATGAAGCACCACATGATGATAATGTTGTAGATGCAGATTTTAAAGTAGAAGACGATAAATAGTTGTAAATATACTACAATCTCTTATATAATACAAAGAGGGAAGGCAAGTGTCGTCTTCCCTTTTGTAAAGTTTATGAAATTATAAAATATGGTGGTGAAAATAGATGGCACAAAAAGACTATTACGAAATCCTTGGTTTAGAAAAAGGTGCAAGTGATTCAGAAATAAAAAAGGCCTTTAGAAAGCTAGCTATAAAATACCATCCTGATAAAAATCAAGGAAATGCTGAAGCTGAAAAGAAATTTAAAGAAATTAATGAAGCTTATCAAGTACTTTCAGATCCAGAGAAAAAAGCTAAATACGATCAATTTGGAACAGCTGATTTTGATGGAAGTGGATTTGGAGCAGGAGCTGGTGGATTTGGTGGCTTCGACTTCTCAGATATGGGAGGATTCGGAGATATATTTGATTCATTCTTTGGAGGCGGTGGCGGTGGTTCATCAAGAAATAATGGACCAAGAAGAGGCGCTGATATAGAATACACAATAAGACTAACTTTTGAAGAGGCAATAAAGGGAGTAGAAAAAGAAATATCTGTTACAAGAAGTGAAAATTGTGAAACTTGTGATGGAACAGGTGCTAAACCTGGAACAACTCCTAAGACATGTCCATCATGTCATGGTTCAGGACAAATAAGAGTGCAAAGACAAACTCCTCTTGGAAGTTTTGTAAGTACAACAACTTGTGATAAATGTCATGGAACTGGAAAGATTATAGAAGAGCCATGTCCAACATGTAAAGGCAAAGGCAAAGTTAGAAAGACTAGAAAGATTAAAGTAAATATACCAGCAGGTGTTGATACTGGAAATGTTATGCCACTTAGAGGACAAGGTGAGCATGGTAGTAATGGTGGACCAGCTGGAGATCTTTATGTAAAGATAGTTGTTGCAGCTTCTAATAAGTTTACAAGAAAGGGTGTTGATATATATGTAGATACACATATATCAATGGCAAAAGCTACTCTTGGAACAGAAATAACTGTTGAAACAGTTGATGGCAATGTTAAGTATACAGTACCAGCAGGAACTCAATCAGGAACATTATTTAGATTAAAAGGTAAAGGTGTTCCAAAGATTAATAGTAATGGAAGAGGAGATCAATACGTTAAAGTAATAGTTGATATTCCAAAGAAGCTTAACGAAAAGCAAAAAGAAGCTCTTATGATGTTTATGGAAGCATCAGGAGAAAAAGTTGATGGAGCGGAAGAACATCATAAAAAAGGATTTAGAGATTTATTTAAATAAATCTTAAAGACTGCTTTTAGCAGTCTTTTTTTATAAAAAAAAGACATAGAGCTTAATTCTATGCCTTTTAAAAAATATTTTGGGGATAAAATAGGTTTATATTTTAAATTTTAAAATATCGTATTTTGTGATTCTTTATCAAAAATATGGATTTTATTAACATTAAAAGCAAAAGTTATTTTGTCTCCAGTGCTATAAGATAAAGCACCAGCTGCTTTAATAATTATATGTCTATCTTCTTTCTTTAAATGAATATAAGTTTCAGAACCTAAATTTTCTAAAATATCAACGGTTCCAGTAAACCTAACCATATCTTCATTATCAGGAATATTATCATCTATATAAATATTTTCTGGTCTAACTCCTAGTATGATATCCTTTCCTTTAGAATTCCTTAGTAAGTTAAGTTTATCTTTAGGAATAGAAAAATTATTTTCAAATATTTTAATAGTAGAGCTAGTATTTTTATTATCAATAGAACCATATAAGAAGTTCATTTGAGGACTTCCAATAAAACTAGCTACAAACATATTAACGGGATTTTCATATATTTCTTTAGGTGTAGCCACTTGTTGGACTATACCATCTTTCATTACTACAATCCTCGTTCCAAGTGTCATGGCTTCGGTTTGGTCATGCGTTACATAAATAAAAGTAGTTTCAAGATCGTTGTAAAGTTTTGAAATTTCTATTCTCATTTGCACTCTAAGTTTTGCATCAAGATTTGAAAGAGGCTCGTCCATCAGGAAAACTTTAGGATGCCTAACGATAGCCCTACCCATAGCTACTCTTTGCCTTTGTCCACCAGATAATGCTTTAGGTTTTCTATCTAATAAATGGGTAATATCTAATATTCTAGCAGCTTCTTTAACTTTTTTATCAATTTCATCTTTAGGCATTTTCTTTAATCTAAGACCAAAAGACATATTTTCATAAACCGTCATATGTGGATAAAGGGCATAATTTTGAAATACCATTGCTATATCTCTATCTTTTGGAGCGACATCATTAACTAAAGTATCTCCTATATAAAGTTCTCCATTACTAATTTCTTCAAGACCTGCAATCATTCTAAGTGTTGTAGATTTACCACACCCAGAAGGTCCTACAAATACTATAAATTCCTTATCTTCAATATTTAAATTAAAATCGTTAACAGCTTTAAAACCGTTATCATAAACTTTATTAATATTTTTCAGTACTAATCCTGCCATAATTAAACTCTCCTTTATGTAGTTAATAAATTAATCAGTGTTTTAAAAAACGTAGTATCAATCAATATAGTTTAATTATAGAGATGTACATAAATAAACACTATGTATTATTTTTACTAGTATTATTAAATAATTTACTTTTTTTGTAATGAGAATATTTAGAATTTTTATAAAGAAAATTATATGTATAATTATAGGCATTTGTACTATTATTTTTTTAATATACAATTATTCCGTTGACTGAAGTAAAAACTTATTGATAAAATTAATGAAAAAATATGGTAATGTTTTTATTGATTTTTTGGAGGGATGGATTTATGTATTATTTAGGAGTAGATGGTGGAGGAACTAAAACGAGATATATTTTAGTAGATGAAGATATTAATGTAATTAAAGATATAGAAAGAAGTACAATTCACATACATCAAATAGGAGCTTTAAATTTAAAGAATGAACTTAAAAGTACTCTAGATATTATATTATCAGAAAGTAATATAAATAAGAGTGATATTGAGCATGTGTTTTTAGGTATACCTGGATATGGAGAGAGTAAAAGTGATAAGAGTACTATAGATAATATAGTGGGAGAAGTTTTTAAGGGGATAAATTATACTGTTGGAAATGATGCTGTTGCAGGTTGGGCAGCGGGAACTGGATGTAAGGATGGGATAAATATAGTTTCAGGAACTGGAAGTATAGCCTATGGAAGGAATAAAGAAGGAAGAGAAGCGAGATGCGGAGGTTGGGGTCCTGGTATAGGTGATGATGGAAGTGCATATTGGATTGCCCTTAGGGTAGTTAATGAGTATACTAAGCAAAAGGACGGAAGAAAAGAAAAAACAGTATTATTAGATATAATGGAAAGAGAATTAAATATAAAGGATTACTTTGAAGTAGTAGATATTGTATTTAATAGATTAAAATTTGCAAGAACAGAAATAGCATCTTTTGCTAAAATTGCATCTGTTGCTGCAAAAGAAGGATGTAGAGTATGTAATTTTATATTTGAAGAGGCTGCATATAATTTATTTCTTCATATAAGGTCATTATCAAATACTTTAAGCTTAAAAGATGGATTCATATTATCATATACAGGGGGAGTATTTAAATCAGGTAGTTTAATACTAGATCCATTAAAGGCTATGTTAGATGAAGATAATATAAATTGTGTAATTAAAGAGCCAGAAATAGAGCCTTGGCATGGAGCTGTTCTTATGGCATATACACTAAGTGGTAGAGAGGTTCCAAAAGATTATAAAGAAAGATTTAATCAGTAAATATAATAATTAAGTAATAATAAAGAGAAGTCATATTAGGCTTCTTTTTCTTATATTAAAGATTTTAGTTAATATTATACTATTATAACTAAAAGTAAAAATATTATATATATCTAAAAAAAACAACCATTCTAATAATTAATTTAATAAATTAAAATTTAATTAAATAACTTTTAGGGAGGGTCAATTATGAGAAAAGGAAGAGTTACAATACCAACTGATAAAAATATGAATGATTATATAAAAGATATAATAGAAAAGTGGGGAGCAGATGCTATAAGAGATTGTGATGGCACAAAACTTGGTGAAGAGATAACAGGATTAGGTGTAAAAAATTATAGTACATACCTAACTACTAGAAATGATCAAGATTTTATTAGAGAAAATATGGATGAAGTTCAGCAGCTTTATTTAATGTCAGAACCAGTTGTTGCAACTTCAAATAGTATAGAGATAGATTTACTTAAGGGATATTTTAAAGAGCAATTTGATATAGATAAGGTGCATGATGAAAAACTTTGGTGGGAAGTTATAGATAGAACAACAGGTGAAGTTTTAGATAATGACAAATGGGTTTTTGATAGAAAAAGTGAAAAGGTTTTAATAAAAGATGTTATTATGTGGCATAAATATACAGTAAACTTTTTAGTATATATGATATGGGATCCTACTCAAATGTATAATCATATAACAAATGATTGGGGTGATAAACCACATGAAGTTCCATATGATTGTAGACAACCTAAATCACAAAAACATATGCTAAAACTTTTAGAAAAATGGCTTGATGAAAATCCAGAAATAGATGTTGTAAGATTCACGACTTTTTTTCATCATTTTACATTATGTTTTAATGAAATAGGAAAAGAAAAGTTTGTTGATTGGTTTGGATATAGTTCATCTGTTAGTCCAAAAGCTATGGAGGATTTTGAAAAAGATAAAGGTTATAAATTAAGACCAGAAGATATTGTAGATGAAGGTTATTATAATTCACCATTTAGGGTTCCAACAAAGGAGTATAAGGATTATATAGATTTTCAATCAAAATGGGTAGCATCACTTGCAAAAAAAATGGTTGATATGTGTCATGAAAAGGGTAAAGAGGCAATGATGTTCTTAGGTGACAACTGGATAGGCACAGAACCTTACGGGAAATATTTTGAAACAATAGGTCTTGATGCTGTTGTTGGATCTGTAGGTAATGGAGCTACTATGAGAATGATAAGTGATATACCAGGAGTTAAATATACAGAAGGTAGATTCCTTCCATACTTCTTCCCAGATGTATTTACAGAAGGGGGAGATCCTGTTAAGGAAGGACAAGAAAATTGGCTTCAAGCTAGAAGAGCGATTCTTAGAAAACCTCTTGAAAGAATAGGATATGGTGGATATTTAGGATTAACTAAAGAGTTCCCCGAGTTTGTGGATGAAGTTGAGAAGATTTGTAATGAATTTAGAGAAATTCATGAGACTATAAAGGGAACAAAATCCTATACTTCATTAAAGATTGGGGTGTTAAATTCATGGGGTAAACTTAGAACTTGGCAAACAAACCAAGTAGCACATGCCTTATGGTACAGAGAAATTTACTCTTATGTTGGAGTAATAGAGTGTTTAAGTGGTATGCCTGTTGATGTAGAGTTTATAAGCTTTGACGATATAAAAGAAAGTGGAATTTCAGATGATATAAAAGTAATAATAAATGCTGGTGATGCTTACACTGCATGGAGTGGTGGAGATAACTGGATGAGTGAAGACTTAGTTAGCAAAATAAGAGAATGGGTATATAATGGAGGTGGATTTATAGGTGTTGGAGATCCTACAGCGTGTCAGTATCAAGGGAGATATTTCCAATTGGATGATGTAATGGGAGTAGATAAAGAAGTAGGATTCTCATTAAGTACAAGAAAATATAATGATGTAGATGATAAACATTTCTTACTTGAGGATATAGATGAAGAGTTAGACTTTGGAGAAGGAATGGATGGTGTATATGCAAAAGGAGATAATTATCAAATATTATCAAAAGATAGAGAGTATGCACAACTTGTAGTAAATTCTTTTGGAAAGGGAAGAAGTATTTATTTTGCAGGACTTCCTTATACACCGCAAAACTGTAGATTACTTTTAAGGGCAGTATACTTTGCAGCAAATAGAGAAGAGGAAATGAAGAAGTATTATGTTACTAATGTAAATACTGAATGTGCAGCTTTTGAAAATATAGGGAAGATAGCAGTAATTAATAATACTAGAGATATACAAAAGACGAACCTAATGATAGAAGGAAAATTAAAAGAAAAATTAGAACTTAAACCAATGGAAATGAGATGGATTGAATATAAATAATTTTAAAAGATAGTTATGGGAAAACCATAACTATCTTTTGTTTTAAATATTAAAATTAAGTAAATTTTGTAAAAAAATTGCTAAGATGATATAATAATTAATATGTTGTGATAAGGATTTCAAAGGAGGAGAAATGAGTAGAATTAAAAGGAATATTATTAGATCTATTGGAATAAAAAAGCGGTTAATATTTGGTTTTATAATAATACCAATAATATCAATGATAGTTATTTTTGTTATAGCTTATAGAGAAAGCAATAATATTATTAAGGAAAATATAGATAACTATTCTGATGAGATGCTAAATATTGTTGAAGAAAATATTAACTTAAATGTTGGAAAATTTGAACAACAATTAGATGAAGTCCTTTTATCACCATTAATTTATGAGGGATTAAGTAAATTTAAAATTATGAGTGCTACTGAAGAGTATAGTTTTGCAAATAGAATGAATGAATTTTTATATTCAAAATTACATTTATTATCAAGTGCTGGAGAGGTTGAAGTACTTACAAATGATTTATCAATATTATATACTCAAGGATTTAAGTATTTTAAGAAAGAAGATGTTTTAAAGTATTCATCTATAGCAAAGGAGATTCCAGGTAAGACTATATGGTTTCATACTCAAATTGACGGACAAGGTGTTATATCAATGGCTAGGGCTATAAGAGATCCGTTAACTAGACTTGTAAATGGATATATTTTTGTAGCTTTAAATGAGAAAGCCTTTGGAGGAACTTTTTTAAATGTAAACTTGGGTAACTCAGCATCCATAATAGTACTAGATGAGGAGAATAGGTATTTATTTGGACAACAAAATTTTCCATATAAACAGCATATAGACTTAAATGGAGATAAAACAATTATAGATTATTCAAGATATATAGGTAATTACAAAAATGTAAGCAAGTTAGGTTGGAAAGTTGTAAATTTAATGACTTATGATAGTTTTCTAGATAGGATAGAAAAAGTAATAATAACGTTGTTTATATATATGGTTACATTCATAACTATTACAATTATTTTGTCTAATTATATTTATAAAAGTATATATAATCCTATAAACAATTTAGTTAAAGGAATGAATAAGGCAATTGAGGGTTGCTTAGATGTTAGCTTGAGAGATGATAGTAATGATGAAATAGGAATATTATCAAAACAATTTAATGGATTAATTTATAAAATAAATAGTTTATTAAATGAAATTAAGTATGAGCAAGAGTTAAAACGTGAATCAGAAATAAAAATGTTACAGGCTCAGATTAATCCTCATTTTTTATTTAATACATTAAATACATTAAAGTGGATAGCTGTGATGAATGAAGATACATCAGTATCAAACGGGCTTGGAGCTTTAGCAAAGTTACTGCGAAATACAATAGTAGACTCAAATGAATTTGTAACTATAAGAGAAGAAATAGATAATATAAAAAGTTATATAGTAATACAAAAGCTTAGATATGGAGATTCTTTTGAAGTTAATTATCATATAAAAGATGAAATTTATAATTATAAAATAATTAAATTTATATTGCAGCCTATAATAGAAAATTCAATACTTCATGGTTTTGATGAAGATAAGGCTGACCAAAAAATAGATATTTTAATATCACAAAGTGATGATGTATTAGAAATACTTATAAAGGATAATGGTAAAGGTTTTAACCAAGACAAGCATAAAGAAGAAAAGACGGGTAAATTATCTGGGGTTGGATATAAGAATGTTTGTGAAAGAATTCAATTAACATATGGAAAAGAGTATGAGGTTCAATTAAAAAGTGTAATTAATTATGGTACAGAAGTTAGGATAACATTGCCTATAAATAAAGTAGGAGGGGAATTGAATGCTTAAAGTTTTGATAGTAGATGATGAGAAGCTAATTAGAATAGCAATGAGGAATATAGTGAATTGGAAAGAATTAAATTGTGAAGTTATCGGGTATGAAAAAGATGGGCTAGAAGCGTTAAAAGTTATTGATGAAATTATACCTGACATAATAATAACAGATTTAAAGATGCCAAATTTAGATGGAATAGAGCTTATTAAAGAGGTAAAGAGAAGAAATTTACAAAGTAAAGTAATTGTATTAAGCAATCATGGTGATTATGACTTAGTAAGAATGGCAATGAAAGAAGGTGCATTTGATTATTTATTAAAGGTTACTATTGAGGGAAAAGATATAGAGGGATTAATAAATCAGATAAGCAAAGAAATTGAAAATAATAATTTATTATATAAAGACATAGAGAGTTTTGATATTGAAGATCTTAAAAAGAACTTACTTCTTATGATAAATCAAGAACAAATAGATGAGAAAGAGTTTTTAAAGTGTATTGATAATGAAGAATTTAAAATATTAGATGATAATTTTAATGTTAGTTATTTTAAAGTGGACAATATAGACAAGATTTATAAAGATAAAATAAAAGAACATTCAAATCTTAAGAAAAATATAGAAAACATTATATATGAAACTATTTATAAAGAAATTAATTATAAGATAGTCTTTATAAAAAATCATAGTGGAATAATTATATTTGGAAATAGTGAAAGAAATAGATTAATTAATATAAATAGTAATATTGTAAAGAATATAAAGCAGTACTTAAATATAACTATGTCAATTGCTTTATCTAAAGAATATAATGGGAAAAAAAGTTTTAGGAACTGTTTTAGTGAAATAGTAGATTTATTTCAATGGAGATTTTATTTAGGTGAAGAATCTGTTATAGATTGTTCAATTATCCCTAAATTTAAATATATTGATTACACAAAAATAAAATATCCAATGGAAATTGTAAAAAATGTACGAGAAAGAGAGTTTAGTAATAATTCATATTTAGTAGATAAAATAATTGATTATTCAATAAAAGAAGAGGCTCATCCTAAGTATGTAAAGGAGGTATTTATATTTATTCTTGCAAATATAGAAGGGAATGAATTGCAAAAAGGATTTAAAAATGTAGATAAATTTAATTATATAAGAAAATTTATTGAGGATAGTAAAGATATACTTATTCTTAAAGCTTTTTTAAGAGAAGAATTTAAAAATATAGAAAATTGGATAAATGATGCAAATAATAGAACTTATAGAAAAGAAATTGAAGATATTATAAATTATATAGATAAAAATATAGAAAGAAAAATCTCTTTAAAAATGCTTTCTAAAACTATAAATATGAATGAAAGTTATTTAAGCAGAATTTTTAAGAATGAAACAGGTAAAAATATTACGTATTTTATTAATGAAAGAAAGATGAATAGAGCCCTGGAGCTCCTTTCAAATAAGTCAATTATGATAAAGGAAGCATCTTTAATGGTAGGAATTGATGATCAGTTTTATTTCAATAAATTATTCAAAAAATTCTATGGAATAAATCCTAGTGAATTTAAGAAAAAATGTTACAAATAATTACGTAAAAATATTCCATATTATTGTAAATAGCGTTTATATTAACTGAAAACGATTAATGATAATATTTAGTTGTAAGGTAATTATAAAGTAAATTTAAAAAGTATTTAAGGGGGAGAATAAAATGAAGAAGAGAAGTATTAAAATGCTAACTCTTTTAGCAGCAACAACTGTTGGTTTATCAATATTTGCAGGCTGTGGAAACAAAGCTGAAGAGGCTACTTCAAAACCAGGAGAAGAGCAAGTATTAAACATTGCGGTATTTGAAGGTGGACATGGTTCAGAGTATTGGAAAGAGATTAGTAAAAAGTTTGAAGAAGAAAATCCAGGAGTTAAAGTTAATGTTGAAGCCAATCCAAAAATTGGTGAAATAGTAAGACCTAGAATAGCATCAGGAGATGCACCAGATTTTATATACTTAGGATCAACTGATAAATCAGGTTTAGCTACATCTTTAATTAAAGACAATGCTTTAGAAGATATATCAGATGTATTTGAAGGTGAAAGTCCAGATGGAGATGGAAAGCTTAAAGATAAGATTCTAGATGGATTCTTAGATACTTCACTTACAGCCCCATATGGAGATGGAAAAGTATATTTAGCACCACTTTACTATAATGTAACAGGTATGTGGTATAACAAAACTTATTTTGAAGAAAAGGGATATAAAGCACCAAAAACTTGGGATGAATTCTTTGCTTTAGGAGATAAGGCTAAAGCTGATGGAAAAGCATTATTTACTTATCAAGGGTTAAATCCATCATACAATGAAGCTATGATATGGCCTATGATTGCATCAGCTGGTGGAGAAGAAGCATTAAAAGCAGTATTTAATTATGAAGAAGGCGCTTGGAATAGCGAAGGTGCTAAAAAAGCTTTAGAAGCTTTTGAAAAGATAGGAAAAGATGATTACCTATTAAAAGGAACAGTTGGTATGAGCCATACAGCAGCACAACAAGCATTCTTAGATGGAAAAGCTTTATTTATACCAAATGGAAATTGGTTTGAAGATGAGATGAAAAATACAATTCCAAAAGAAGGTTTCTCATTTGGATTTATGGCACCTCCTGTATTTAAAGATGGAGATACTCAATATGCAACTACTATGATGGAGCAAATGTATATTCCAAAAGCTGCTAAGAATAAAGATTTAGCAAAGAAATTCTTAGCATTCCAATATAAAGATGAAAATGTAAAATTAAACTCTGAACTATCAGGTGCAGTTGTACCAGTTAAAAAAGGTTTAGAATTTGCTAAAGAAAAATTAAATCAATCAAACTATGAATGCTTCAAGATATTTGAAAATGGTGTTAAACCAATAGCTCTTGACTTCAAGACTGTAACTGGAACAGAGGTTAATATATCTGATGAAGTTTATAACCCAATGGCTTCAATTATGAATAAAAAGATAACTGCTAAAGAGTGGGCTGACAAGCTTGAAAAAGCAGATGCAAAACTTCGTGAAGCGTTAAAAAAATAATAAATATTAGAAAATTATGGATAATGGTTGGGGTAAACCCCAACCATTACTAAATATAGTGCATTGGAAGTGATATGTGTGAAAGATAGGAAAAAGAAAGTATTTATAGCATGGTGCATAATCCCAGCGTTGTTATTATTTTGCTTATTTATGGTATATCCAATAATAAAAGGATTCAGTATGTCTTTATATAGCTGGGGAGGATTATCGGATAATGCAAAATTTATAGGACTTGACAATTTTAAAACTTTATTTGCAGATGAGTATTTTATAAAAGCTTTAAAAAATACAGGGTTTTTACTATTAGTATTCCCAAGTATAACAATAGTGTTTTCATTATTACTAGCAATTTTCTTAACACAAGGGAAGCTTAAAGAAAAGAATTTTTACAGACTAGTGTTTTTCTTCCCAAATGTTTTATCCATGGTTGTAATAGGTGTCTTATTTACATACATTTATGATCCTTCCATCGGAATATTAAATTCCTTCTTTGGAATGCTTGGAATAGATTCACTACAACTTGCGTGGCTTGGAGATCCTAAAACAGTTTTATGGGCACTTGCAATGGCAATGGTATGGCAAGCGGTTGGATATTATATGGTAATTTATATGGCAGGACTTGATGGAATTCCACCAGAACTTTATGAAGTAGCTGATATAGAAGGAGCTACATTCTGGCAAAGATTTAGGTATGTTACACTACCTATGATTTGGGAAATTGTAAGAGTTACTTTAGTATTCTTTATAACAGGTGTATTTAATTTAAGTTTTATATTTGTAAATGTAATGACAGGTGGAGGACCTGATGGAGGTTCTGAGGTATTACTAACATATATGTACAAACAAGCATTTGTTAATTCAAATTATGGATATGCAATGGCAATTGGAGTTGTAATATTTATTATGGCTGTTGGACTTGCGCTTATTTTAAATAAAATAACAAAGAAGAGTGAAGCATAAAAGAGAGGAGAATAACTATGAGAGTTGAAAATAAAAGCGAACAGATAAAGAATTGGATATTAAGAATAGTATTAATTTTTGGAAGCTTACTTGTTATTATTCCTTTAGTTTGGACAGTTTTATCTTCACTAAAATCACCAAGTGAATTTACTACTGCGCCGTGGGCATTACCAGAAACATTGAAGTTCGAAAATTATACTAATGCCTTTACTAAAGCAAATATGGGAGATTATTTTATAAATTCTATAGTAGTAACATTATTAGCATTAGCTTTCTTAATGATTCTTGCAGTTCCATCGGCTTATGCATTATCTAGATATAAATTTATAGGATCAAACTTTTTAAAGAATTCTTATATGGCAGGATTGTTTATACAATCAGTATATATAATAGTTCCATTATTCTTAATAATGAGTGATTTTAATTTATTAAATAATAGAATTGCACTAAGTTTAGTTTATGCAGTTTTACAATTACCATTTTCAATTTATATATTAATAGGATTTATGCAAAGTATACCTAAAGACTATGAAGAAGCGGCAATGATAGATGGATGTGGATATACAAGAACATTAACAAGTGTTATAGTACCTCTTGCAAAGCCAGGAATAATAACTGTTTTAATATTTAATTTCATGGGATTCTGGAATGAATATGCTATGGCAATGACATTTATAACTCAAGATACAAAGAAAACATTGCCTGTTGGACTTCAAAATTTAATGGAGGTAAATAAGTTTGCAACTGATTGGGGTGCGATGTTTGCTGGAATGGTTATAGTAATGGTACCAACAATAATTGTTTATTCAATATTCCATAAGAAATTAACTGAAGGTGTTAATATAGGTGGAATTAAAGGGTAGGAGGTTTTATATATGGTAAAATATAAAAGAACTCTTAAGGCAAGAAAAAAGATTAAAGATAAGTTAATAAATGATACATTTTGAAGTGTCGTTAAAACCCAGATGGATATGTTATTCATCTGGGTTTTAAGCTTTTCTTGACAGATTTCATTTAAAAAGGGTAAAATTATTTATTAGTTCATTAATAGATGAAAGAGAAAGGAATGAATTTCATGGAAGGATCATGGATTGAAGTAAAAGTAATTACAACAAGTGAGGCACTTGAACCTATAGAAGGTATTTTTTATATATTAGATTGTAAGGGTGTATCAGTTGAAGACCCTAATGATATATTGGGTAGAGAGCAAGGACCATTAACTTGGGATTTTGCAGATATAAATGTTCTAGAACATAAGGGTGAGTATGCTGTAGTTAAAGGATATTTTTCTGAAGAAGATAGTATAGATGAAGTTGTTACATATGTAAAAGAAAAAGTACAAGAAATAAAAGAAATGGGATTTGATGTTGGAGAAGGAAGAGTAGAGGTTACTAAAACTCATGAAGAAGATTGGGCAAATAACTGGAAAAAGTACTATAAGCCTTCAAAAGTTGGAGAACATATTGTTGTTAAACCAATATGGGAAGAATATAAGGAAAATGAAGGGGAACTAGTAGTCGAACTAGATCCAGGTATGGCCTTTGGAACAGGAGATCATGAAACAACAAAGATGTGTATTCAAGCTTTAGAAAAGTATGTTAAAAAGGATAGTACTGTATTTGATGTTGGTACAGGATCAGGTATACTTGCAATAGCAGCAGCTAAGCTTGGTGCTAAGAAAGCTATAGGTGTTGACTTAGATCCAGTTGCAGTAGAATCTGCTAAGGAAAATGTAGAATATAATAACTTAGATAATATAGAAATACTTTATGGAAATCTAGTTGAAGTAATAGAAGGAAAAGCAGATATAGTTGTTGCAAATATTATTGCTGAAGTAATATGCATACTAATTGATGATGTTAAGAGAGTACTAAAAAGTGGTGGAATGTTCATAACATCAGGTATTATACATGAAAGAGTAAGTATGGTTACTGATAAGTTAGAAGAAGCAGGCTTTGAAGTTGTCAAAGTTAACAAAGACGGAGAATGGAACTGCATTATAGCAAAAGCAAAATAAAGGTTAGGTGAAGAGTAAATGCATAAGTTTTTTACCCCATCAAACTATATATTTGATAATAAAGGGAAAATAGTGGGGGAAGATGTAAAACATATCTATAAAGTTTTAAGACTAGCTGAAGGTGAAGAGGTAGTTCTAAATGACTGCTCTGGTACAGAATATTTAGCTAAAATAAGTGAAGTATCAAAGAGTGAAGTTACTTTAGATATAATTGAAAAGTTAAATATAAATAATGAAAGTTATGTTGAAATAGTATTATTTCAAGGAATGCCTAAAGCTCAAAAGATGGACTTAATAGTTCAAAAAGGCACAGAGCTTGGAATAAGTAAATTTGTTCCACTTATGACTGAAAGGGTAGATGTAAAGCTTAAGGGTGATTTTAAGAAATTAGATAGATTAAATAGAATAGCACTTGAAGCTTGTAAGCAAAGTAAAAGGAGTGTAATTCCAGAAGTCTTAAGCCCAATTGGAATTGATGAATTAATAAATGAAATAAATACCTTTGACTTAGTTTTAGTTCCATATGAAAATAAAGAAGACTATGGGATTAAGGGACTTATGAAAGAAATAGATAAAGAAAGTATAAAAAGAATCTGTATAATAGTAGGTCCGGAAGGTGGATTTGAAGAGAGTGAAATTGAACGATTGAAGGATGCTGGAGCTTATATAATAACTTTAGGTAAAAGAATACTTAGAACAGAGACAGCAGGCTTTGTAGCTACTTCATTAATTCAATATGAGTTAGGAGATCTAGGAGGAATAATTTAATGAAAGTTGCATTTGCTACATTAGGATGTAGAGTAAATATGTATGAATCAGAAGCTATGACTGAAAAATTTGTAAGAGAAGGATATGAAGTTGTAGACTTTACGGAAATTGCAGATGTATATGTTGTAAATACATGTTCAGTTACCAATATGGGAGATAAAAAATCAAGACAAATAATAGGTAGAGCAAGAAGATTAAATCCAGATGCTATAATTGCAGTAGTTGGATGTTATTCTCAAATTGCGCCTAAAGAAGTTTCAGGAATAGAAGGCGTAGATGTTGTTCTTGGAAGCAGAAATAAGGGAGAAGTAGTTTATTATGTAAATAAAGCTATTGATGAGAAAAAACCACAAATAGAAGTGAGTGGAGTGCTTAGAAATAAGAATTTTGAACAATTAAAGATAGAAGATTATAGAGATAAAACTAGAGCATTCTTAAAAATACAAGATGGGTGCAATAGATTCTGTGCATATTGTTTAATACCATACACAAGAGGAGCTGTTTGTTCAAAAGACTTTAATAGCGTTCTTGAAGAAATAAAACAACTTGCAGCCCATGGATTTAAAGAAGTAATATTATCAGGGATTCATACTGCGTCTTATGGATTAGACTTAGAAGGTAATGTTAATTTAGTTACATTGCTTGAAGAGATAGAGAAAATTGATGGAATAGAAAGAGTTAGAATAGGATCTATAGAACCTGCATTTTTTACAGATGATGTTATAGAGAAAATTAAGAATATGAAAAAACTTTGCCCTCAATTCCATTTATCATTACAAAGTGGATGTGATGCTACATTAAAGAGAATGAATAGAAGATATACAGCATCAGAATACGAAAGAATAGTTAACATATTAAGAGATACCCTAGAGGATGCTTCAATAACAACAGATGTTATCGTTGGATTCCCAGGAGAAACTGATGAAGAGTTTAATGAAACATACGAATTCTTAAAAAGAAATAAATTAACTAAAACTCATATATTTAAATTTAGTCCAAGAACTGGAACAAAAGCAGCAGAGATGAAAGATCAAGTTGATGGGAATAAAAAAGAAGAAAGAAGTAAAAAGTTAATAGAACTTAATGAAAAAAATGAAGCTGAAGTTACTCAAAGCTTAATAGGAAGAGAAATGGATATATTAATTGAGCAAGAGATAAAAGGCAAAGAAGGAATATACGAAGGTTATACTAGAAACTTTATTAAAGTTCATGTAAGTGGATCTTCTAAAGATGATATAGGAAATATAATAAAAGTAAAAATTTTATCAGCAAAGGGTGACTATGCAGAAGGAAAAGTGGTAAAATAATAAAGTAACTATTCTATTAAAGGGGGTGAGTTTATGTCAGACTGTATTTTTTGTAAAATAGTTAATGGAGAAATTCCATCAAATAAGATATACGAAGATGAATATGTATATGCTTTTTACGACATAAGTCCAGAGGCTCCAGTTCATTTTTTAGTTATACCTAAAGAACATATAAAAAGTGCTAACTTCATAACAAAAGAAAATTCTAATGTAGTTGCACATATTTTTGAAGTTATAAATAAAATAACAAGTGAACTAGATATTTCAGAAGATGGATATAGAATTGTAAATAACTGTGGAGTTCTAGGTGGTCAAACGGTAGATCATATGCACTTCCACGTTTTAGGTGGTAGAGAATTAAAATGGCCACCAGGCTAAAAAATCTTTCATGAAATTGTTGACACAATTAACATGAATAATGTATAATATAGCTTGTGTTATTAAGCCCGTAGCTGATTGAATTGATAATTTAAGCTAGCGGAGGGAGGGATAATTATGTCAGAAATAAAAGTTGGAGAAAACGAAACACTTGAAAGTGCGTTAAGAAGATTTAAGAGAAAATGTGCTAGAGCTGGAGTTCTTTCAGAAGTTAGAAAGAGAGAACATTATGAAAAGCCAAGCGTAAAGAAGAAAAAGAAATCAGAAGCTGCTAGAAAGAGAAAGTTCAAGTAGTATTTTGAAAGAAGGTATAGAAAATGCCAACAATTAAAGATAGACTTCAAGAAGATTGGAAAACTGCTTTAAAGGCAAAAGACAAGTTTAAGGCTAATGTATTAAGTACTGCTAAAGCTGCAATTTTACTAGTTGAAAAAACAGATAGTAAACCTGTAGACGATAGTCAAGTAATTGAGATATTAGCGAGAGAAGTCAAGCAAAGAAGAGAAGCTGTGCTTGAGTTTGAAAAAGGTAATAGACAAGATTTAGTGGATGAAGCTAATGCTGAAATCAATATCTTGCTAAATTACCTTCCTCAGCAATTAAGCGAAGAAGAAATCTTACAAATCGTTAAGGAATCAGCTATAGAAGCGGGTGCAAATAGCATAAAAGACATGGGAAAAGTTATGGCGTTAGTTAGACCAAAAACAGTTGGTAAGGCTGATGGCAAACTTGTAAGTCAAATAGTGAAAAATTATTTAAATAATAAATAGCAAAAGGGCTCTTATAAGAGTCCTTTTTGTTATTTTTATACGAAAGAAGCTGAGCTTTATTAAAGCTCAGCTTCTTTTTTGGTATTAAAACAATATAAAAATCATAAATTACTATGATAGAAATATTGTAAGGGGGAGAGTTTGGTGAGAGAAAATATAGTAAACAAAAAAAATGAGATTTTAGAAAAGATTGATCTTCCTAAAGATGTAATGATGGATTTGCCTAAGATAACGGTTTTAGGAGACAGTGAAATAACAATTGAAAATCATAAGGGGATAGAAAGTTTTGAAAATGAGTGTATTAAAGTTAAAACAAATAAGGGGATTGTAAAAATAGAGGGGATGAATTTTGAAATTCTATATATAGCTTCTGAAACAATAGTCTTGAGTGGAAAATTTAAATCAGTTAATTATGGAGAGGTTTTATAATGAATTTTGAAACAAAAAAATTGATAATAATAACAGTGGAAGTTACCCTTATAAATACAGAACAAATGCTAAATGCACTATGGAAAAATGATATAAGAGTAGATAATATACGAAAAGTTGATGCAGCTACCTTTACTATGAATATATATGGTGAAGATTATGATGATGTAAAAAAAATTGTTAAAAGGTGTAATGGAAAAATAAAAATAATAAAGAGAAAAGGTGCTATAATAAGAATTTCTAGATTGAAAAAAAGAATTTCTTTTGCTATTGGAGGAGCAATATTTTTAGCTATGTTATTTATACTTTCAACTCGTATATGGGCTATTGATATAGAGACAGAGAAAAATGTATCTCCCTTTGAGGTTAGAAAGCTATTAAGTAGTTTAGGTGTTAAACAAGGATTAAGCAAAAGTCAAATAAATGTATATGACATTGAAAAGAAATTAGAAGATCTTAGTCCAGAGATACTTTGGGTTAGAGCTAGGATGGAAGGTTCAAGTTTAAAACTTAAAGTTGAAGAAAAGGTTAATCCGCCAGAAATTTCTGATGGAAGAGAAGGTGAGGTTACAGCAAAGAAAGATGGAGAAGTGAAAAGAGTTTATACTAAATCAGGAACAGCTGCTGTAAGCCCAGGAGATATAGTGAAACAAGGTGATATCTTAATTTACCCTTATGATGGGCTTAGGGAGGAGAAATACGTTGTAAATGCAGAGGGTGTAGTAATAGCTAATGTGTTTTACGAAAGAACCTTAGAAGTTCAAATAAATGGTGAAAAATTAGAGAGAACAGGAAATAAAGATAGAGATATCTATTTAAATTTAGGTGGAAAGAAAATTTACTTAAAAAAGGCTACAAATTCTTTCAAGAACTATGATAAAATAGAAGATAAAGATGGAATAGTCCAGTCTGTTACTTATTATGAAATGGAAAACAAAGAAATTAATTTAAATAAAGATGAAATAGTAGAAGAATCCGTTAAAAAACTTGAAAAGTTTCTTGTAAAAGATTTAACTAATGAAGCTAAAGTGGTAGGAAGAAATTATGATGTAGAAGATATTGGTAATGGGAAGATAAAAATTATTGCAAGATTTGCAGTTGAAGAAGATATTGCATCATAACAGGAGGCTATATATTAGTTGATAAGAAGGTGGTAAACTTGATAAGAAAAAATAAATTAGAAATTAAACCTAAAGAGAAATATGTAAGAGTTTTAATAAATACTATTACAATTATTATAACATATATATTACTTATATCTGCAATTGCACCAAAGCAATATGATTTGAAAGAGGGGGATATTGCAAGGGTAGATATAAAAGCACCTAGAGATACAGTGAATGAATTGGCAACTCAAGATAAAATTAAAGAAGCTACAGAAAAGATTGATAAGCCGTATACCCTTAAAGGGGAGGTGCAAAATGAGGTAGAGAAGAATATTGATGATGTTTTTAATAAAATTATAAACTTAAATACCACAGTTGATGATAAGAAAGAGAGACTAAAAGAACTTTTAGAGCTTAGTAATAGCAACTTATCTGAAAGTGACTATAAAGTATTACTTGCTTTATCACAAGAAGCATTAAATGATATAAAGTTTGAAGTTAATGGGATAATAAAAGAAGTATATGAAGAGAATATTCAAGATGGTAACGAACAGAGTATTAAAAAGGCAACTGATTTAGCGGAAAGAAGAATTAATGAAATAAACACTTCAGTTAGTGTAAAGAAAGTTCTTAAAAAGCTAATAGTTCCAGAATTAAAACCGAATTTCTTCTACGATAAAGAAAAAACAGATGAGCTTATAAAAGAAGTACAAAAAAATATTCCAAAGGTAATTATTAAAAAAAATCAAACAATAGTAAGTGAAGGAGAACCTATTACAGCAGAACAGATAGCTATTCTTGAAGATTTAGGACTATTAGATCAAAGTGGAGGTACTTCATTTTTAATTCTTTATGCTGTTCTTGCGCTATTTACAATAATAGTTTTCTTTACACAACATGTATATATTTCAAAGAATCATAAAGAAGTTTATAAAAATACTAAACTTATTATACTTATTAATATAATAAATATATTTAGTTTTATTTTGGCAAGAGTAATAGGCGGATTGTCACCTTTTGCAATTCCTCTTGCTTGTGCACCGATACTTATAGCATTATTAGTTGATTATAAATTATCACTTGTTGTATGTAGCATAAATGTAATTGTAATAGGAGCTTTAGTTAACTTTAATCCTCAAATTATAATGCTTGGAATTTTAAATGCTATACTTGGCTCCACAGGACTTAGAAAAATGCAACAAAGAAATGATATATTTTACTCATCAATTTCTTTAATGGTGATGAGTGCGCTACTTACCTTTACAACTGGTGTATTACTCTCAAATAATTTTAAAGAAATATTAATGTTTAGTGGTATTGCAGCTGTGGGAGTTGTATTCTCAGCAGTTTTAGCTATTGGGATATTACCATTTTTAGAGTCAAGTTTTGATGTTGTTACGACATTAAAGTTACTTGAACTATCAAACCCTAACAATCCATTATTAAAAAAATTATTAATGGAAGCGCCAGGAACATATCATCATAGTATGTTAGTTGCAAATCTTGCAGAAATGGCAGCAGAAGAAGTTAATGCAAATCCTGTAATAGCAAGAGTAGGAGCATACTTTCATGATGTAGGTAAGACAAAGAGACCATTTTTCTTTGGTGAAAATCAAATAGGAAAAGAAAATCCTCATAATAAAATAAATGCTAATTTAAGTACACTAATAATAATATCTCATGTTAAAGATGGGGTAGAACTTGCAAAAGAATATAATCTTCCAGATGTTATTAAAGATATAATAGAGCAACATCATGGTACTACACTTGTAAAGTATTTTTATTACACTATGAAGAATAATGCAGAAAATCCTGAAGAGGTAAAAGAAGAAGATTTTAAGTATCCAGGACCAATTCCAAGTAGTAAAGAGGCTGGAATAATAATGTTATCTGATAGTGTAGAAGCTGCAGTTAGGTCTATTTCTGACCCAACTAAGGGTAAGATAGAGGAGATGGTAAATAACATTATTAAAGATAAGCTTTATTCGGGTCAGCTAGATAATTGTGATCTAACACTAAAAGACTTAGAAAAAATACGTAAGTGTTTCCTTAAGGCACTATATGGTATTTATCATCAAAGGATAGAGTATCCAACAGAGAAAAAGATTAAAAATAGTTAATTTTTATGGGGAGAGGAACACTCCCCATAATTTAATTTATAATTAAATTAACAAGGAGAATATTATATGATTTATGTAGATGATAGACAAGATAAAATAGAAGTAACAGATGAATTTATAAAAAAGCTTGAAAGTGTTATAAACTTTGCACTAAAAGAAGAAGACGTATTTATTGATTGTGAAATATCTATGCTTTTTGTAGATAATGAAGAAATAAGAGGTATAAATAATGAGACAAGAGGTATTGATAGAGCAACTGATGTGCTTTCATTCCCAATGTTAGATTATGAGAATAAAAAAGTTTTTAAAGAAATATATAAAGATAATAACTTTGATGTAACATTTATGGATGGGGAAGAATTAGTTTTAGGAGATATAGTATTATCATTAGAAAGAACATTAGAACAAAGTAAAGAGTATAATCATTCTTTTGAAAGGGAAGCTTGCTACTTAGTAGTACACTCAGTATTACATCTTTTAGGATATGATCATATGGAAGATGAAGATAAAAAAATAATGAGGAAAAGAGAAGAGGAGATACTTGGAAAATTAGATATTACAAGATAAAAAACAAGGGTGATTTTTTATGAGATTAAAAAAGATTGTTGATAGTTTTAATAATGCCATAGATGGAATAATTTATACTGTTAGAACTCAAAGGAATATGAAGATACACATGGCGGTAACTTTGTTAGTATTAATAGCGTGTCTTTGTTTTGATGTTTCAAAAATTGAATTTCTGATACTTGCCATAACTATAACTATGGTAATTGCAGCGGAACTTTTAAATACTGCAATAGAAGCAGTAGTTGATATGAACACTAATCATTATCATCCACTTGCTAAAATTTCTAAAAATGTAGCTGCAGGAGCAGTGCTTTTAACAGCTATAAATGCAGTTGTAGTTGGGTATATTATATTTTGGGATAAGTTATCTAATTTATCCCTTATACTACTTCATAAAATAAAGGAATCTGAGCCACATACTATATTTATTGTATTAGTTATTGTTTGTATAGTAACAATAATAGTAAAAGCAATATTTGGAGAAGGTACTCCATTAAAAGGTGGAATGCCAAGTGGACATAGTGCTTTAGCATTTTCACTAGCTACGGCTATATCCTTAATAACAGAAGAGCCTGTATGTGTTATGCTTAGTTTTATTATGGCAATAATAACAGCACAAAGTAGAGTTGACTCTGAAGTTCATTCAGCTTTTGAAGTTATTGTAGGGGCTTTGCTGGGTGTTTTAATAACATTACTTATATTTACTATTTTTAAATTATAAACCTTTATCTATAAAACTTTTTTTAATTAAGTATTAGTGATATAATAAATAGCACACAATAAGATATAGGTTATACAATTTAGAAATGAGGGATGTATATATGGCAAACATAAAATTAATAAAAGAAGCTATTTCAGCGAGAGAGAAGGCATATTGCCCATATTCAAATTTTAAGGTTGGAGCAGCTGCTCTTTTTGAGGATGAAAATATATATACTGGATGCAATATTGAGAATGCATCATATGGGGCAACAAATTGTGCAGAGCGTACTGCTATATTTAATGGAGTATCAAAGGGTAATAAAGTATTAAAAGAACTTGCACTTATTGGTGATACTAATAATTACACATATCCATGTGGTATATGTAGACAGGTAATTACAGAATTTGCGGAAAGCAAAGATATGAAAATTTACATTATAAAAAATGAAAATGATTATATAGAAAAAACTTTAGAAGAAATAATGCCAGGATCTTTCACAGGGAAGGATCTAGAGTAACAGGAGGAAAAATGTTTAAATCAGGATTTATATCAATAGTAGGAAGACCTAATGTAGGGAAGTCTACTTTAATGAACTATATAATGGGTGAAAAACTTTCAATAGTTTCAAATAAGCCACAAACAACAAGAAATAATATTCAAACAATATTAACAACAGATGATTATCAAATGGTATTCGTAGATACACCGGGTATTCATAAGCCTAAGCATAAATTAGGAGAATATATGGTTAATTCAGCTAAGGATTCAACAAAAGATGTAGATTTAATTCTTTTCTTAACTAATCCAGGGGAAGAGATAGGAAGAGGAGATAGATTTATATTAGAATCATTAAAAGCAAAAAATGCACCAGTATTTTTAGTGTTAAATAAAATCGATGAAGCTACTCAGGATATAGTTGCAAAGACACTTGCAGATTTTTCAAAGGAATTTGATTTTAAAGAGATAATACCAATATCAGCGATAAAAGGTAAAAATGTAGATAAGTTACTAGAGCTAATGGTTGATGAATTGCCTGAAGGACCTAAATATTATCCAGAAGATATGATAACAGATGTACAAGAAAGATTTGTTGTATCAGAAATAGTTAGAGAAAAGGCTCTTAGAACATTAAGAGATGAAGTTCCACATGGAATTGCTGTAGATGTAATACAAATGAAGCAAAAAGAAAATGGAACTTATCATATAGAAGTTGATTTAATTTGTGAGAAAGACTCTCATAAAGGAATAATAATTGGGAAAAATGGGCAATGTCTAAAGAAGATTGGAGAAACTTCAAGATATGAATTAGAAAGATTCTTAAGAAGTAAGGTTAATATAAAAATATGGGTAAAGGTAAGAAAAGAGTGGAGAGATAACCAAACATTACTTAAGGAGTTAGGATATAAAAAACTTAAGTAAGGTTTTGGAGGTTGATTAAATTGTCCTTATTAAAAACGCAGGGTGTAATAATTAAAGCTCAGGATTATAAGGAAAATGATAAATTAGTCTGGTTATATACTGAAAAACTTGGAAAAATTACAGCTATAGCAAGAGGGGCAAAGAGGAATAAAAGCAAATTATTTGCTATAACTCTTCCTCTATGCTATGGGGATTATATGATTTTTAAAGGGAAAAATTTATCAAATTTACAAGAAGGAAAGATTATTAATTCATTTCAAGGTCTTATGAGTAATTTAGATAAACTTACATATTCATCATATCTTTGTGAACTTATTGATATAGGGCTTATGGATGGAGAAAGTAATAGATGGTTATATAAAGAGTTTATAACAACATTATACCTTTTAGATACGGATGCTATAGATTATGAACTTCTTATAAGAGCCTTTGAATTAAAGCTTTTAAAAGCTACAGGGTATGGTCTTCTTTTAAATCAATGTGTGAGCTGTAGAAAAAAGCTTGGTGTTTCTAACTATATAAGTCTATCAAATTTTGGTGGAGTATGTGAAGAATGTAATAGAACACATGGACTTCATGTATCAAAAGGAGCATATAATGCACTGAAATTTTTAACAAATATGAATTCAGATAAAATATTTAGACTTAATTTATCAAAAGATATAAAAAAGGAAATAGAGAGGGTTACAACATTTATAATTTCGTCAAATTATGCGAAAAAGCCAAAGAGCTTAGAAATGTTAAATTACTTGAAGGAGTGATAATTTATGAAAGAAATTACCTTAGAGAAAGTGGATCAAATAAGAGAAAGAACTGGAGTTAGCTATGAAATGGCAAAGGAAGCTTTAGAAGCTAATAATGGTGATGTACTAGAAGCATTAATATATATAGAAAGTAATGTAGTTGTTCCATTTGCTAAAGAAGAAAGTTCAAAATATAGTTATACTAAAGAAAATTCATCAAATGATGAATCAAAAAGAGGAGAAACTATAGATGAACTTAAATCATGGTTAAAAGATACAATAGAAAAAGGTAATGTAAGCAGAATAAAAGTAAAAAAGGATGATACTGTTTTAGTTGATGTTCCTGTAAATGCTGGAATTGCGGCAACTGTTATAGCTGTTATAATTCCACCGATTTTAGCTTTTGGAGTAATAGCAGCAGTTGCTACGAAATTAACTATAGAAATAACAAGATGTGATGGATCAGTTGAAGTAGTAAATAAATATGTTGAGAAAGCTGCTGGAGAAGTTAAGGGTAAAGCATTTGAAATTGCAGATATGGTTAGAGATAAATTTAATAATACAAAAAATGACTTCAAAAATAGAAAAACAAACAAACATAAGGTTTATACAGGCGATGAAACTGTATATACATACACAGTGAATTTCGAAGATAAGGAATAAATGGAAGAAATTTGAAGAAAAACACCTGTGTGATGAAGATAAAATGAACAAATAGGGAATATTCATTGTATTTGTTAGATTTTTCAGAAAATTTAGCATAGTCAAACAAAAATTACATGGTATAATTAGTATATAATTTAAAAATATAACAAATGTGAATATTCCTTATTTAAAGAAAGAGGGATTCGTTTGAAATTGTCAGATAGACAAGAAGAGATAATTAGGCTAGTTAAAGAAGGTCAACCTATAACTAGTGAATGTTTAGCTGAAAAGCTAGGTGTAACTAGAGCTGCACTTAGAGCAGATCTAGCAATTTTAACAATGATAGGAACATTAGATGCAAGACCGAAGGTTGGTTATGTATACTCAAACAAACCTAAAAGTAGTTTAGTTCATGAGTATATAAGCGAAATTAAAGTTGGAGACATAATGTCAAAGCCATCAATAGTTAACGAGTCAACAATGGTATATGATGCAATCGTATACTTATTTTTAAACGATGTGGGTACTTTGTTCGTTGAAAATTCAGGCTTTTTAACAGGTGCAGTATCAAGAAAAGATTTCCTAAAAATTGCTATAGGCGGTACAGATATTCATAAAGTTCCAGTTGGAGTTATAATGACTAGAATGCCGAATATAGTATGTGGAAGTGTAGATGATCCTGCATATGACATTGCAACAAAAATAATAGAACATGAAATTGATAGTATTCCAATAGTAGAAAAAATTATGGTAGATGACAGAGAACAATACAAAATAGTGGGTAAAGTATCAAAGACTAACGTTACAAAATTATTTGTTAAACTTGGACAAAATAAATAATTTCTTATTTGGTTAACTACGGAGCAAATTATAGGCTTCCGCTAGTATAGATAACATTAGTATTGAACGGAGGAGTATTGAGATGGAGAAAAAGTACGTTTACCTTTTTAAAGAGGGAAATGCATCAATGAAAAATCTTTTAGGAGGTAAAGGAGCTAACCTAGCTGAGATGTCTATTTTAGGTGTTCCAGTTCCGCAAGGATTTACTGTTACAACAGAAGCTTGTAATAAGTATTATGAAGATGGAAAGGTTATAACACCTTCTATAATTCAAGAAATTGAAAGTGCTATGAAAGAACTTGAGAAAATAACAGGAAAAGAGTTTGGAAGTACAGAAAATCCATTACTTGTATCTGTAAGGTCAGGGGCTAGAGTTTCAATGCCTGGTATGATGGATACAATTTTAAATCTAGGATTAAATGATATAGCTGTTGAAGCTATGGCAAAACTTACTAATAATCCAAGATTTGCTTATGATTCTTATAGAAGATTTATTCAAATGTTCTCAGATGTTGTTATGGGTATAGAAAAGAGATTATTTGAAGATAAAATTGATGAAATGAAAGAAGCAAAAGGTGTTTCTGTTGATACAGACCTAGATGCTGAAGATTTAAAACAACTTGTTGGTCAATACAAAGAAATCTATAGAAAAGAAAAGGGAGAAGAATTCCCACAAGATCCAAAAGATCAATTAATTGAATCAATTACTGCTGTATTTAGATCATGGAATAATCCAAGAGCTATTGTTTATAGAAGATTAAATGATATTCCAGGTGAATGGGGAACAGCTGTAAATGTTCAACAAATGGTATTTGGTAATAAGGGAGAAACTTCAGGAACAGGAGTAGTATTCTCAAGAAATCCTGCAAATGGAGATAAAGAGATATATGGTGAATACTTAATGAATGCGCAAGGTGAAGATGTTGTTGCAGGAATAAGAACACCTCTTCCTATAAAGAAATTAGAAGAGCAAAATCCAAAGATATATCAAGAATTTATTGATATTGTTAATACATTAGAAAACCACTATAAAGATATGCAAGATATGGAAATCACAATTGAAGAAGGTAAGTTATATTTCCTTCAAACTAGAAATGGTAAGAGAACAGCTCAAGCAGCACTTAAGATAGCTGTTGATTTAGTTGAAGAAGGAATGCTTACTAGAGAAGAGGCTATACTTAAAGTTGAACCTAAGCAATTAGATACATTACTTCATCCAGCTTTCTATGATGAAGATTTAAAACGTGCAAATCCAATTGCAAAAGGTTTACCAGCTTCACCAGGTGCAGCATGTGGTAAAATTGCATTTACAGCTGAAGAAGCTAAAGAAAGAGCGGCAGAGGGTGAACAAGTTGTATTAGTAAGACTTGAAACTTCACCAGAAGATATAGAAGGAATGATAGCAGCTCAAGGTATATTAACTGTAAGAGGAGGTATGACTTCTCATGCAGCAGTTGTTGCTAGAGGAATGGGTACTTGCTGTGTTGCTGGATGTGGAGAGCTTAAAGTAAATGAAGAAGCTAAGACATTAGAAGTTAACGGTGAAGTATATACTAGTAATGACTTTATTTCAATAGATGGAACAACTGGAAATATATACGGAGAAAAGATAAAGACTGTAACTCCAGAAATAACTGGACACTTTGCAACATTTATGGAGTGGGTCGATGGAATAAGAAAGTTAAAAGTTAGAACTAATGCTGATACTCCAAGAGATGCAAAACAAGCGGTTGAGTTTGGAGCAGAAGGTATAGGGCTTTGTAGAACAGAGCATATGTTCTTTGCAGAAGATAGAATATTAGCTGTTAGAGAAATGATAATAGCTAAGACTGAAGAAGATAGAAGAAAAGCTCTTAATAAAATTCTACCAATGCAAAGAGCTGATTTTATAGGAATATATGAAGCGCTTAAAGGAATGCCAGCTACAATAAGACTTCTAGACCCACCACTACATGAGTTCTTACCTCATACAGAAGAGGATAAAATAGCTCTTGCTAAAGAACTTGATGTAGATGTTGAAGATATTAAGTTAGCAGTTGACAGCAAACATGAATTTAACCCAATGATGGGACATAGAGGATGTCGTCTTGCTGTAACTTATCCTGAAATTGCTGAAATGCAAACAAGAGCAATAATTGAAGCTGCAATAGCTGTTAATATTGAAAGAGGATATAATGTAGTTCCAGAAATAATGATTCCTCTTGTTGGAGAATTAAAAGAATTAAAGTATGTTAAAGATGTAGTGGTAAGTACTGCAGAAAAAGTGATGAATGAAAAAGGAACTAGAGTTGAGTATACAGTAGGTACAATGATTGAAATTCCAAGAGCTGCACTTACAGCAGATGAAATAGCTAAAGAAGCTGAATTCTTCTCATTTGGTACAAATGATTTAACTCAAATGACTTTTGGATTCTCAAGAGATGATGCTGCTAAATTTTTAGCATCTTATTATGATAAAGGAATCTATGAGCAAGATCCATTTGCTAAGTTAGACCAAACAGGAGTAGGACAATTAGTAAAAATGGCTGCAGAAAAGGGAAAATCCACAAGAGAAAATATTAAGCTTGGTATATGTGGAGAACATGGCGGAGATCCATCATCAGTTGAATTCTGCCATAACATAGGATTAAATTATGTTTCATGTTCACCATTTAGAGTGCCACTTGCAAGACTTGCAGCAGCACAAGCACAAGTTAAAAATAAAAGATAATTAATACAAAAAACAGTCTAGAAATCCTAGGCTGTTTTTCATTACATATAAAGTGAAAATTTCTTATATAAATTATCTATAATTTAAATCCATATTCTAGTTCTATTCTTGATGAAATTTCTTTAATAAATTTAAGCTGAAAATAAGTATTTTCATTTGATTTTTTTAATAGAGTTAAGAATGAATGTTTATTGCATTTTCTTATATTTTTATAATAATCCCTTGATAATTTCCAAAACTTTTGTGGGAAACATACATATGATAAAATATATCTTATATCAGAAGGGGTAAGTGGAGCTATATCATTATATTCTCTTAAAATGGAAAGTGTAAGTTCTACATCAAATTTAGTATGATCTCTTCTTAATAATCTTCTTAAAAAATACCCTAAATCTCTTGCAGAATATTCAAGCTTGCATTTATCTAAATCAATAACCCATATACGAGTACTTTTATCAAAAATTATATTTTTATTTACATAATCTCCATGGCATAAAGATCTTGAAAGTTCGTTATTGTCTATATGGGAAGATAAATATAATGCCCATTTAGCAAGTTCTAAATTATCATCAAATTTTTCTAAAAACTCAATAGAATAATTATCTAATAATTTACAAGCGGTATTATAAGATGTCAGTATTTGATTAAAATGCTTTAAAGTTGATATGTAATAGTCAGAAAAGCCTATTCTTTTTTCACTTCCCTCAATTGGAGTAAACTTTCTTGAACATGAATGTATAGCTGCTAATTGCTTTGAGGAGATTATAACGTGATCTAGGTTATCAAAGTCACATTTTATTCCATCTATCCATATTGTAAGGATAAAATACATTTCATTAAATTTAACAAACTTACTTCCATAAAGTGTATTTAAAAATTTAGGGGTTTTTATTCCGTTTTGCCAAAGCCACTCTAATGATGAGTATACAAATAAAAGGTTAGCTTCATCAAAATAAACCTTCTTTAGACAGTAACATTTTCCTCTATAGCATACTTTATATACAGCTCTTTGTTTATCTGTATCCTTGAATTTTACGATATTAACTTTAGCATTCTCTAATCCATAATGAGTTAATATATTTCTTTTCATACTTTCTTCAGAAAAAATATCTATAACTTGGGGTTGTTTCTTTCTATCCATAAATACTCTCCTCAAATAATTGCTTATTATTATATTATTAGTAATAAGTATGAAATAGAATAATATAATTTTAAATAATAAATTTTAAATTTTTGCAAATAATAAATTGAAGTAATAATTAGAGGATTTTAGAGATAATTATAGAATAGTTGATATGAGGTGAAAATAGATGGTTATAAGAGAAAAAATTGAGAAGTTTGAAAGGTTGACATTAAGAGAAGAAGCACAAAATTCATTTAAAAGCAGAGGAAGAGAAAGAAAAGAAAAAGATGATTCAGTTAGAACCTGTTATATGGTAGATAGAGATAGAATAGTGCATTCAAAGGCATTTAGAAGGCTAAAGGATAAGACTCAAGTTTATATTAGAACAAATGGCGATCATTATAGAAATAGATTAACTCATACACTAGAGGTATCTCAAATTGCAAGAACAATAGGAATTGGAATTGGATTAAATGAATATCTAATTGAAGCAATAGCTTTAGGACATGATTTGGGTCATGTTGCATTTGCACATAATGGAGAAGAAGTATTAAATAAATTTCTTAAAGAAGGGTTTAAGCATAATGAACAAAGTGTGAGAGTTGTAAAAAGGTTGGAGAAGGATGGAGAAGGATTAAATTTAACAGAGGAAGTTATTGATGGTATCTTAAAGCATAGTGGTCTTTCTAAAAATGAAAAAAATGATGCTATTACTTTAGAGGGAAGAGTTGTAAAGTATTCAGATAAAATAGCATATATAAATCATGATATCGATGATTCTATAAGAGCAAATCTATTAAATGAAGAAGAACTACCGAAAGAAGTTATAAAAGTTCTTGGAAGGACTCATTCTGAAAGAATAGAGACATTAGTTACAGATTTTATAATTGAATCAAATAAGAATTTGGATGAAGGCGTATTTAAAGTAGGGCTTAGCAAAGAAAAAGATGAAGCTATGAGAGAACTTAGAGGGTTTATGTTCAAAAATATTTATCTAGGGGAAATTCTAAAAGTAGAGAGAGATAAAGCAAAATTTATTTTAGAGGCAATAATAGATTTTTACACTAAAAAACCAGAAAAAATGCCAAAGCTTTATAAAGATATAGTAGAGGAAGAAGGAATTTATAGAGGGGTGGCGGATTATATTGCAGGTATGAGTGACGATTATTGTCTTAATAAGTTTAATGAAATTTATGTTCCTAAACTAGTAATATACTAATTTAAGGAATAAAAAATACAAAATTAGGAAACATAAAATTATTGAATAAAAAGAAGGAATTTCATTCTTTAAGCAGAATAAATAATAAAGAGTAAAAAAATATAATATTCTATAATTATATAGAAATAAAAGAAGGAATACTAAAAAAAATGTCGAATACAATATAAGTTGCATAAAAAAAGCTGAGGAGGGAGAGAAGCTCCTTGCGTATTACAGAAGAAACTATTGAAAGAATTAAGCAAGAAAATGATATTGTTGATGTTATTTCAGAAACAGTAAGACTAAAAAGATCAGGGCGTAATTATATGGGACTTTGTCCATTTCATGGAGAAAAATCGCCTTCTTTTAGCGTCTCACAGGATAAGCAGATTTATAAATGCTTTGGATGTGGAGAAGCGGGCAATGTACTTACATTTGTAATGAAGCAAAAGAACTTAAACTTCATAGAAAGCTGCAAGCTTTTAGCTGAGCGTGCAAACATTCCTTTAAACCTTGGAAATGGAGAAGAAAGTGAAGTAGTTAAAAAGAAAGAACTTTTATATAAGATAAATGTAGAGGCTGCAAGATACTTTTTCTCTAACCTTCAAAAGGATAAAAATGCAAAGGAGTATTTTACAAATAGAGGAATGAAAGAAGTAACCATAAAAAGATTTGGTTTAGGTTATGCAAAAGATGGATGGCAGAACCTTCGTATGTACCTTAAGAAAAAAGGATTTAATGAGGCTTTAATGCTTGAAGCAGGGCTTGTAATTAGAAGTCAAAAAGGAACAATATACGATAGGTTTAGAAACAGAGTAATGTTTCCTGTATTTAATATTAAAGGAGAAGTTATAGGCTTTGGTGGTAGAGTCTTAGATGATTCAAAACCGAAATATTTAAACTCTCCAGAAACATTAGTCTTCCAAAAAGGAACAAATCTTTATGGATTGAATTTTGCTATCAAAAACAAAATAGAAGACAGATATTTCATTATTGTTGAAGGATATATGGATTTAATTTCACTTCATCAGTATGGAATAACAAATGTTGTTGCATCTTTAGGTACAGCGCTTACAGTTAATCAAGCAAGATTACTTAAAAGATATGCAGATAAGGTTATTATTTCTTATGATGCAGATGTTGCAGGTCAAACAGCAACTTTAAGAGGACTTGAAATTTTAAAAGAGGCTGGTTTTGATGTTAGAGTACTTCAAATTCCTCAAGGAAAAGATCCAGATGAATTTGTAAGGAGTAATGGAAGAGAAGCTTTCTTAAAATTAGTCAATAAAGCTGATAGTTTAATATCTTATAGACTTAGCAAAGCAAAGGAAGGAATAAACTTTAAAGACAAATCTTCACTTGTAGAATATGGTAATAGAGTTACAGAAATATTAGTAAATCTTAATCCTGTTGAGAAAGATATTTATATAAAAAGCATATCAGAAGACACAGGAATCAAAGAACAGTCATTATATGACCTGATTGCTATTACAAGAAATACGAAAAGTGATGATTTAGTGAATAAAAAGGAAGAATATGGAACAAAATTATATGTAGAGCCTGGTTATATAAAAGCTGAAAAATCATTAATAAAATTAATGCTAGAGGATGATTGTTATGAGGATATAACTTTAAATATTTCATCAGATGACTTAAATTCTAAAGCGCATGCAAAGATATTTAATTTAATTAAAGAGGCTAAAGAAAAGGGATTAAATAATATTAATCTACATGTTGAAGCTGGTTGCGATGACGTAGATTCTTCTAAAGAATGGGTAAAAATAAAAGAATTCCAAGTTTTAAAAGGTAAAGATGTACACAGACTAATATTAGACTACATAAAACAGATAAAGGATTTTAAACTTAGGAAGAAAGCAGAAGAGCTTAAGGAAAAATTAAAAGGGTTAGAAAAAGAAGGATTAATAGAGGAATCAATAAAAATTGCGTTAGAGCTAAATAAAATAAATGATGCACTAAAAAAGGGAGAGAGGGTTTAATTTGGTCATGACGGAAGGAGGTCACAAAATTATGGCAGGAAAAACAAAGGTAAAAGGTAAAGAAGAAAAGAAAGACAGAAATCAAAAGATGACCGTAGTTAAAAGTCTTATAGATAAAGGAAAGAAAAGCGGTTCATTAACTTATAAAGAAATCATGGATGAGATTGATAATATTGAATTAACTCCAGAACAAATAGAAAAAATCTATGAAGTTTTAGAGTCAATGGGGATTGAAGTTATAGGTGAGCCACAAGAAGCTGAGGCAGAGGAAGAGGAATTAGACTTAAGTGTACCAGAAGGTATTGCAATAGATGACCCAGTTAGAATGTATCTAAAAGAAATTGGTAAAGTTCCACTATTATCCTCAGAGGAAGAAATAGAACTTGCAAAGAAGATAGAAGAGGGAAGCCAATATGCTAAAAAGAAACTAGCGGAAGCAAATTTAAGATTAGTTGTAAGTATAGCAAAGAGATATGTTGGAAGAGGTATGCTTTTCCTAGATCTTATACAAGAAGGTAACTTAGGTCTTATAAAAGCTGTAGAGAAATTTGATTACAGAAAAGGATATAAATTCTCAACATATGCTACATGGTGGATTAGACAGGCGATTACAAGAGCTATTGCAGATCAAGCAAGGACTATAAGAATACCTGTTCATATGGTTGAAACTATAAATAAGTTAATAAGAGTTCAAAGACAATTATTACAAGAACTTGGAAGAGATCCTTTCCCAGAAGAAATTTCAAAGGTTATGGATTTACCAGTTGAAAAGGTAAGAGAAATTCAAAAAATTGCTCAAGAGCCAGTTTCACTTGAAACTCCAATTGGAGAAGAAGAGGATAGCCATTTAGGTGATTTTATTCCAGACGATGATGCATTAGCACCAGCTGAAGCAGCAGCATTTACAATGCTTAAAGAACAACTTATAAATGTTTTAGATACATTAACTCCAAGAGAAGAAAAGGTACTAAGACTAAGATTTGGATTAGATGATGGAAGAGCTAGAACTCTTGAAGAAGTTGGTAAAGAGTTTAATGTTACTAGAGAGAGAATTAGACAAATAGAAGCAAAAGCTTTACGAAAATTAAGACACCCATCAAGAAGTAAAAAGCTTAAAGATTATTTAGATTAATCTTAAAATAGCACCATAAATGGTGCTATTTTATTTTTGATATTATATGTTATAATAAAACTTTGTGAAACAAAAGAGAAACTATATTAAAAATCATTGTTAGAAAATAGGAGACGAGTTATGGAATTAAGTAAAAGATTAAGTTTAATAGTAGATCACATTGAAGAATGCGATACTTTAGTTGATGTTGGAACAGATCATGGATATATTCCTATATATGCAGTTAAAAATGGAATATGTAAGAATGCTATTGCATCAGATATAAATAAAGATCCACTTGATAAGGCTAAATTAAATTCAATATTTGAAGGTGTTGACGAAAATATTGATACAAGATTAGGTGGAGGATTAGAAACTATAAAACTTGGAGAAGCTCAAGTCGCTATTATAGCAGGTATGGGTGGAAATTTAATAAGAGATATACTTGAAGCTGATAAAGATAAGGTAGAAGAATTAGAATTTATGGTACTTCAGCCAGCACAAAATCCAGAAGTATTAAGAGAATATCTTTATACTAATGGCTATGAAGTTATTGCCGAAGATTTATGTATAGATGAAGACAAGTATTATGAATTATTTAAAGTTAAAGCTAAGGCTGGAGAAGAAACAGAGTTAGATCCTATTTACTATGAAATTAGTCCAAAATTATTAAGAGATAGACATCCTTTAATGGGAGAATACATAAAAGCTAAAAAAGAAAAATATGAAAAAATATTAAGCTTTATAGAAGATGATACAGAAAGTGCTTTAAATAGAAAAAAAGAATTAGAAGAAAAGATAGCTATATTAACTAATTTAGAAAATTACTGCAATTAGTTTGGAGATGAAAGATTATGGGTATAAAGGTTAAAGATATTAAGTGTGCTATGAATAAAATAGCACCAGAAGTATTAAAAGAAGACTTTGATAATGTTGGTCTTATGGTTGGTGATGAAGAACAAGAAGTTAGTAAAATACTATTAGCTTTAGATTGTACAAAAAAAGTCATACAAGAGGCTAAAGATAATGGGTGCGATATGATAATAACCCATCATCCACTTATATTTAGAAAACCTAATAAAATTGTAAAGAATGATTTATTAGGAAGTAAAATAATAGAACTTATTAAAAATGATATTTCATTATATTCAAGTCATACTAACTTAGATTCAGTAGAAAATGGAATAAACGATACTATTGTTAAGATGTTAGGATTTACTTCACATGAAATAATTGAAGAGTCTAGAATTAATGGATTTAATAATTCAGGTCTTGGAAGAATAGTTAGATTAGAAAAAGAAATTGATATTAAAGAAATCATATCTTTGATAAAGAAAAATCTTAACGTAAAAAATTTAAGAGTTGTAGAAGGAGTAGAAAAAGTTAAAAATATAGCTATAATAAATGGAAGTGGCCAAGATTTTATAGGTGAAGCGGTAAGACTTGGTGCTGAATGTATAATAACAGGAGATACAACCTATCATTTTGCATCAGATTATAAAGAATTAGGAGTAAATATAATTGATGCAGGACATTTTAATACAGAATGGTTAGTATTTTTAGAAACCATGAAAGCGTTAAAAGAAAATTTTAAAGATATAGAATTTATAGATTCTAAAGAAAGTAATGATCCATATACATTTCTTTAAAAGTAACAAAAAATTAAATGATACATACATTAAATAATAATAATAATATTTTATGGATGGTGTTATGGGGAGAAGAAGAGGAAAAGGCGGAATCTTTGGTGGCTTACCAGGATGGCAAACTATTAGAAGATTGAATTGTATAAGGTGGTTTACACCTGCAAAATGTGCTGTATGTATAGCAATGTTTTTTACATTATTATTTTTAGGAGTAGGATTTACAGGGTTAATTATAATGACTTTATTAATTATAATATTTGTACTTGTTTGTTAAATGGAAAAATTTTTATTTGTATTATTTTAAATTATGTGATATCATAAATCTTGCGAGTAAGACGTGCAATCGCTGCTAGCCTTAGAGCTAGGAGAGGAAAGTCGGAGCTCCATAGGGCAGGGTGCTGGCTAACGGCCAGTCGAGGCGACTCGAAGGATAGTGCAACAGAAATATACCGCCTAAGTTTTCTTAGGTAAGGATGGAAAGGCGAGGTAAGAGCTCACCAGCATAATGGAGACATTATGGCTATGTAAACCCCACCTGGAGCAAGACCGAGAAAGAAGCATTTTGGGGCTGCCCGTCCCGCTTCGTGGTGTGTCGCTTGAGTTTGCTAGCAATAGTAAACCTAGATAGATGATTGCTTAGTACAGAACTCCGCTTATGGCTTATCTCGTATGAGTTGAATTCAAGGGTTGAGTGAGGATGAAATTTTAAATTTCCCTTATTCTTCCCTTATTTTATTTTAAACATGTTTTCTATTACAGTGGTAGTATTTATATTCATTTCTTCTGGAGCATGAGCATAAATATCCATAGTAGTTCCTATAGTGGAATAACCTAATTAATTTATTTTGAAGTTTGAAGTGTTTTGAAACCGGTGCCAAATTTTAATGATAAAGTTAGATTAGTATGTCTTAAATAATATCAACAATTTTCTTTTGTTCAATATGACCCATTTATTTTTAGTTTTGATATTTTGTAATGATTTTCAACTCTTATTAAAGTTTTATCAACTATAATAATCTTATTTTCTAAATCTATACTATCCAACGGCAGACAATACATTTCACATCTTCGTAATCTAGTTTCTAAAGTTATATCTAAGCCTAGAAAAAATAAAATCCTAATGTATATCAGATAGAAAAAAAGTAAATTATTCAGAGTTAAATGATAGTAGAAAAAGCATAAAGTAAGTATGTTGTTATGTACCCCCACAATCACATTCAATATATAGTACAGTATGCCTAGACAGTTTAAATAAGAATAAATTTAAAAATTTTTATAATACAATGAAATATTAAGTTGTTAGATTTATAATTAAAGTAAGAAAATTGTTTTGGAGATGTATAAAGTATGAGTAAAAATAAGTTATTAGATAAAATATCAATTCTATATTTTAAATCAACAGATAATTCTGTTATTAAACCGAGAAGTTCTGGAGGATTAGGTCCTAATCTTAAAGATAGAAAAGGTTATATATTAACAGCATTAACATTAATAATATTATTTATTATTACGAGTACAATTTATTTAACTCATTAAGTAAAAAAGCATTGTATTATTTTTATAGATAATATGATGCTTTTTGGATTATAGGTATTTATTATAAATAGAAAAATATTTGAGAAGACAGAAGATATATTATATAACTATTTTAAATATAAAAGAAAATATATTAATAAAAAGAAAAGATATAATGTATGCTGAAAAGAGTAGGGGTAATAGATGAATATATAAAGAATTCAAATATGATAATAGATTATTATTAAAATGGTATATGGATTTCTTATGATTATCAAAACCCTTTATTATAAAAATTAAAAAAGTAGGTGTAAAAACCTACTTTATGAAGATATAGATGAGTTGGTAGATCCGTAGACTGTCAATCTATTTGCTTGGAGTTTAATTCTATCTATCTCCGCCAACCTAGTGCTATTACCTCGGCTATTTTAGAATAAAATCAAGGGATAGGTTTTGTAAAGTTTCTTAATACTGTTACGTAAGCTAAAGACTAATAATAAGGATTACGTGCGTTATTAGGATATGTTTAATTTTTTGTTTAATCTATAAAAAATAACTTGTGAATATAATAAAAAAATATTATTCAATAGTTATTTAAATACTAATAAGAGGTTATTATAGAAATATAGGAGACTTTTATTTTATATAATTAAAACTTGTGAAAGACTGAACAAAATTATTTAAAGTGAATATAATATTTAGTGGAAGAAGATTTTTATTTAATTACTTATGAGGCATTATTATAAAAACTGTTTTAAAAGATCTTTTATTAATCTGACCTCCATGGAATACAATTATATACATTTACTTTATTACCTCATAAATAAAAAATATAAATAACTTCCTATTAATTATTTAAAGAGCTTAGATATTTTCTAGGCTCTTTAATATATTAAAAAATAAAATATTTATAATAATATTAAATAATTATGGATATTAAAAATTATTATGTAACATTATTTTTTTACCTGCATAACATATTAATATAATTATGATGAAAGGATGATATGTATGGCTTATTGTGCTCATAAAAAAGAGAACTTAGAGTATGCACGTGCATATATATTACCTCAAAGATACGAAAATTTATATTCAGTCTATGAAGGTTTTTGGAAAGGTACAATATTTGAAGATCTATATAGACCTTATAAAGAGAAGAAATAAATAATGGTGAGGTAAGAAAATGAAATACGAATTATTAAATAAAATACAAAAGCTACAGTTTTATGCAATAGAATTAAATCTTTATCTTGATAATTTCCCTAATAATAAAGAGGCTACAAATGAATATAAAGAAATTTCTAAAAGATTAGATAGGTTAATTAATGAATATGAAGTTAAGTATGGACCTATTAGAAATTTCGGTTCTGCTTATATAGAGAATCCAAGCTATTGGACTAATAAGCCATGGCCTTGGGAAATTAAGTGGCAGGAGGATTAAGTTATGTGGTATTATGTAAAAACTTTAGAATATCCAATAAATTTGAAATGTAATGATCTTAGAATGGCAAAGTTCTTAATGTCACAATATGGTGGACCTGATGGAGAATTAAGTGCAGCACTTAGATATTTAAATCAAAGATATACAATGCCTACTGGCAAATCTAAAGCACTATTAACTGATATAGGTACTGAAGAAATGGCTCATGTAGAAATGATTGGTACTATGATTTATCAATTAATGGATAATGCTTCAATTGAAGATTTAAAAAAAGCTGGACTTGCTGGTCACTATACAGATCATGGGAAAGCACTATATTATTCTGATGCTCAAGGAAATCCATGGACAGCAACTTATATTCAAGCAAAAGATGATGTTATAGCTGATTTACATGAGGATATGGCTGCAGAACAAAAAGCTAGGGCAACCTATGAATGGCTTATAAATTTAACTGATGATGAAGAGATAAAAGAAATTTTACGTTTCTTAAGACAAAGAGAGGTTGTTCATTTCCAAAGATTTGGAGAAGCATTAATGGATGTTCAAGATAAATGTAAATGGAAAGATAATTAAATTTAAAATAATAAAAAGAGCCTAAATAAGGCTCTTTTTATTATTTTAGAGTGTCGACTTTGGCGACACTTTGAAAAGATTAGACATAATTCTAATGTTTTTGATTAGATTAAATGGTATTTTTAATGGGTATTGTTAGTATAGAAAATATGCATAAAATTGGAAGTTTATTTATATTAAATATTACATAATATAAAATTGTAAAATATATTGTGTATGGAGGATATAAGTATGAAAAAAATTTCTGAAGCAGAGGTTTTATCTTTAACAACCATATTAAAGATGGAAAATGATGCTGTTATGGCACAGAGAGCTATAAATGTTTTAATAACAGACGAAGATCTAAAAAGACAAGGCGAGTCTAGTGTGCTTGCAGCTGAAGGAAGAATAAAGGCAATTAAAAAGTTTATTAAAGAAAACCAAGATATAATTAAAAATCAAGAAACGATTAAAGGGGTGGAGTAGTAATGCAAAATTTAATTTCAAATCTAATAAAAGGAAAAACCGAAATAGGTAATGAAATTATAGCAATGAGCATGCTAGCAGCGGCAAAAGAAGGAGCAAAAATGTACCTAAATGCTACATTAACAAGTACTAATCCAGAACTAAGACTTATTTATTCTAATGGGTTAGGGCAAATAGTAGCGGGTCATTCTGCAGTTACAGAATTAACTATATGTAAGGAATGGGTAAATCCAAATAAACCATTGCTTCAACAATTATCTGATACTTATAATAAATCAGAATAATAAACTTACTAAAACAAAAAAAGATATAAGCTAAATATTAAGGTTGAATAAGATAGGAACAGAAGGTACGTTTATTCAACCTTTTTGATTTTACATAGGAATTATTAGTTTGTATAAATAATAACTTGATATTAGATAGAATATTAATATTAATCTATATAATTAATAGATTTTCCGTAAATGTACCGATACATTTGCATAAATTTTTCTCAAGTACTAGTATATAGAAAAAAGACATGAAAATATTGTAAGGAGGAATTTATAATGGAAAGAAAAGTAGTAAATAAAAATCTTGCTCAAATGCTTAAGGGTGGGGTAATAATGGATGTAACAAATAAGGAGGAAGCTATTATTGCAGAAAAAGCAGGGGCATGTGCAGTTATGGCACTTGAAAGAGTACCATCTGATATTAGAAAAGAAGGCGGAGTAGCTAGAATGTCTGATCCTAAGATGATAAAAGAAATTCAAAAAGCTGTATCAATACCTGTTATGGCAAAGGTTAGAATAGGACATTTTGTAGAAGCTCAAATATTAGAATCATTAAATATAGATTTTATTGATGAAAGTGAGGTTTTAACACCAGCAGATGACAAGTATCATATAAGTAAAGATGAATTTAAAGTACCTTTCGTATGTGGAGCAACTAATATAGGTGAAGCTTTAAGAAGAGTTGGTGAAGGAGCCTCAATGATAAGAACAAAGGGAGAAGCAGGTACAGGAGATGTAGTACAAGCAGTTACTCATATGAGAACAATGATGAGTGAAATTAGGGAGATACAAAATGCTCCAAAGGAGGAGCTTATGACAATTTCAAAAAAACTTAATGCACCATATGATTTAGTAAAGTATGTTCATGAAAATGGAAAGTTACCTGTAGTTAACTTTGCAGCAGGCGGAATTGCAACACCAGCAGATGCAGCACTTATGATGCAGCTTGGAAGTGAAGGTGTATTTGTGGGCTCTGGTATATTTAAATCAGGTAATCCAGAGAAAAGAGCTAGAGCTATAGTTCTTGCAACAACTTATTATAATGATCCTAAGAAACTTTCAGAGGTTTCAGAAGATTTAGGGGAAGCTATGAGTGGAAGCTCATCTGAAGAGCTTAAGACAAAATATGCTGAAAGAGGATGGTAAAATGAAAATAGGAGTATTATCTTTTCAAGGTGGTGTTATTGAGCATATAAAACATATTAATGTACTTGGACATGAAGCTATTGAAGTAAAAGATAAGAATGATTTAGATAATATAGATGCAATAATACTTCCTGGTGGAGAAAGTACAACTATAGGAAAACTCCTTAATATTACTGGATTGATTGAGCCACTTAGAGATAAGATAAAAAAAGGATTACCTACATGGGGAACTTGTGCAGGAATGATTTTATTAGCTAAAGAAATAGAAAATGATGAAAGAAGATATTTAGAACTTATGAATATTAAAGTAAAAAGAAATGCCTTTGGAAGTCAAATAGATAGCTTTAAAGAGTATGGATGTATAAAAGGAATAGAATGTAGCAAGATAGAACTGGTATTTATTAGAGCGCCATATATTACTGAAGTAGGAGAAGGTGTAGAAGTGCTATGCAGAGTTAAAGATAAAATTGTAGCAGCTAAAGAAAAAAATATTATTGTTACATCATTCCATCCAGAGCTTACTAAAGATTTGAGTTTTTTAAGATATTTTATAAAAAATATTAAATAAATCTATAATAAAGATTAATAAAAGCAATTTAGAATACTATAATTTTATGATATTCTAAATTGCTTTTATTTTATATTTTATCTATACAAGTACATTTTAGCACATATGCTGGAGGAAAATTTGCAATTACTTTTTCAATCGATATATTTTTAAAATAACTTTTAAAATAATATTTTTTTATTAAAGAATATTGAAATGTAATGAATTTACCATTGTTATATAATAAATTACTTGTATTTTTTAGAATTCTATTTGATACTTCCTTAGGTAATGAAGTAAAAGGCAGTCCTGATATTATATAGTCAATATTAGAAATATTATATATATCTAAATACTTTTTTATATTTTCTGCACTATCATTTATTATTTTTACGTTCTTCTTATAACCATACATATTTATAAGTTTGTTAGCAAATAATTTATCATTTTCAAATACAAGAAATAATGTATCTTCTTTTTTTCTAGCAATTATTTTTTCGGTAAATACACCAGTACCAGGTCCATACTCAACAATGCAAGTACAATTTTCAAAATTTATATCTTCTATCATTTTATTTGATAAATATCTACTACTAGGAGTTATTGAGCCAATAGATTTTGGATTTTTAATAAACTCTTTTACAAATTCAAACACAAAAATCACCTCTTAAATTTATTTAGTAATGTTTTATATATATAATAGCAATTAAATATTAAAATCATATGTAATCAAAATGAGAATTTTTTAATGTAAGAAGGTTTATAAAAATAAAAGAGGAAATTTAGAATTTTAAATTACAAAATGAGTACAAGATGAATATTTATATAATAGACAGATAAATAAATAAGTTACTAAAGATAATGAAAGGAGATATATAAATGAAAATAGCGGTAAGAGGTGGACATAATTTTAGTGTACCTGGTGCAAAAGGTATAATTGATGAAACCACAGAAGATAGAAAAGTAAAGAATGCTGTTATAAAATATTTAAGGTTAGGTGGTGCAACAGTTCTTGATGTTACTCCAAGTGATTCATATAATACAATAAATAGTGATTTAGTATATGGAGTTAATAAAGCTAATAGCTGGGGAGCAGATTTATTTGTAAGCTGTCATTTTAATAAAGCATATGACTATTATAATGGTGCTATTGGAACAGAAGTATGGACCTACAACGAAAAATTTCAATCCGCAGTTAGAGTAGTAAATAAATTATCAAGTTTAGGATTTAAAAATAGAGGAGTAAAGTATAGTACAGCTTTATATGAATTAAGAGCAACTTCTATGAAGGCAATGATTGTTGAGACTTGCTTTGTTGAAGCAACAAAAGATGTTGAGCTATATAAGGCACTTGGAGCTGATAAGATAGGCAAATCTATAGCAGAAGGAATATTAAATAAAACTATAAATGAAGACTCAGGGAGTAGTGGATCCCAAGGAAACAATACAAATAATTCATCAAATAGTACAAATGAATTATGGAAAAATAGTATTAGTGGAGATGAGGTAAAAAGATTACAAGAAGAACTTAATAGACAATTCAATTCTGGCTTAAAGGTAGATGGTTATTTTGGAGATGATACTTTAAAAGCATGTGTTATTGTAAAAATAGGAGCTAAGGGGAATTTAACTAGATTGATTCAACAAAGATTATTAAATAGAGGATATAGTTTATCGCCTTATGGAGCAGATGGATCATTTGGACAAACTACTAGTAATGCGATTAAAAATTTACAGAAAAATAAAGGTATATCGATAGATGGAATAGTTGGAAGAGATACCTGGAAGGCTCTATATAGTAAATAAAAAATAATATTAATAAAAAGATACTCGCTATTTAGTGGGTATCTTTTTTTACAATTATTAAAACGGTAGTATTTTAAAAATAATTATATATAATAAATTAACTTTATAAATAATTTATTATATAAATGTATAGTATTAATTACAAATATTAAATATTTGCTTTGATTGTATATATTTTTTTAAGTAAAAAGACAAAGTGTTTCTATAGTGTGATAATTATCACGGAAATTAATTAGAAATCGTTATATATTTAACAAGAATAAAAGATAATGTAAGGGGAGAAAGTATATGTTTAAAGATGAATTAAAGTCTGTGGCTAATGCAGGAAGAAATAAAGTAAATCTATTAAAAAATAATAAATTGGGATACATGGTAAGTAGTATTTTAGCTGGACTATATATAGGTCTTGGAATCATGTTAATATTTTCAATTGGAGGAATTTTAACAAGTGGAGGGTCGCCTGCAGCAAAAATAGTTATGGGAGCTTCATTTGGGGTTGCACTTAGTTTAGTAATATTTGCAGGAGCAGAATTATTTACAGGAAACAATTTTGTAATGACAGTTGCTTCATTAGATGGTTCAGTATCTTGGGGAGAAACAATAAAGATCTGGATAGCAGCTTTTATAGGGAATTTAATAGGTTCAGTAATTGGTGCATGGGCATTTGTTATGGCAGGACTTGCAACTGGCCCAGTAGGAGAATTTATTGCTAAGACAAGCACTACGAAGATGACAATGGGAGCTCCAGAATTATTTATGAGAGGGATTCTATGTAATATACTAGTATGTCTAGCTGTATGGTGTTCAATTAAGCTTAAGAGTGAATCAGGAAAGCTTATTATGGTGTTTTGGTGCTTATTTGTGTTTATAACAGCTGGATTTGAGCATAGCGTTGCGAATATGACACTTTTATCTATTGGTTTATTATCACCACAAGGTATGGCAATTACAATTAGTGGATTTATATATAATATAGGAATAGTTACTTTAGGTAATTTAGTTGGTGGTATGTTATTAGCAGTTTGTTATCATATAATTTCAAAAAATAAGAGTAATTAATACATAAAAAAACTAGGAGCTTAAATAGTTTCTAGTTTTTTATCTATCTCTATATAGATTGTAGTATACTCTGAAATAAGATTATGATTATAAGTTCGTATAATTAAAGATGTGATATAATTATAGATAATTACAATTTAAATAATATACATTTATATATTATTAAATAAAGATTATTTAGAAACTAAAATTAGAGGTATAGAGATGGATATTACGTTTAAAACAGAAATTGGACGATTTAATTATAGAGTTGCAGGGTTAATAATTAATAATAATAAATTACTAATAATGAAAGATGATAAATCTCCTTATTATTATATACCAGGTGGTAGAGTGAAAATGCATGAAACTAGTAGAGATGCAATATTAAGAGAAATTAAAGAGGAAATAGAAATCGAAGTTAAAATAAATAGACTACTTTGGACAGTTGAAAATTTATTTATTGAAAAACAAAGTAATAGAGTTCATGAATTAGGGGTTTATTATTTATTAGAGTTAAAAGATGAGAGTATCCTTAAAAAGGGAGATAAATTTATTATGAATGAAGGTGGAAGTCGTACCTTAAAGTTTGAGTGGAAGCCTTTAGAAGATATAAGAAACTTGAATATATATCCTGTATTTATTAGAGAAAGAATTATGAATTTACCACAATCTATAGAGCATATAGTAGAGATAAAAGAATAGATTATATATTATGTTTAATTCTAATAATTAAGAGCAATATTAAATGTTTTATATAAATGATGTACAACTTAAAGATTATATTAAAATTTTAAAAGAGTAACTCAATATTTTGAGTTACTCTTCTTAGATTACCATTCTCCTGGGTAAGCTATGATTTTTACTGTTACTGTTCTTCTACCAAATTGTAGACATTCTGCTTCGGAATTCATAAATAAATCTATTTTATTTCCTACAATAGCACCACCTGTATCTGAAGCTATTGCAAAGCCATATCCATCTACATAAACCTTACTACCTAGTGGAATAACACTAGAGTCTACAGCAACTGTACTTATTCCATTAGGATTTCTAACAGGTTTTATTCCCATTGCAGTAGTAGTATGTCCAGAATAAGCAGTAGCTTCCATAGTTAATGTCTTTTTACTTGAAGTATTATTAGTGTTATTATTGTTTGAATTACTATTATTATTATTATTAGCGTTGTTATTTGAACTATTATTAGCTTTTTCTTCAGCTTTCTTTTTATCAATTAAACTATTTCCCTTTGAAACATAAGAATTAGCTTTATCCTTAACAGATGAAGTAGAAAGTTGAGGTAATAGTTCTTTTAGTGTTGATACTGCATTTTGTAAATCGCTAATTGATGATGAAGAAGAATCAATAACATTAATAGGGTAAGCAATAAGCTTTTCTTCATTTTCTATAATAACTGACTCAACTTTTGATCTTTCTGCATCAAATTTAGCTTTAGATGCTTTTAAATCATCTTGTTTAGCCACAACAGTTTTTAAGTTATTGTTATTCTCGTCATTAAGTTTAACTATTTCTTCTTTTTTTGAAGTTAAATTTTTCATATCGTTTTGCAATGATGCTGCATTATTTTTTAGCTCAGTTATCATATCATTATCTGCATTTACTATTTTATTTACAGCATTAAGTCTTGCAAGCAAATCTCCAAGACCATTTGACTCAAATATGAAAGCAATATAAGAAGATAAAGAATAATTACCACTCTTATAAACTGCTCTTAATCTATCAGATAAGACAGCTTGTCCTTGTTCTATTTGTTTTTCAGCTGAATCTATTTTAAGCTTTGTAGTATCAATTTCTTTTTCAACTGAATTAATTCTATCTTTATTATTTTGTATCTTCGTATTAAGAGTGTTAATTTGTGAATCTAAGTCTGATATTTTATTATCTAAATCTTTAATTTCCCCACTTATTTGATTATATTTAACCTTACTTTCATCTAGAGTGTCTGCAAAAGCTGATAGCGTTATACTAGATGTTAAGGCTAAAACAGTAAAAAAACATATCAAAATTTTTTTCATATAAAGACCTCCTTTTTTAGAAGAAAATGTTGATATTCCCTATTTAATATTTATTATAGTATAGCACAACAGATAGAATTGAGAAAAGGAAAGTGTGGATTTATAGAAATTTATCAAGAAAATACCTATATACATCAAATATTATAAAAAAAATTCCTATATAATTAATATACTAATAAGTATGTAAAAAAAAGGATATAACATGTTTTAAAAATAATTCCATAAAAATATAAAAGGATTTACATAATTTTTATAGAATAAAAAGATCTTTTGTAATTGGGGGAGTTGTATCTATTATCTCAATAATATTTAATTTAATAACGGGACTAGAATTTAAATTGTCAATAATTTCAGGAGTAACTTTGGGAATATTATGGATACCATTTAGTTATTTATTTATAAGACAAGCTCTTAAATTTAGAGAAAAGAGAATAGAATATGAAAAGATGCAATTAGAATTAGAAAGAGTTGAAAAAAGAAAAAGAACAGAAGAAAAGTTTAAGAAAAAGAATATGAGAAAAAAAGAATATAAGAAGAGCTTAACATAAAAATAGGATTACTTAATTAAGTAATCCTATTT
>JBBVGE010000282.1:0-254 GCA_040144665.1 Clostridium perfringens
ATAGTATCAGAGGATACAAAAAGATATTATCCTAATGGAGATTTTCTTTCTCATACTTTAGGAACAACTAATGCAGATGGAGAAGGATTAAGTGGATTAGAACTTTATTATAATGAAGAACTTATGGGAATTCCAGGAGTAAGAGTTAGTGAAGTCTCTGGAAATAGTACTTCAAATCCTTATTCTGAGACAAGTTTTACTCCACCTGTAGATGGAAAAGATATGACTTTGACAATAGATGAGAATATACAATA
>JBBVGE010000283.1:0-222 GCA_040144665.1 Clostridium perfringens
TATTAAGTTAACCGATAAAGCTTCAGAGATTATTGGGTTTGATGAAACGCCAAATATAACTGATTGTATAAGAGTGAACACAGCTAGTGACTTTATTACACTTCCATATCCAACTATGGCACTAGAATTTAATAGTGGTTTAAATGAGTTAGTAACTCCTTTATCTAATACTGATTTTAAGTTTTTTATTTTTTTAAAGTTAGTTATTATTAAAAATAAATC
>JBBVGE010000284.1:0-279 GCA_040144665.1 Clostridium perfringens
GTGCAACGCCAATACCTAGAACTCTTCATATGTCACTTACAGGGGTAAGAGATATTTCTGTAATAGAGACTCCACCAGAGAATAGATATCCTATTCAAACCTATGTTGTAGAACAAAATGATCAACTTATTAGAGATGCAATTTTAAGAGAAATTAATAGAGATGGTCAAGTTTATTTTGTTCATAATAGAGTTGAAAGTATTCAAGAGGTAGCTAATTATATACAGGAACTTGTTCCAGAGTGTAAGGCAACTGTAATTCATGGACAAATGACAGAGA
>JBBVGE010000285.1:0-202 GCA_040144665.1 Clostridium perfringens
CCAGATAGAACATTCATATTACCAATTTTATCAGCTGCAACAACATATTTATCATCTTTATTAATGACAAAGTTTACTCAGTCACAAGCTGGGGGAGCACCTGGTGGAATGAATATGAATACTATGAATATAGTAATGGCTGGTATGATGGGTGTAATGTCAATACAATTCCCATCAATGCTTGTATTATACTGGGTAATAG
>JBBVGE010000286.1:0-241 GCA_040144665.1 Clostridium perfringens
CTCCATATAAGGATTTACCTAAGAAGGTTCAAGAGGTTTTAATGTATGGAGAGCCAGAAAAATTAAAGGTTACATATACAAAAGAAAATGTAACGGCTGTATATAATCATTCCTTTGAGGGAGAAATAAACAATTTAAGAAGAAGATATATGGAAACTAACTCAGATACCATGAAGGCTGAAATAGAAAAATATATGAGTGATAATCCATGTCCTAAATGTAAGGGTGCAAGGCTTAAGCC
>JBBVGE010000287.1:0-284 GCA_040144665.1 Clostridium perfringens
TTGTTCTACCTTCTAAGATAGTTTTGATTAATTCATCTTTATCAAATGGCATTTCTGGAACTATTATAGCTTCTGCTCCACCTGCGATACCAGCATATAAAGCAAGGTCTCCACAGTTTCTTCCCATAACTTCTACGATAGATACTCTTTCGTGTGAAGTTGATGTATCTCTTAATTTGTTTATAGCATCTACTACTGTGTTTAATGCAGTATCAAATCCTATAGTGTAATCTGTGTAAGATAAGTCGTTATCGATTGTTCCTGGTAATCCAACAGTCTTAACC
>JBBVGE010000288.1:0-240 GCA_040144665.1 Clostridium perfringens
AGATATAATCGGATGGATAGATGAGCCATCAGTTGAAATGTCACAAGTATTAATGGCAGAAGCTGATATCATACTAGCTACTGGTGGTCCAGGAATGGTTAAAGCAGCTTACTCATCAGGAAAACCAGCTATCGGGGTTGGAGCAGGTAATACACCAGCAATCATAGATGAAACAGCTCACTTAAAAATGGCAGTAAACTCAATATTATTATCAAAAACTTTCGATAACGGTGTTATCTG
>JBBVGE010000289.1:0-205 GCA_040144665.1 Clostridium perfringens
ATTTCTATCTCCAGTTTCCTTTTCAGATAAATAAACATCTTCGTTTAATTGAATATCATCATTTCCTGTTACTTTTCTAGTAAATTCTAAAATTCTCTCAAACTTTTCCTCTTCACTATCACCTTCAATTAAAGATGTTGTTAATATAGCTCCTGAATTAACCATAGGGTTAAAAGGTTTTTTAGAAGGCTTTCTCTCTAAACTT
>JBBVGE010000290.1:0-246 GCA_040144665.1 Clostridium perfringens
GGAAAAGGTGCTGAATTAGTTAAAGAAAGAACTACATCAAGAAATGTTAGTTATTCTTTACAAGCAGAACAGCTAGGAACTGGCCATGCTGTTAAGTGTGCAAAAGACTTTTTAGAAGGAAAAACAGGAGTAGTAGCTATATTTACAGGAGATGCTCCTTTAATAAAGCCTGAAACTGTTAAGAATTTAGTTGATACACATATCAATGAAAAGAATTCAGCTACACTGTTAACATCAGTGATAGAA
>JBBVGE010000291.1:0-316 GCA_040144665.1 Clostridium perfringens
TAAATGGTTTATCTGATTCGGGAAAATCATATTTTATAAATGGTATATATGAGGAATCAGATAAGCCTATAGTTGTTGTTACGCATAATGATATTGAAGCTAGAAATATATATGAGGATTTATCTTTTTACTTACCTAATGTGTATTATTTACCTTCAAGAGAGATTGTGTTTTACAATATAGATGCTATTTCTGGAGATTTAAGATGGGCAAGGTTAAAGGTTATAAAGGAAATGCTAAGAAGCACTAAAAAAATTATAGTTACGTCTATAGATGCTTTTGCAGCAACTTATACACCTAAGGAGCTTTATAAAAG
>JBBVGE010000292.1:0-2598 GCA_040144665.1 Clostridium perfringens
TTTATGGCTTGATCCTGAAAAAGTTTCACCATTCGAGTTCTTCCAATACTGGAGAAATATAGCTGATGCTGATGTTGAAAAGTGCTTAAAACTTTTAACATTCTTACCAATAGATGAAATTAATGAATTATGTGCCCTTGAAGGTGCAGCAATTAATGAAGCTAAGAAAACTTTAGCTTTTGAAGTTACTAAATTAGTTCATGGTGAAGAAAATGCTGAAAAAGCTTTAGCTGCTTCACAAGCCTTATTCGAAGGTGGTGTTGATTTAGAACACGTTCCAACTATCGAAATAACAGAAGCTCATTTAGGTAATAACTTATTAGATGTATTAGTTGAATTTGATGTATTCCCATCAAAATCAGAAGCTAAGAGATTTGTAACTCAAGGCGGATTAGCTATAAACGAAGAAAAAGTTTCTGATATTGCAAAAACTTTAGAAAAAGAACACTTTGGAGAAGGTTTTGCAATGATTAAAAAAGGTAAAAAAGGATTCACTAAGATAATAGTTAAATAGTAATTTATTAAGTAACAATTTATTTAGGGGATAAATTATACTGTAATATATACTATGATTATATAAATAACAAATAATAATGCTTTAAACGGAAACAACTAAACAATAATGCTAAAATAATTTTTAAATAAATATTCGGAAAATTTTAATTTAGATAATGCTTAATAAATTAAAATAAAAAAACTTAAATATACACACTGTTCATAAAAGATAAATTTAAATAGATAAATAAATTTTAAAATAATGCTTAAAATAAATAATGTTTAAATAAGTCACTCATTTATAAGTCAAATATAAATAATGCTTAAAAGGATATCGATGTAATGCTTTGTCGATATCCTTTTTTATTGTTCATGTTAATAATATATTAAGCTTACTATTTTTATAAATAGTAAGTTTATTATCACTGTATAATTGTATTATGTCTTAAAATATAACACAGGAGTTGATAAAATTGAATATGACAATAATAAATCAAGTTATAATACTCTTCTTAATTATGATTGTTGGAGTCTATGCAAGAAAAAAGAATATAATTACTGATGAAAGTAATAAATCATTATCTCAGTTTTTATTAAATATAGCACTTCCCTTTTTGATTCTTTCCTCATTTGATTATAATATTTCAAAAGAAGCTATAAAAAATGCAGAGCTTATATTTTTATATTCAACTGTAATACATATATTTTTAATTCTTATTACTAAAGTATTATGTATTAAATTTGATAAAAATACTTCAATTGTAGCTAGATGTGCACTTATATATTCAAATGCAGGTTTTATGGGATATCCTTTAATGGCAGGATTGTATGGTAAAATCGGAGTGTTCTATACAGCTATTTATGGAATACCTTATAATATACTTTTATTTACTTATGGAACTATATTATTTAGTAAGACTAGCTTTAAAAATAATACCAAAGATGCATTGAAAAAGATAATCTTAAATCCAGGAATAATAGCGATCTTTTTAGGTATAATTTTGCTTATATCAAAATTCAAATTACCCGATCCAATATCAGAGGCCGTATCATTAGTTGGTAATACTACTACTCCACTTGCTATGATTATAGTAGGTGCTATGCTTAGCGATCTTAATATTAAAGAAATATTCAAAGAAAAAATTGTTTACTATATAAGCTTTATAAAGCTTATATTAATTCCTATAATGATATTTATTTTGATAAGTCTTTTTAAAGCTGATGATTTTTTAAAAAATATCTGTATATTACTAGAAGCAACTCCATCAGCAGTAGTGTGTTCTGTCTTTGCATCACAATATAATATAAGAAAAGATTTAGCAGCTAAATTAGTATTTGTAACTACACTATTTTCAATAATAACTATTCCTATAATTATGAGTATATTTTAATTATACAAATTACTTTTAATTTAAAAAGTATTATGTTATATATTCAAACTATAATACAATTCATACTTTTAAATATAAAAAAGCAGCAAGATTAAATTCTTGCTGCTTTAAACTTATATATTATCTTACGTCATATATCTTATCTAATTTCTTTTGAATAGCTGTATGAATTTTGTCCATATATTCATTGAATACTTCTTTATCATTTATAAATGGTGAAAGTACACAAGCTCTTAATATAGTAACTTTTTCTTCTTTATCCCATTCAGCTTTGCTTATTCCACATCTTTCAACGAAGTTAAGTGGGCTATTTCCATAGTCTGGTACTGCAAAATCAGTATGTGATGTAATGAAGTCATTATTATATAATCCTCCATCAACATATGAAGCTTCATCATAGAAATCATGATTTAACTTATTCATTTTAGCTAAATCTGTATTTCCTTCTTCATTGAATACAAAGTCTACCATATTAAAATCTGGTCTTGTTAAATTGTGCATCTTTATAGTCTTATCTCCAACCTTAAATTCTTTTCCTTCAAGATAAGTATAGAAATTATATGCACCTTCAATACCTGCTCCTATAAGTTTTCCGTATCCTGTTATATTTAAAGGTAATATTCTGTGTGCAGTCCAAACTGATGCTGCAGTAGCTCCTGCTTTTGATCCTTCAAGCATAAATGCTCCAAGTAATGCAGGGATGTCCATTCCT
>JBBVGE010000293.1:0-62196 GCA_040144665.1 Clostridium perfringens
AGAATTAGAATAATTAATTATTCTAATTCTTTTTTATTCAAGTTTTTATAAATTTTTCCCAATATTTCTAAATTTATTGTATCTTTTTTCTAAAAGTTCATCTTCATTAATTTCTTTTAATTTATCAAGTTCTAATAATATTGATCTTTTAAAACTATTTGCCATACGTTGTGGGTTCTTGTGAGCTCCTCCATGAGGTTCTCTAACTATAAAATCTATAATATTAAATTCTCTTAAATCTTCTGCTGTTATTTTCATAACTTCTGCAGCTTCTGAAGCTCTTTCACCATCTTTCCATAAAATAGATGCAAATCCTTCAGGAGATAGTATTGAATATATTGAATGTTCAAGCATTCCTACAGAATCTCCAAGTGCAAGTGCTAAAGCTCCGCCACTTCCACCTTCACCTGTAATTATTGATATTATAGGAGTTTTAAGCTTACTCATTTCAAAAAGGTTCATAGCAATAGCTTCACCTTGCCCTCTTTCTTCAGCATCTACTCCACAAAAAGCTCCAGGAGTATCTATAAGACAGATAATAGGTCTTTTGAATTTTTCAGCTTGCTTCATAAGTCTTAATGCTTTTCTATAACCTTCAGGTCTTGGCATACCAAAGTTTCTTTCTATATTTTCTTTGGTATTTTCACCCTTAGTAATAGCAATTACAGTTACTGCTTTACCTGCAATTTCACCAATGCCACCTATTATAGCATTATCATCTCCGAAATTTCTATCTCCATGAAATTCTATAAATTCATCGAATATATTTTCTATATAAAATTTCCCTGTTGGTCTATCTTTGTGTCTTGCAATAGATACTTTATCCCATGCTTTTATCTTCCTTGCTATTCTTCTATTCATATCTATTCACCTCATGTAATCTTAGTATCTTATATACACAAGTTCTTAGATCTTTTCTATTTACTATTTTATCAACAAAACCTTTCTCTAAAAGAAATTCTGCTTTTTGAAAATCATCTGGTAATGTTTCTTTAATAGTATTTTCAATTACTCTTCTTCCTGCAAATCCAATTAATGCATTAGGTTCACTTAATATTACATCACCTTCCATTGCAAAGCTTGCAGTAACTCCACCTGTTGTTGGATCTGTAAGTACAGTAATATATAAAAGACCTTCTTCACTATGTTTTGCAAGAGCTGCACTCACTTTTGCCATCTGCATAAGTGAAAATATCCCTTCTTGCATTCTAGCTCCGCCAGAAGTTGTAAATATAATAACAGGAAGTTTATGCTTTATAGCAAATTCAATCATTCTAGTTAACTTTTCACCAACAACCGTTCCCATACTTCCCATCATAAAAAAGCTATCCATAATTCCAGCACAAACTCTTATACCATTAACTAAACCAGTTCCTGTTATAACAGCTTCTCTGCTTTTAGTTCTTTTGTTAGCTTCATTTAGTTTCTTTTCATATCCTTCAAAATCTAGAGGATTTTTTGTACTTAAATCTTTATCAAATTCTTCAAAAGAATTATTATCAAAAAATAATTCTACTCTATCATGAGCTTTAAGTCTAAAATGATGATTGCAATTAGTACAAACATATTTATTTTCTACTAAATCCTCATAATATATTATTGAGTGACATCCATCGCATTTAGTCCACATTCCTGAAGGAATATTTGGCTTTACATCTGACTCTCTATTTATTTTTTTAACAGTTCCATAATTCTTCTTTTTACTAAATAAATCCTTAAGCATACTTATTCACCATCTTATTTCCTAAAAATGCAGTATCATAATCTCCTTTTAAGAACTCTTCCATTTCTAAAATTGAATATTGAAATTCTATATTTGTTTTAACTCCACCAACTCCAAATTCACTTAATGCTCTTTTCATTCTTATTATAGCTTCTTCTCTATTTTCTCCATAAGCTATAAGTTTTGCAAGCATTGAATCATAACAATGAGGAATTTTATATCCACAGTAAATTGCAGAATCAAGTCTTATACCAAGTCCACCTGGTATATATAACTCATTAATAAGCCCAGGACAAGGTCTAAAATCATTTTCTGGATCTTCAGCATTAATTCTACACTCAATTGCATGCCCTTGTATCTTTACATCCTTTTGAGTGAAATTTAAAGGCTCTCCACTTGCTATCTTTAGCTGCTCTTTTAAAAGATCTACTCCTGTTACCATTTCAGTTATTGGATGTTCAACCTGTATTCTTGTGTTCATCTCCATAAAGTAATAATTAAAGTCTTTATCCACTAAAAACTCTATTGTACCTGCATTTTTATAATTACAAGCCTTAGCTGCTCTTTTTGCTACTTCTCCCATTTCGGCTCTAAGTTCTTCACTTAAAATTGAAGATGGAGCTTCTTCTAAGACTTTTTGATTTTTTCTTTGCAATGAACATTCACGTTCACCTAAATGAACTACATTTCCATGTTCATCTGCAAGTATTTGAAATTCTATATGTCTTGGTCTTTCAATAAACTTTTCAATATATAAAGTATCATCACCAAAGCAAGCTAATGATTCTGATTTAGCAGTATTATATCCCTTTCTAAATTCTTCATCATTTCTTGCTATTCTGATACCTTTTCCACCGCCACCTGCAGCAGCTTTTATCATAATAGGATATCCTATATTTTTAGCAATATCTAATGCATGTTCTTCATTTTCTATAGTTCCTTCAAAACCTGGAACAACAGGAACATCTGCATTTTTCATTAATTCTCTAGCTCTCGCTTTATTTCCCATAAGCTCTATAGATGTGTAATCTGGTCCTATAAATTTAATATTACACTCACTACACATCTTTGAAAATTTAGCATTTTCAGAAAGGAATCCAAACCCTGGATGAATAGCATCAGCACCAGTTAAAACACATGCACTTAATATGTTTTTTATGTTTAGATAACTATCTTTTGCAGGATATGCCCCAATACAAATTGCCTCGTCAGCAAGCTGCGTATGAAGAGCTTCTTTATCTACTTCAGAATAAACAGCAACAGTTGAAATTCCAAGTTCCTTGCATGCCCTAATTATTCTTACTGCTATCTCTCCTCTATTTGCAATTAATACTTTCTTAAACATATATTTCACCTATCCTATAGCAAACATTATTTCTGCTTCACATACTTTCTTTCCATCTACTTTAGCTACGCCTTTTCCAATTCCTACAGGTCCTCTAAGCTTTATTATCTCACAAGTTAATTCTAATTTATCCCCTGGTACTACCTTTTGTCTAAATCTTACCTTATCAGCTCCAGCAAAAAGTGGAATCTTACCTTTAAACTCTTCTTTTGTTAGAAGGGCTACTGCTCCAACTTGTGCTATAGCCTCAAGTATTAAAACTCCTGGCATTACTGGTTCTTCTGGAAAATGTCCTTGGAAAAATTGTTCATTTGCCGTTACATTTTTATATCCTGTAACACTTTTTCCTTCTTCCATTTCTACAATTCTATCAACAAGTAAAAATGGATATCTATGAGGTAATATCTCTTTTATTTCTTTTATTCCCATCATAATTTAAACATCCTCTCTTATCTTAAATAATGGAGTACCATACTCTACCATATCTCCATCTTTAACTAAAACTTCAACTATACTTCCAGAAACTTCACTTTCTATTTCATTCATAAGTTTCATAGCCTCAACTATACAAAGTACGTCTCCCTTTTTAACACTATCTCCAACTTTTACAAAACTATCACTATCTGGTGAAGGTGATCCATAAAAAGTTCCAACCATTGGTGACGTAATTACCTTTCCCAAGATGTCACTAACTTCTTCTTTTTTATCTTCTTTAACTTCCTCTATTACTTCACTTATCTTTCTCTCTGAATTAACCTTTTCTGTTATAGCTTCACTTTTAACTTCTTTAGTAGATGATACATCCATTCCTCTAGTTAAAGATTTATCCATTTTTATATGAGAATCTCCACTTTTATATTCAAAGTATGCAAGATCTGAAGTATTTATAAGTTCAATAAGTTCCTTCACTTCGTTAATATTCATAAATAGCCTCCTATTTTTCATTCCACTTCTTAAATAATAATGTTGCGTTATGTCCTCCAAAGCCTAATGAGTTTGTTAAAGCATAGTTTAACTCTTCTCTTCTTCCAACATTAGGAACACAATCTAAATCACATTCTTCATCTTTTGTTTGATGTCCAATTGTAGGTGGTATAAAACCTTCTCTTAATGCTTCTATACATATTATAGCCTCTATAGCTCCTGCTGCACCTAAAAGATGTCCTGTCATTGATTTAGTTGATGATACAGGTATCTTGTATGCTAAATCTCCAAAAGCTCTTTTTATAGCTACTGTTTCAAATTTATCATTTAAAGGAGTTGATGTTCCATGAGCATTTATATATGATACATCTTCAGGCTTTACTCCTGCTTCTTCAATAGCTTCAACCATAGCACGACATGCTCCTTCTCCGTCTGGATCTGGTGATGTAATATGATAAGCATCACAAGTGCTTCCATATCCAACGATTTCTGCTAATATATTAGCACCTCTCTTTTGTGCTGATTCTAAGCTTTCAAGTACTAAGATTCCAGCTCCTTCACCAATTACAAAACCACTTCTATCTTTATCAAATGGAATTGATGCTCTCTTAGGATCATTTGATGAATTTAAAGCCTTAAGACTTGCAAATCCTTCTATTCCTATTTTAGTTATTGGTGCTTCAACTCCACCTGCAAGCATTACATCCACATATCCATGCTTTATTTGTCTAAATGCTTCTCCTATCCCATTTGTTCCTGTAGCACAAGCTGTAACTACTGCAGTTGATGGTCCTCTTAATCCATATTTTATTGATATATTACCAGCTGCCATATTACTTATTGCCATAGGTATAAAAAATGGTGATACTCTCTTTGAACCTGTAGCCATTTTTGTTATTTCAGTTTCAATAGTTTGGAATCCTCCAATACCAGAACCAACAAGTACCCCTATTCTATTCTTATCCATATTTTCTAAATCTAATCCTGATGATTTAATTGCTTCATCTGCACAAACTAATGCAAATTGAGAATACCTATCTAATCTTTTACTTTCTTTTTTACCTATACACTCAGCTGGATCAAAGTTTTTAACTTCTCCTGCTACCTTTACACTAACTTCATCTTTATTTACTAAAGTTACATAATCTATTCCAAGTTTTCCTTCTTTAGCATTAGTCCAAAACTCTTCTACATTATTTCCTATAGGAGTTAAAGCTCCCATTCCTGTAATTACTACTCTTCTTTCCATAACAAATCCTCCGCCTTACATTACCATTCCGCCATCAACATTTATTACTTGACCAGTTACATATGATGCATCATCTGATACTAAAAAAGCTACCATATTTGCAACATCTTCTGGATTACCAAGTCTCTTTAGCGGTATGTTCTTTTTAGCTTCCTCTTTAATCTTTTCTCCTAAAGTTTCTGTCATGTCAGTATCAATAAATCCTGGTGCTACAGCATTAACTGTAATACCTCTACTTCCAACTTCTTTAGCTAATGATTTTGTCATTCCAATAACACCAGCTTTAGATGCTGCGTAATTTACTTGACCTGCATTTCCTACTATTCCAATAACTGATGAAAGGTTAACTATTTTACCTGACTTTTGTCTAACCATAATTGGAGTTATACCTTTTAAACAGTTAAATACACCTTTTAAGTTTACATCAATAACACTATTAAAATCTTCATCTTTCATTCTTAATATTAGTGTATCTTTAGTGATACCAGCATTATTTACCATTATATCAATTTTCCCAAATTTTTCTTTAGCTGCTTTAATCATTTCTTCTACAGCACTGCTATCACTTATATCACATCTATATAAAAAGACTTCAACTCCCATACTTAAAAGTTCTTCTTGAACTTTTAAAGCTTCGTCTTCATTACTTCTATAATTTAAAACAATATTTGCACCAAGAGAAGCTAGCTTTTTAGCTATAGCCCTTCCTATTCCTCTTGAAGCCCCTGTTACTATTGCACATTTATCCTTTAACATAAAAACCTCCTAAACATTTCCCTTTAAGTTTTCTATAGTTTTATTTAATGATTCCATATCTTCTACATTATAGACTTTAGCTTTTCTATCAATCTTCTTAACAAATCCTCTTAAAGTTTTACCAGGACCTACTTCAATGAATGTATCAACGCCTTTGTCTAACATGTCTCTAATTGTTTTTTCGAATAATACCGCCGTTTTTATATGTTTTCTTAAAATTTCTTTTAAGTCATCGCTCTCACTATATGGAGCTCCTAAAACATTTGAATAAACTGTTTTATTAAATTTATTAAACTGAACATTTTCAAGTTCTTTTAAAAATTCCAAACTTGCCCCTTCAAGTAATGAGCTATGGAAAGGTCCACTAACATTTAAAATAACTCCCATTCCACCAAGTTCTTTAGCTATCTTTACTGATTCTTCTATAGCATTATTTTCACCTGATACAACAACTTGACCTGGGCAATTATAGTTTGCACCTTCTATAATTCCAAATTTTGAAGCTCTATTTATAAGTTCTTCTACTTTTCCTTCATTTAACTTTAAAATGGCTGCCATCTTTCCAAGTCCCTTTGGAAGTGAACTACCCATTATTTTTCCTCTTTCACGAACAAGCTTTAATCCATCTGAAAAGTTTAAAGCTCCTCCATATATTAGTGCCCCATATTCTCCAAGAGATAATCCTGTAGTAAAATCTCCTTCTATTCCATTTACCTCTAAAGCTTTAACTGCTGCAAGAGATGTTAATAAAATTGCTGGCTGTGCATTTTCAGTTAATTTTAATTCATCCTCTTCACCATTAAATATTAAATCCTTAATATTCATTTCTAATGCTTCTTCGCCTTTATCAAAAACTTCTCTGCATTCTTCTATGTTTTCGTATAAATCTTTTCCCATTCCTACATATTGAGAACCTTGGCCTGCAAATAATATAGCAATTTTATTACTATTCATATAACCCTCCAACTTTCTCAAGAGCAATTTTAGCTCCATTTATTAAATCCTGTACTATTTCATAACAAGTTTCTTCTTTATTAACTAAACCTGAAACTTGACCTGCCATCACAGAACCATTTACAACATCTCCATCTCTAGCTGCTCTTGGTAGTGATCCTTTTCCAAGTTCCTCTAATTCTTCTATAGTACAATTACTTTTTTCAAGCTTTTGGAACTGTCTAGATAACTTATTTTTAATTACTCTAACTGGATGTCCTGTTGATCTTCCTGTTACATCTGTATCTATATCCTTTGCACCTAAAACCTTATCTTTATAATTTTGATGTACTGTACATTCTTTAGCAACTAAGAATCTAGTTCCTACTTGAACTCCAAGGGCTCCAAGCATAAATGCTGCTGCAACACCTCTTCCATCAGCAATTCCTCCAGCTGCAATTACAGGAATATCTACTGCATCAGCAACTTGTGGAATTAAAGCCATTGTAGTTAACTGTCCAACATGACCTCCTGACTCTGTGCCTTCAGCTACTATTGCATCTGCACCCATCTTTTCCATTCTTTTTGCTAAAGCAACTGATGCAACAACAGGTATAACTTTTATTCCATGTTCTTTCCACATCTCCATGTACTTACCTGGACTTCCTGCTCCAGTAGTTACAACTGCTACTTCTTCTTCACATACAAGTTTTGCAACTTCATCTGCATGTTCAGACATAAGCATTATATTTACTCCAAAAGGTTTATCTGTAAGCTTTTTAGCTTTTCTAATTTCATCTCTTATCCATTCAATTGGTGCTGTTCCTGTAATTAATCCAAGTCCACCAGCCTCACTTACAGCTGCTGCTAATGATGCATCTGCAATCCAAGCCATCCCCCCTTGTAATACAGGATATTTAATACCTAACATTTCACAAACTCTATTACTCATTAAAGTTCCTCCTAAAATTCACCTATACAGTTATAAATTCATTTATAATATAAGCAAAATCGGGTTCTAATACTAAGTACCCGATTTTTGATTATTGAAAATATTCTGTTAACTCTATCTAAAACTACTATGAGCAACAGATTGTACTCTTGATACTAGTTGTTTTTCTTCTTTTCAACGTAATCAACTGCATCTTTTATGCTCTTTATACTTTCAGCATCCTCTAATTGAATCCCAAATTTTTCTTCTATTTCAATTACTACTTGGAAAAGATCTAAAGAATCTGCTCCTAAATCTTCGAAAGTTGTTTCTAATGTAACTTCACTTTCATCTACTCCTAATTGCTCACAAACTACTTCTCTAATTTCTTCAAATATCATAATAAATACCTCCATAATTTACACTTTTAATTTTATTTTATATTTTAAAGCTCTCGCTTTTAATTACCATTTTATTAGTGTAGCACCACAAGTTAGTCCTCCACCAAATCCAACTAAAACTATTAAACTTCCATCTTTTAATTTACCTTCAGCATCTATATCTGCTAAAGCCATTGGAACTGATGCTGATGATGTATTTCCTACCTTCTCTAAATTCACATAGAATTTTTCTTTTGGAAGTTCTAGCTTTTTTGCTGCATAGTCTATTATTCTTAAATTAGCTTGATGAGGTATGATATAATCTATATCTTCTAAGCTATATCCAGTACCTTCTAAAACTTTCTTTATAGAATCAACCATAGCACTTGTTGCAAATCTAAATACTTCTCTTCCATTCATTTGTACATATTTGCTTTTAATAGTATCTTCTTTTGCAAAAGGATTGATTACATCATTTGCTCCTGCAGTTAATGCATCACCTTTTTCTCCTTCTGATATTGAATATGTCTTTATAATTCCACTCTTCTCTTCTTCATCTATTTCTATAACAGCAGCTCCACCACCATCTCCAAAAAGAACACAAGTGCTTCTATCGCTCCAATCAATAATCTTTGAAAGAGTTTCTGCACCAACTATTAATGCCTTTTTATATCTTCCAGTCTTAAGTAGACTCTCACCTACTTCTAATGAATAAATAAATCCTGTACATGCTGCATTTAAGTCAAAAGCTGTTGCATTTTTTGCACCTATCATCTTTTGTAATATGCATGCTACTGATGGAGTAAATGAATCTGGAGTAATAGTAGCAACTATTATTAAATCTAATTCCTCTCCCTTAACTCCTGCTTTATCCATTGCATTCTTTGCTGCTTTATAAGCTATACTGGAAGTATCTTCACCTTCAGATATTCTTCTTTCACAAATCCCAGTTCTCTCTAATATCCATTGATGATTAGTATCTACTATTTTACTTAAATCATCATTAGTAATAACTTTAGGTGGAACATATGAACCTACACCTTTAATCTTTACTTCCTTCATGATCTTCTCCTTAATTGTTTAAATACTTAACCTTGAAGAATTCATTTAATCTATCTAATGAGGATACAAGAACGTTCTCCTCTTCCTCTGATAAACCTTCAATTGTTGCATTAATCATGTCATTATGAAACTTTTCGTGCAATCTAAATGCAAGCTTTCCACTCTTAGTCAATTTAATTAATACAACTCTTCTATCTTCTTCAATTCTCTTTCTTTCAACGTAGCCTTTTTTTATAAGCTTATTAATTGCTGTTGTTAAAGTTCCAACAGTTATTTTTAAGTCTTGTGCTACCTCTGACATTGTTCTTTCTGTATACATACCAATAGCCTCTATAGTATGTATTTCTGTAACAGAAAGGTTATTAAGAACTCCTTTTTTTAATGCTTGTTCTTCGATTTGAAGTATATCATTAAAAATTTGTACTAATAATTCGTTCAATACCTTTTTCCTTTTGTCCATTAATAAATCCTCCATTTTTCCTACAGTATACATATACTATAAATATTTTTTATGAATAAATCAATGGCATCAAACATTTTTTATATCAAATGTTTTGATAATCAAACTATAATATAATCAAATTATTTTGTCAACTAAATATTTGTTCTTATTTTCTATTTTACCAATGAATTTATTTATTTTAACAAATATTTCTTATCACTATTTTAGAAATTTCTAATGGATAACTTTCCCTGAGAATCCTTCTATAACCTTACTTCCATTGTGTTTTAGAATATCAATTATTTCCTTTCCGCTACAGTGGCATAAAGAAAATTTCTTAATATTTAATTTTTTTAAATTCTCTGCTATTTCTACATTTTGGAGCATAGATAGTTTTGAAAGATGTATTCCTCCAATTACATTTGTTACTTTTTTCCCGATTATATTTTGAGTCTTAGTAATAATATTGATAATACCATTATGAGCACATCCAGTTATTAAAATAACTTCTTCTCTATTTTCTATAACTAAAATAAGTTCTTCAGTAAAATTATCCTTTATATACTCTTCCCCTTCTTGTCTTGCTAATACATCTTTATTCCCATGCACTTTTTCTTCATTAAAGTATTCTAAATTAGATATTATATATACTTTATCTCCTATATTAAGCTTTTCTCTAACTTCAAAAACTTCACATCCTAAAACCTCTAAAAATTCTTTATCAAAGTTAATTCCTATATATTTCTTTTCTCCATTTTTAAAATGATATTTATTTCCTCTTTTAAAAAATTCTTTTCCAACTATGATCTTAGGTTTTTTCTTAGCATTTTCTAAGAAAAATTTCAATCCTCCAGCATGATCATAATGTCCATGACTTATTATTATATAATCTATACTTTCAAGTTTAAATCCTAATTTTTTAAAATTTGATAACGCTTTTTCAGTTTGTCCAGTATCAAATAAAATTTTTAATCCATAAGCTTCTATAAAATAAGATAATCCATGTTCACACTCTAAACTGCTACCTTCTTCTTTATTGTTTTCTATAATTGTTGTGATCTTCATATAATCCCCTCTTATCCATTTAATATATTTTCCATATATTCCTTAATAAAATTATATCATGTACTCCAATTACTACCTTGCATATTTATATAAATTTAACCATTTGTATTTATTTACTTACTCTTAATTATATTTAAAATTATAATTTCTATATTATATACTCTTAACACTTTAAGAAATTATAAAAAGCATCGCCTATCTATATAAATACAGATAAGCGATGCTTTTCTTATAATTAATCTGGCATATTTTCTTATAATTAATCTGGCATAAGAACAAATCTTAATATAAATAATATTGCAAATATATAAAGTAGTTTGTGTACTTCTTTTCCTTTTCCAGTAGCTATCTTTACTATTGGATAAAATATCATTCCAATTGCAATACCATTAGCTATTGAATAAGTAAATGGCATCATTGCTATAGTAAAGAAAGCAGGTACAGCTTCTGTAAAATCTGAAAAATCTATTTGAGTAACTGCACTCATCATTAATATACCAACAATTATTAATGCTGGAGCTGTTGCACTTTGTGGTACTATTCCAACTAATCCACTAAAGAATAAAGACAATACAAGCATAATACTTACTATTACATTAGAAAGTCCTGTTCTTGCCCCTGCTGCTATTCCTGATGCTGATTCAACAGTTGTTGCAAGAGTTGTTGTTCCAAGTAATGCTGCACAAGTTGTTCCTACAGCATCTGAAGTTAAAGCTTGTCTTAAGTTCTTAACTTCTCCATCAGCTTCAACCATACCTGAACTTTGAGCTGTTCCAAGTAAAGTTCCAATTGTATCAAAAAGATCTACTAAACTTAATGTAATTACTACCATAAATACAGTAAGTAATGCACCTAAAAGTCCATCTCCATTACTTGTTAATAATCCTTTTAAATCCATGGCAAAGAATGTATCACCGATAACAGGCATTGAGAAAAGCTTCATACCTTGAATATTTGTAACTCCCATAGGTATTCCTATTATTGTAGTAATTATAATTCCAATTAACATTGCACCTGTAACTTTTCTTGACATAAGAATAACACCTATTATAAGTCCTATTATTGTTAAAATAACTGCCTTATTAGTAAAGTCACCAAAAGCCACTAATGTTCCTTCATTTGCAACTACAATCCCACCACTTTTTAAACCTATTAATGCAATAAATAATCCTATACCTGCTGTTATTGCATATTTTAGATTTTTAGGAATTGCCTGAACTATTTTTTCTCTAATAGATGTTAAAGTTATAATTATAAATAAAATACCTGATATAAATACAGCTGCTAAACCTTCTTGCCAAGTAAAATTAAGCTTTAAGCAAATATTATAAGCAAAGAATGATACAAGACCAAGTCCTGGTGCTAATACAAAAGGTAAATTAGCATGAAACGCCATTATTAAAGTACCAACTGCCGCTGCTATACAAACTGATGCAAAGGCTGAAGCTATTATTGGATCTTGGGCCATTGTAAGATTTGCTGCTGCATCTCCTTTAAGTCCAGCTGAATTCATTCCTCCCATCTTTAATATGTTTGGGATTACTAATAAAGCATAAGCAAATGTAACAAAAGTAGTAAGTCCACCAATTACTTCTGTCTTAACATTAGTCTTATTCTCATTAAGCTTAAATACTTTTTCTAGAATATTTTTCATTTGTTCTCCTCCATTTTTATAGTTATGTATAGTAAATCACCCATAAAAAACTGTCTCTTGTTCTTAATACTATAGTTTCTTTTTAACTAGCTTCTAAAAGTTCTAACTTTTACTTCATTGTAAAATAAAAAAACTAGCCGGTTTATAGGTAAACCAATGCTAGCTCATAGAAACTTCTCTTTGATTTACCCATAGCGTGAAAATTAAATGGTCTTCACGTAGAAACCTCTGAACCATATTATCAGAATTATATGGGCTTATATTATTATTTCATTCATTATACTATACCTAATTACACTGTTGCAATGTAATTATTTCCTTATATCAAATATAATGTGAATGAAAAAGAGAAAAATAATAGTGCTAATATTACTAATGTTATTGAAAGTCTAAAAAACTCCATTTTATCATCCACATAAAAATCATTACTCTTCTTTTTGTTATATACTATCATAATATCATCATTAACATTAAAGTCTCTACTGCTACCAGGTTCATTATGAACAAATACTATCTTTTCTCCTTCTTCTGTGGTAAATTCTATAACAGGTCTATATAAGGTTATAAATGATAACTGATGAAAATCATCTAAGATAGCTTCATCTGTCTTTTTTATTTCTATTATTTTTCCAACTACTCTTGTACCAGTTTTATAAATTCTATATCTAATTCCAAATATTATTATTGCAGCTAACAATAATCCGATTCCTATAGCTAATAGTATATATACTGCCATTTCAATACCTCCTTTTAGATAACCTATATGACTAGTAATTATTAGTACAGTATATGATAACATTTACACTTATGTGAAAAATTATAAGGAGTATGTTTTACCTAACCTACTCCTTATCTTATAAAGTAAAAGATTAGCAAAAAGCTAATCCTTTATAATTAATATTCTTCTATAATTTCTCCAAAATAAAGTATATGACCTATATTTTCACCATTATAAAACTGCTCTGCTAAATCTTTATCGAAACTATTTAAATCCATTTCGTTTTTATATAAAATCTTACATTCATAATATCTATCGCATCCTTCAATTACAGGTGTCTCTACACTCTTTGATTTAATAAATTTTATATTTGCAAGTTCCTCTTTATCTACATCTCTTCCTGATTTACTTCCACATATTTTTAATGCCTCTTTTAGCTTACCTTCATAAGGAATGCTTACTGTAAATGTTTCTCCAGACTTTAAAAATTCATTTGTATATCTACTTTCTCTAACTAATGCCATAAATACTGGTCTTCTCCACATAAATCCTACACTACCCCAGCTTATTGTCATAGTATTTGCATTCTTTAAATCTCCACCAGTTAGGAATGCTCCATTTATATGAAGATTATCTAACGCATCTTCAACTTCTCTTGTAAAATTATTATTCACTTTTGCTCCTCCTAAACTACATTTCTACATTTAACGGTACCTTTATAATATTTAACAATTTCCCTTAATTCAGAATGAATTTTCTTAAATCTATACCCGCCAAGTTCCATAATATTTATAATATTTATTGTAAGATTTAAATAATTATTATAAGGCGATGTATCATTATCATCATACTCCTTATTCAAAATTGCTTCAATACCACATTCTTCTTCAATTATATTTATTATCTCCCTTAAGCTTATATCTCCTATACAAGCAGCATTTACAGGAGCATTTATATCTTTATTAAGAAGCCATGCTAAAAATACACCTGCTTCATTTTGAGTTATTAAATTCATATGTGAATCTAAATTAGTTGAACATATAGATTCTTTATTATCTATTCTTTTAACATATGTTAAAAGTCTCTCTGTGTAATCATCCCTTCCTATAACTACTGGAAATCTTACAGCTATTACTGGAAATTCTGCATTTTTATATAATACAGCCTCCATTAATCTCTTTCCTTCACTATAAGAAAATTCCTCTCTCTCCCCCATTACTATTTTATATTTACTTGGGTTAAATTCTGTTTCTTTTAAATTTATTCCCTTATCATAAACTGCAACTGATGAAACTACAATATATTTATCTGTTTTACCTTTTAATACATTACACATTCTCATTCCATCATTTGGACTATATGAAATAGTATCATATACAACATCATACCTTTGTCCATCTAAAGCTTTTATTAAAGCGTTTTCATTTCGTTTATCAACAAGTATACGTTTAACCTTATCTCCAAAATTATCTTTTCTTATCCCTCTCGTTGCTATTGTTATATCATGTCCGTTAATTATAAGTTCTTTTATAAGTTCTTTTCCAAAAAATCTTGTCCCACCAAAAACTAATATTTTACTCATATCATTATTATCCTTTCAAATTTAATATAACAATTAAAATTCTCATACCTTATTATGATTATATGATACCATATTTACATATATTATCCAATTGCAAACAAAAAAACAACTCATAAATTTATGAGTTGTTTATCTAAAATAAGAACATGTCCATAATTATTTTAAATGATATTATAATTGCAACAGGAACAAGAAGTACAGAAATAATCATATATCTACTACCTTTTTTATTCATTTCCTTTACATATTCCTCATTATCATCTTTTATATTTTTAAATGTACTTACTGATTTTATAAAGAATGTAATCATTGCTGCAATAACAATTACATTTAAAGCAAACAGTATCATATTGACACCTCCTATAATTTGCAAACTTTAATAATTACATATTATCATACTTTAAAGAAAAGTTTAAATATTATATTATTATGTTATGAGGTATTATTACCCATTATTATAAGATACACGATATAATTTAAATAAATAGGAGGTTATTCCATGAATCTATTGTATTACTTACTTGTTGGACTTCCACTAATATGTGTAATTATATTAATTTGCTATAATATTTCTAAAATGAAAAAAGAAAGAGATAAAGCAATTAATAAGAAAAATCAATTTAAGTAATTAACTTTAAGTAAAGCTCTATTAGATAACTTGTTATCTAATAGAGCTTTACTTATTAAAATAATACCATTACTACTATAATGGTTGTTAGTATTAAACTAATAGGAGCTAATACAATAGAAACCATCATGTATTTCTTTGCTTCTTTCCCCTCTACTTCTATGTTACCATTGTTATCAGCAATTTTTTTAAACATACTTGATGACTTTAAGAACATTAATAACATTGCAATTACTATAATTATATTAATAACTATTAAATATACCATAGATATATTCCTCCTCTGTTTAAGAAAATTCACTTTAATATATTACCACATTTATCAATAAGTAATATACTTCTTTTTTAAATTTACCCTAAAGTAAATACCATTTCTTCATTATTACTTAAATCTTCTCTATAAATATATCCTTCTTCATTGAACTTCTTTAAACCATCTACATCTTCTATTCTATTTTTCATTATATAAGTTGCCATAAGTCCTCTTGCTCTTTTAGCATGTACAGTTACAACTTTATATTTTCCATTTTTAAATTCCTTAAATATAGGAGTTACTATTTTAATTCCCTTCATTTTACTTAGCTTCGCAGATTTAGAATATTCATTTGATGCTAAGTTAACTAAGATATCACTTTCACTATTTTTAATATCTTCTAGTAAAGTTTTCTTTATCTTTTCTCCCCAGAAAGAATAAAGATTCTTATGTTTACCTATATTAAGTTTAGTTCCCATTTCTAATCTATAGCTACATATTAAGTCTAAAGGTCTTAATACTCCATATAATCCAGATAATACTCTAAGATGTGAATTTGCATACTCTAAATCCTCTTTAGAATAGGAAGTTATATCAAGTCCTCTAAAGGCTTCCCCATTGAATCCTAATATACATGGAAATGAATGCTCTACTTCTTCTATTGTCCATTTATGAATATTTAAAAGAGTATCATCTGTTAATTTATCTGATATCTTCATTAATGATCCTAATTCATCTGGATTAAATTCTTTTAATCTTTCATTTAACTTTATTGATTCACTAATGTGTCTTACATTAGTTAACTCTATATCATAACTTAATTCTTTTCTTTCTAGTTTTTTCGCTGGTGATAAAATTACTATCATCTGTGTCCATCTCTCTTCCTCATAAATTTATATTACTCTTGTCCATTCCAATTCTTTAATATTTCTCTTGCAGAACGTCCCATTTCTTTTGAAAATTCTGCACCAGTTTTTCTTCTATAATTAAATTGCCCAAAGTTTTCTGCACCATATATCTTCTTTTGAGATACTTTTTCTTCTCTTTCTTTATACATATCTTCTAATTCTTCTTTATTTAGTACTTTATATTTTTCATAAAATACAACATATTCTTTTTTAAATCTATCTGATATTATCCTGTTATAATTATCTTCATAGTGTCCAAGACAAAGCATACATGCTGGATACACAAACTTCGGAAGATTAAATAACTCCTTATGAATTTCATAATTTTCTATAATATCTCCTATATAACAAGATCCAATTTCTAGACTTTCTGCTGCAATAGCTCCTGTCTGTGCTGCTATTATGGCATCTTGCATAGAAAGCATAAAATCACCCTCATCTGGCGTTCTAAATTCTAAACTATTCTTATTACAAAATTCTCTTACATTACATATATTATAATAATTATATAGCCTTTGTAAATCACCTAAAAATATTAAGATTACATCTGCCTTCTCTATAAATGGCTGATTATCACAAGTCTTTGCAAGTTTACTTTTAGTTTCACTGTCTCTAATTACCAATATAGAATATAACATCATATTTCCTGCTGTTGAAGCTCTCATGGAAGAATCTAATATAATATTTAACTCTTCCTCACTTATATTTTTATTTGAATACTTTCTTAAAGACATTCTGTTATTTATTAAATTTATTACTTCTCTCATTTTTCCACCCCTTATAATTTACATCTAATTTACAAATACAGAAACAATATATGGTAATATTATACTATATCTTACAAGGGGGATCCTTATGACTTTAAATAATATAGCAAAGCATATTTTAAAGTATGTAATTTTTTTAATATGTACAATTGTGCTTTACCATATATTAAGCTACTTTTTCTAAATTTTAGTTTAAGGCTTAAATATATATTTACAATTTATTAATTTTCAAAATAAACTTCAAAGGTGGTGTATACATATGAACTTAGTAAAGAATATCTTTTTTAAAAGATTATTAAAAGGTTTTATCTTATAATCAGTAATATTAATTTTTACCATATTATTTTTTGATTATAAATTATTTAATCTTAATTACATAGTACTTTTTATCTGTGCTATAATCTGCTCAGTTATATACGCTTTTACAGGGAAAATATGGTCATAAGTAATAATTAATTCATAACCTTTTTACATATTTTTGAATATAATACCTTTAAGATTCATTGACAAGAAAATTTTTAAGGAGTATTATTTATGTAAATTAAGATATATTAATCCGTTGATAAGGAGAAGTAGTTAAGTTTAGCTTCATTAAAGAGAGTTAGAAAATGGTGAGATTCTAGCGAGAAGAGATTTAATGAATGGACCTTTGAGGAGTAAAGGGAAATCTTTTTTAAAGAGAGAGTATCTTCTATCGTTTGCTTCACGTTATAGAGGCTAGAGTATGTTAGTACTTGAAAATTAAGTGGCATTTAATAAATTAAAGTATACTTTAATTTATAATATGCAATTTAGGTGGTACCGCGGATTTTATCTCCGTCCTATTTATTTAGGACGGAGTTTTTTTATTATATTAAATATCTTTATTAAACAAATGAGAGGAGTTTTTAAAAATGAATAAAGAAATAATGCTTACAGGAGACAGACCAACAGGCAAATTACACTTAGGACACTATGTAGGTTCTTTAAGAACTAGATATGAACTTCAAGAAACAGGTAAATATGAAAACTTCATTATGATTGCAGACCAACAAGCTTTAACTGATAATGCAAGAAATCCTGAAAAAATAAGAAAAAGCTTAGTAGAAGTAACTTTAGATTATTTAGCAGTTGGTATAGATCCAGCTAAAACAACAATATTTGTACAATCACAAATCCCTGAATTAAATGAACTTACTATGCACTACTTAAATTTAGTTACAGTTGCAAGGCTAGAACGTAACCCAACAATTAAAGAAGAAATTAAACTTAGAGGATTTAATACTAGTATTCCTGCTGGATTCTTAGTTTATCCTGTAAGTCAAACTGCTGATATTACAGCCTTTAAAGCTACAAAAATTCCAGTTGGCGAAGACCAACTTCCTATGATAGAGCAATCTCGTGAAATTGTTAGAAGCTTTAATGCTATATATGGAGATATATTAGCCGAACCAGAAGCTTTAATATCAAACTCTAGCTGTGCTAGACTTCCAGGTATTGATGGAATGGCTAAGATGAGTAAATCTTTAGGAAATGCTATATACTTATCTGATGAAGCAGACGTAATACGCGATAAAGTAATGAGTATGTATACAGATCCAAATCATATAAAGGTATCAGATCCAGGTGAAGTTGATAATAATCCAGTATTTATATATTTAGATGCCTTTGGCAAAGATAAAAAGTATATTGAAGAACTTAAAGAACATTACAAACAAGGTGGCCTTGGAGATGTTAAAGTAAAGAGATATTTAAATGATGTGCTTCAAGCTGAACTTGAACCAATTAGAAATAGAAGAAAGGATTTTGAAAAGGATAAGGAACTTATATATAAGATACTTTTAGATGGAAGTAATAAAGCTCGTGAAATTGCATCTAATACTCTTAAAGAAGTTCGTAATGCCATAGGAATTAATTACTTCAATGTGTAGACTATATAGGAATTTATGAAATTATATTAAAATAAAAAATGTTGATGTTATATACCCTTTAGCAAGATAACTATTTTGCGTGTATTTAACATCAACATTTTGTTTTATTATAAGGCTCTGTTAGATAAATTATTAATTTATTCCTCAAAATAAGATTGCACAGACACGTAAACTTATTTTATTTAAATTATTATTGATAATTATCTTTACATTTTTTCTATGAAAATATATCATCAAATAATAATCCACATGCAGTTCCAACACTTAAGCCAAGGCCTAGCCTATCAAATATTACACCAAAAATTATTCCTATACATATACCTTTAATAAAACAAGTACTTTTAGTGCATTTCTTTTTGTTTTCCATACTTCCCCCAATTTAATCCCCTTCATTAATTACATCTATTTTTTACTTGAAATACTGTCCATAAATCCATATACATTTAAAGCTATAATTATATTATAAATAATTTCTTATAAAATCACACACCATGTTAACATAATTATCTAATACATTCTATTATAAAAATCTATAACTTTGAGATTCTTCTTAAAATACTATATACTTAAACTAAAAACTTATGGAGGATTATTTAATGAATAACTTAAATGATATCTTAGGAATAAATTTAAATGAAATATCACTTTTAGATATAGATGAAGAAATACTTATAAAGCTTAAAGCTTGTGATTACCATACTCAAAGTAATTTTTACTTTTGGCTTATAAATGAGATTAATAAATTAGAGGCTACAAAGAATTTTACAGAACTTTCCCACTGTCACTTTTTAATGTCTTATTTTTTATATGTAATATTTACACCTATGTGCTATGAAGAACTTGCATTTAATCATGCAAATAAGGCTAATATTATAATGCCATCTTTAAAATACAAAGAATGGCTATTAATGTTTGCAATTCTTCCAAATGGATTTATTAAACCTTATGATACTATTAAGCTTGCAGAGGATGTATTAGAAGTTAATCCATCTAGTGAAATTGCAAATGCTATAATATCTATGTTTTAAAAAATAGCTCTATTTCAGCATGAAAACTATAATAAATTGTAGCTATAAAAAAATTTTATACTATAAATACTATACATAGTAAAAGGGACTGTCTCAAAACAGTCCCTTCTTTAAATCCTAAAGACTTAATTTTTCCCAAAACTCGTCTTCTGATATTACATCAATACGAAGTTCTCTAGCTTTAGTTAACTTTTTGCCTGGATTCTTCCCTACTACTACTAGATTAGTTCTAGTACTAACTGAGTTTGGGCTTTTTGCTCCATGTTTTACTGCTAGTTCTCGCATTTTGCTTATGCTCTCTCTCATAGTTCCAGTAAAAACTATAACTTTTCCATCAAATATATTTTTACACATGTTGTTTTCCAAAATACCCCTCCTAATATATTAATAAAATGTTTTGTTATAAATATATTAGGCTTCAAAATAATATATGCTTACTTATTTATTATTATATAAAATTATAATATTAACTTTTCACTCTCTATAAGCAAATATATCTCTATCAAATATAAAATTATGATATTAGTTTTTCGCAGTAATTTTTAACTCCAACCTTACCACTATTATTAAATACTTTATTTAAATCGCTTCCTATACCAACACAATCTGCACCTGCATTCATCCACTCTGAAATATTTTTATCATTTACACCACCTGTTGGCATTATATCTATATCTTCAAAAATTGACTTTGCTGACTTTATGAAATCTTTTCCAACTATATTTCCTGGGAATACTTTAAAAAACCTTATTCCTTTTGCATATCCACTATTAAGTTCTGACATAGTCATTACCCCTGGAATAACTGGTATATCTAAATCTCCCTTTACATTTATTATTTCTTCACTTAAGCAAGGTGATACTATAAAGTCAGCATTATTTTCTCTGCATAATTTTACTTGTTCTTCTGTTAATACTGTACCTGCACCAATTAAAACATCATTATAGCTTTCCTTTAGTTCCTTTATTAATTTTTCGCCACAAGGAACGCTCATTGTTATTTCTATTATTTTTATTCCGCCTTCAATTGCTCCAATACTTATTTCTTTTGCTTCATCATAGTCCTTTGTTCTTATTACAGCTACAACTTTTTCTTTTTTTAAAGTATCTAGTATATCTTTAATCATATATATTTACCTCTCAACAACCTTGTTTTCTCCTAAATGAACTAATACATCTTCATAATATGGAAGTCCTTCATTATCTCCTTCAACTCCAACTACTAATGATCCTACAGCATTGGCAAATCTTAATGTATTTTCTAATGATTCATTCTTTAAAAATGCTGTCAAGAATCCTGCTGCAAATCCATCTCCTGCTCCTACTGTATCAACTACAGCTCTAGGCTTTATAGCATCTACGTAACATATACCATCTCCAGAAGACCCAATTGCTCCAAACTTTCCTTTCTTTATTACTACATTTTTAATTCCATAATCATGAAATTCTCCTATTGCTTTTTCAAGATCAGAATGTCCACATAGTAATTCTACCTCTTCATCACCAATTAAGAGTATATCTATTTTAGGTAAAATTTTCTTTATAAACTCTTTTGCCTCTTCCTTTGTCCACATCTTTAATCTTATATTAGGGTCAAAAGATATGATAAGATTGTGCTTCTTTGCTAAAGCTATGGCATCTAGTATTATCTTTTTGTTATGATCATTTATAGAAGGAAGTACTCCTGTTATATGAAGAACTTTTGCATTTCTAAAGTAATTATCACAAGCTTCATCTATTTCTAATTTTTCTGTTGGTGAGTTTGCTCTATAATAAAATGATCTACTTGATCCATCTGATAAGATTTCTCTAAAGTATACAGATGTTGTATAGCCCTCAATTAATTCTACTTGAGATACATCTACACCTTCTCCCATTACAGATCTTTTTATATAATTACCAAAATCGTCTTTTCCAAGCCTACTTATCCATCCAGACTTTAAGCCTAATCTAGAGCATCCGATAGCTACATTTAATTCTGCTCCACCTATCTTTTTTTCGAATGTATTTGAAAACATTATTGGTCCCTTTTTTATAGGACACATTGCAATCATACCATCTCCTATAGTTATTACATCTAACACCATATACCTCCTAAGTTATTATAATTTCTATATTTATCTAACTAACCATCCACCATCAACGGCTAATATATGACCATTTACATAGTCAGATGCTCTACTTGATAAGAATACTATTGCTCCCATAAGATCAAATGGATCTGCCCATCTGTCTGCTGGTATTCTACTTAAAATTTCTGAATTTCTCTTTTCATCTGCTCTTATTGGCGCTGTATTTGCAGTTTTAATGTAACCTGGTGCTATAGCATTTATTTGTATATTCTTACATGCTAATTCATTTGCAAAGGCTTTAGTTATTCCAGCTACTCCATGCTTACTTGCTGTGTAAGGTGGTACAAATTTTCCTCCTTGGAATGATAGCATTGAAGCTACGTTTACTATCTTTCCATAGCCTTGATCTACCATTATCTTAGCTGCTTCTTGACTTAAGAAATAAACTGCATTTAAATTTATATCCATAACTGCATTCCAGTCTTCATCCTTATACTCAAGAAGAGGTGCTCTTCTTATTGTACCTGCATTATTTATTAGTACATCTATTTTTCCGTAATTCTCTAAAGTTTCATCAATAACTTTAGTTCTATCTTCCTTCTTAGTTAAATCAGCTTGTACAAATACTACTTTTCTTCCTTCAGCTTCTATTAATTCTCTAGTTTCATCCCAATTATTATCATAAGTTGGTATTACAAGGTCTGCTCCTGCTTTTGCTAGTGCAACTGCATACGCTTGTCCAAGTCCAGTATTTCCACCAGTAACTATTGCAACCTTACCATCTAATCTAAAAAAGTCCATTGAAAATTTATTTAAATCATTTGCCATAATATATCCTCTCCTACTTTAATAATTTAGTATCTACTACTTCTAAATCATTATAATTTTTATTTTCCCCACACATTCCCCATATAAATGTATAGTTATTTGTTCCTGTTCCTGAGTGAATTGACCAATTTGGTGAAATTGTTGCTTCTTCGTTTTTCATTACTATATGTCTAGTTTCATCTGGCTTTCCAACTAAATGGAACACTCTAGCATTTTCATCCATGTTAAAGTAGAAATATACTTCCATTCTTCTTGGATGTAAGTGTACTGGCATAGTATTCCAACCACTGCCTTCCTCTAATATAGTCATGCCCATAAGTAATTGACAGCTTTCACATACGCTTGGATCAACATACTTATATATTGTTCTCTTATTCATTTCTTTATCTGAACCCATTTTCATTGGATTTGCATCTTTAAATTCTATTTTTACTACAGGATACTCTTTATGAGCTGAAGCACTATTCATATAGAACTTAGCTGGGTTACTAGCATCTTTACTAGTAAAGGCAATTTTCTTAATTCCCTTACCTATATACATACCATCATATTGAACCATATCATACTCAGTATCATCTACATATATTGTTCCTTCTCCACCTATGTTTATAACTGCCATCTCACGATTTTGTAAGAAATAATCACTTCCTATTTCATCTGAAATATTAATTTCTACCTTTGAGTTTAAAGGCTTTGCTCCTAAAACTATTATTCTATCATCATTACAGTATGTAGCCGTTAAACTATCATCAATAAAAATATCCTCTATTAAATATTTCTTTCTTAACTCCTCTGTATTTAAAGTTCTTAATTCATCTGGACTTACTGAATATCTTATATCCATTTATAAATTCCTCCTTAAATCTTCTATACTATTTAAATTTCTATACTATTTATTAAAGCAATTCCTATGCCATAATTTTATAACACTAAAAAAAGCCCATTATATCAACTATAATGGGCTTTTTTAAAACAATAATAATGACACTCTTTTTATAAATTATGACACTATTATATAAATATTTAATTTTAATATGCCAATACAGTTAAACTGTCCTCTTTTTTATTTTCATCTATTACTGCAACTCTTCCATATACTCTATATCCATTTACAATGTATAATTTTCTTCCCTTTGCTTCTTCCTTATGAACAATCAAAACTGTATACTTTGAATCATTAATTTCTACTCTTATACCTTCTGCTATATCTTTATTTACGACTTTTCCTTGCCAGTCATATACATCTACACTTTCAATTCTTTCATTTAAGTTTTCATCTTTATTAACACCATACATTACAGTAGTTACAGATGTATTTCCTAGACTTTCTAAGTTTAATACAGCTCTAGTGCTTTCATATATTTTATTATAATCTTTTGATATTTTGCATTTTTCTAATTGAAAATCTCCAATCTTATAGTTATTATCTAACTCTGTATTACAAATACTATTTAAATAGAAGTTTATATTCTCTCCCTCATATTTAACTTTATTCTTGTTTATAAGTGTTACACTATCTTTATTAAAATTATAGAATAAACTATATCTATTATGATCATTTGCATAGAATTCATCACTTAAAATCCATATGTTTGGTTTTATAAATATTACTTTTCTATTTACTAATACACTATTTTCTTCATTTATATATCCTAAATGTCCACCTTCAACAAAATCATAATTATCTTTAAATTTATATAACCCCTTTATTGGAGTTGCTACCTTAGAATTTCCCCATGAACCTCTGCATACAGTAAACTCTTTTCCATTTACAATACTTGTATTATGACTTTTTGCCATTTTAAGCTCTATTCTTTCAGGCTTTTCATGTGAATATGTGTATCTTCCTGAATCAACTAAAATATCCTCACCATTACATGTAACCTCTAGATGTAACATATCACTATGACCATGACCACTTCCTAAAAAACCACATTTAAACATGCTATATGAATCATTACTACTAAATCCTGTTCTCATAAAATATAGTCCTACTTCTTCAAAAGCTTTACTATTATAAGTAACTTCTTTTCTCTCTAATTTATCTATTATATAAGTAGACTTATATCCATATGTCATTAATGTATTTAAATCTATCTTTTTATCACCATAATTTTTAAGTGTTTCATCTTTAAATAAAACTGATCCAAAATTCATTATATCTTTTAAGCTCTCTTCATCGCTATCTCCATAGTTACTTTGACAGCCATTTGGCTTCATAATATATAGACTTCCATATGCCATATCTTTTGTTTTCTTTTTTATTATACTCGGAAGATTTATATTATTATTTTCTGCTATAGTTAATACTTCAAAAAAGCATTTTATCATCTCATTGTGATACTGGAACGATTGTTCCCAATGAAGACCATCTTCAGCAATTTGAAGTCTTATTGCTTCTTCTAATATATTTATAGTTTCTTCTCTATACATACTTGAAACTTTTAATTCTGGCAGAAACACCTCTGCTATAAAAGCTCCTTCTTGTTCTAGTATCACCCAGTTACTTAATACTCTTTCATCCTTACTATTCTCTTTTAGGTAAATTAAATGCTCATTTATACTTAGCAAGATATCAGAAAGTAATTCTGCATCAATTTCGCCTTTAAGTAATAATATTTCTAAAGCTTTAACCCAATTTTTTAGCCTTATTCCAGCTTCTATAGTTCTCCATGTTGTATTGTATAAATCTTTTCTTAATTTATTGTTTTCTATCCAATCTTTAAATAAGTTCTTTAAAGTCTTTATATACTTTTTATTACCTGTAAATAAGTAACTCTCTGCTAATACAACGAAGTATCTATGTCTATTTAACATAAAAGTCCATTCATTATCATTAAAGGGATTTAGTTCCCAATCAATCTTCTTATTAAAGATTATCTTTTTATGACATCTTTCCATCTCCCAAGGAAGATTAAACACAAACTCATTAGCACATACTTCTTCACTTATATCTAACATCATTTGAACTTCTTCTTTTAGATTGTTTTTTGCATAATCTACTATTTTTTCTTCATTATCAATGAATCCTCTTACTGATTTTCTATTCATATAATAAATTTTCAACTCTTCTAAGGCCTCTGAGATATTGTTATTTTTATAATTTTCCTTTACTTTTTCAAGATCTTTATAATCCAAATTTAATATTTCAAATACATTCATTCTACCAGTAACCTCCAAAGTCTTCCTTATATAATCTCATTAAGGCTTCCATAAAGAAATAATCTCCCCAAAGATTACATTCATCAATTCCTTTGTTATGTTGCCATGAATATACTCCATGCATTAATATTCCATCTGAATCTTCATTTACTGTCATATAATTGTTTATTAGACTTCTAAGCATTTCATGAGCTGCCCTTGTATAAACTTCTTTATTTTCATAATCCTTAAAAAGTTTATTCATTTCAAATATTCCACAAGCAGCTATAACTGCTGATGAAGAATCTCTTGGTTCATTATCCTCTTCTTTAAAAATTAAATCCCAATAAGGAATTAAATCCTCTGGTAATCTATTTAAATAGTAGTTAGTTACTCCTTTAAATATCTCTTTTGAATCTTTATTCTTGTTATATTTATAATTAATTGGTAGTCCAAGTACTGCCCATGCTTGTCCTCTAGCCCAACATGAATCATTTTTAAAACCTTGATGTGTTACTCCTTTTACTGCCTCTCCAGTATTTCTATCAAAATAATATGTGTGATATGTTGATGAATCATCTCTAATTACATTAGTAATAGCTGTTTTGAAATGATTATTTGCTACATCTAAAAATGATTTATCTAAAGTTTCTTCATACGCCCAATATAATAATGGTAAGTTTAAGAAACAATCTATTATAAGTCTATATTCTTTTTCATCAGAAAGATCTCCCCAAGCTTGTATAAATTCTCCCTTAGATTGATATCTTCCCTTTAATTTATTTGCTGCCTTAAGTCCAAGATCTCTAGCTTCTTCAGATCCTGTTATTTTATAATCAGCAACAGCTGATAGAGAGTAAAGGAATCCTAAGTCATGATGATTTAAAACATAGTCTTTTTCATATCTTTCTTTAAAGCTTTGTGTATGAATCTCAGCTACCTTTCTATACTTTACATCTCCTGTGTATTCATATGCTATCCATAGCATCCCTGTCCAGAATCCATTTGTCCAATCATCATTATCTTTAACTCTATATTTTAAATCTGTTGTACATGCACTTGGAAATTTATTAGTATATCTATCTAAATTATCATCTATATTTTTTATTATTCTATCTAATCCTCTTTTTATCTCTTCTGTACTTAATAAACTTTTATTTAAAAGCTCTTCCTTATTTTTTATTTCCTCTATATATAACTTTTTTTCCATAATACTCTCCCCTAAACTTATTATTATCTATAAAAAAGGGACCTTATGGTCCCTAATACTAAAAACTAACTTTACTTAAGAAATTTTCTAATAATACTTCTGATTCATCAGGTACCATTCTTGCAGTTAGCCTAACTCCTCTATTGCTTAATTCTTCAAAATCTTCAAACTCATCTTTAGTTATACTTAAAGATTTCTTTATTTGAACTGTATTATCTCTCTTAGCCATATTTCCAACATTTATTTCTTTAATTTCTAATCCTCTATCCATTAAATCTAATGCATCTTTTGGGCTTTTTAAAACTAATAATACTTTTTGACTTGAATATTTTCCAGAAAGAATATTTGTTGCAGCCTTTTCCTTTGATATTATTGATGTTGCAATTCCAGGTGGTGCTACCATTCTTAATATTCCCTTTTGCATTTCATCTGCAGCAACTTCATCATTTGCAACCATTATTCTACTTGCTCCTAATCCAGTAGACCATCTAGCCGCAACTTGTCCATGTATTAATCTATCATCTATTCTTATATGAATTATACCTTTCATCTTACATTCCCCCGTTAATTGTTTATATTTTTATTTTACACTAATTTAAGCAAGTATTTTTAAATTGTGTAATATTATTCCTAGTGCCATAAGTATAAATATTGCTTTTGTTGAAGTCATCTTCTTTCTTCCTAATAACCAATAAGTAAATCCAACTAATGCAACTGGTGCTAGACCTGGTAATATTTTATCTGCAATTTCTTGTAATTTAAATACAACTTCTCCATTTTGCCATTCAAATGCAAACTTAGCATTTATAACGCTTGGAACTAATGCACCAACTACTGTGATACCTAAAATATTCGCAGCTTCTGTAATATTTTTTAACATTCCACCAATAGATCCAACAAGCTTAGTACCTTGAGTATATCCAATATCAATAAACTTTTTCATACAGAATAATCTTAAGAAGTTAAATGCTATCCATAAGAAAATACCAATTGGATTTCCTTCTAAAGCCATATAAGCTGCTATTGATCCTATAACTGTATTAGGTAATACTACAAATAAAGTATCTCCAACTCCTGCAAGTGGTCCCATAAGACCTGTCTTTATAGCTGTAACTGCTTCTGTAGCTGTTCTTCCTTGCTCTTCTAAAGCTAGTGATGCACCAACTATTAATGATCCTGTTGTAGCATTTGTATTAAAGAATTGAACATTATTTTCTACAGCATCCTGTAATCCTTCTTTATCATCATCATATATTTCTTCTAAGGCAGGTAATATTGAATAGCCATATCCAAGACCCTGCATTGTTTCATAATTCCAACATGTGTGAACTCCAAATAGCCATCTTTTGAAAACTCTATTCATTGTTTTTTTAGATATTTTTTTACTCATCTTCATCATCTCCTCCACCAACAACTGCAACTGTTCCTTCTTTTCTTCTTTCAAATGTCATCAATGCTAATGCTAGTCCAATTAATGATATACCAAGCATTGGTACATTTAGATATGCAGCTAATGCAAAACCAACTAATAAATAAGCAACGTATCTTTTAATTGATAAGTATTTAAGTAATATTGCAATACCTAGAGCTGGTACTATTGCGCCTGCTGTTTTTAATCCACCCATTAACCATTGAGGCATATTGTTTATAACGTTTTCAACAAATGTAGTACCTAATGATAATCCAACTGCAACTGGAATAGCTCTTGATAAAGCCCAAGGAAGTAATCCTAATAGATTCATTCTTTCTAAGCCTTTGTAATTTCCTTCTTTAGCATAAGTGTATGCCTTTTGTTGTATAAATGTATTTGTAAATCTTGCAAGAACGTCTAATTGAGTAAGTAATAATGCTACTGGGATTCCTAAAGAAATTCCAATTTCAGGTCCATCTCCTGACATTATAGCAAAGGCTGCTCCAAGTACTGCTCCACTTGTATAATCTGGGATAACAGCTCCTCCAAAGTTACCAACCCCTAAAGACATAAGGTTAAGGGTACCACCTACAAAAAGTCCTGTTTGCATATCTCCTAATATTAATCCAGCAATTCCTCCCGCTACAGTAGGCTTTGCTAGTCCAAATCCAGTGTTTAATCCATCATACTGTGCAATAACTATAAATAATGTTACTGCAATAATTTGCCATAATTGAATGTCCATTTTTTAATTCCTCCTTATTCATCGTCCTCATTATTGTTTAATATAATTCCTGGTTTTATAGAATCTTTTGTAGATTCTACTATATTAAGAGCTATATCATCTATATTAGATTCTTCGCTCATAATAGCTTCAATTAACATTGATAAATTAATTCCTGAAATAACTTTAACATCACTATCATTTCCTGCTTCATATAATGCTTTATTAAATGGTGAACCTCCAAATAAATCAGCTAATATCAATACTTTCTTATTTTCATTTTTTATAGCTTCTATTTTTTCCTTTAATCTTTTATGAAATATTTCTACACCGTCATCGTCTAAGCCTAGATAGTTAATTTCAGATCCCAATATCATTTTTACTGCATCATTAAACCCCTTAGCTAGTGTGCCATGACTTACTACTAAAACTTTATACATCTTATCTTCCCTCCTTGGTTATATATACTAGCAATTGGTGTGCCAACTTTTATATACTCTAATTTTTTTAAGTTAATATATATGAAGATTCCTTTATTTTATTGGATTTATAAAGATCAATTTATTTTTTATAATTCTTTGTTTTATCTTTTTTTAGAATTACATTTCTTAAATTTATTGACACCAAATATACTTTTTCATTTCTTCCCTATCTTTTGTCTGACAAAAATATAAAATTATATGACACTTATTAAAATCTAATAATAAATAGTAAGACATTAATTAAATGTAATTTGAATTATCATTATACTATTATAATTTTATAGCATTTTAATCTAAATACTAAAATCATCCTTATATAATGTAATATTTTATTCTAATTAAACTTAAAATCCATATTATTTAATGAATGTATGCACACTTAATTAAAGCTAAAATATATAAAACTATATGACACTAGATTGGCATACTTATTGCTACTATTTATATAGATTTAATTTTAGGAGGATATATATGAGTAAATTTGAAATAAAAGAAGATTTCTATTTAAATGATAAAAAAATAAAAATAATATCAGGTGCTGTACATTATTTTAGAATAGTACCTGAATATTGGAGAGACAGATTAGAGAAGCTTAAATCTATGGGATGTAACTGTGTTGAAACATACATACCTTGGAATTATCATGAAAGTAAAAAAGGTGAATTTAATTTTACTGGCAATCGTGATTTTGTTAAATTCATAAAAATTGCTGAGGAGCTTGGACTTTATGTAATACTTAGACCTACTCCTTATATCTGTGCAGAATGGGAGTTTGGAGGACTTCCAGCTTGGCTTTTAAAAGATGATTCAATGAGAGTTAGAAGTACTTATAAAGGATTCTTAGATGCTGTTGATTCTTACTTTGAAGAGTTATTTAAATATATAGTTCCTCTTCAAATAACTAATGGCGGCCCTGTTATTATGATGCAAGTTGAAAATGAATATGGCTCCTTTAGTAATGATAAAGATTATTTAAAGGCTATAAAATCTCTAATGATAATTCATGGATCTACTGTTCCCCTTTTCACTTCTGATGGTGGATGGAAGGAAGCTCTTGAAGCTGGAACCTTGGTTGAAGATGGAGTTTTACCTACTGCAAATTTTGGTTCAAGATCAAAAGAACAAATTTCTAATTTAAATACATTTATGAAGGAAAATAATATAGAAGGTCCTTTAATGTGTATGGAATTTTGGATAGGATGGTTTAATAACTGGGGCGGTGAATTTAAAAGAAGAGATAGCGATGATGCAGCAAAAGAATTAAAGGATATGCTAGAAGAAGGTCATGTGAATATTTATATGTTCCATGGTGGTACAAACTTTAGTTTATATAATGGTTGTAGTTATCATGATGGTATAGATCCTCAAACAACAACTTATGATTATGATGCTCCACTTACTGAATGGGGAGAACCTTCTGAAAAATACTTTAAATTTAAAGAAGTTATTTCGAGCTTTAAAGAAATCCCTGAAGTAACTTTATCTAATAGTATTAAATTTAAAGATTATGGAGAGATAAAGCTTTCTAATAAAGTGTCATTATTTAATACTTTAGAAAAATTAGCTACTCCTATTTATAATCCTCAAACATTAAGTATGGAAAAACTTGATCAGAACTTTGGATATATATTATATAGAGCTAAACTGCCTAAGATGAATCCATTAGAAAAGGCTAAATTAGTAGATTGTGATGATAGAGCTCAAGTATTTTTAAATGGAAGCCATGTAACAACCCAATATAAAGATAGTCTTGGGTCAAATATTCCTCTAGGCTTTAATACTAATTCTAGCAATACCTTAGATATTCTTGTGGAGAATCTAGGTAGAATAAATTATGGAGCAAGTTTAGTAAGTCCAAAACAACGTAAGGGAATTAAAGGTGGCGTAATGCTTGATATTCATTTCCATACTGGTTGGGATCATTACTGCTTAGATATGGATGATATTAGCAAGGTAGACTTTAGTCTTGGATACACAGAAAATACTCCTTCATTCTATGAATATACTTTTACAGTTGATGAAAAGGGTGATACATTCCTTCATCTGCCTGATTTCGGTAAGGGCTGTGCTTTTATAAATGGCTTCAATCTTGGTCGTTTCTGGAATATAGGTCCAACAAAATATCTATACATTTCTGCACCACTTTTAAAGTTAGGTGAAAATAAAATTGTAATATTTGAAACAGAAGGGAAATATAGTTCTAATATAAGCCTTAGAAACAAACCTCTTTACTAAAAGATATAGCACATAGTAAATATTTACTATGTGCTATTATTATGATTACATTCTCTAAAACCAAGTACCCTTATATTATTTTATATAGGATCTCAAGATCTAAAAAATCCAATATGTGTATAAATAGTAAAGTTTTGTTTTAAATATATTATTATTTATGTATAATTAATATAAAGGTTTATGAATAATCGTATTATTTATATTTATGATTAACATCGATAAAACTAGGGGGTACTTTTTTGGGAACTACATTAAAAAACAAAGAAAATAAACAGATTAAAAATATAGGATTGATAATTATGTTGCATTTATTACCTGGAATTATAGTAGTAATTACTTATTTAATCCTATTAAAAGCAAATGTTCTAAGCGAATATCCTAATATTTTAATATTAGCATTAGCTGGTATTCCAGGAATATTAATAATGGAATTAGGAATATTATTTTATTTTGCTAAAAAAGAAACTGGAACTTTCAATATTATGAAAATATTAGGTTTAAAATCTAAATTAAAGGCTAAAAAGTTTATATTCTTAACAGTAAGCTTATTTTTAATTGCAGGTATATTAATATCATTTTGCACACCAATATCTAATTTTTTATTTGATACCGTTTTTAGATTCATGTCAGATGAGTTTAATTTAATGCAAGATATGAGTATCTTTAATAAGAACATAATTATTGCAACGATAATGGTTAACTTCTTCATTTTTACAATACTCTATCCAATTATAGAGGAATTTTATTTTAGAGGTTTTCTATTATGCCGTATGGAATGGATAGGTAAATATGCTGTTTTACTTAATACATTATTATTTGCGATTTACCATTTCTGGAGTCCTTGGATGATAGTTACTAGAACTGTGGCATTTTTACCACTATTTTATGTTGTATATAAGAAAAAATCTTTGAAACTATCTATTACGGTTCATTGCTTAGCAAATCTCACGGATGTTATATCTTTAATACCTTTCTTATTATAATTAATAACTATGGTTTTAACTGATGGAACCTAAATTTGTATAAATTTTATTTAACTTATATTCCCATTAAGATTATAATCCATATACTATATATAATAAGAACATAAAATAGATGACAATTGTATTATTTAAAGATGCAATGTTTATAATTTGATTTAAATTTGAAGGAGGTAGACTTAGGCATAGTAATTTACTTTGTTGCATTTTTGAAAGCATAATAAAAAAATATGAGGTATTAGGGAGAAGAAATAAAATGAAAAGTAAAAGTGTTATTAAGTATCTTATTTATCTTATTATTATTGTAGGTTTATATTATTTAGGTTCAAGTATATTGGCAAAACATTATAAAGAAGTACAAATAACTTATACTTATAACTATTGGTTAATAACATTAGTACAACTGATGTTTTTTGGAGGAATTGGTGTGGTGTTAGGCTTAGATAAGTTCTTATCAGAATTAACTCGTGAAGGAAAATTGAAATTTGATATTACTAAATTAATAATTTTAGGAATACCTTCTCTAATTTTTTCTATACCATATTTAGTTTTTAATTTTATTAAACTTCCAGCTTCATTTAGTAGTATATTTACTATATCAAGTATTATTTTAGGGTATACCTTAATATCAAGCCCATATAAAGAGTCTTAAATTAGAGAATAATTTTAATATTATGCGGACTTAAAAATAAAAGTGGACGAATTAAAAAGTCCACTTTTATTTTTCTCACATATCTGCATATATTTAAACTAGAGCCTATTATTAAATTCTTTTATATTAAATTATTTTAAAATCTCCTATTTTAACCTCTTTTTCTCATATGAATTATATCATATATATTAATAATCTCAGCAGTACTTAAGGCGACCTTGTACTCTTTAAGTATATCTTTAAATATATTATTTGTTTCATCAATAAAATCTTTATTATTCTTTTTAAATTTTTCTTTATAAGGATGATCTGTTATTTCATCTCTTAAAACTAATCTTTCAATTAACATACTTATGTGTATAAATAAAGCAAGCTTTAAGTCACTTTCGAAATTCATATTTAATACTAACTGATAATTATTTACTACTTTAGAAACCTCATCAACTATCTTATTGGGATTTAGTATTGTAAGTTGATTTAATATATTTTGTAGTGATAAGAATTTTATCATATCATCTTTTATATCATCTATACTCTTCTTTTTATTTACATCCTTTAATACATCTTCTAATATATCATCTGATTCTCCACTTATTAAGTTTTGAAGATTTATTGCTCTAACTTCTGGTATATCTACTGTAGTTGTTGATATAACTAATCTTACATCATATTCCTTTAATGTATTATTGTTTTTAATACCTCCAGAAACACTATTATAATCCTGTGCTAATATCTCTATATCAGCTTGTCCAATACATTTTAATATTATTTCCCTTATCTTTTCTGCTGTTCCAACTCCTGAAATACATGTAACAACTATAGCCTTCTTCTTATCCTTTGCTTCGTAGAATCTATACTCTGTCCTATTATTCTTAGAGCAGCTTTCCACTATATCTTCTATGTTTTCTTTATTTATTATTTTGCTAGCTACATCTAAGGCTAATCTTGTTGATATATTATTTATTATTCCTACATTTCCATTCACATTATTTTTTAGTTCTTCGTATATTTCATTTAAAGAACCCATATCAACTAAGATAATAGTTCCATTTTCAGTATTTATATTTGTTAGATATTCCTTTATTCTGCTTACTACAGTAGAAGTCGGAACATCTATTGGCATATCAAATGGTTCAAATATAAATTCCTCAAAACAAGTATTAGCAACTGCCGCTATACTACTTGCAGTAGAAAATCCATGGGCAACTATTATCCCATTACATTTGTTTTTATTCTGTGATATAAATCCATTAAAATATAGAGTAAGGAATATAACTAATATGCCTCCAAGCTTTCTATCTAAAGTATTTTCTATTATTTCACTTAGTTTTTTACCTAAAAGATAACTCTTTGATAACCTTTTCTTTAATATGTTTATATATCCCTTATATTCATTTTGAATTTTTATATCTTCATTTTCATTGCTTCCTAACAGAATAATTACATAGGTTAAAACTTTTGTTGTATTTCCATAGTATTTTATTCCATAGTTTTTCTGTATAAACATTAAGGCATTTTCTACTACATTAAAGATTAATTCGTAAGTTAAGATATCCTTTTCTATGTGAGAATTATTAAAAATCATTTCTTTAAGAATCTTATTTATAAATCTATTAGATTGTTTTGTAAATATCTCTTCGTCAATTGATCCCTTATTTAAATTATTTAAGCTCTTTAAAATATTTTTAAACTCTTTTTTTATATTTTCATTATCATCATAATCTGAATTTAAAATTTTATTTTCTATATTATTATCTTTATATATTTTCATATTTTCATGATAAAAATTCTTTTTTATATTTGTAGAGTTTTTAAATTTACCTGGGAGATCTCTTAAATTTATCTCAATTGCTTTATCTTTATTGTTATTTCTATAAGCATTTGCACAACTACTTATTATAATATTTTTAAGTAATCCTATATTTCCATTACCGTTTATAGATAATAATGAATTTACTACGTTCTTACTTACTACTAAGTCCTTATTAATTTCCTTTGCTTCGTTATGATAGAAGTTATATATCATAGATAGTCTTTCTGATAATGTTCTTTCATCTAGACTTGGAATATCAACAAATATTGGAATTCTTCTCTTAAATGTATCTAGTAATACCTCATCTAAATTTTCAGTAGTTGCAAATATAAATCTAACATTTGCCTTTCGCCATTTGCTAGTTTCTCCTATTCTTCTAAATTTCCCTTGATCTAAAAAGAGAAATAATTTTTCTTGTCCTTCTGGTGAAAGTCTATGGACTTCATCTAAAAATAAATACCCTCCATCAGCAGATTCTATAAGACCTTCTGTATCCTTATCAGCACCTGTAAAAGCTCCCTTTTTGTATCCAAAAAGATTTGCTGATAGAAGCTCTGGATTATTTGCATAATCAGCACAATTAAATGTAATAAATGGAGCATCACTTTTTATACATTCTTTATATATTGCATATTTATATATAATACTTGCAATAAAACTTTTACCAACACCACTATTCCCTGTTAAAGTTATTGGCAGTCCCTTATTAGGATATACTGCAGCTGCCTTACATTGCTCTACTTGTTCTTTTAAGCTCCCATTGCTTCCTATCAATTTAAAAAAGGGATCTTTATTGCTCTCTTCCTTATCTTCAATATCAGTACTACTTTCTGCTTCTATTGATGATGTATCATAAAAATATACTGGTCTAGTATTAGTTTTCATTGCTTTTCCATCTCTGCAAAGTTCATTTAAATAATGACTAACTACATTCCTTGGAATTTCTAATAATACTGCTATTTCATTTGCTGTTATTCCTTTTTTCTCTGAATTCTTATTCAATTCCACTAGTTTATTATAAACTTTATCCCTTATTTTCACTCTATTTCCCCCTTTGTAAATTTATACATAGATTATATATTAAATGTTTACATAATGTAAATATTTAGATAAATTGTCTTTAGATACACTACTTATTGTTAATATAAAAATTTATTAAATCGATAATTCTACTAATATAATGGGAAGATAAATAAAATATCTCCCATTATTTGTGATTCATCATAAAATAAATTATTTTTTCTTTGTCATTTTTAATCTAGCGATACTACTCTGACCATTAGAATCTTTAGCATCCATTTCTATTATTACCTTATCTCCATTTTTAGTTATAGTAAGTCTATCATCTTTCTCTAGAATTTTATGAAGTTTTCCACTTATCTCAATTCTAATCTTCCCCTTATTTTTCATTGTAGGATCAGATACTCCTATTTCAACTTCTCCACCATTTATTTCTTTTAATATTACTGATGCTTGGCCATTTACTTTTAGTTTTCCATCATCAATATAAGTCTCTTCATCATTCCAAATATTTGCTCCTAAGATACCCTTCTTTTCATCCTTTACAGCTTGTACATCTTCATTATTTGAAATAACTTTTATATCAGAATTCTTTGCATACTTTTCAACTTCCTTCATGCTCTTATTTGGAAGTAATACATATTCATAAGTATCATTTACTGGTTTCTCACCATGATCCTTCCACATAGTAAAGAAGGTATTAGTTTTAATTTCTGAAGACTGTCCATTATTTATATCCTTCCACGCACCTGATCTAGTATCTCTTGAAATATTAAATTCATCTGATTTTGGGAAATAATATCCAATGCTTGAATCATTATCTTTACCTTTTAGATAAGCCCATGAAACATTTTTAACCTTAGTTTCTTCATCTATCTTATTTGTTAGATCTTTTCCATCTATAAATATCCTATCAGTATCTTTATTGATTAATCTATTTTCTATTATTGTTTCAATTCCATTATCTTTTCTACTATTAATTCCAGCTCCTAGTGCTACTATCTCATCATCAAACATAAAGTATGATTTCTTAGCTTCTAAATCCATGCCTAAATCTTTTTTTGGATTGCTTCTCTTATTATCTAGATACATTCCAGCTATACCATAATCACCTAAAGATACTCCTCCAACCCAATCTCTATTAGAAGTTGCTGTCTCTCCTGGTCCATAATTAGTTCCTGCTACATTTTTAAATATATCTTTGTTATCAACTGTAGTACCTGGCAATCTCTTTGAATCAACTGTTGGCCAATAGTCATTTGAATACTGTTCACTATCTCCATTATAAAGATAAGTCATTCCATCAGATGTATGATATCCCTTTAAATTTTCACCATTTAATGATTCATAATTAGAAATTCTACTTGAATACATACTTACTCCAAAGGCAAATCCAGGTCGTCTATGAACTACCCTATCCATATTAGGGAATATATAATTTCCAATTAACTCGCCTCTTGGTTTAACGTTTTCATCCTTCATAAGAGTATTTGCTTGAACAATGAATTGAAGGTTATTTGATGTTTTTATAAAGTCTCTAGCATCATTAGAAGTTATCCACTCCTTAATCATTGCTTTATACCTATCTGCATATTCTTTTGGTGCAGTCTCTGTATAGAATGCAAGGATTCTTCTCATAATTCCAAAACCATGTCCATAATCCTTCTCATTTTCTCTTGAAATAGATCTTCCACTAACCATATCCATCATTACACCTTTATAGATAAGAGGCTCAAAGGAATCAAGAATAACTTCATATATATTATTAAGCTTTTCTTTATCAATGCTCCAAGGTGTACCATTTAGAACATGTGCCATTTCTCCAACTCCACCTACAAATACAGCTCCATATGAACCTGCATAAGGTATGCTTCCATGCTCTACCCATGAACCATCCTTATAATATCCATCAATTTTCTTTCCCTCTTCAGCTATAATATCATCTACATACTTAAATAATGGATCTAAATGACCTACTCCATAACTTATTCTATCTTCATTTTTTGAAAGAAGACCACTATAAATTACAACTTTACACATGTCAGCTCTATTTGCACCAACAGATGGATACTTTCCTTGAGTGTGCTTCGTTGGGTCTTTTACATAATTATCAATTATATTTGTATATTTTAAGATTTCTAAATCAGTAAGCTCATCTCTAATCATAATAAGTATACCATTTAATTTTTGAGGTGATCCTATCTCAAAGTCCCACCAATTGTTATAAAACTTCTTACCGTCATATCTATTTTTAATAAGCCACTCTAAACCTGATTTTATATCCTTTAATAATTCCTTATTTCCATAAAGATAAGAACCTTTAAGCTTATATGCAACAGTCATATCATAAAGTCTATTAAATTGAGTAGTTATATGAGCAGAGTTTGTTGTACTTGTAGTATCGCTCCAAAGACCTTTTTTATCATCACCTTTAGTCATTGTCTTCCAATACTTTTCGCCATTTTTAACTAGTCCATCTATAACTTCTACAGTTTTAGAATCATTTAAATCAATAATTGAATTTGGAACCATTGTTTCAAAGATACTATCTAAGGCTTTATTGTAATCATTATCATTTATCTCTTTAACATTGACCTTAAATGATCCAACTTCCTTTTGGCTTTCACTTATTGCTGTAATTGTTGTAGAACCAATACTAACTCCTCGAATAATTCCATCCTCCACCTTAGCAATTGATTCATCAGCTGAGTGTAATGTAAATTTTTCTTTAGAGCTTACAGGATATATTGTTGCAGTTGGCTTAAATGGAACTCCAACACCTAAATTAACTTCACCCCTTGCAAAATCTACTCTTTCTAAGTTTGAACTTACAGTGTCTATCTTTAGATTATCAATTGCAAAGCTTCCTTTAGCTCCTACACTGTTTGATGACACTCTTCCAAACACAAATATTATTTTCATTTTAGTTGCTGCATTAGATGATGTATTAGCTGTTAATTTATATTCTGTCCAATTAGAGCTTCCAGATATACTCTTAATATCCTTTCTCTCAACAACTTTATTTGATGAATCATAATACTCTGTCCTTACATATAAAGGTTCATTAGCTGAAATATCTGTAGTTTTCATCTTTATTGATATGTTGTAATCTGTATTGGGGTCTATATTTACGTAGCTATCAGGTTGGAAGAAACCTACACTATTGTTACAGGATACTTTAACATATTTTCCTCCTGTCATGGCATTATCGTAAGTAACCTCTCCATATGGAGTATTGTTTCCTGTAGTTGCTGCTCCAGCCCATTTTCTAAGCTGCCAATTTAATGGTCTAGTCTCATCTTTCCACCAAGTTTTATAAGTGTTATTTTCTTCTTTAATCACTTTATCAAAGCTCTCATTTAATAATTCACTATTTTTAAATGAAAGTTCCTCACTTGTGATTTCTGACTTTTTATTATCTGCGTATGCATAACCCTCATTCATTAATCCAAGGGTATTCGTGACACATACTATTGTTATACCATTTAAGATAAGCTTTTTAATCTTTTTTCTATTCATTTAAATATCAGCTCCCTAAAGTATTTCTATCAATAATACTTTAGCAAGATATGTGCCATATTTTAGGGCAGTAGCTAAATAGTGAATTCTTTATAAAATTCAATTAAAACTTTTTCTATTTGTCATATATAGAATACTATTTATGGATTACACTTAGATGATTATTGGAATAAAATTTAATAATGCTAGTTTTTATTATGACAGATTGATAAAATGTAGTGATTAATCTTAGAAAGTCTTCTGCCTAACTGTTAATTTCTATTACAGATGTAAATTTATATCCTTAAATTTCAAATAATTAGCTTATCTAAGCATATTCTATACAATCAATTCATGGTATAATTTATATTATTTTGACGAAATAAGGTGATATAAGTGACAGAAAAACATACTATGAAATCTTTAAGAACTCTTGCTGTTTGTATAATACTAGTTAATATTTTAGGTAATATTCTTTTTTACTTAAATTTAAAAGGATATTCTTTGCCTCTATTTGATGGTATAAATATTGATTTAATTAATCAGTTTACTTCTTTTACTCTAATTGCTTTAGCTATTGGTGCAATATTTAATAAAACACCTAAATTATCTGAAGAAGATAAATTTAAAGTAAGAGCTAAACTAAAACCTTTATTACTTTTAAACTTAATTTTTATTGCATATATTTTAATCACTATACTTGTATTTAAGAATATGTCACTCTTTATTTCTTCTCTTATAATGGAGGCTTCCTATATTGCAATTATAATTTATAGTAAAATAATATATTCATTATTAGCTACTGACCGTAAGCTTAAATGGCAACAAGCTATGTCAGGTGCAGATTCTGATATGAATGATAGTAGTATATTTTGGAGATTTAAAATTTGGTTTTATCCTTTAGAGAAAGTACCTTTTAATCAAAGATATTTCTCTAAATTCTCAATAGTTTATGCAGTTATATTTATTTACTTTTTCTCTGATTTACTTTTTAAATCTATTCTAGTTTGGGTATTTTTAATAGGAATAGTAAAAAGTCTCCTTGCTTTAATAGAATATATATTTAGCTTATATACTTCATTAACAGGAATTTGTACAGGCATTGATGAATTGGATAATAAAGGTAACCGTTATTTTAGAGTTTACGTAACTGACTTTGTACATAAAAGAGAAATAGTTTATGAAACTTATGACACACCTTATTTTAATAAAAATAGTAAGGTAAAATTGATTCATGGAATATTCTCTAAAAAAGTAATTATAGCTAATAATATAAGAATCAAATATAGATAAAAACTACATATAAATCAAAAACATATAAATCAAAAAAAGATGTACAAAGCTTGTACATCTTTTTTAAAAATTTCCATCCCACTTCTAATCTATATAACTTGAATTATTCATATAAATATTTTAAAATACATTCTTTAAAAGGACTACTTTATAAATACTTTGATGCTACTTCTATAACTTTATTTAAAATATCCTTACTTTCAAAATACATCTCCCTCATATACTTTAAATAAGTTTCTTCATTGTCATTTTTCAAATTGACTGTTTTAGAATAGACTCTACTAAATCTACTTTCTGGATTTAATGCATTTTTATGAACTTTAAAACAATCCATATATTTCATCTCTTTTAATATAGCTTGTCTTTTTTCTACATTACTCCCAAATGACTGAAACTCAATAAAAAATCTTAACTTTTTATCACTTGGATAATTTTCAAATCCACATAATATTGGAATCATATTATCACTCAAATCTTTTATTTTTAAAATATCATCATTATAAAAAATAAAATATCTATTATTTACACCGAATAAGTTTAGATTGTTTTCTTCTATAAATATATTTGCAGCCTCTACATATGGAGATGAAATTCCATCCTTAAGAATTAAATCTATTGATTTTTGATAATTATAATATGCATTTGAAATTAAATCATCATTATTTTCTATATCAAAATTATCTTTATTTTTTCTAATGTATTCAAGTATTTTCCTATTATTTTTATATACCTTTTTGCAAAGGTTAATTGTATCACTATCACCAAGAACTATATCTTCTAGTATTTCTATATAATAACTTATAAATTCAAAAACATTTGAGCTTAAGTTATCTTTATTAAATTTTAAAATTTCTCTAATTATCTCTAACACATTATTATAGCTTACTGAAATATAACTTTCTTCACTCGCTTCTTCGCCTTGTACAGTAAGATAAACCTTTATTATTTCATAATCTTTAAACTTATTTTCTATAAACTCACTATATCTTTTTAGCTGCCCTTTACTCTCTTTTGATTTAACTTTGTTTTCTATAAGTAAAACTATTTTATTTTCTTCTGAAACTCCTAAAATATCTATATTTTTATATTCTCTATATATTTTCATATCAAAAAAGTTACTTAGATAAACTTTAAGCAATGAAGCTTTGTACTCTCTATCCTCATTGTTTAAAACTATTTCACCTATAAACTTTTTAAGAAATTCATCACCAAGACCATGATTTTCTTTAGGATTAAGCAACCATGCTATTATATTTGAATGCCTTATTTCATACTCATCTACTTTTATTATCTTAAACGGATTAAAATTGTTTAACTTTCTCTCTAATCTTTCTAGATCTGAGTTATTTACAATAAGCTTTTTTAACTTTTCTTCCATATAATTCTCCTTTATATATTCTTATATTCTATAAATCTAATTTTATATTAAATACTCTTATATTTTATTACAAATATAGTATATTACAAAATCCATTCTATATTTTTATGTTCTTAAAGTAAGCAAAATCCACTTATATACCCTACACTATCTTAATCAAACTCAAACTCACTATACTGCGGTTCACTTGGAACCGTCCTAATTATCTCCTCTTTTTGATTCAAATACTCATCAAACTTACTCCCCCTAAAAAGAATTGATGGTCTTAAATATTTCTCATACTCTGTACCTCTCCACTCCTTATGTTTTCTCTTAATAACCTCTTTAAAGTCAGAAATTGTATATCCTTCCTCTAATCTTTTTCTTATAAGATTAGATATACTTTTTGCTCTATAATTATATCTTGTACCTATTAACTCATTTAGATAATTAATTACCTCTTTTGAAATATTTTTTATATTATATTTTTCTATATCCTTATCTGAAGAATCTTTAATAGAGTTATCTTTTGGTTTAACTTTTGAGTTTGCACTTTTAAACTCTTTAGTTTCTTCCCTTTTAACTTTTTGATTTGCTCCTTTTTCGTATAAAAGACTAGGAAGCTCTTTACCAACACCATAAAAACAATATGTGCCTCCTTTTTTAATAAGCTTATATTCTAATATATTAAGCTCCTCTAATTTTTTAAGTCTTCTTCTTAAAACTATACTTCCACTTATATTTAATATTGGTAGTGCTTCAATTAATGTCTCTTGTTTTATCCAGTAATATACCTTTCCATCAATTTCTCTTTCAATCATTTTTCCACTTTCTATAAAGTCTACAATGTATCTAAGTATTGTTAAATCCTTCAGATCTAGACCTAGCTCCATTGCTCTTAATTGTGAAAATCCTAATAAATTAAATTTCATTTTATGCACACACTCCTTACAAATCTTTTGATTTAAACCATTTAATTTAAACCTTACAGTTTGTATATATGCAGACTATTAAATTTACTAAAAACTTTTTATAATTTTTTTATTAAATTTACTAAAATATATCTAGAGGTGATTATTTGAAGAAAAAAGTTAAATTAGTTGGAGTTATTATAGAAAATAATTCAATACTTTATACACATTTTTAATTTATTAACTTTATTTTCTTTTTATTTACTTCTGTAAATTTATAGAAGCCTTTTCCCATGAAAACCTTTTACACACTTACATTAAATAAATTAATTTTGTTTCAAAAATATGTACTCCTTCATTTCAATTGTAAATATATTCATATTTTTACTTTAAAATGGATATTATATCATTGTTTTATTATTTTATTCGCTATATAATAACGTTGTCATTTAGAGACATATTTACTTAACATAATTTTAGGGGGAGTTTTAATGACTTGGTTTAAATCGTTTTCAAAATTTCATAAAGGATATTTTATATTTTTCTTACTTGTAAATATATTCTTTTTCTTTACTCCTTTATATAATGGTGGTTCACTTACTGACACAATAACTGTATTATCAGTTGCAGGCCTTTTGTCAGCAATAACTGGACTACTTGCAGCAGTATATACAGCTCGTGCAGAGGCAGCAGCTTATGCTTGGGGAGTTGTTAATACTTGTTTTTACATATTTATTTCTTTATCTCGTACAATGTATGCTGAAGTTATTTTATATACATTATACATGTTACCAATGAATTGCTATGGTTTCTTTGCTTGGAGAAAAAGTGCATTAGAAGCTAAGCAAAATGATTCTGAATCATCAACTATAGAAGTTAGATCATTAAATAAAAAGCAATGGATAGGAATTGTTATATTTATAATAGTACTTTGGTTCCTTTACTCAAGATTTGCTTATTATTTACCAGATATAATAAAGCACTTTACTGGAAATGTTATACCACCAGATAAGAGTTACTTAATAGATTCATTTACTGCAACAGTAACAATTTGTGCAGTTATAGTTTCTACTCAAAGATTTAAGGAAACTTGGTACTTCTGGTTATTAGCTGATTCAGTAGGAATAGTATTATACTTACACTCATTACTAGCAGATCCAGTATTCTCACTTGCAGCTTTATCAGGTGCATTAATGTGGATTCAATTTACTGTTAACTCTGTGTACGGTATAATTCTTTGGAAGAAGATTGATAAGAGACAACATGTAGAAACTGCTAATTAAAGTATTATCAAATTTAAAAGCATTGAATATATACAAGTACTAATAAAAAAATAAAGCCATGTTTTAAATTATTATTTATATACAATACTAAATAAACGGACAAGTATATGCTTGTCCGTTTATTATTTCAAGTTAATTTTAATCTTTGTCTAACGAGAGAATAGCAATTATAAAGGATACTATAAGAATTGCTAAGTCTGATACATATACACTGTCCATAAAATAATCAACTACTGACATAACAATTGCTGTGCCAATGGTGTCTAAGAGTATAAATATCATTTTTTCTGTTTTTTTATTAATTTTATAAAACGATGCTAATACATTTGGAAAAACTTTAGTTAAAGTATCAATTGGAAAATCTACAACTGTAACAATTATAAAATATAGAATAACACTACCAACAGAATTATATTCAAAGCCAAATAAACGCATTAATCCACCACCTAAAATGGCTATAACAGAGATAATTGCAAGAATGACAAGTGCAACTAATCCATATCCTAAAATAGGTTCAATAATCTTTTTTAAATTTCCCTTCAAGTGTTCTCTCCTTAAAATACTTTTAGTTAATATATTTTATTATATATAATTTATGGATAACTAATCTAATAGATAGTGATTAATTATTAAAAATTTAAATTATCTATAAAATCAGAAATACTGGCTATAATTATAAAAACAATTCCTGCATATCCTACATTTTGGGTTGATTTCTTTTGTTTACTAACTCCATATATAATTAAACTTATACTAAATATTATTATAAATATCATCAATAAATTTTTCATAATATACCTCTTTTCCTATGTTTATATTTTAGAAATTACTTTCTAGATTCTAGTTTATTTCTAATCTAATGATAACATTAATTCCCATATAATAAATATAACTATATAAATTTTATTTATAATAAATATAAAAAATAAAAGAACTTGCCTCCTAAAAAACAAATTCCTTTATTATTGATTATTTATTAAGTTACATAAATATTTCTTTTTACTTAAGTATATAATCTTTTAAAAGCTTATAATCTACTAATCCATAGTATTCATTTTATGTCCGCATACCTTACATTTATAATACTTTTTTCCGTAAATATTATTATCATAAGCATAATCATGCTCTTCCATCTCTTCACCACAAATTGGACATTTAATCTTTTCTTTATTACTCAAACCAATCCACCTCTCAATATATTTGTATTTTAAAATTATTATAATATATAAATACCCTCTTTTTAAATCTTCATCATAACTTTTCTTATAAAATTTTATTATTTTTCTGGTATCTCTCATACTCTTCCAATGGTTCCATCTTCAATCATAACTTTTTTAGCTCTATTATAAACTCTGAACTTATAACTTAAATCAAGATGCTTTACTTGGAGATTTATAAAACCATCTTTAATTGGAAGATAATTAAAATATTATGTATAATATAATCAGTGTTCTAAGATGTTATAAAATTCGAAGTATCAGTTATTTATATAATCTTATTGATAAACATAAACTTACAGAATATTGGAGGAACAATATGAAAGATAATAATAAAACAAATAGGTTAACTAATGTATTATTTATAATTTATTTAATTGCATTATTTTGGATTATAGTATTTAAATTTAATGTATCATTTTCTGATATAGGAAGTATGAGAAGTATAAACTTAATTCCCTTTAGTGAATCTGTAATTATAAATGGTAAACTTCATTTTAGTGAAATCATTATGAATGTAGTTATCTTTGTACCCCTTGGTATATATGCAGGCATATTATTTAAAAGATGGAGTATTAGAAAAAAACTTTTGTTATTTTTCTTAATTAGCTTAATATGTGAAGTATTACAATTTGTTTTGGGAATTGGGGCTTCTGATATTACAGATATAATTAATAATACTTTAGGTGGAATAATTGGATTAATAATATATATATTAATTGAAAAAGCATTCAAAGATAGTATTAAGACACAAAAATTCATAAATATAATTGCAACAATAGGAACTATCTTAATGATTTTATTTTTATTATTACTAATGATAACCAACCTATGGATATTTAGACGCTAATACTTACTTACATACTACTAGCGAACTATAAATAAAAGTTAAATTACAATGTATAGAAATTATATAAGGTTTATATATTAGCACACAATTTTTATTATATTTATAACTAATGGACGTAAAGCTTAATAAATAACTGTATCTTAGAACTAAAATTATTTAAATTACTAAGATACAGTTATTTTTTATATATATTTATTACAAAGTTAGCTAACATAGCTTAAATCTTAAATAAATAGCAGAATAATTAATGTTATTTACTAACTATCCTGCTATAAATACTATCTATTTAAAATCTTTTAAAAGTGCTGCAAACGGATTATTCATTTCCTCTTCAGCTTCCTTCTTCATTTGCTTCATTATCTTATTTACTTCTCTCTTATTTACCTTTCCATTTTTATCAAATCTCTTCTTAAATTGAGATTCCTTTTCTCTAAAGTTACAGTTAGCACCTGGACATACATATATCTTTCCATCTCCACTACCTCTAAGCTCTAACTTCTTCTTACACTCAGGGCATCTTGCATTAGTAAGTCTTGCTACATTTTCTCTATGTCCGCATTCCCTATCTTGACATACATTCATAGTTCCATTCTTACCTTTAACTTCAAGCATGTATTTTCCACACTCTGGGCACTTCTTACCTGTTAAATTATCATGATGGAATTTAGCAGCCTCTTGCTTTACAGCTTCAACTAATGCAGTTGAGTAATTTTTCATATTCTTTATAAATAAATTAGGATCTTCCTTGCCCTTTGCTATTCTATCAAGTTCACCTTCCCATTTTGCTGTAAGAAGAGGTGATTTTAATTCCTTAGGTACTAAATCTATAAGTTGCTTACCCTTTGAAGTTGGGAATATTTCTTTTCCTTTCTTCTCTATAACAAAGGAGTTAAATAATTTTTCTATTATATCAGCTCTAGTTGCAACAGTTCCAAGTCCACCTGTTTCCCCTAAAGTCTTGGCTGACTCTTTATCTACTGCCATATACTTTTGAGGATTTTCCATTGCAGATAGAAGTGTTCCTTCATTAAATCTTGCTGGTGGCTTTGTTTCACCCTTCTTTTCTATAACTTCTTTAACTTTAAATGAATCACCTTTGCTCATCTTAGGAAGTTCTTGTTCTTTTATATCTGAATCATCTTCATCATCTTCTCTATCAAAGACCTTTTTCCATCCCTTTGATTTTACAACTTTTCCTTTTGCTATAAGCTTTTCTCCATTTACTTCTCCAGTAAGAGTTGTTTGTATATATTCAAATGGAGGCATAAGTACTGATAAGAATCTCTTAACTACTAAATCATAAACGTGTCTTTCTTCTGAGCTAAGGTTTGCTAAGTTTCCTCTTTCTTCTGTTGGAATTATAGCATGGTGGTCTGAAACCTTTGCATCATCAACAAAGCTTTTATTTCCTGTTATCTTAGCTTTAAGTAAGTCTGTAGCTATCATTCTATATTCACCTATAGCAATTCCTTTAAGTCTGTCTGGAATTGTAGCTACTATATCTTTAGATATATATCTTGAATCTGTTCTTGGATATGTTAAAAGCTTATGGTTTTCATAAAGTCTTTGCATTATATTTAATGTTTGCTTTGCTGAATATCCCCATATCTTATTACAATCCCTTTGAAGCTCTGTTAAATCATAAAGCTTTGGTGAGAATGTTTTTTTATGGCTTTCATTAACATCTATTATCTTTCCTTCTGATCCTCTAAGCTTTGATACTACTTTATCTGAGAAATCTTTATTGAATACTCTTGAATTGTTATCTTTATTTACCCAAGTAAAATTACATCTATCTGTTTTAACATTAATAGTGTAGTATTCCTTTGGTTTAAAGTTTCTAATATCCTCTTCTCTTTGTACTATCATAGCTAAAGTCGGTGATTGAACTCTACCTGCTGAAAGCTGCGCATTATGCTTACAAGTTAATGCTCTTGTTACATTAAGTCCAACAATCCAGTCTGCCTCTGCTCTACATTCTGCTGCATGATAAAGGTTATCGTATGCTCTTCCATCTTTTAAATTCTTAAATCCATCTTTTATTGCTTTATCTGTTTGAGATGATATCCAAAGTCTCTTAATAGGCTTCTTTACATGTGCCTTTTCTATAATCCAACGAGCAACTAACTCTCCTTCACGTCCAGCATCTGTTGCAATGATTATTTCATTAACATCTTTTCTAATCATTTGATCTTTTACAATCTTATATTGCTTTCCACTACCTTTAATTACTGTAAGCTTCATATGCTTTGGAAGCATTGGTAATGTCTCCATAGACCATTTTTTCCATTCTGGGTTATATCCTTCTGGTGCATCTAAAGTTACTAAATGTCCAAGAGCCCAAGTTACTATATATTTATCTCCTTCTAGGAATCCATTTCCTTTTTTATTACATTTTAAAACTCTTCCAAGTTCTCTTCCAACTGAAGGCTTTTCTGCTAAAACTAATGATTTCATAAATCTTTATTTCCTTCCTTAATTCAATTTACTATTCCTATTATACTACATTAATCCAATTCTTTTATAAACATTTAAAAAGAGTTAAGAAATCTTACTTTCTTAACTCTTTTATTTCTATATTATATATCTACTATAAAGCACTTTAAAAATCATGTATTCTTTATAAATATAAGGTTTTAAAATAAATGTCTATAACAAATATTCTCCTTTAAATTTAAATACTTTAAAATCTTTAACATACTTCAATCTATAAAATCCGTATTCATAAATTCCATGCTCATAAAAATCATTTTAATCTAATTATATTGTTCTACTAATCTATTTGCATTTTTCTTACAAATATATAAAGCACCAAGTACTGCTATAAAACATAATATTGTAGAAGCTATAAATGTAGTCTTTAATCCTATAGCTGTAGCTGTCATAGGTCCAATTACAGCTCCAAGTCCATATATTGCAAATATTATTCCATAGTTAACTCCAAAATTCTTAGTTCCATAATACTCTGCCATAATAGTTGGGAATATTGTTAACATTCCACCATAGCTTATTGCCATAAAACCTAGAACAATAAAGTATTTATTTCCGCTTAAATCCCCAAATGCAGTATATCCCATTGATAGTGTCATTATAAGATATATTATTCCAGTTGATTTTTCTATTCCTAACTTATCTGAAATCATTCCCCAGAAAAGTCTTCCACCAGCATTAAATAATGATATTACTGCAACTGCATTTGCTGCTGCCTCTGGTGTTATATTAGCTAATTCAACTCCTATATCTCTAGCTAGTCCAATAACTGTTAAACATGCTGTTCCACCAAATAAATACATCATAGCTAACACATAGAATTTTCCCTGTTTTAGCATCTCTTTAGGAGTAACATTAATTTCATCCTTATCATTAATTATATTTTTCTTATTATTAGCTTCAGTATCTTTATCTGGAAGAGATAAAAATTGTGCTGGGATTATTGCTAATATTGTATAAATAGCTCCTAGATATAAGAAAACTCCTGGAACACTAGCTACATTAATAAAATGTAGTGCTATAGGCTTAAAAACTAATGCTGATAATCCAAAGGCACTTACTGCAAGTCCTGTTACAAGTCCCCTTTTATCTGGGAACCACTTAACACAAGTAGCAACTGGACATACATAAACAAAACCTGCACCAATCCCTGCTATCACACCATAATATAAGTATAATTGCCATACTTCACTTGCTGTACTAGAAAGTAATACTCCTGCACCAAATAAGATACTTCCTATTGTTGCTATTTTTCTAGGTCCGTATTTATCCTGTAATCTTCCACCAAATATAGCTGAGAATGTGAAGAAAAATATCATAACTGAAAAAGTAAAGACTATAGCACTTTTATCCCAGCCAAATTTTTCAGCAAATGGTATATTAAATAAGCTCCACATAAAAATAGTTCCCATAACTAATTGAATTGCTAATGATGCAATTAATACTGTAATTCCTTTATTTCTTTTCATCTTATCCCCCTCTTGTGTTTTAAACTAACACTTCGTCTTTTTCTTTAAGTTCTAAGTTCACTAACTCATCTCTAAATATTTTTTCATCCATAACTTTTAAGTCTTTAGATATAATAGGTTTAAAATCCATATTATCTAATATATCTTTCTCTATATTTACACCTGGTGCTATCTCTGTAAGGATTAATCCTTCATTTCCAAGTTCAAAGACAGCTCTTTCAGTTATGTATAAGACTTTTTGTCCAAGTTCACTAGCATACTCTCCACTAAATGTTATTTGTTCTACTTCATCTATAAATTTATTTATCTTACCTTCTTTTTCAATAACTAATCTTCTATCATCAATCTTTACCTTTAACCCTCCAGCAGTAAAAGTACCACAATAAACAACTTTCTTAGCATTTTGAGTTATATTTATAAATCCACCACACCCTGCTATCTTAGGACCAAATTTACTTACATTGATATTTCCTTTTTTATCACACTGTGCAAGACCTAGGAAAGCTACATCTAATCCTCCACCGTCATAGAAATCAAACTGATAAGCTTGATCTATTATGCATTCTGCATTAATTGATGCTCCAAAGTTCAAACCACTTGCAGGTATTCCACCTATAGGTCCAGACTCTACAGTAAGCACCATACTATCTTTTATACCCTCTTCATTAGCAACTACAGCAACACCTTCTGGAACTCCTATTCCTAGATTAACTATTGAATTAGGTTGAATTTCAATAGCTGCTCTTCTTGATATTATCTTTCTCTCATTTAAAGGCATTTTATCTACCTTATCTAAAGGAACTATTACTTCTCCACTGAAAGCTGGATTATATTTTTCTCCAAATGTTTGCATATTATTTTCTTCTTTTGCTACAACTATAGCATCTACATATATTCCTGGTATCTTAACTTCTTTACTTTTTATACTTCCTGCTGCAACTACTTCTTCAACTTGTGCTATTACTATTCCCCCTGAATTCTTTGCTGCTTGAGCCATAGATAGTCCTTCTAATGTAGCAACTTCTTTTTGAAGAGATAAATTTCCCTTTTCATCAGCGAAAGTTGCTTTTATTATTGCAACATCTATAGGAAATGCTTTATATAATAATCTTTCTACCCCTTCTATCTCTACTACCTTAACTATATCCTCTACAGTTTTACTATTTAACTTACCACCTTGCTCTCTAGGATCAACAAACGTTTTCAATCCAACGTGAGTTAATGTGCCTACCTTCTTAGCAGCTATATCTCTTAAAAGATGAGTTATAGTTCCTTGAGGAAGATTATATGCTTCTATTTTATTTTCAATAGCTAATTTTTGTAACTTAGGTGCTAAGCCCCAGTGTCCTCCAATTACTTTCTTAACAAGGCCTTCATGTCCAAAATGATTTAACCCTTTTTCCTTTGAATCACCTTGCCCTGCTGCATATACAAGAGTTAAATTTTTAGGATATCCATTTTCTAAATAATTTTTTTCTATAGCTGATGTTATTTCTTCAGCATGTCCTGCTCCTATGAATCCCCCAACTGCTACTGTTGCATTATCTTTTATCATATCTATTGCTTCTTTAAGTGATTTTATTTTTGACATTTAAATTACCTCCTTAACTTCTATGCAATATTAAATAGCAATTAGTATGCCAATTTTATTTATATATAAAAAACTCTAGAAAACCTTTTAAACAACAGTGTTTATAGATTTCTAGAGTTTAATTATTACTATCTAATTATGTACATTTTATTTACATTTTTAAATTATTTATTAACAAATAGGCTAATTATATACCTTTCTCTTAACTGTAAAATTTATTTACATGTATTTTTATTTTGCATCACTTAAATTATAATCTTCTATCTTTTTGTATAATCCTACTCTACTAATTCCTAAGATTTTAGCAGCCTTATTTTTATTCCATTCTACATTATTTAAACAATCACTTATTACTTCCTTTTCAACCTCTGCAATTATATCCTTTAAGTATTTATCTTTAGTATTTCTTATAAACTTACTTTTCTTCTGTATTAACTTATCAGGCAAATGCTTTTCTTGTATGTATATATCTGAATCTAACATATTAATAGATCTTTCAATTGCATTTTCAAGCTCTCTTATATTTCCTGGCCAATCATAACTTTTAAGTCTTTCCATTGCTTCTTTTGATATGCCTTCTACATATATTCCAAGCTTATCTGCTACCTTTCTCTTTAAAATCTTTGCTAAAGGTTCTATATCATCTTTTCTTTTTCTTAGAGGTGGAACGTTAATTCTTATAACATTTAATCTATAGTATAAATCTTCTCTAAACTTTCCTTCTTCTATTGCCTTTTTTAAATTTTTATTTGTAGATGATATTATTCTAACATCTATCTCTTTAACAACATTTCCTCCAACCTTTTCAATCTCCCTTTCCTGCAAAACTCTAAGTAGTTTTACTTGAGATGATAAAGGCATATCTCCTATTTCATCTAATAATATTGTTCCATTATTAGCTAGTTCAAATTTTCCCTTTTTCCCACTCTTTTTTGCTCCAGTAAATGCACCTTCCTCATATCCAAATAGCTCTGATTCAATTAATTCTTCTGGTATTGCTGCACAGTTTATCTTAACAAAAGGCCCTTGCCTTCTATAACTTGCATTATGTATAGCATGAGCTAATAATTCTTTTCCTGTACCACTTTCTCCAATAATAAGTACATTAGAGCTTGTCTTTGCTGCTCTTGCTGCTATTTCTTTAACCTTTTTATTTTCTTCAGATTCTCCAATTATATCTGAAAAAAAGTATTTTGCAGATCTTTCATTTCCAAGTTCATTTTTATAATACTCAAGCTCTCGTTCTAGCTTAGTTATTTGTTTACCTAATGAATAATAATCACTTATATCCTTAAACATAACTTTACCCACTGCACCTATAACTAAACCATCTTTTTTAATAGGTACTCTCATGGCTATCATTCTATTTCCTCTAATATATTGTATATCTCCAATTATAGAGTTTCCACTCTTTACAATCTCATGCATTTTAGTATTCTCAATTACTTCAGTTACATGCTTTCCTTCAGGCTCATACTCCCCTAAAAATTCTTTATAAGCTTTACTCATCATAGTTATCTTAGCATCTTGGTCTACTACAACCACCCATTCATTTACAGAATCCATTATAGTATTTAAGATATCAATATAAATATCATCTCTCATAAGTTCCATAAAATACCCTCCCTAATATATTAAAAAAATCTTAGTTAATAAAATAACAATCAACTTTGCAATTAATTAGACTATGTTTATATAAACATAATCTAATTATTACTTTCTTTTACATTAATTATAAATCTAATATAGATTTAATTATACTAATATATTTAAATTTACTTAAAAAATAAGAGAAATATTTTATTCTTTGAAATATGTATTGCAAAGATTTAAAATATTTCTCATAATTTAATAACTTTATACTTTACAAATCAATAATTTATTTAGGTGGCATTGCTTTAGCTATTCCTGTTAAAACAACCTTTCCATCTTGATTTGTACATGTAGTTTTTAGTGCAATTATGTTCTTCTCTTCATTTATTTCAATAACTTCTGCTTCCGCTTTTATAGTATCTCCAAATCTTACTGGAGCTGTAAACTTTAACTCTTGTCCTAAATAAATAGTTCCAGGTCCAGGTATCTTCATACCTAATACAGTAGAAACAAGACCAGCTGTAAGCATTCCATGTGCTATTCTACCTTTAAACATTCCCTTTTCTGCTTCAACCTCATTTATGTGAGCTGGATTTAAATCCCCTGTTATTCCTGCATATAGATATACATCTGTTTCAGTTATAGTTTTTTGGAAGAAATCCTTATCCCCTATTTTTAAATCCTTTATAGTTAAACCTTTCATATTAAAACCTCCCTAGAATTATCAAATTTAAACTTCATATAATAATTCTTTAGCAAGTAATATGCCATGTTTATTTCAAAGTTTAACTACATAATTAATCTTACTTCTAACATGAGCTATATCAAAGATTCTCCTAAAAATCCACCTATTAATTTTAATTATTAACCTAATTATATTTCTAATATTTTATGTACATTTTATTTACATGTAAAATAAATTTACTTTACACTTAAATATAATTTCTATGTTTATTATAATAACTAACTGTATATCTAATGGTTATATCTCTAAATTTCTTTCATTATATAATCAAATATTTCATATTTATTCCATATTATACTTCCCCTATTATTATTATTTATAATAATATCTTTTTTCACATGAACAAAATGATTCCCCCCACTTCCTGGTAACAAATTTATAATTTTGGATCTTCAACCCCATTGATATTACTAGCTTTAAGAGTCCATTTTTTTATACTTTCCTGTACATTAAAAAAGAGTTAAGAAATCTTACTTTCTTAACTCTAACTTTAATCTACTCTAACTATAATCTAACTATTTTTAAACTAAGCATAAAACTTAAATCTTTATCTAATCATCTCTTAATAAATTAATATCTAACTATTTTAATACTAATTAAAAAAACTACTTTTTATTTTCCATCATTCCCATAACTATTTTCTCTGCTGTTATTGGTAATGTTCTTACATTAACCTTAGTTGCATTATAAACAGCATGTGCTATTGCTGGAGATGGAGTATTTATAACAATTTCTCCTATAGACTTAGCTCCAAAAGGTCCAGTTGGCTCATAACTACTTTCAAATTCAACTCTTATATTACCTACATCAAGTCTACTTGGTATTTTGTATTGCATAAATGAATTATTTCTCATTTGTCCACTTTTACTATAAGTAATATCTTCATATAATGCCATTCCTATTCCTTGTACAATACCACCTTCTGTTTGAATTCTTGCTAAATTTGGATTTATTATTGTTCCACAGTCTACAACTGCAACATAATCAATTATTTCAACATTTCCTGTAAGTTTATCTACTTCTGTCTCTACCATCCCTACCATAAATGGAGGTGGTGAAACTTCTGAGAAATGAGATTCACTAGCACTTATCATTTGACTTCCACCAACTAAGCTTCTGTTAGCTAAATCAATTAACGTTATTTCTTTTTTATCTTTTAATGAAAATATCTTATTACCATCAAATTCTAACTCTTCTTTTGAACATTCTAATAATTTTGCTGCTTCATCTATCATTTTATTTTTTAACGTATCACAAGTCTTAATAACTGCTCCACCTGTAAGATAAGTTGTACTTGATGCATATGATCCAGTATCATATGGTGATTGATCTGTATCTACACCATGTACAATAATATTATCTACGTCACACTCTAAGCAATCTGCTGCTATTTGTGATAATATCGTATCACATCCAGTTCCCATATCAGATGCACCAATCATTAAAGTATAGAATCCATCATCATTTAATTTTATTTCAACTGCTGCTGTATCAATTTTTGATATACCAGAACCTTGCATAGCCATAGCTACCCCAACAGATCTTACTTTTCCATTTCCTAAATCTTTGCATGGATATTTATTATCCCAATCAATCATTTCTTTAGCCTTTTTTAAACATTTATCTAAAGAACAACTGTTAGCCTTTTCTCCATAATAAGCAGGCATAACATCTCCTTCTTTAACCATGTTCATTTCTCTAAGTTTAATTGGATCAATATCTAGCTTAGCTGCTAATTGATTTATAGCTGATTCTAATGCAAATATACCTTGAGTTGCACCATACCCTCTATAGGCACCTGCTCCCATTGTATTTGAATATACAACATCATAATCAAATTTATAAGCCTTTGGAGTACTATATAATGGCATTGATTTATGAGCTGATAATCCAACTGTAGTTGGTCCATGTTCTCCATAAGCTCCAGCATTAGATAAAGTATATATATGAATAGCTTTTATTATTCCATTATCATCTGCACCTATACGAACCTTTATTTCCATCTCATGCCTTGGGCTACCATTAGTCATACTCTCTTCTCGAGTAAATATCATTTTAGCTGGTTTTCCTGTTTTTAGAGTTACTATAGCAGGAAAGACTTCAGCAACTATACTTTGCTTTGCTCCAAAACCTCCACCTATTCTAGGCTTAACTACTCTTATCTTTGATTTTGGTATCTCTAAAGCATTAGCTAAGATACGTCTTACATGGAAAGGAACTTGTGTAGAACTTGTTACATTTAATCTTCCGTAAATATCAAGTTCAGTAAATGTTCTAAATGTCTCCATCATAGCTTGACTATTTGCCTTAGTATGATAAGTTTCTTCTATTATATGAGTACAATTTTTAAACTCTTCTTCAACATTCCCATGTTCAAACCCTCCAGTTGAACAAAGATTTCTTTTATTATCCGTTCCAACATCACATAATGTTTTAAAATCCTCTTCTGGATGAACTAAAATTTCATTGTCTTTAGCTGTTCTAAAATCTAAGATAGGTTCTAAAACTTCATACTTTACTTTAATAAGTTTTAGTGCTTTATTTACACATTTCTCGTCACTACCTGCAACTATTGCTACTGGATCACCAACACATCTAAGTCTTTTATCTAAAATTAATCTATCATATGGACTAGGTTCTGGGTATGATTGTCCAGCCATAGTAAATCTAGATTTTGGCATATCCTTATATGTTAAAATACATTCAATTCCTGGTACCTTGCTAGCTATTGTAGTATTAATTTCCTCTATTAAAGCATGTGCATGTGGACTTCTAAGTACTTTTACTATAAGGCAGTTATTTGGTACTAAATCTTCTGTATATACTGGTTGTCCAGTTACTAATGCCATAGCATCTTTTTTTCTTATTCCCTTATTTACATATTTCATACTTAGTCCTCCTTAATTAAATTTAAATACTTCTTAATAGCTCTTAATTGCCCCATATATCCTGTACATCTACATAAGTTTCCAGCAAGATAATTCTTTATTTCATCTTCTGTTGGATTGCTTAACTCTTTTTTCATAGCTAGTACATTCATAACAAATCCTGGACTACAAAAACCACACTGTTCTGATCCTTCATCTGCCAAAAATGCTCCAAACTCCTCTGCCTCTTCCTTCATTCCTTCTATTGTAGTAACATGTAATCCATTTGCTCTCATAGCAAGTGTTGAACATGATAATATAGGTTTTCCTTCTAAGTGAACTGTACATAGTCCACAATTTGAAGTCTCACATCCCCTTTTTACACTAAAGAACCCTTTACTTCTAACAAAATCAAGTAATAGCATGTCTGCTTCAATATCATCCTCAAAAATCTTATTATTTATCCATAATTTAATCTTCATAAAAGCCTCCCATTATTTCACTTATTCCTCTGTTTATAAGTACTTTAGCAAGGATTTGTCTATATTCTTTGCTACCTCTCATATTACTTCCAAACTTAACTTCTTTAATCACTCTATCTATTAATAAATTAATCTCTTCATCAGTTGGATTTTTACTTAATATTTCATAAGCCGCCTCAACTCTTATTGCCCTTTGAGGTCTAGCACCCAATATAACATTCCATTTATTTTCCATCTTAGATACTGCACAGGCAAGAACAGGAATATCTGTAGCACTCATTCTCTGTGTTAAATAAGCTACTTTTCTATTATCTTTTTTAATTATTATTCTAATTAATATATCATTGTCATATGGCATGTCCTTATATTCTGATAATGGAATGATTCCACCTTTATATAACTCCACATATGTATCTAATGCTAATAATACTGTTAATATATCTGAAAAACCAAATCTTGAATATATGCTTCCTCCTATAGTTGCGCAATTACGAAATTGAACTCCTACTATATAAATTAAGCTTTTAGCTATAGCACCATCAAAGTAAGAATTTAAGCTATTATTAACTTCCATATCTCTCAATGTGCACATACATCCAATTTTAAATTCATCTTCTGTCTCTTCAATTTTATCTAATCCAAGTGCTGATAAATCAATGGCATTTTGAATATTTCTATCTCCCATTTTAAGCCAAGCTGTTCCACCTAAAATAACATTATTTTTCTTTTGATTTAACTCATATGCCTCTTCTAAATCTTTTGCCACTACATAATTTTTAATAGTAAACATATTTTATATTCCCTCCAAAATTCCTTTATACTATAACTTCATCACAGTTTACAGTATCTATTTTTGATTTTTTATTTTCTTTCTTAACATCTACAATTTTAGCTTTAGGTAATACTATATTTAAAACTGTTGCTACAACAAATGTCATAATAATACTGTTATGAGCAAATACTTGTGTTACCCATTCTGGAAGCTTAGCTAAAACTTCTGGAACATATCCTATTCCAACACCTATACCAAGTGAAAGTGCAACAATTAAGCTATTTCTTTCATCTAAACCTTCACGCATTAATGATTGAAGTCCACTTACTAATATCATTGAGAACATTATAACTGCAGCTCCTCCAAGTACTGATTGAGGCATAACTGAAAATACTGCACTTAATTTTGGAATAAAACCAGATAATATTAAGAATATTGCTCCTGTCATAATTACAAATTTATTTACTACCTTAGTTACTGCAACAAGTCCTGCATTTTGTCCAAAAGCTGTATTTGGAAGAACTCCAAATATTGATGCTATAAAGCTTGCAACACCATCTGCAATAACTCCACCTGATAATTCGTGGTCTTTAGGATCTCTAGATAATCCTCCAACTGTTATAGCTGATACATTTCCAATAGTCTCTACTGCTGTAGCTATGTACATAATTCCCATTGATATAATAGCATCTAATCTAAATTCAAATCCTGTAATAAATGGCTTTGGAAGACTAATCCATGAAGCTTCCCAAACAGCTGTGAAGTCTACCATTCCTAAAAATATAGATACAATATATCCAACAATTATTCCTATTAATATAGATGAAACATTTAAAAATCCCTTTGAAAATTGCTTTAATGCAATAATCACTAAAACAACTATAGTTGCAACTAATAAATTTTTAGGTGATCCAAAGTCCTCTGAACCTGCTCCACCTCCAAAATATTTAACCCCTACAGGAAGAAGTGAGATACCGATAGATATAATAACAAGACTTGTTACTATTGGTGGAAAGAATTTTTTAAGTGGTTTAATAAAAAATCCTAATATAATTTCTAAAATTGCTCCAATTAATGATGCTCCCATAATTGCATCATATCCATAAGTCATTCCAATAACTTTTTCAGTTCCTATAAATCCTGAACTTGTTCCCATAACAATAGGAAGTCCACTTCCAATTTTAAATGCTGGATATAATTGAATTAACGTAGCTAACCCTGATATAAACATAGAATTTTGTATTAGCATTGATTTCATTTCTAACGGAATATTTAAAAGTCCACAAATAATAATAAGCGGAGATACATTCCCTAAAAACATTGCTAATACATGTTGTATACCTAATGGCATGGCCTCCTTTAAAGGTACTCTTCCCTCTAATTCATAAATACTTCCTTTTTTCATTCTTTACCCCTCCAATTTATTAAATAAAATATAATTAAATAATCAAATATAAATCAATAACATTGTCAAAGCAAAAAAAGCAACACCATCAAAATTGAGGTGTTGCTTTTTAATATACATACTTTCTCTATTTAAATACGTACAATATATACAACTCCTCGTAGTCTGCCCTTTTACGGTTGGCAGGTAGAAACTTCCGGTCCATATCACCGATTATATACGAGTTTCATTTTCATTATATACGTATTATAACACGAAAATTATATTTATCAATACTTTTATTATTCGCTTTATTCCATATTTTACTTTTTATTTTTATTTTAACTAAATATAAAAATAGTCATTTAATTATCCATATTTTGTATGATTATCTATAACGTACTATACTATTTTTCTTTACTTTTCTAATAATCTTTGTTCCAATTATATATTGTTATAATATCATCTATTAATATCTTTACTATCTGATACAACTAAAATAGTTTAAATTATATATCGTTATAATCTCACTTCTTAATTGCTCTTGTTGCATAGAAAGAAGGGACATTAAATTCATGCAATCTACCAGTTCCATTTGTATCCTGATAAATATCTGTAAGAATAAATCCTGCTTGTAATTGTCCACCAATTTGTTCTTCAATTGTATGAGAAAATTGAATTCCCCAGTCATATTTAATTGAATCCTCATATAATTGTTTGTCCTTTAGTGGGTTGAATGGTAGTTTATAAGTTACTTTTGTTTCATCATCATTAAAAACATAGTTAATTCCATTATCTAGTCCTGATAATAAAATACCTCCTTTTTTCAATACTCTATAACATTCTTTCCAAATAGGAATTACATCCTCAACATAAGAATTAGAAACTGGGTGAAATATTAAATCAAATGATTCTTCTTCAAAAGGTAGAGGTTTTGTCATATCTACTCTAACTATTTCAATATTATAATTTTCTCTTTTGGCTACCTCTTCTTCACTTAGTAGTTGTTCTTCTGAATAATCTAACACTGTACAACTTGCACCTAATGCAGTAAATATAGGCATTTGCTGACCACCACCCGAAGCTAAACCTAATATTTTAGCATTTTTCATTTCACAGAACCATTCTTTAGGTACTGGTTTTGTAGGTGTTAATAAAACAAACCAATCATCATTCTTTGCTTTCTCATAAACTTCATGACTTATAGGTCTTCCCCATTCCCAACCATCTTTGACCCATTTATCAAAAAAACTAGAATTTATTTCTGTATATTTTTTGTCCATATAAAACTCATCCCCTTTTACTAAAATACTTATAATACTCAAAATTATTAATCTAATGCACACTAAATCTTTCTTAAATTAATATAAGAAAACTTTTGCTTAACAATAAATTCTACTAATCTTTTTGCTTCTTTAAAACCTGAATTAATATTTAAAGCTTTATTCCTTCTATATTTTCTCCAAATGATTTTTCTATCATAATAAAAATCTCTCTTTCTAAAATTTAAAGTTCATTTTATCATAAGCAAAATTAATATCTTTATATTTATTTTTATAACTCTAAATA
>JBBVGE010000294.1:0-213 GCA_040144665.1 Clostridium perfringens
CTTAGGTAATATAACAATAGAAATTCCTAACTCAAGTTCAAAAGTAAATATATCTAATGCTAAATTAAATGATGTTGACTTTAAAGATGGAATATATGCAGGAGCTAGACTTTCATGGAGTCCTGAAGGAAATTCTTCTGATGTACATCATTATGAAATTTACAGAGTTATGAATGATGGAACTAAAGTTTTACTAGGTGCAACTCCTAATAC
>JBBVGE010000295.1:0-5834 GCA_040144665.1 Clostridium perfringens
AAAAAACTTCTATGATATCATAGAAGTTTTTTTATTTATGATCTCTCTTTTCAAAATCTTTAACATTATCTAAGTCAGAAATGTTAAAGCTGCCTTGAGTTTCATCATTTAAAAAGTCTTCATAAGAATACTCTTGCTTATTTATATAAAGAGCATCTAATTTTTGACTCATCTTTTCAAGGATGTAATTTTTATAGCGAAGCTGGTTATAAGCTTTTAATGCTATAATGAAAAGCCAAATACCAATAAACATAAAAGTTAACATAAAAAGTATTCCTATAATGGATACTGCACCAACTAAAAATGTCATAATAACGCCTCCTCAAAATATAGGTTAATTATAGCATATTATTTTATAAAGATAACCAAAGTAGAAAAAAATATTCAATTAAATTGTTTAGAATAAATAGTCCTTGACAATAATTATGATAGGTTAATGAAAAGGAGAGGTATAGGTATGAAAAAATTTTTAATACCATGTATTTTTATAGTGCTATTACTAGTATTTACTCTAAGCTTTATTGAAATAGAAAAGATAGATGATTCTAAAGGAACAGAATCACTTTTATATGCAGTTAATACTATACCTAATGAATTAAAAGATGTAAGTAAGCTTACGGTGAGAGAAGAAGATATAATTTGTGCTACAAGTAAAGGTCTTGTTGAGAAGGATAGTAAAGGTAAAATAATTCCATCATTAGCTACTGAAGTTAATATAAAAGAAGATGGAATAGAGTATGAATTTAAGATAAGAGAAGATGCATACTGGAGTGATGGCAATAGAATTACTGCAGATGATATAGCTAATTTTTTTAAAGAGTTATTAAAAGAAGAAAGAGATGAAAATATAGAACCTTTCTTAGATGTATATGGAGCAAGAGAGTTTAGAAAAGGTAATGTAACCTTTGAAAGTGGAGTAGCTATAAATTCAAATGACGAAGTTCTTACTATTCGTCTAAATAAAAAGAACGATAAATTTCTAGAAGAGTTGACTAAGACTCAATATAGAGTTAGAAAATATTTAATGATGTGGGATGACATAGAAAATAATTATAAAACTATAGTCTATTCTGGAGAATATTATATTAGTAAGATAACTGATGATGGTATTGAACTTAAAAAGAATAAGAATATTGAGAATGTATCAGTAGAAACTGTAAATATAGTAGAAGATGATAATGAGGAATTATCAATGGCTGCTTTTGAGATAGGTCAAAGAGACGTAGTGGTTAATCCACCTAATACGCAATTAAATAGATTACAAAGTGAAGGAAGGCTCAAGACATTTTCGTCTGATAGTGGAAAATATATTTTATTAAATTCAGAAGATGAAAGCTTACCATTATCAGTAAGAAAGACACTGTACTTTAATATAAATTTAGCAATGATTTCTTATGAAGAAGAGAATAGTAATTATTTAGAACTTGCTGAAAGTAGTTATTTTCGAGATGATAAAGAAAATTTCAATAAACTCCAGTCAAGAAAAGTTATGACTACTCAAAAGAGCGGGAAAATTCCAGAAGTTATAACCGTTATGGCTAAGGATAATAATGAAAATAGAGCTATTTTAAAACATATACAAAATTGGTTCAAGGATAATACGGAAAGTACAGTTAGATATACTCTTGTAACAGAAGAGGAATTTAAAAATATAGAACTAAGAAAAAGGTATGATGCTTTAATAATAGATGAAACTGCAAATTCAAATAATAAAGAAGAGTTTTATTTAAATTTAAAAAGTTATTATACTGAAAAGGAGCTATCTATATATGAAGGAATACTTAAATCAACAAATAAAAATTTTAATGAATTAGAAGATGCTCTATTTAATGATTATAGTATACTACCATTACTATTTGAAAAGAAAAACGTTGCTGTATCTAAAGAGGTAAAAAATATAGAGTTTGATTGGTATGGTAATATAGATTTCAAAACATTAAAATAAGGTTGCTTTTTATGCAACCTTATTTTAATAATGAAATTTATATAATTAAGTTTTAGAAATAATATCTGTATTTTCAGATATGCCTTCCATATTGCTTTCTACTTTATTTTCTGTCTCATTTTCTGTTGTTTTTATGGAAGTTTGAGATTCTACATTAGTATTAGTTTCAATAATTTCATCAGTATTAGTTGTAGTAGTCTCGTTAGTATTAGTGGCTTCATCTGATAATGAATTTCTAAATTCAAATTTTGGTTCTTCAAGCTCTAACTTATCAAAGAAACCGTCTTTAAATACATAAATAAACATAAAGAATATAAACATATTTTTATAACTATCAAATGATTTATTAGATGAAGTTGTGAAGGTATCCTTCTTTCTAGAGTAAGTTATATTTTTTAAAAATACTGGTGATGATCCTGTACTACTTAATGTAGGTAAATTTGGCATTCTAAAGAATGTTTCATCTAACATATCTTTAGATAGCATGCTAAAGCGTTTATATCTTTCTATATTATCTAAGTCAGGTGCATCAGGCCAACTTGTAATTAAATTTGAGTTTAAGAAGTATTTTTTATATATTTTAGATATCATAGGAGTATATTTTCTTAATGAATCTGATTTATTAGCAAACATTATAACTGAAATTAAATAAAAGCAAAGATCAAACGAAGTATACTTGATTTCTTTTTTATCAGTAAGTTTTTGAATTATATTATTATCTTCATCATATAAGGATAATAATTTTTCCATTATTTCAGTATATTTTTCTGCAAAAGTAATTAAAGCAGTATGTTCATATGAATACATTAAATTTATAGCGAAAAGAGCACATAAATCTAATGATTCTACATAATAATCTTTTTCATCGAATTTATTAATTAAAAACTCACTTAAATCAACTAAAAGACTTGTTATTTTGGAATTATTAGAATATCCATAATAGATATTAAAAGCTAATAGTGTTTTAAGTCCTTCATCAAATGATAGATTATACAAAGCTTCTTTATAATCTAAGAACATTTGAAGTATTTGTGATGAAAATTCTTCATATTCATCCTTAGTTTCTTCATCTTTTGAATAAAGAGAATATAAATAATAAGCATTCATCATAAATGCTTGATCGCTAAATACAAACTTTCTATCCTTTTCAATTAAATTACCATCTTTAGATTCACTTTCAAATAAACTTTTTTTAGAAATAAAAATACCTTCTGAATTTCTAAGATTCTCATAATAAAAATCAAGTTGTTCATGTGCAAGATATCTATAAGCATTTTTAAGTGAATCTTTAGAAGACTTCTTATCAAAATGAGAGTAGTAGTCACTAAGTTCTAATAGTGACATAGTCATTAAAGCATTAGTTGTTGGATTAACTTCTCTTTTAAAAGAAGATGAATCAAACCCGTGAGAAGTCTTATTGTGCATAAACATTGGTGATGATTTTTTATATAAGCACAATACTGGTGAAAATTTACTTAATATGCTAATATCTTTTGTAGATGTATTTTTTTTGGAATTCCTTGAAGAGAAGGTACATCCGCACTTAGAGTTTAAAGTAAGTATTTTAATGGCTTCTTTTGATAGATGAAAAAGCTGACCACATACTTCATCTTGTGATAAGCTATTCATACGAAAAAATGGACCAATATATCTCAAAATGTTTCACCTCATATATAATTCTTATAATAATTAATATGAGTAAATTTTTAAAATAGTGCAAAAATCTAAAAAAACATTAAAATTAGTATATAAAAACTAGAAAAATAAATTTATTAATAAGGGAGGCGACTAGAATGAGATGTGATGGAAGAAAAAATGATCAGGTTAGACAAACAAAGGTTACTAGAAATTATACAAAATATGCTGAGGGATCAGTTTATATAGAAGTAGGAGATACAAAAGTACTTTGCAATGTATCAATAGAAGATAAAGTACCACCATTTTTAAAAGGTAGTGGTGAAGGATGGATAACAGCGGAATATAATATGTTACCTAGATCAACAGGAACTAGAAAAATTAGAGATATAGCAAGATTAAAAATTGATGGAAGAACTATGGAGATACAAAGACTAATAGGAAGAGCCTTAAGATCTGTTGTTGATTTAAAAGCTTTGGGAGAAAAAACGCTATGGATAGATTGTGATGTTATTCAAGCTGATGGAGGAACTAGAACTACATCAATAACAGGAGCATTTATAGCGATGGTTGATGCAGTTAATAAGCTTCATAAAGAAAAACCATTTAAAGTATATCCGATAAGAAGTTTTGTTGCAGCAACAAGTATTGGTATAGTAAATGGTGAGAAAGTAATAGATTTATGTTATGAAGAAGATTCAAATGCAAAGGTTGATATGAATGTGATTGGTACAGAAGAGGGAGAGTTTGTGGAAGTCCAAGGAACAGGTGAAGAGTCACCGATTACAAGAATGGAATTAAATGAATTATTGGATTTAGGTGAAAAGGGATTGAAGCAAATGATAGCAATTCAAAAAAATACATTAAAGATGGATGCTTTATGGATTGGAACTGGAGGAAGATAAATGAGAAAACTTATATTAGCGAGTAACAATCAAAAGAAGATTAAAGAGATAAAGTATATTTTAAAAAATTTGGATTTAGATGTTAAATCCTTAAAAGATGAAAATATAGATATTGACGTGGTTGAAGATGGAGTAACTTTTATGGAGAATGCTAATAAAAAGGCAAGAGAAATAAGAGAATATTTAATCAATAGGGGGGATAATAACTTCCTTGTTATGGCGGATGATTCAGGATTAGAAGTTGATTATTTAAATGGAGAGCCTGGAGTATATTCAGCTAGATATTCAGGCGAACATGGCAATGATGCTAAAAATAATGAAAAATTATTAGAAAACTTACAAGGAGTTTCATCTGAGAAAAGAGGAGCTAAATTTGTTTGCCATTTAACACTTATAAATTATGAAGGAAAGTCATTAGATATAAGAGGGGAAGTTGAAGGCAGAATAATAGATAAATTAAATGGAGAAGGTGGATTTGGTTATGATCCTCTATTCTATTATGAAGGATTCAATAAAACATTTGGAGAAGCTACACCAGAAGAAAAAAATAGTATTAGTCATAGGGGAGTAGCATTAAAAGAATTAAAAGAGAAAATCTATAAGGTGCTATAGGAGGCAAAAGTTATGTTGATAGCAGTAGTAAGTGATACGCATAGGATGCAAAGATATATAGAAGCTGTTAGAGAAAGAATTATAGATGCCGATGTTCTTATACATTTAGGAGATAATGTAGATGATATAGAAGAACTTTCAGATGGATTTGAGGGGGAAGTATATGCTGTAGCAGGAAATTGTGATTACTCTAATGAATATCCTATAGAGAGAGTAATAGAATTAGAAGGATTTAAGATACTAGCAACTCATGGACACTCATATAATGTTAAGTGTGGTTTGAACAATTTATACTATAGAGCTCAAGAACTTGGAGTTAATATAGCTTTATTTGGGCATACACATCAAGGATTAGTTATAAGAGAACATGGAATTAATATTATGAATCCAGGAAGTGTTTCACTACCAAGAGGAAAGGGTAGATATATTGGGTTTATAGAAATTAAAGCTGGAGAAGAACCAAGTATATATTTAGAAAGTATAGAATAGATAGATATGATTACAAATTATCAATTAAAGCTTATAAATATTGATAAAATGTTTATTAAAGAAGCATTTTGATTGAAATTTAAAAAGTATTGAATTTTATAATATATTCTTCAAAAAAAGTATTGACGGATTAGTAATCATCATGTAGAATAGTCATTGTCGTTGAGAGACAACGCGGTGAGCGAAAAGTTCTCTAAAGACGATATATGACTCTTCGGGGTGTGGCGCAGATGGTAGCGCGCATGGTT
>JBBVGE010000296.1:0-7973 GCA_040144665.1 Clostridium perfringens
AAAAAGAATCCTAAAATTTTAGGATTCTTTTTTTACAGACCTTTATAATATTAGAGGTTTACAATCTTTAAATTATCATTTTTCCAAGAAAAAGTCTTATTAGCTGTAAGAACTAAAATAGTATCATATTTTTTACCAAAACCATTATTTAAAGCTATATTCCTAGCCTCCTCCATGAATTCTTCAGGACTGTCAAACTTATCATAAATAAAAGGTGTTACTCCGAAATTAAGACAAAGACTTTTGGCTACATCTTTATTATTTGTAACAGCTATAATTGGTGCATCAGGTCTATATTTAGAGATATCCCTTGGAAGCAAACCATCAGAAGTTCCAACTATTATAGCTTTTGTTGGGAATTTATTTGATATTTCAGCAACTGATGATGCCATTAAGCTGTCATGGTCTAAGATTAAATCATCAAAGAATAACTTAAGGTATTGTTTATGATTTAAGTATTTTTCGCTATCTTCTAATAGTTTTTTCAATGTTTTTAATGTTTCTAATGGATAATTTCCAGTAGATGTAGTACGGGTTAACATTAATGCAGTAGAGCCATCTAACACAGAATTAAATACATCACTAGATTCTGCTCTTGTAGGTCTCGGAAAAGTATACATTGAACTTAGAACTTGAGTGGATACAATAACTACTTTATTTAACTTATTGCATTTTTTTATTAAGTCCTTTTGTATAAATGGTATTTTTTCAATAGGAATATCTATTCCAAGTTCGCCCCTTGATATAATTATTCCATAACATGAAGCTAAGATATCATCTATATTAGATACTGCATCACTATTTTCGATTTCACAAATAAGATTAGTATTTGTTCCACCACACTCAATAACCATATCACGATATTTTAAACAATCAGCACCATTTCTAACAGAAGAGCATGATATAAAATTCATTCCAAGATTACAAGCAAGTTCAATATCTTTTTCTATTAGCTCTGTTATTAATGAAGGGCTTTTATATCTAGGTATATTTATTTGTTTATTTTCTGATATTATTCCACCATTTGTTATTAAGCATTTAATTTCTCTTCCTAAGATTTCTACAACTTCAAAAGAGAGTAGTCCATTATCTATAAATAATTTATCTCCTATATTTAAATTCTCATGAAGATATGAGCTATTTATTGAACATCTAGTATTGTCACCTAAGATTTCACTTCCACAAAGAAATGAGAAGTAGTCATTGGTATTAAGTTTTACACTTTTATATAAGAATTTGTTAGTTCTTATCTTAGAATCTCTTATATCTCCAAGTATTGCTGTTGTTGTACCTAACTCTTCGTCTAATTCATTCAAAATTCTAACTATAGATTTTATATCCTCATGTGAGCTATGAAAGAAGTTGATTCTAGCTACATTCATTCCATTCTTAATAAGTTCTCGTATAGTATCTTTATTGTTACTAGATGAACCTAGAGTAGCAATTATTTTTGTCTTTTGCATTATTATCACCTCATTAAAGATATGTTTATATATGTATAGTAAAATTATACATATGTAAACATATAAAATGATAAATTAAATAACTTATTTTCTAAAAGTTTACAAGTGAAATAATCGCTATATATTAATAAGTATAGTAAGATAGAGTAAAGTTGCATTAGTTGAATAAAATATACTAAATAACATTATTTTTATAGGATGTTGTAATTAGAAGTTACAATATCCTATATTTTTACCTTACAAAATTGAAAGATTACTGAAATATAATTCAATATGAATATTGAAAGTTAAACTATAAAATAAATACATAGTGTAGGGAAACGAGGAGGAAATAAAATGAGTAATATATTAGAAGTTAAAAATATAGAAAAATATTATGGGAATAAAGATAATATAACAAAAGCAATAGATGGAATAAGTTTTAATGTTGAAAAGGGTGAATTTGTTGGAATAATGGGGGCATCAGGAAGTGGTAAATCAACACTTTTAAATTGTATTTCAACAATAGATAATGTAACAACAGGAAAAATATTATTAAAAGGAAAAGATATAACAAAGCTTAAAGGGAAAAATTTAGAGAAATTTAGAAGAGATGAATTAGGTTTTATATTCCAAGACTATAATCTTCTAGATACCTTAACTATTTATGAAAACATAGCACTAGCACTTACAATTCAAAATAGAAAGCCAAAGGAAATAGATACTTTAGTTAAAAATATAGCTAAAAGACTAGGAATTGTTGAGCTTTTAAATAAATATCCATATCAAGTATCAGGTGGACAAAAACAAAGAGTTGCATCTGCAAGGGCAATAGTAACAGACCCTTCAATCATTTTAGCAGATGAACCAACAGGTGCATTAGATTCAAAGTCAGCTAGACAGCTTCTAGAAAGTTTTGAAAATATGAATAAAGAGCTGCAAGCTACAATACTTATGGTAACTCATGATCCATTTACAGCAAGTTATGCTGAAAGGATATTATTTATAAAAGACGGTAAGATATTCAATGAATTAATAAAGGGCAATATGTCTAGGAAAGAATTCTTTGATAGAATAATTGAAGTTGTTACGCTTCTTGGAGGTGAAGCAAATGAATCAAACTAAATTGGCAATTAATAATGTTAAGAAGAGTTTTAAAGACTATACAATATACTTTTTAACTTTAACATTTGCTGTATGTATATTCTATGCTTTTAACTCAATAGGATCTCAAAGTGCAATGATGGAGATTAATTCAAGTAAAAGTGAATCATTACTAATGATATCACAAGTAATTTCTTACATATCGGTATTTGTTTCATTTATCTTAGGTGGACTTATCATATATGCAAATAACTTCTTGATTAAAAGAAGAAAGAAAGAACTTGGATTATATATGTCCCTTGGTATGGGGAAAGGCAAAATATCAAAGTTATTAGTTTGTGAAGAATTAATTATTGGAATATTTTCACTTATTGTAGGATTAGTTGTTGGAGTTATAGCTTCACAAGGATTATCAATAATAACAGCAAAGTTATTCTCAATCAAATTATCAAATTATAAATTTGTATTTTCATCAGAAGCTATGGTTAAAACTATAATATACTTTGGAATTATATTTGTTCTTGTAATGATATTTAATACATTTGCTATATCAAAGTATAAGCTAATAGATTTATTAAATGCACATAAGAAAAATCAAGAAATAAAAATAAAAAATCCTATAATTTCAGGAATTATTTTTATAGTATCTTTGGTTTCACTAGGAGTTGCATATTATTTAGTAAAGAAAGTTGGAATGGATGTTGTAACAATTGAATTTAAATTATCAATTGTACTTGGAATAATTGGAACAGCATTATTCTTCTATGGACTTACAAGTTTCTTAATAATGGTAATACAAAGAAATAAGAACTTGTATCTAAGAAAGCTGAATATATTTACATTAAGACAAATGAATAGCAAGATAAATACTAACTTTATATCAATGACAGTTATATGTTTAATGCTATTTTTAACTATAAGTATGCTATCAGTTGGTGTAAGTTTTAAAAGAAATAATATGGATTCATTATCACCATATGATGCATCAGTAAGCACATATGTAGATAAAGATACAAAACTTAACTTAAATCAAATGCTAGACAAAGTTGGGTTTAAGATACAAAGTGGAGATAAGTATTCATATGTAACAACATATAATGCAAAAGACTCAATTAAAAAGGTTTTAGGTAAATATATTGATTCAACTTTAAAAAAGAACTTAAGTGATGATAAGAGTATACCTGTAATGTCTATATCAGATTTTAACAAACTTAGAGAATTAAGTGGAAAGAGTGCTATTAAGCTTAATAATAATGAAGTTTTAGTTCAATCTAATTTTGATAAGTTAAAACCTGCAATTGAAGAGTTAATTAAAAATAATAAAATTAAGCTAGGTAAAAAAGATTATACTATAGCTAATAAAGAAATAATATCTACCGCAAATTCAACTTCAATGGTGTCACAAGTTATATTTAATATAATAGTTCCAGACAGTTTCGTAAAGGGATTAGAGCCTATTGAATATACTTTAGATATCAACTATAGAAAAGATAACAAAGAATCATCAGAAAAGTATTATGCTGATTTTGCTACTAACTATATGAAAAATCCAAATGTTGAAAATGGATATTTAATGATTTTTACAAGAACATTAATGCAAGAAGAAATGCAAGCAACTACTACTATGATCTTATATATAGCTTTATATATAGGTGTTATATTCCTAATATCAAGTGCTGCTATATTAGCACTTCAACAATTATCAGAAGCAAGTGATAGTGCAGATAGATATAATTCTCTAAGAAGAATTGGAGCACCAAATAAGATGATTAATAAATCAATATTTATTCAAACTCTAGCATACTTTATGTTGCCACTTATTTTAGCGATAGTTCATTCAATAGTTGGAATTAGTGTTGCAAATGATCTTGTATCAGTATTTGGTAAGAGTAGTATCGTAGAATCAGCTCTTATAACAATGGGTGGAATAATTATAATATATGGTGCGTACTTTATCGCTACTTATATTGGATATAAGAATGTAGTTAAAAAGAACTAACTATAAAATAAGCTTAGGTGTAATAGCCTAGGCTTATTTTATATTATATATAAATTTAAATATAGTATATAATATAAGATAAGAATATAAAGAGGAGGAGTATTATGTTTAATATTACTATTGTAGAGGATAGTGAGATAATAAGAGAAGAGTTAACTAAACTTCTTTCTAAATATGGATACAATATAAAAGCACCAACTGATTTTGAGAATATAATTGAAGAGATATTAAACTCTAAACCAGATTTAATAATGCTAGATATAAATTTACCTTACTTTGATGGTTACCATATATGTAGAGAAATTAGAAAGAAATCAAGTGTTCCTATAATAATAGTTACTAGTAGAGATAGCGATATGGATGAACTTATGAGTATGAATTTAGGTGCAGATGATTTTATAATCAAACCATATAATACTCAAATTCTTCTAGCTCGTATAGAAGCGTTACTTAGAAGAACATATGGAAATAAAGATAATTCAAGTAAACTAACATATAAGAATTTAGAGCTAGATTTAGCAAAAGGAATAGTAGCAGTAGAAGATGAATCAATAGAGATTACTAAAAATGAAATGAGAATACTATCATATCTTATGGAACGAAAAGGTGAGATAGTAAGTAGAGAAGATTTAATGGAATATTTATGGAATTCAGACTACTATGTTGATGATAATACTCTTTCAGTTAATGTAACAAGGATTAGAAAAAAGCTTCAAGAATTAGGAATAGAAAATGCTATAGAAACTAGAAGAGGACTTGGATATATAATGCCATGAGATTTATAGATTATATAAAAGATAAAAGTATATTTTTAATAGTAAACTTAGGTTTATTTCTTTTATTTACATTATTTATGATATTAATAAACATAGGTGGTGCAGTAATTACTGTAGTATTTACTCTGTGGTTTGTTCCACTTACATCTTACATAGTTATAGAGTTTTTAAGACAACGAAAATTCTATAATGAAATTAGTGAAATATCAAATAAGATTGATAAAAAATTTTTACTAACAGAGATAGTAAAAAGTCCAGAGTTTCTTGAGGGAAAGATAATTCATGATGCTTTAAGGGAGTCTAATAAAGATATGTATGAGCATATAAATTCTTATAAGTATGCTCAAAAAGAGTATAGAGACTATATAGAGATGTGGGTACATGAAATAAAGACACCTATTGCATCTTCAAAACTTATTATTGAAAATAATAAAAATGAAGTAACTAATAGTATAAATAAAGAACTTAAAAAGATTGATGAAATGGTTGAACAAGTACTATATTATTCTAAAAGTGATGATGCAAATGAAGATTATATAGTAAGAGAATTTCCACTAAAAAAAGCTGTTATGAATGTAGTAAAAAGAAATTCAAGAGATTTTATAGGTAAAAGAATTGCTGTGGATATGGGAGAAATAAACGAAACAGTCTTTAGTGATATTAAATGGGTTGAATTTATAATAAATCAGATTGTAGGAAATGCATTAAAGTATACTAACAGTGGTGGAAAGATTAAAATTTATTCAGAGAATGGCAAAAACAAAACTATATTAACTATAGAAGATAGCGGAGTAGGTATACCGAACGCAGAACTTTCAAAAGTATTTCTAAAAGGATTTACAGGAGAGAATGGAAGAATATTTGGTAAATCAACAGGAATTGGACTTTATCTATGTCAGAAATTATGTGATAAATTAGGGTTAGGAATAACTTTAAAATCGGAAAAAGATAAAGGAACAAGAGTAAATATAATTTTTCCAAGGGGAGAAAATACAAATTTTAAATAATTTAGATATTATAAACTAACCTAAAAACATGCAAGTGTATTTAGGTTAGTTTTGTTTTTATACAGTTAAATTCTTAAAGTATAAGTTTGATCGAAATAAAGCAATTATCAGAGTATATAGATTCATAATCTATAAAAAAAGATTTAAATACCAGAAAGAATAAAAAAAAGTGATTATTATTATGTATAAATGAAATAATGAATAATAAGTACTTATGGATTTAGGGTGATTTAGAATATGAGTAAAAGAATATTAATTACAGGTGCGGGAACAGGCCTTGGTAGAGATGCTGCCATAGAACTTGCTAAGAGAGGACATTTTGTTCTTGCAACAACACACTATGAAGATGAATCAAAATGGATAAATACTTATGCCATTGAAAATGAATTAGATGTCAACTTAAAAGCATTTAAATTAGATATATTATTAGATGAAGACAGAAAGAGAATATTAGAATATGATTTAGATGTTTTAATAAATAATGCAGCTATAGGGGATTCAGGAGCTGTATGTGAAATTAATGTAGATAGATATAGGAAAACTTTTGAGACAAATGTATTCTCTGCAATAGAATTAACACAAGTATTCTTATGTAAACTTATTCCGAAAGGAGAAGGTAGAGTTATATTTATATCATCATTATTTGGAAGAATATCATTTCCATTTTTATCTCCTTATACAGCTACTAAATTTGCATTAGAAGGAATTGCGGAATCATTTAGAGAAGAAATGAAAATTATTAAAGATTGTAATATAGATATAGTTCTTATAGAGCCAGGAGCGTACGCAACTGGATTTAATCAAACTAATATAGAGAAGAAATATGATTGGATGAGAGAAAAATCATATTTTAAAGATCAATTTGAAAAGATCAAAGAAGATGAAGAAAAGACATTTAGAAAAATAGAACTTACAAGTAACGAACCTATAATAAAAGAATATATTAAGGCTGTTGAAGATAATAATCCAAAAGATAGATATATAGCACCAAAGTATCAAGGGGTATTAGTACAAGGAATGAGGATACTTGGAAAGTAAGTATTCAAATAATAAAGATTAATCATAAATAAAAGTATTATTATAAATAAAAAATTTTAGGTAGTAGGATGATTAAATCATACTACATTTTTTTTGTATAGATTATTTTTACTATAATATAGATTATTTTTACTTAAAATAAAAATAATTTTCATTTTTAAAAAAAATTTCGCAATTTTGAAAATAATTATTGAAGTAAAGGTTTAAATGTGTATAATAAAAGTATAAAGTAAATAAATCTTAAAATTGAATTTAAATTTTCAAAAAAATGACATAAAAAATTCTACTTACAATTAGCCTACCAAAGAAAAAACTAAGAGGATACCTATTAAAATTTATAAATCAAAGTTTATTATTTAAAAAATTTATATATTTATATTTCATATTTTATATTTTAGGAGGAAAAGAGATGAAAGGTATTTATTCAGCATTATTAGTTTCATTTGATAAGGAAGGAAATATTAATGAAAAAGGTTTAAGGGAAATAGTAAGACATAATATTGATGTATGTGGTGTAGATGGTCTTTATGTTGGTGGAAGTACTGGTGAAAACTTCATGCTTTCAACTGATGAGAAGAAAAGAATATTTGAAATTGCAATGGATGAA
>JBBVGE010000297.1:0-209 GCA_040144665.1 Clostridium perfringens
GATATATGCTTCATAGACAAGAGATAAAATTAGGAGAAGATAAAGTACAAGCATCTTGCTTGGCTAAAATCAATGTTCTTTATAGAGCTTATGATTCTAGAGAGGTTGTAGCTTTAGAAGAGGACTTATATTTATCTAATGATGAAGAGGTTGTAGGTGTAAATTCGGATATGAATTGTAATGGATATTTTGAAATCAAAGGTCATGAT
>JBBVGE010000298.1:0-216 GCA_040144665.1 Clostridium perfringens
CCAAAATTCCATATCCCCACTGTCTATTTGGATAAGTATCTCCTTCTCTTTTCCTAGCTCCTCTAATAATATAAGCTTGTAATTTAGTTGCATACATTTGAGGATCATTTCCATCTACAACGGCCCATTGGATTATTAAAGCACAGCACCCTGCTAAAATTGCCCCAGCAACACTTGCCCCAGACATGGTTATAGTCCCTCCACCAGGTTTAGTTG
>JBBVGE010000299.1:0-256 GCA_040144665.1 Clostridium perfringens
ATAGCTCACAAATCAGGTTTAAGTAAACCAGCTATATTATTAGCCATGGTTGGTGGAGGTAAGGCAGGAAATATAATGTCTCCAAATCCAAATACCATTGCGGCAGCAGATAATTTAGGAGTTTCATTAACTAATGTTATGATAGCAGGTATAGTACCAGCTATATTTGGAGTTATAATTACATGTATATTAGCAAGTAGAATAAAACAAAAAGGTTCTTTAGTAGAATCTGATGAACATATGAAAGAGTTAACAG
>JBBVGE010000300.1:0-219 GCA_040144665.1 Clostridium perfringens
AACTTTTCTATAAGCTCTTGATCCTCTATTTCCTCTGGAACATAGATAGTCTTAGGTATTTGTGCAGTTCCTCCATAAAAGGATGCTATAAAGGAACTTATTACTTCTTTAACTGGATCATCACTAATATTTTCAATCATAAAGTGCTCTCTCCCTGTAACTTTTCCCTCTCTAACAAAGAAAACTTGAGCACATCCATCTTTTTCATCAGTATATAGG
>JBBVGE010000301.1:0-4296 GCA_040144665.1 Clostridium perfringens
ACACTTGCATAGCAAGTGGTTTTCTAAATACAAAAAGAAGTATAGTTTCTCTTAAACCTATACTTCCTAATAACTTATTTCTTTCTTCCAACTAAAAATGATAGACCAAATAAAGCTAATATTACTACTAATATTAGTACCAAGTTCTTTTGAACAAACTGAGATACTTTTCCAAGATAAGGTATATGGAATACAACCTTTCCTATAACCTGATTTCTCTCAACACTTATTGGATCCACTACATTATTAGCATCACCTTTTGTTATAAATTCTTTTCCATTGTTTATAACTTGTTTTACCCTATGAGTAGTAACTGTATTGCTATTTCTTCCTGTGAAAGTTATTACATCTCCTACATTTATCTCTTGGTCTGTTCCATCTTTTACAACAACTAGACTTCCTGGATTTATAGTAGGTTCCATACTACCTGTTAATATGTAATATGAGCTATATCCTAATATACTTGGGTGTTTTCCTTCTTTAGATCCTATTATATTTATCCCTGCTAAAAATATTACAGCTATTATAAATAAATAGAATATACAATTCCCTACAACAGCTAAAGTACTCTTTTTCTTTTTCATATTTTTACCCCTTTTATCTTATATTTAAATCTAATTATTTACTTTACTATTTCTTCTTTAGTCTATATATTTGGTTATTTATTGTCAATTCCCTTTACAAATTGTTAAACAACCGTATTTTAATTACAAAAAAAGATTTAATTCGCTTATTGATCTTATATATATTTAAAATTTATTTATATTTAGATACAAAAAAGCAGATTAGTATAATTATCATACTAATCTGCTATATTTATATTATCTATTTACCCAGTCCCCACTGTTAACTTTAAGAAGCTTATCTTTTCTATTTCTATCAGCTTCTTTATTATATTTATAGAAATATGCTTTTTCTTTAGTCCCATTCTCTAAAGAAACCTCTACTATTTCTCTTATATATTCTGAATTTTTATCCTCTTCATTATAATTCTCTAGTTCATCTAACTCTCTTAATGTCTTTTTAAAATCTTTAAATTCCATTAATTCTCCAACAATCTTACTGTCCCCACAGATAGCTGCTGGATAGCCCTTATTCTCTATATGAAACAATTCCCCACAAACTGTTCCACTTTCTAACCCTTTAACCTTACCCTTAAGTAACTTCTCATAGTTGAACATCCCACTTCTAAGACTTCCATATACAAATACTTTTTTTGCTAGCATATTTCTCCGCCTATTGCCTTTATATCTTCATTGTATATAGTACATGCTTCTATTGATAATTCTATTCCCTTAATTATCTCCTCTAATGACATAAATGGTGTGTTCTTTTTATCTATTACTTGAGATGTTACATAAGGAATGTGAATAAATCCACCTTTAATGTTTGGATACTTCTTATCAATCATATATAAAACCCCATACATTACATGATTACATACAAAAGTTCCTGCTGTATTTGAAAGTGTACTTGGTATTCCATTTTCATTTAAATGTTTAACCATTCCCTTTACTGGTAAGCTTGAAAAATACGCTGCCTCTCCATCTTCTCTTATAGGTTCATCAACTGGTTGATTTCCTTCATTATCTTTAATTCTAAAATCATTAATATTAATTGCCACTCTCTCTGGAGTTATCTCAAATCTTCCTCCAGCTTGCCCTATTGATATAACAACATCTGGCTTATTCTCTTCTATAGCTTTTTCAATGGCACTTAGTGATTTTTCATAAACAGTTGGTATTATAAGTTTTATTACTTCTGCTCCATTTATATTTTCACTAACTCTCATTACAGCTTCTTGAGCTGGATTTATTTTTTCTCCTCCAAAAGGATCAAACCCTGTTAATAATACTTTCATTAATTAACTCCTCCTTTGTTTTTCTAAAATTCTACTCTTAATTCGTTTCACAAAAACTCATTTTATAAAAACAATTTGTTAAAATGCTAAGAAATACATTGCAAATATGTGTAAAACTAGTAATATTACTGCTGTTGGTGCTTGATATTTTATTACTTCATACTGATTTTTACATTCTAATAATGCTGCTGGTACTATATTAAAGTTTGCTGCCATTGGTGTTAAAAGTGTTCCACAGTATCCTGCTGTAAGTGCAAGTGCTCCAACCACCGCTGGATTTCCACCTTGTGCAAGTACAAATGGTACTCCAATTCCTGCTGTAATTACTGAGAAAGCTGCAAACCCATTACCCATAACCATTGTAAATAGTGCCATTCCAAGTACATATGCTACAACTCCAAGGAATCTATTATCTTGAGGCACTACCCCTGATATATATTGTGATATAACTTCTCCAACTCCAGCTTGTGTAAATAATGCACCTAATGCAACTAATAGCTGTGGTAACATGCTTGTTGGCCCCATTTGATGAAGGAGTCTTGCTCCATCATTAACTGCTTCTTTAGGCTTAGCCTTAGTGATTGCAAATGCTGCTATCATAGCTGCTATTGCTCCTACCCCTATAGCAAATTGTGATGAATTTTTAAAATCTGTAAGTATCATAGCAACTGCAACTGCTGCAAATGCTAATACTAATGAAGGAATAAATACCTTACTCTTTACTCTTTCAGAAGCCCTTTGTCCTTCTTCTTCTGTTGCCATATCATACTTTGCAAAAACAACTTGTTTTGAAAGTGTTAAAAGACTTGATAATACTAATATTCCACCAACTACATTTGCAGGCAACATCTTACCAAATATAAATGGCAATGATATCATTGACCAAAAGGCTGCTGTAAAATATCTTTTATTTGAATCTATTGTTCTAAATGATTTATATGCTATTACTAACATAAGTAAACCCATTAATACATAGAAAAATTCTAACGCTATATCTATAAATCCTTGCATATCCTATCCTCCCATCCTACGTATAATTACTTACCGTACTTCTTCTTCATCTTCTTATCATATAAATGATTTTGTAATACTGAAATTAAAAATGCTACTACTGCCATTATTATGCTAGCCTTTGCTATGCTTAAGGCTGTAACATTATATCCAAATTCAGTTAATGTACTTGATATTAGAAGTACCCCTGAACTTCCAGCAAAAAGATTTTGTCCAAAGAAGTTTCCATAGTTTTCAGATGCTGCTGATAATGCTTTTATCTTTTCTACATCTTTTTCTTCTATTTCCCCATACTTACTATTTGCAGCTGCTTGAGCCATTGGGTTAACTATTGGTCTAACAAACTGAGGATGTCCACTTATTCTTATTGAAAGTGCTCCAGTGATTTCTCTAATTAATGTATAAGCACTTAAAACTCCTCCTGTTGTAAGCTTCCCTAATTTTTTCACTAAATATATTGCTCTTTGTCTTAGTCCATATCTTTCTAATACTCCTATAACAGGTAATGTTAATATAAACAATGAAACTGCTCTATTTGCTACAAAGGATTGTCCAAGTACAGTTAAAATTTCATTTAAATCCATTCCTGCAACTAATCCAGTTGCAAGTCCTGCTACTAAAACTGTAAATAAGGTTTCTATCTTAAACGTAAAACCTAATATTACAATTAAAACTCCAATTAACTTAATCATTAGTTACTCTCACTCCCATCTACTGTTCTACTAAACTACTTTTCTGTTTTTTCAAAAAATTTAATCAATTTATATCTTGTTTAAAATAATATATTATTTTGTTTACATTTTCAATATTTTTTTAATATATTATTCATATTTTGTCACAATTTATTACACTTTTTATAACTCTTACAGTAAAGTAGAGGTTTATAAATACAATATTTATATTTATAATATAAATTGATTAACATTAAATAGATAATTTTGACTTGGAGGAATATTAATGAAGAAAGTATACTTAGCTAGTCCATTTTTTAATGATGCTGAACTTGATAGAATGAAAAGTGTTCTTAAAGTTTTAAGAGAAGAAAAAGGTTTTGACGTTTTTGCACCTTATGAATTAAAAAGCGAATTAGAATTTGGTTCATTAGAATGGAGACATGAAACTTTTAAAGCTGATACTGATAATATAAAGAATGCTGATGTTGTTGTTGCTATTATAAGTAATGGTAACTATTCTGATAGTGGAACTGCATGGGAGTGTGGATATTCATATGCTATAGGAAAGCCTGTTGTTATTGTTAACCTAACAGGAAACCCAGTAAACTTAATGATAAGTGATAGCTTACATGCTTATATCGATTCTATAGATGCACTTAGAGCTTATGATTTTGAATCATTAGAAACAAGTAATTATATAGGAAAAGTATTCTAAAAAAATTACACCACTTAAATTTAAGTGGTGTAATT
>JBBVGE010000302.1:0-262 GCA_040144665.1 Clostridium perfringens
TCCCAAACTACTTCAAGAAAATAATTTAGATTATGATTTTGAAGAATATTAACTACAGAACCTGCTGCTCCTGTTGTATCATCAAAGGTACCAATATAAATTTTTGAAAGTCTACTTTGAAGAATAGCTCCAGCACACATAGGACAAGGCTCTAAAGTAACATACATCTCGCAACCATGAAGTCTCCAATTATTTAGTTTATTACAAGCTTCTCTTATGGCAAGAATTTCTGCATGGGCTGTTGGATCTTTTAAGGTCTCCT
>JBBVGE010000303.1:0-18632 GCA_040144665.1 Clostridium perfringens
TGTTTCACGTGAAACATGTTTCACGTGAAACATTTTTAAGAAAAGGAAGGACGGAAATACGGTGGAAAATTTAATATCAAACTTAGAAAATTATTTACCTTACATATTAATAGGAATGGGTGTAATAATTTTATTACTTTTAATTTTACTTATTATTTTATGGAAATCAGTGAATAGATTAGAAAATAAGTATAGAAAAATGATGAGAGGTACTAGCAATAAAAACTTAGAAGAAGTAATTGTCAGTAAGTTAAATGATGTTGAAGAAGCTGAAAATGCTGCAAGAGAAGCTGCTAAATCATGTGAAGATTTAAAAGTTGAAATTAGGGGATGCGTTCAAAAAGTTGGAATAATGAGATATAAGGCTTTCGAAGATGTTGGAAGTGATTTAAGTTTTTCAATAGCAATGCTTGATGGACATAATGATGGAATAGTATTAACAGGATTATATGGAAGACATGATAGTACAACTTATGCTAAGCCAGTTGATAAGGGAATATCAAGATACGAATTATCAGAAGAAGAAGCTCATGTTTTAAAAGAAGCAATGAATAGTAAATAAAAAAACTCATCTTCTCGCTAACGCGAGAAGATGAGTTTTTTTATACAAAATTTATAGCGATTCATTTTAATAATTAGGTAATGATTTAACAAAAGTATCATTATCTATAAGTTTGTCTATTGAATATGAAATTCCTTTAGCTATAGATTCAGCTAATGTAACTACTGTATATAACCTAGTATTTTGTAAGACCATAAATTCAAACTTTCCAGAAACATTAACAACTCCAGTTATACTTAAATCTCCTACAGAAGGTAAATGCTTGTTAAGCGCTAATCCCGGAAAAAGAGGTTTATTTTCTATAAATACTTTTCCTACATTTTGGAAAGATCCTAATGAAGCATCAATAGCTACTATATATGGATTATCAAATGATTCGTAAATATTTTTTAATACATTTTCGAGATTTTGAGAATGTACTGGATAATATAGAGATCCATATACATAAATATTTTTATTTTTAAATTCTTTTATATTGTGTCCTACTAATGGTCCAAGAGAATCACCAGTTGATCTATCAGAACCTATACATAAAAAAATTATAGTTCTATTATCATCGAGTATTGGTTTTAAATTATTATAAAGATATTCTCCGATTTCGTTGAATGAGTTACTTTCTATACCATCTATTGAGAAAAAATTATTCATAAAAATACCTCCTTTTGTAGAAATTATTTCCATAAAAGGAGGTATTTATTCATATTAATGTAATTCTTCACTAGCTTTTTTTAGTACTGATAATACATAGTCTATATCTTCTTCTGTATTGAAATATGATATGCTAAGTCTAACTGTTCCACTTGGAAATGTACCTATAGATTTATGACACATTGGTGCACAATGTAATCCAGATCTATTGCTAATGCCATGGGTCTCAAGGTAAAACGATAATTCTGAAGTATCTACTTCTTTTAGATTAAATGATAAAGATGTAGTAGCTTTAGAGCCTGTAATATCTCCGTAAACTTCAAATCTATCAATATCTAATAGTCCATTAAGCAATTTTTTATAAAGTATAGAATTTTTTTCTTTTATATTATTAATACCTATTTTATTTATAAAATTTATAGCATTTGACAGACCGACTATACCTGGTATATTTAAAGTGCCACATTCGAATTTATCAGGCATGAATGTTGGTTGATGAATTTCATGAGAAAGACTTCCTGTACCACCTTCTATAATTGTAGTACAAATATTATTTAAATCATCATCTATTATAAAGCCTCCTATACCTTGAGGTCCAAGTAAACTCTTATGTCCTGTAAATGCCAATGCACTTGCATTTATTTCTTTAAAATCTATTGGAACTGTACCAGCAGATTGTGCAGTATCGACTATAAAGAAAACACCATGACTTTTACATATATTACCTATTTCTTTTATAGGCTGTATAGTTCCGATTACATTAGATGCATGAGTTATAACGACAAGTTTAGTATTAGCTTTAATAAGTTTTTCTATATCATTAGGATTTATGAATCCCTTAGAATTTGATCCTACAAAATCCACTTCTACATTTAAATTTTCTTTACATGATATTATTGGTCTTATAACTGAATTATGTTCAATTGAAGATGTTATAACATGATCACCTTCTTTTAAAGTACCTTTTATAAGTATGTTTAATGAAGAAGTTATATTATTCGTAAAAATAACATTTTCTATTTTGTCAAAATTAAAAAAATTTGCAATTCTCTCTCGAGCAAGAAAGATTTCTCTATTACTTTCCAAAGCATTTGAGTGGTTTGATCTATTAGCATTACCACCTATATTTACTAAATAATTATAAATTGAATCAGCAACAACCTTAGGTTTTGGAAAAGTTGTGCTTGCATTATCTAAATATACTTTCATATTCGACATCCTTTACCAAATTAATACATATACGCCGTAAGACATGAAACATACGCCTATTATATATAATATATAAGTCAAAAGCATAGAAGCGGTCTTATCAATATTTTTCTTTAATAGCCTTAATCCTTTTGATGCTAAAATATTTAATATTGTAAACCAAGTAAGACTTCCAGCTAACATAAACAAAAATGATGTATAGAAAAATAATCTTCCATCTGATCTCCAAATACTAACTACTGTACTACTAAAAGCTAGCCAAAAAGAAAATGTAACTGGATTAATAAATGTAATTATAAAACCAGAAATAAATCCTCCGAGTTTTGGATTATTTAATATCTTTGATGAGCCAGAACTATTTTTTGAGTGTCTTGCAAATAAAAACAATACTGTACCTGATATAATCCAAAAGATACCTTTATAAGTTTTATTATCTTCTAAAATTCTAAAAAGTCCTAAATTAATTATTGTTAAGTAAGTATAATCAGCAAAAACTGCACCGATTGATACTTTAAATCCATGCCAAAATCCTTTACTTACTGAACGATTTATAGATTCTAATCCAGCAGGGCCAAGGGGGATAGATGCAAACAGCCCTGTAAGAAAGCCTATAAATCCTGCTCTCATAATGTAAATCATAATGTTCTCCTTTTAAAATATAAATACATATTACTTAATTATAAATCAAATATAGATACAATTCATTAAGTTTACATAAAAAGACTATTATATTTCTTTATAAAATTTATAAATTATATATAATATAAATTATGAAATATATTTTATAGAGAGGGAGATACGAATGAAATATTATATAATAGTATTTAAAAATACGCATGATGCAATGAGTGGAGAAAAGGCTTTAAAAGAGAAGGAGTATACATTTAGAATAATGCCGACTCCCACATCAATAACTCAAAGTTGTGGAATATGCATAAGAGTTGAAGATGAAAAGCAAATAGAAAGAATAAAAGAAGAAAAATTCGAATATAAGAATATATATTGTAAGGAAGGCTCAGAGTATAGAGAGATACAATAATTAAAAAGGGGGAAGACATATGGGTTACTTTCTATTGGATACATCATTTTTTGATAAAGATATAGTGTTTGGACCTATTAAGATAACATCAGATAGTATAGATTTATTAATAAAAAAGTGTCTCACAGTAGTTATTGTTATCTTTTTAATGTTTATAGCCATTAAGATAGGAAATAGATTAATAAGTAAGTTTGTTGAGAAACAAATTAATAATCCAAACTCAAAATTAACTATGAGTCCTCAGAAGGCGAAGACTATAGGTGCGGTAATGCATAGTATACTTAAATATTCTGTTTATTTTATAGGGATAGCTATAATATTATCAGATTTATTTAAGGGTGTATCATTAACCTTTGCAAGTATTGGAGGGTTTGCACTAGGTTTTGGAGCTCAAAGCTTGGTACAAGATCTTATAAATGGATTTTTTATATTATTTGAAGATCAATATGGTGTTGGTGATTATGTAACTATTGATACATTTGAAGGAATAATAGATAGCATAGGGATAAGAACTACAATACTTAAGGATTTCAATGGAGATTTACACCTAATACCAAATGGAACTATAAAGGCAGTTACAAATCATTCTAGAAATAACATAAGATTTATTGTTGATGTACCTATTGCCTATGAAGAGGATATAGATCATGCATTAGATATAATAGATAAAACGTGTAAAGAATTCCAAGAGGAATATAAAGAAGAAGTTCCACAGCAAATAGAGATATGGGGTGTAACTAATCTAGGACCTTCTGGAGTAAATATAAGAGTAGTTGGATTTAGTATACCTATGAAACAATGGTCTATGGAAAGAAATCTTAGAAAAGATATAAAAGAAGCGTTAGATAAAGAAGGAATAGAAATTCCTTATAATAAAACTCAAATAATAGTGAAAGAAGCATAATGAAGGGAGATATAAAATTGGTAGATAATTTTGGATTAGGCGATATAGTTGAAATGAAAAAACAACATCCTTGTGGTGAGAAAAATTTTGAAATTACAAGAATTGGTGCAGATGTAAAGATAAAATGTGTTGGATGCGGAAGAATTATAATGATACCAAGAAGTAAATTCCAAAAAGGTGCAAAAAAAATAGTTCAAAAAGCAGAAAGTTAACAAAAATCCTTGAAAAAGTAAATTTTTAATGTTAGAATTATAAATTGTAATCCCTGCTGTGCAAAGCACAGCCGTTTAGTCCGAGGGGAGGAGGTGAAAATGATGAGAAAGTACGAAACTATATTCATACAACACCCATCACTTGACGAAGAGGCTGTTAAAGCTAACATCGAAAAGTTCAAAGGTGTAATAGAAAATGGTGGAGGAACTGTAGATAACGTTGATGTTTGGGGTAAGAGAAAGCTTGCTTACGAAATCTCAAAAGTTAACGAAGGATACTATACATTAGTAGACTTTACAGCTAACCCAGAATTACCAAGAGAATTAGAAAGAATATTCAGAATCACTGACGGTGTTATGAGACACATCGTAGTAAGAAAAGAAGCGTAAGAGAGGTGATATTGTAATGAACAAAGTTATACTTTTAGGTAGACTTACAAAAGATCCTGAATTAAGATTTGCTGCAGGAAGCGGAAATGCTGTTACAAGATTTTCAATTGCTGTTACAAGACAATTCAAGAGAGATGAAGCTGACTTTATCAATTGCGTAGCCTTTGGAAAAACAGCTGAGACAATAGCACAATATCTTACAAAAGGTGGCCAAATTGCGATTACTGGTAACATTAGAACTGGTAGTTATGACGCACAAGACGGTTCAAAAAGATACACTACTGACGTAGTTGTTGAAAGCTTTGAATTTGTTGGTGGCGGAAAAGGCGGCAACAATACTGGATCATTTAATAATGATTTCGGTGGTAATAATTCTGATTATTCAAAACCATCAAATGATTCATTTGGCGGTTTTGACGATGATATGACTCCGGTTGATGACGGAGACATGCCATTTTAAATTTTCAAGGTAAGGAGGAAAAATCATGAGAGAAAACAACAACAGAAGATCTGGCGGAAGAATGAGAAGATCTAAGAGAAAAGTTTGCGCTTTTTGTGTTGAAAAGGCTGAATCAATAGACTACAAAGACGTGTCTAAGATCAGAAAGTACGTTACTGAAAGAGGAAAGATACTTCCAAGAAGAATTTCAGGAACATGTGCTAAGCATCAAAGACAAGTAACTGAGTCAATTAAGAGAGCTAGAAATGTAGCTTTATTACCATTCACAACTGAATAGTAATAAATTATAGGAAGTAAAATAGAATTAAATTCTATTTTACTTCCTTATTTTTTTGGGAAAAAATTTCATTTTCTTGCATTAGTCATGGAAAAAAACTAAAATATACATACAAGGGTATTTAAGAGGTGAGGTTTATGAAAAAACGCAATTTAAATATTATGGGCAATGTAAAGATTATTGAAAACTTAAAAGCTCAATTACTTAGAGTAATAGGTGATTTCTATACACTATTAACAAGAGGTAGTAATGTTGCAGAAGAAGCCATAGTTGAATGTATATCTGGTGCAATAATTATTCTTTATGTGTTAGGAGAAAAGCTTGGCTATTCAGCATCAGAAATTGATGATGAGATGAAAAATAAGCTTGATATTGGAATAAGAGCTGAAGATGAAGTTGAAAAAGAAGGAAAGAGTTTAAGTAAGCTTAAGGAGTATATTTCAAAGAGAAGAGACTAATAATTAAATAGGAGGCGTTTTATGAATGTAAAATCGTTAATAAAAAAACTCATAAAACCAATTGGATTAATTTTAGCTTCTTTAATATTCTTTTTACTAGGGTATAACCAACTTGGATTATTAGTTGCAATAATATATTTTATAGATAACTTTTATCAGTTAAATAATTATTGGAAAAGAGAAGAAAATATAAATCAGTTTACTAAAGATATAAATAAAGCAATAGAGGATAATGTTGCTAGTACATTGTTACCTATAGCACTTATAAGTGAAACTGGAGTTATAAAATGGCATAATAATATTTTTGATGAATTAGAACCTAAAAAGAATTTTATTGGAGAGAGTATACTTAGTATCGCAAGAGATCTTAATCTAAATAAAATAATAAAAGCAGATAAAGATTTACATCAAAGACTAAAATTAAATGGAAGGCTTTATGATGTATACAGTACAAAAATACTTAGAAATAAGGAGCAATTATATTTAGTATACTTTAATGATATAAGTGAGTTTATAGGATTAGATACAACAAAAGAAAGTATAATGCTTATAGAAGTTGATAACTTTAATGAAGCTTTAGATACAACAGATGAATCTAATAAGCCTTTAGTAATAGCAGAAATAGATAGAGAGATAAATTCATATGCACATGGTTTAGAAGCTATGATAAAGAAGTATCAAACAAATATGTATGTTGTATCTGTTCAAGATAAATACATAGATGAGGAAATAAATAATAACTTTAAGATTTTAGATAAGATATCAAAAATAAATAAAGGAAATAAATTAGAAATAACACTTAGTGTTGGAGTTGGAAGAGGAGGAATATCTCCACTTGAAAACTACAATTATGCGGCTTTTGGTAAGGAACTTGCGTTAGGCAGAGGTGGAGATCAAGTTGTTGTAAAAAGTAGCGAAGATGTTAAGATATTTGGTGGTAATAGCAAAGAAATAGAAAAAAGAACTAGAGTTAGAGCTAGAGTTGTATCTCATGCTTTAAAAGAACTTATATATGAAAGTAATAAAGTATTTATAATGGGTCATAAAAATCCAGATATGGACTGCTTTGGATCATCTATTGGCCTTTCAAGTGCAATAAAACAGCTAGGAAAACCATGCAATATTATTTTAGATGAGGACATTGGAGCTATAGAATATTACTTAAGAGAATTGAAAAGTGACTCAAAATATGCTAATCTATTTGAAACATCAGAAGAAGCTATGAAAGAAATAGATAATGAATCATTACTAATAATTGTAGATGTACACAACAAGAATTATGTTAATAATTTAAAACTTGTTGAAAGCACTAAGAGAAAAGTTATAATAGATCATCATAGAAGAAGTGCTGATATAATAGAAGATACTCTATTAAATTATATAGAAGTTTATGCATCATCTACTTGTGAGATGATAACAGAAATAATTCAGTATATGAATGATAAACCGCATCTTACAAAGCTTGAAGCTGAAGGGCTACTAGCTGGTATTTATATGGATACTAAAGGTTTTTCATTTAAAACAGGTGTAAGAACTTTTGATGCTGCATCATTTTTAAAAAATACAGGTGCAGAAACTACAGAAGTTAAAAAGATGTTTACTGATAACTTAACAGATTTTATACAAATTGCTGATATAATTAAATCAGCAAAGATACATGATAAAATTGCAATTGCTACATGTCCGACTAATGTTACGGATACTGTTATAATTGCAAAATCAGCCGATGAATTGTTAAATATATCAGGTATTTTAGCAAGCTTTGTTCTGGCAAACATCAATGGTGACACTTATATAAGTGCTAGATCAATTGGAGAGATAAATGTCCAAATTGTACTAGAAGCTTTAGGTGGTGGTGGTCATATGAATATGGCAGGAGCTAAAATATCAAATAAATCAATAGATGAAGTCTTGATAGATTTAAAAGATGTAATGAAAAAATACTTAAGGGTGGGTGAATAAAATGAAAGTAATTTTATTAAAAGACGATAAGAAACTAGGAAAAAAAGGTGATGTTATCAATGCATCAGATGGATATGCAAGAAATTTCTTGTTCCCAAAGAATATAGCTAAGGAAGCTACAGAGAGCAATCTACACATTTTAAATAACCAAAAAGAAAATGAAAGAAAGCAAAAGCTTGCAGAACTTGAAGCAGCTCAAAAGTTAGCGGCTGATTTAAAAGGAAAAGAAATAAAAATTGAAGGAAAATCTGGAGATAACGGAAAGTTATTTGGAGCTATTACTAGCAAAGAAGTTGCAAAGAAGATAAAAGAATTATATAAGATAGATATTGATAAAAAGAAGATAGTTATGGATACAATAAAAGTAGCTGGAGGATATGAAATAGAAGTTAAATTATATCCTGAAGTATCAACAAAGATGAAAGTTATAATTGTTCCACAAGCTTAAGGAGGAATAGTATTGAAATTACGTGAGGAAATTGGTTTCCTGCAGGATGTAATTAAAGGAGATTTACCTCAAGAATCTCAAATTAATGTGCTATTTGACATATTAAAGAATGTATTAGATGAAGGTGCTATAAGAGCTAGAACTATAAGATTTAAATTAAAAAATTACGTAAGTTCAACAAAACTTACTGAGAGAGCGTATGCATTAAATATGATAGCCTCAGATGGAGCTGGAATAGAAGTTGTTCCACCAGAGGATAAAATTGATGAAGTTCTTGAAGATACTGTAGTTTGGATCTCAGAAGAAATAGCTAAGAAGTATGTACAAAATCAAATAGAGTCAAAAGTAGAAAAGGCAATAATGGAAAAGCAAGAAAAGTACATCGATGAGATGAGACTATCCATTATGAAGAAAGAAAAAGGCAGTGAGAACCAAAAAACAAAGAAAAAGTATGAGGAACTTAAAGAATTAGATTCAAGAGTAACAAGTAAGAATATAATGAGTTTCTTAAGACCTGAAACTTTAGATGAGATAGTAGGTCAAGAGAGAGCTATAAAATCATTAATATCAAAGTTATCATCTCCATATCCTCAACATATAATCCTTTATGGACCACCAGGGGTTGGTAAAACTACTGCAGCTAGAATTGCATTAAAGGCAGCTAAAGAATTAAACTTTACTCCATTTGATGATAAATCAAAGTTTGTTGAAGTAGATGGTACAACTTTAAGATGGGATCCAAGAGAGATTACGAATCCCTTATTAGGATCAGTTCATGACCCTATATATCAAGGTAGTAAGAGAGATTTAGCAGATATAGGTGTACCAGAACCAAAGCCAGGTTTAGTTACTGAAGCTCATGGTGGAGTACTATTTATAGATGAAATAGGAGAACTTGATAATATACTTCAAAATAAGTTACTTAAGGTACTAGAAGATAAGAGAGTTGAATTCTCATCATCATATTACGACCCAGATGATGATAAAACTCCAAAGTATATAAAGTATTTATTTGATAATGGAGCTCCAGCAGACTTTGTTTTAATTGGAGCAACTACAAGAGAGCCAGGAGAAATAAATCCTGCACTTAGATCAAGATGTACTGAAGTTTATTTTGAGCCGCTAGGTGTTAAAGATATTGAAGATATAGTAAAAAATGCTGCAAGAAAGCTTGGAGTTTCTCTTGAGAAAGATGTCCCAGAATATATAAGCAGATTTACTATAGAAGGAAGAAAAGCTGTAAATATACTTACGGATGCATATGGTTATGCTTTATATAAGAGAAAAGCTATACCAAAGAAGCTTAAGATAACATTAAAGGATGTTGAAGAAGTAATTTCTATAGGAAGATACACTCCTTTTGAAAGAGTTAATAATAATTCAAATTATGAAATAGGTCATATACATGGCTTAGGAGTAAGTGGATTTATTGGATCAACAATAGAAATTGAAGCCGCTGCTTTCCCTGCAAAGAAAAAAGGTGCAGGTACAGTTAGATTTAATGAAACTGCTGGAAGTATGGCAAAGGATTCAGTTTATAATGCAGCATCTGTAATAAGAAAAATTACAGATAAAGATATAAAAGATTATGATATACATGTTAATGTTATTGGTGGAGGAAAGATAGATGGACCATCTGCAGGTGCTGCTATAACAGTATGTATAATAAGTGCATTATTAGAAAAACCTTTAAGACAAGATGTTGCTATTACCGGGGAAATATCTTTAAGAGGAACAGTTAAGCCTGTTGGTGGAATATTTGAAAAGATTTATGGTGCAAGAAGAAAAGGAATTAAGCTTGCTATTGTACCAGAAGATAACAAAAATGAAGTTCCACAAGGATTATCAGATATAGAAGTTAAACCAGTTAGAACAATTGAAGAAGTTATGAAGTTAGTTTTCTAAGTTATTAAAGTAAAGAAGATGTTTATCATCTTCTTTGTTTTTTTAGAAATAATAACTTGTTTTTTTAATGATAATAATTTGATATAATATGAGAAGATAATGTTTGGAAGGAGGTACATGAATGGAAACAACCGTTAATAGAACACTACCACAGAGTATAGAGGCAGAACAATCAGTAATTGGTTCTATGATTATAGATAGAAGTGCAATAGCGCAAGCGGCAGAAGGATTGGACGAAGAAGATTTTTATAGAGATAGTCATAAAGTACTATTTAAAAGCATTATTGATATGTTTAAAAGAGATATGGCTGTTGATTTAGTTACTGTATTAGAACATTTAAAAGCTACTGATACTCTTGAAAGAGCTGGTGGTGTTACGTATGTAACAGAAATAACATCCTCTGTACCAACAACAGCGAACCTTGCATCATATATACAAATAGTTCAGGAGAAATCAACTCTTAGAAAGCTTATAAAGGCCTCTACGTCAATTATTGAAGAGAGTTATAATAAGCAAGGTGAGGTTGAAAATGTACTAGATGCAGCTGAGAAGAGAATATTTGATATAGCAGAGAAAAGAACTACAAGTGATTTTGAGCCATTAAATCAAGTTCTTGAAAGAGGATTTATTGAAATAGAAAGATTATTCAATAACAAAGGTGAAATAACAGGTGTAGGATCTGGATTTATAGATTTAGATGCTAAAACATCAGGTTTCCAAAAAGGTGATATGGTTCTAATTGCAGCTAGACCATCTATGGGTAAAACAACATTTGCATTAAATATTGCAGAACATGTCGCCCTTAGAGAAGGTAAAAGCGTAGTAGTATTTTCACTGGAAATGTCAAAAGAACAATTAGCATATAAGTTATTATGTTCAGAAGCTAATGTTGATATGTTAAAGCTTAGAACAGGTGCTTTAGATGATAAGGACTGGGAAAACATTGCAAGAGCAACAGGGCCTTTATCTAAAGCTAGAATATATATAGATGACACTGCAGGGGTTTCCGTAATGGAGATGAGATCTAAATGTAGAAGACTTAAAATGGAGTATGGTATAGATTTAATACTAATTGACTACCTTCAACTTATGTCAGGATCATCATCAGAGAGTAGACAACAAGAAGTATCAGAGATATCAAGATCTATAAAAGCATTAGCTAAGGAGATGGAGTGCCCAGTAATAGCCTTATCACAGTTATCACGTGCACCAGAGCAAAGAGCTGACCATAGACCGATGCTTTCTGACCTTAGAGAATCTGGATCAATTGAGCAGGATGCCGACCTTGTTATGTTCTTATATAGAGATGAGTATTATAACAAGGAAACAGAAGAAAAGAATGTTGGTGAATGTATTATAGCTAAGCAAAGAAACGGTCCAGTTGGAACTGTTAAGCTTGCATGGCTTGGTCAATTCAGTAAATTTGGTAATCTTGATTCAATACATCAAGAATAATATTATAAAATAAATTATAGAAACTCGCCTATATAAAATGGTGAGTTTCTTTGTATAATTAATAAATTTATAAAGATTAATATAAGGAGGTATTTAAATGAGTAAAAAGATAGGTTTTATAGGATGCGGGAATATGGGAAGTTCCATGCTTGGAGGATTAATAAATAAGGGTTTTGCAAAAAAAGAAGATATTATAGTTTCAACTAGAAGTGAAGAATCTAAAGAAAGATTGGAAAGTAAATATGGAGTTTTGGGGGTATTAAAAAATATAGATGTTGTAAATAAATCAGACATATTAATACTTGCAGTTAAGCCATATATGTATAAAGATGTATTAAATGAAGTAAAATCATCTTTAAGAAAGGATCAAATCATAATAAGTATTGCCGCTGGGATTGATTTATGTGATTTACATGAAATAATTGGAGATGATTTTAAAATAGTTAAGACAATGCCAAACACTCCAGCTTTAGTAGGCGAAGGAATGTCTGCTATATGTCCAAATAAGAATATTAGTAAAGATGAATTAAATTATGTATGCAGTATGTTTGAGGCGTTTGGAAGTTATGAAATATTAGATGAGAAAGACTTCCATGCATTTATAGCTTTATGTGGATCATCACCAGCTTATGTATTTATGTTTATAGAAGCTATGGCAGATGGAGCTGTTAAACTTGGAATACCAAGAAATAAAGCATATAAAATGGCAGCGCAAAGCGTACTTGGATCAGCTAAGATGGTACTAGAAACAAAGGAACATCCAGGTGTATTAAAAGATATGGTATGTTCACCAGGTGGTACAACTATAGAGGCTGTATGTGAGCTTGAAGATAAAGGTCTTAGAAATGCAATAATTAAAGCTATGGATAAGTGTGCAGAAAAATCAAAGAGTATGTAATATAAAATAAAAAAATTTTTTTTATATTAATGTTGACAAATAGAGTAAGATTATATATACTAAGGTTAGTGATAATCAATATCAATTAGGAAATGCGTAAGATATTTGAATTGGTTACCAAACTGGACACACACACATAAAAAACACACACAAACATTAACTAAAAACTCCTCTTAATTATTAAAAATTAAGAAAAAAAAGTCTTAGAGGCCACAGTTCTAAGACTTTTTTTGTCATTTTAAAAGTAATATTAAAATATTATACGAATTATTTATTAATTTTATAGAAAAACATTCGATAATGTGTTGATTAATATCTTCCAGTTTGTTACTATAATTAATGGAGATTATAAAAATCCAAATAAAATTTATATTATTTTATATTATTTTAAAAATTAATGTAAATAATAAAATTGTAAAAATAACTCCATAAATTTAAAGAAGATTAGATTAACGATCTAAAGGAGGCAAATAATATGTCAGCATTTATAGTAATAGGAGCTCAATGGGGAGACGAAGGAAAAGGAAAGATGACAGACTATCTTGCAGAAGATGCAGATGTTGTTGTTAGATTCCAAGGAGGAAACAATGCAGGTCATACTGTAGAAGTTGGAGATAAGCAATATAAACTTCACTTAATACCTTCAGGAATACTATATGATGATAAGACAAATGTTATTGGAAACGGAGTAGTTGTAGATCCAAAAGCATTATTTGAAGAGATAGAGTACTTAGAAGGTGTTGGGGTTAAAGTAACACCAGAAAAGTTAATAATAAGTGATAGAGCGCAATTAATAATGCCATACCATAAGGTATTAGATAAATTAAAGGAAAAGGCAAGAGGAAAGAACGATATTGGAACAACTGGAAAAGGTATTGGACCTTGCTACACAGATAAATATGAAAGATGTGGTATAAGAGTTTGTGATCTTATGCACGAAAATGTATTTACAGAAAAATTAAGAGAAAATATAGAGGCAAAGAATGCATATATAACAAAAGTTTTAGGCGGAGAAGCTTTAAATTTTGATGAAATACTTAAAGAATATCTTGAATTTGCAAAGAAGTTAAGACCATTTGTTAAAGACACTTCAGTAAAAGTTTATGATGCTATAAAAGCAGACAAGAATGTATTATTTGAAGGAGCGCAAGGAATGCTTCTTGATATAGACTATGGTACATATCCATATGTAACATCATCTAATACAACAGCTGGAGGAGTTACAGCTGGTGCTGGAATAGGACCAAGAATGATTACTAATGCTGTAGGTATAGCTAAAGCTTATACTACAAGAGTAGGTAAAGGACCATTCCCGACAGAATTAAATGATGCAACTGGAGATTGGATTAGAGAAAAAGGACATGAATATGGTGTTACAACTGGAAGATCAAGAAGATGTGGATGGCTTGACTTAGTAATACTTAAGACAACTGTAAGAGTAAGTGGATTATCATCACTTGCTGTAACTAAAATAGATACTTTAGCAGGTCTTGATAAGATTAAAGTATGTGTTGGTTATAAATTTAATGGAGAAGTTATAGATTACTTCCCAGCAAGTTTAGAAGACCTTGCTAAGTGTGAACCTGTATATGAAGAATTCGATGGATGGGATGAGAGTGTAGCAGATGCTAGAAGTTATGAAGAACTTCCTGAAAATGCTAAGAAGTACATCGAAAGAATAGAAGAATTTACAGATACAAGAGTTTCAATAGTTTCAGTTGGTCCAAAGAGAGACCAAACTATGAGAGTTAAGGAAATTTAATCCCGACTATTTGACTTGACTTTAATAATTGTATAAAATATAATCTTTTTATAGATGATAATTATGTAGATAAAATTATTAAAGAGGTGAATTAAATGGTAACTAAAGATATGACAATCGGACAAATCATTCATGAAGATCCAACAAGAGCAGAAATATTAATGTCTTTTGGAATGGGTTGCGTTGGATGTCCATCAGCTCAAGCGGAAACATTAGAAGAAGCAGCTGCTGTTCATGGATTAAACTTAGAAGCTTTAGTAAGAGCTTTAAACAATAAAAGCGAAATCTAATAGAACATAAATATTTAGGCAGATAGATTAAGAAATTAATCTATCTGCCTATTTTTTATATTTTTAGTAACATTAATTAAATTATGTATAGTTTTTAAGAATAAAAACTTATATATCAGAATATATTCATAGTACAAATTTAATTAATGTGAGGGATAATAATATGTTTTATAAAGATCATGGAAGTAAAAGAGAATATGTTTATGGTGAGCGTTTAAATAAAAGTAGAAAAAATAAAATAATAAGTAAGTGTTTAGATTTAAGAAAGAATGATTTTAACTTTATAGATAATATGAGTTTTAATCAAACAGTCCTTATTGGAATATTAACTTTAGGAGTTTTAATACTATCAAATTCAGTAGTATCTATTCATGGAGATTTTTATAGTAATAAAGCTGAATCTATTATTTGGGCAAGTATATTTGAACCACTGTCATTAGGACTTATAACAACATTTATATTTATATTTGTAGGAGATGATGTAAGAAGCCGTTATGGGTACTTAGGATGTATTAAGATATCTGTAGTAGTATCTTTAATGAGAGGGATACTTGAGCTTATAGGAAGCGGAATAGTAAGCTTTATGCCAGGTATAAGTAGAATACTATTTATATTAGGAATCGTAGTGTTTCAAGTAATGACATATTATATATTTAAAAATAAAGATATTTTAGATAATAAAAAAGCAATACTATTAATATTACTATTAACTGTATTCATATAATTAATATTTTGTAAAAATTGGTCTAGCCAAGAAGTAGAGGATAGAAAATTTATATAAATTAAGATAGGATTATATTAGAGTAAATTTTGAGGTGAGCAAATGAGTAAGGATTATACAAAACAGTATGAAGTAATGTATAGGGATGCAGATTACAAATTAAAATGTAAATTATCAACATTAGTTGATTTTTTCTGTGATGTTGGAAATGTTCATGCAGAGTCAGTAGGAGATACTATAGAATTTCAATTATCTCATGGATGTGCATGGGTGTTTTATAAGTATGATATAAAAATTCATAAATATCCAAAGTATAGAGATAATATTTATGTTACAACAATGCCAGTAGGATTTAAAAAGTTCTATGCATTTAGAAAATATATAATAAAGAATGAAGATGGTGAATTGCTTGCTGAAGCTACTGCGTTATTTTTCTTCATAAATATAGAGAAAAGAAGACCGGCAAGAATACTTAAAGAGCAATACGAAATCTATGGTGAAGATGGTGATATGAAAGAAGCCATAGATATGGAAAAGATAGAGAAGATGGAAAGAGAAGACTATTATAAGGAGTTCCAAATAAGATATAGTGATATAGATTCAAATACTCATGTAAATAATGTTAAGTATATTGAATGGGCTATAGAATCTGTACCTATAGAAGTTGTTAAAGATTATGAAATAAGCAGAATTAAAATAGTATTTGAGAGAGAAACTACTTACGGAAATAAGATTCATGTATCAGCGGAAGTTAGAGAAGAAGAGGGCGGATTAGTTACATTACATAGAATCACAAACTTAGAAGGTGATGAATTAACACTACTAGAAGCGCATTGGAGAAAGTCAGAAAACAACTAAAATTTTTAAAAAATCGGCTACCACTTACGTGGTAGCCGATTTATATTTATATAGAAATTATTATTTACCTTTTGCTATTGAATTTGCTACAAAATATGCAGAACTCCAAGCCCATTGAAGATTAAAACCACCACAATCTCCATCAACATCTAAAATTTCACCAGCAAAATAAAGTCCTTTTACTAGCTTAGATTCAAGAGTGCTCATATTTACTTCTTTAGTATTAACTCCACCAACAGTAACCTGAGCATTTTGGAATTCTTTAGTTCCAATACATTTAAATCTCCAATCTTTAAGTCTATTTATAAGCTCATTTTGATATTGCCAATCTAAGTCATAACAAGGTACATGAATATTATCAATCCCTACATCCTTAAGAAGAATAGGAATAAGTTTCTTATTAAGAACTCCAACTAATGAATTTGAAATACTTCTATGTGAAAACATTGATAGATGACCATAAATAAAGTTACTAACATCTTCTAAAGATTTGTCTTCCATCATATCAACTTTTATCCACACATCCTCATGATTACTTAAACATCTAGAAGCTGTGGATGAAAGTTGAAAAATTGGAGGACCAGATATTCCGTAATCTGTGAATAAAATTTCTCCACTAGACTCTCTAATAATTTTATCATTAGAAATAACAGATACTTTTCCATCAAACTTAATTCCAGATAATCCTTTAAGCCTTGGATAATCAAGCTTAAGCTGAACTATTCCAGGCATTAATTTAGTTATTGAATGACCTAAGTTTTCTGCAAGTTTATGACCAGATCCATCTGATCCAGTTTTAGCTGCTGATTTTCCTCCACAACAAAGTAAAAGTTTTTCACAGATAAAATCTTTAAATTCATCATTACTTGTGGATAATTTAAATTTATTTTTCTTGTGGATAGTTTTTACTTTGCAATCTGTGTATAAGGGTATATTTCTATCCTCTATAGCAAATCTAAAGATATCCACAACTGATGAAGCTTGAAGAGATTGTGGATAAAGTTTATTATTTTCAAGTTCTACTATAGGTAATCCTATAGATAAAAAGAAATTTCTTGTATCTTCTACTGAAAAACTATTTAATGCATTTATAAAAAAATCTTCATTTGAACTATGATAATTTTTAAAAGGATAAGATATAGAACAGTTTGAAATATTACATCTTCCATTACCAGTAGTAAGAATTTTCTTACCTACTCTATCTGTTCCTTCTACTATAGCAACATCTAACCCAAGATCTTTGGCTAAAATTGCAGCCATAAGTCCTGAAGCACCACCACCAACTATTATTAAATCATGATATATCATATTTAAAATCTTCTCCTTAATATATATTTTAAATAGATTCTACCACAGTAATAAATTTCATTAAAGGAAGGAATATTAAATATTGAGGTGGACAAAATGAGAGTTATTATAAAAAATAAAGAATTAGAAGATTATAATAAAGAATTTAAGGTAAGAAGAATTAATTATGATAAAGTTTTAGTTGTATATCCAAGTTCAAAGGGACTAAAAGAATTTTACAATATAGATGTAGAAATTATTTCAGAAAATAATTTAGATAGATTTTTAATGCAAAATAAGCAGTTACTAAAAATAAAACTTAAGAGAGGAATATCAGTATTTTTATATAAGGCACTTTTAGAGGATATAAAGATTAATTGTCATGAAGATGTAGAAGATATAAATTTATTAATAGATAATTATTCTGTAAATAAAAATAATATTTGGGAAAAGAATCTTTTATTAGTAGTAAACAAAAAATATCCATTAAAAATATTAGCTTCAGGAAGAAAGTTTAATAGAAAGAATTATAATTTAAAGACAGAAGTATTATTTAGAGAAGAATTTATTGAAATATGTGATAAAGAAATTTATAAAATAAAAAAAGACATTGAAAAAAAAGAAAAGCTTTTATCAAAATATGATGAAGCTATTAAAAATACTGGTATATCAAGAGTTAACGAAGGTTATATTGAAGAATAATAGTAATAAAATTAGCCTTTTAGTAATAAAAAATAAAAAAAATAAAAATTTATTTTAAAAAAGTGTTGACACTTAAATTGATTTTATGTAATATAGTCTATGTGATTAGCGCCAATAAACGAAAGCGCAAAGCACTGATAAGTTACTTAACATGGCTCCTTGGTCAAGCGGTTAAGACACCACC
>JBBVGE010000304.1:0-283 GCA_040144665.1 Clostridium perfringens
ATGAGAGAATAGGTGAAATGTCAGAGGATGAGATGACTAAAGCCTTAGAAAGAACAGCTACAATTCAAGATATGTTAGATCATAATGGATTTTATATGATAGATGCAAAGGTTGAAGAGGTTGCAGCTGGATTAGGTCTTAGAGATGTTGGATTAGACAAGGATGTTACTGATTTAAGTGGAGGACAAAGAACTAAGGTTTTATTAGCTAAACTTTTATTAGAAACACCAGATATATTACTTCTAGATGAGCCTACAAACTATCTTGATGAGGAGCATATAGC
>JBBVGE010000305.1:0-219 GCA_040144665.1 Clostridium perfringens
ACTTTATATAAATCAGCTTGGAAATCTCAATTCTTATCAGGTATGATGATGCCAATTATGTCTTTTGTAGGAAACTTAGGATATGTTTTAGTTTCAATACTTGGTGGATGGTTAACAATTAAAAGTGTTATAACAGTTGGGGATATACAAGCATTTATCCAATATGTACGTTCATTTAACCAACCAATATCTCAAATGGCTCAGGTTGCAAATATAATG
>JBBVGE010000306.1:0-345 GCA_040144665.1 Clostridium perfringens
TCAACTTTATGCTTAAACTTTCCTTCTTTTAAAAATCTAACAACATAAGTTTGAATCTCTTGAGTCCATTGCTCATTTATCTCTATTCCTTTAACATCAAACCCTCTTATGAATCCTTCATATAAAGTTGTACCTTTACCACACATAGGATCTAATAAAGTTATCTTTTTACTTCCTGTTTTACAAGCACTTAAAGCTAAATTTACCATAAGTCTAGTAAATTGCTCATTTGTCTTTCCATTATATTTTAATATTTGAACCATACTTTCAGGGAATGTATGAAAATCTGGGACACTAATAGGTCTTAAAAGATTTCCCTCTACTATTTCAAATAAGGCATAATAA
>JBBVGE010000307.1:0-31648 GCA_040144665.1 Clostridium perfringens
GTTCTTATATTAAAAAGAGAGGTTTCAAGTAAGTGATAAAAAATAATAAAAAATTTATTATATGTAAAAATCAGTATCAAGACGGTATTAAGAGGATAGGATTAGAAAATATAAAAGCGGAAATTCAAAAGAGTAAAAGTGGAAATTTTATAATATTAGATGAAGAAATTTATATAAAAGAATATAACACAATAAAAATAAGAGAGATAAAATGTATTATAAACAATGAAATAAAACAAGAGTTTAATTCTGATGATTATTTAATACATTTTTCTATTGATTATAAAGATAAGAAAACTTTTATTTATGCAATAAAAGGTGGAGATAAGATAATACCTTTTTTAGATTATATTAAAAAAATAAAAGTAATACCAATTCAGTTTTTAATACTAAAACGTATACGAAAAAATATTAAAAAGAAAAATTTTGAATCTATAATAGAAGTTAATGATAAGTATTATTATATAGAAGTAAAAAATAATATTATAATAAAAAATTTATTATTAAAATCAAAGGAAGGAAATATAAAAAATTATAATATAATTACAGGTAAGTTCAACTATCCATTTAAAAACAAAAACTTAATTATTGGGGAGAATTAAATGAATAAAAATTTTATACCAGAAAAATTTTTGCAAAAGAAAAATAGAGAAGAAAAACAAAGTATAAAAAGAGGATTGGTAATATTATTAGTAGGTAATTTAATAATGCTACCTATCAACATAAGCAATATTATGAAAATTAAAAATGCTGAAAAAGATAATTCTTTAGAATCAGTTGATAATATTAATCCTTTAGATAGAAAAAAAGAAATATTGAAATGGGCAGAAGTATTAAAGTTATATGCTAATTCAGGAGAGATAAAAGATAATAGTGGAGATATGTTAATTAAAGATGATAGATACTTAAATGAGATTAAAGATAAGGTGAATATTATAGAAATAAATAATGATGATAGTGGATATGCTATAAGTGTAATTGGTGATAGAAAATGAAGAAAATATATATAAAATATTTGATTTTAATTATACTTATAATAATCCAAGGAACGATTTTAATTGCTTCTAATAAAAAAGAGGAAAAAAAGAAGTTTAATGATGCTGTGAAAGTTTCTATAAATAATGATAAAGATATTAATGAAGTTTTTAATGATTTTAAAAAGCTTAATGGAGTGATAATTAACAGTATTAATGATGAAAATGGTATTAAAGTAAATATAGATTTTGAAGGAGACATAAAATCAGTAGAGAGATTTTTAGAGAATATTATAGAATATTGTATATCAGATTATGAAATAAGGTATCAAGATGAGAAATTTTTACTTAAATTATTACTTCAGGAGTATAAAAATAAGAAAAATATATAATAATATTTAAAGAAAGACTTTAAATATATAAAAATACTGTTAAATTAACACGTTAAATAATTGCATTTAACAGTGACTTTTGATAAAATAGCATTGTATGTCAGAAGAAACCAAATTATGATTATATATGATTAAAAGTTAATAGTATAACTTATTTGGAATTGAATTTATACTTTTGGAGGGATATTTAATGATATCAGCAGGAGATTTAAGAAAAGGTACAACTTTCGAACACGAAGGACAAGTATTTACAGTTGTAGACTTTTTACACGTTAAACCAGGAAAAGGTGCGGCTTTCGTTAGAACAAAGTTAAGAAACGTTATATCAGGAGGAGTTACTGATACAACTTTTAATCCAACAACTAAGTTCCAAGAAGCTGTAATTGAAAGAAAAGAAATGCAATATTTATACACTGATGGAGAGTTATACTACTTCATGGATCAAGAAACATATGATCAAATTCCTTTAAACTATGAAAAAGTTGAAGATGCTATAAAGTACTTAAAGGAAAATATGTTTGCTATTATCAAATTCTATAAGGGAGATGCTTTCTCAGTTGAAGCACCAAACTTTGTTGAATTATTAATAACACATAGCGAACCAGGTGTTAAAGGAAATACTGCAACAAATACATTAAAACCAGCTACTGTAGAAACAGGTGCAATCATAAACGTTCCAATGTTCGTTAATGAAGGAGACACTATAAGAATTGACACAAGAACTGGCGAGTACATGGAAAGAGTTTAATAGTATAACAAATTGCTAAGTTCTAAGAACTTAGCAATTTTAATATAAAAGGAAGTGTTGATTTGAATCATATAAGAGAAGAAATCCAAGAGCTAAATGATTATATAGATAAAATAGATATTAATGAAAATAAAGAAGTATTAAGTAAAGTTTCTAGCATATTAAGTAAGATGACTGATAAAATTGAGGAACTTACAATAAATCAAGAAACAATGCAAGAGAATCTAGAATATATGGATGATGATCTTTCAGGAATTCAAGAAGAATTATTTGAGGAAGTTTCATTAGAAGAGTTAACTGAAATAGAAGATGAATATAAAGAAGTAAAATGTATTCATTGTAATAAACCAATTTTTATTGAAGCTTCAGCAATAGAAGAAAATAGCAATATACCATGTCCATATTGTAATAAAAATATAATGAATTAGTTATTTTAAGAGTTTTGATTTCAAAGCTCTTTTTTTTATGTTCATTTTACATATTTTTTTGAAAAATAGTAATATTTGATTATTAAAAGAAATATTAATTATAAAGAATAAGAGAAGTTTTACTATGTGAGGAGGTATAGTGAGTGTTAAAAGATGAAATAGAATTAAATATTTTTCCACCAAAGATTGCAGATGCAGTTAATAGCTATAAAGGTGAAAATATTCAAGAAATACGTGTGAAAATAAATAAACCAATTATTTTATATACAGATAAAAGTGAAAAAATATTATCTAATGAGGTCACTAAAGAAGATTTTAAATTTATTATTCAGAGAATATCAAATTATTCAATATATGCTTATGAAGAAGAAATAAAGCAAGGATTCATAACATTAAAGGGAGGACATAGAGTTGGAATAGCGGGTGAATGTGTTATGGAAAACAATAAAATCAAAACCATTAAAAATATTTCATCTTTAAATATAAGAATATCTAAAGAAGTAATTGGCTGTGGAAAAAAGGTTATTAAATATATAACAAATAATAATATTGTTAGAAATACATTAATTATATCTCCACCTAAATGTGGGAAAACAACAATTTTAAGAGACATAACAAGAATATTATCATCAGGAGATTTAAAAGAAAATTTAATTGGTAAAAAAGTTGTAGTAATAGATGAAAGAAGTGAAATAGGAGCCAGCTATACTGGGATTCCTCAAATGAATCTAGGAATTAGAACAGACATATTAGATAATTGTCTTAAAAAAGAAGGAATGCTTATGGCTATTAGATCATTGTCACCAGATGTTTTAATATGTGATGAGATTGGAACAGAAGAGGATATAAGTGCATTAAACACAGCATTTAATTCAGGTGTAAATATTGTGGTTACAGTACATGGATCAAATCTTGAAGATATTAAAAAGAGGAAGGTTTTTGATAATCTTTTAGTAAGTGGAATTATAGAAAGAGTAATAGTACTAAGTAATAGATTAGGTGTTGGAACAATTGAAAATGTATATTCTATAAAGAGAGATGGTGAAATAGTATGTTTAGATTAATACTCTTACTATTAATATTTTGCTGTTTTTGTTATGGTGGATATGCTTTAGGAGAGAGATTTAATAAAAGGCATAAGACGCTTCAAGAAATATTAAAAAGTATACTACTACTTCAAAATGAAATTGTTTATAACACAACTCCTTTACCGGAGGCATTGTTCTCGATTGGATCAAAGTGTAGGGAGCCTCTTAGTGAATTATTTACAAAAGTTGCTGATTTATTGCTACAAGGAAAAAGAGATAGTGTATATGATGCCTTTAATGGTATTTATATAGAGGAAAAAGATAAATTTTATTTAAATAAAGAGGATGAGAGAGCGATTTCAGACTTTTTAAAATCATTAGGTGACCTTGGAATATATGGGCAAGAAAAAATGTTTAATTTAGTTATATCTAATTTAAATATAAATATAAAAGATGCAGAAATGATAGCAAATAAAAATACAAAATTATATAGATATTTAGGTATATGTATAGGGGCAATGGTAATTATATTTTTATTATAAGTTAGGAGGGGTGTTATGTTAGATGTAAGTATATTATTTAAAATTGGTGGTGCTGGAGTATTAATAATAATATTAGATAAAGTTTTAAAAAGTAGTGGAAAGGATGACATAGCAGTAATAACTAATATAGCTGGAGTAGTCATTATATTACTTATGATTGTTTCACTTATTGGAGATTTATTTCAATCAGTTAAAACTATGTTTATGTTATAGGGTGACTAGTAATGGTTATTTTGAAAGTAATTTCCTTTGCGCTAATTGCATTGTTTATATATCTATTATTTAAAGATAGGAGAAGTGACTTAGCTGTTTTAGTTTGCCTTGCAGCAGGAGTATTAATCTTTGTTTTTATGCTAGGTGAACTCCAAAATATAATTTCATTTTTAAGAGATATTGCAAATAGAGCTGGAATTGATATGGTCTATATTGGAATAATAATGAAAATACTTGCTATAGCATATTTAGCATCTTTTGCTGCTGAAGTATGTAAAGATGCAGGAGCATCAACAATAGGTTCTAAAGTAGAATTTGCAGGGAAAATTATGATTTTGGCTCTTGCAATACCAATACTTATGGCGGTATTGGACTCTATTTTAAAGATTTTGTAGGTGAATGCTTATGAATATAAGATTAAAAAGGACTGTAATTATAACTATTCTTACAATAGTATTTTCAATTATTCCAATAATAACATCATCTCTTAATGGAACAGTGGCAAAGGCTGAAAATAAAATAGTAGAAACTAATAAAGAACAAGTTCTTGATGGAGAAACTAAAGAAGGGCTTAATAATTTATATGAATATATAAATAAAATGAAAACAGATATTGAACTAGTAAATGAACTTAATCCTATGGAATATGTAAAATCCTATATTGAAGAAGGACATGGGAATTTAAGTTTTTCGGTGGTTTTTAAAGCTGTAACAAGTCTGCTATTTAGGGAAGTTAGGAGTGTATTAAAACTTGTTATATCAGTTATAGTAATAGCTATATTATGCTCGCTACTTAAAAATTTACAAGATGCTTTTAAAAATGAAAATATATCGCAAATTGCTTTTTTTGCATGTTACTCAATATTAGTTATGATACTTTCAAGAAGTTTCATGATATCAATATCAGTTGCAACAGATGCCATTAATGAGATTGCAAATTTCATGGCAGCTCTACTACCTATTTTAGTTACAATGATTGCTTTAGCTGGAGGATTTGTACAAGCAGCTACCTTAGATCCAATAATTTTAGCAGCAGTTACAATAATACCTAGAATATATATTTCTATAATAATACCTTTAATATTAATAAGTTTTGTAATGGAATTTGCAAACAATATATCAAATGAACATAAGATAGATAATTTATGTAAGTTAGTAAAACAAGTGATAATGTGGCTTCAAGGAATAATTATAACTGTATTTATTGCAGTATTAACAATAAGAGGTATAACAGCAGATACGATGGATGCAGTTGCTCTTAAAACTACTAAGTTTGCAATCGATAATTTTATTCCTATAGTTGGAAAGACATTTTCAGATGCAATAACATCAGTTGCAGGGTATTCTTTAATAATTAAAAATGCAATAACAGGAATAGGACTTATTGTAATTGTACTAGTACTTTTATATCCAATAATAAAATTAATTCTTATGTCATTTATATATAAATTATCAGCAGCATTAGTTGAACCTATAAGTGATAAGAGAATAACTTCATCTATAGCAGCAGTTGGAGATGCACTTATACTATTGCTTTCGTGTGTAATAAGTGTAAGTTTTATGTTCTTTATTTTATTAGGAATAATGGCATCAGCTGGCAAATTTGTAGTAGGAGGATAATGGGTTTGGAACTGTTAAATAAATTTGTAATAACATTAATTACAACATTAATATTTATAGCTGCTGTTGAATTAATTGCACCAGATAACAATATGAAAAAATATTTAAAATTTGTTTTAGGCTTAATACTTATAGCAGTTATTTTAAATCCTATCTTAACAATAATTTTAAATGGTGAAGAAGAGTTAAAAGATGTAATTAGTATGTATGAAGGAGAATATAATACTAACAAAAAAGTAGGGAAAAATGATGATGATCTATCAAAAGTTAAAGAGGAGAGTTTTAAAAATAACTTTAATAAAAATTGTGAAAATATTCTAAAAAAAGAATTTAAAAATTTAGAGTTTAAATGTGAGGTGGATTGTGTAATTGACTTTAATGGGACTAATTTTACAATAAATAAGTTAGATATAAGAATTAAGGATAAAAAAATAAAAAAGGTAGAAAAGATAGATAAAGTAGATATAGGTTCTAAAGATGGAAATCAAGAAAAAAATGAAAATGATAGATATAAGGATATAGTTAAGTTTATTTCAAAAGAATTAGATATTAAGGAAGAGATAATTAACATATATATAATGGAGTAAAGGAGATGATGAGGTGGATGGCAAAAAAATTAAAAAAATAATAGATGATTTTTTGAAAAATAAAAATATAAACGTGTTAATTATTATTGTAGTCATTGTTACATTTTTACTTTTAGCATTAAATGTGATAAAACCTTCTAAAGATAAATACAGCAACAAAGAGACTGCAACATCAAGTGGAGTAGAAAGTGAAAGTTTAAAGGATAATTCAAATGAAAGTAAAGTAAAGGATGAATATGAAAGAGAACAAAAGGAGCAATTAACATCAATACTAAAGAAAATGGATGGTGTTGGAAGCGTAGATGTAATGATTTCTTTTGAAAGCGGAGAAAAGAAAGTTCCTGCTTACAATGAAGATACACAAACTTCAGTTACAGAAGAAACAGATAGTGAAGGTGGTAAACGTGTAAATGAGCAAAAAAATGATGGATCGAAGGTGGTTATGAGAACACAAGATAATGAAAATGAGCCTTTTATACTTCAAACATATAAGCCTAAAGTAATAAGTGTTTTCATTGTAGCAGAAGGAGCGGAGAATAGTAAGACAAAATATGAAATACAAAAAGTTGTATCAAATTTATATAACCTTTCTATTGATAAAGTCAATGTATATTCTATGAAGGGTTAGCATATAATTCAATAGGTAAAGGATGGGAGGAGAATAAAATGAATAAAAAACAATTTGGTATTATTTTCACTTTGCTAGGTCTAATAATATGCGTTGGGCTTTTAGCAACAAAGCTTAATGAAGGAGGATTAAATGATCCAACTGATTTAAGTCAAGTACTTTCAGCTAATGATGAGGAGAAGGACAAAGATAAAGAAACAGTTGCTCAAAAGGATTTTTTCTATGATTCTAGAACTGAAAAGGAAACAAAAGATGCTGAAACAATTACAAATTTAAAGGCAATAATTGAAGATAAGAATACTTCAAAAGATCAAAAAGCTAGCGCTCAAAAACAACTTTTAGAAAAGACTAAGCAAAAGGATAATGAGAATAGAGTTGAAATTAACATAAAAAATAAAGGGGTAAAGGATGTATTATGTACTATTGATGGAAGCAAAGCAAAAGTATTTGTAAAAACAGATGGAATTGATCAAAAGATGAGTTTACAGATACAAGAAATAGTTCAAGATGTTGCAAATATAAACGATATATCAATAGAAGTAAAAAAATAAATGCATTGTAATGTAAAATCATATTTGATATAATAAGCATAAGATAATAGTTTCGCAAAGTGCGAAGCCTAGGAGGTCGAAGTGAATGGAAAACTTCAATAATGAAAACATTGGAATCGTAAAGATTTCAGATGAAGTTGTATCAGTTATTGCTGGTATTGCAGCAGAAGAAATTGATGGAGTTATGGAATTCCAGCATGGAGTTACAAACAACATATCACAATTACTTAAAGGTAAGAAGTCATCAGGTAAATCTGTAAAGGTTACTTTAGAAGAAGATAGAGCAAGAATTGAGATGGCAGTGACTGTAGAGTATGGTGTGAAAATTCTAGATGTTATAGGAGCAGTTCAAGAAAATGTTAAGAAGACTGTAGAAGCTATGACAGGATTAGTTGTAAGTAGTGTAGATGTGTATGTTCAGAACATATACCTACCAAAGAGCTCAGAAAAAGAATCAAAGGAAATGTAGTTTCACCCTCTGATATTCAGAGGGTGTTTCCTTGCTTGAATATATAATGTTTAACACTATTAGAATAAGTCTATAATAAGATTAGAAGAGGAATCATTAGGAGGAAAAGATGAGTAGAAAATTATCAAGAGAGAAAGCAATGGAGTTAATCTTCAGTACAATGTTAACAAAGGAGTCATACAATGAGGCAATAGAAACATTTGTTGATAATTATGAAGGTAATATAAAAGAAGTAGATTTAGAGTACATAACAGAAGTTTTAAAAGGTGTAGAAGAAAATAAAGATTCAATAGATAATTTAATAAAAGAAAACCTACAAAAATGGAAGATAGAAAGAATATCAAAAGTAAATCTTGCAATATTAAGACTTGCAGTTTATGAAATGAATTATGTACATGATGTACCAGAAAAGGTTGCTATAAATGAAGCATTAGAAATAACAAAGAGATATTCAGATGAAAAGTCAGTTTCATTTGTAAATGGAGTTTTAGATAAGATATATAAGAATAAATAGGGGGACTTATTTTGAATAAGATTATTGATGGTAGAGAGGTTTCAAAAAGCATTAAAGAAAATATAAAAGGCTTTATAGAAATTAGAAAAGAAGAGGGGAAAATAATTCCTAAGATTGCTTCTATTTTAGTTGGAGATGATGGTGGGTCAATATACTATTTAAATTCACAAGAGAAGGTAGCAACTTCTCTTGGAGTTTTATTTGATAAGATTATATTAGATAGTAATATAAAGGAAGAAGAACTTGTATCAGTAATTAATAAATTAAATAATGATAACAATATTCATGGAATAATGATTCAACTTCCTTTGCCAAAGCATATTAATGAAAAGAGAGTAGTTAATGTTATATCTCCAAAGAAGGATATCGATTGTTTAACTTATGAAGGTGTTGGTAAGTTATATCTTGGAGAAGATACATTTATGCCTTGTACACCTAATTCAATAATGACATTATTAAAAAAATATGATGTTACTATAGAAGGTAAAGAAGTAGTTATCTTAGGAAGAAGTAATATAGTTGGAAAACCAGCATTTCAAATGCTTTTAAATGAAAATGCAACAGTTACAGTTTGTCATTCAAGAACTAAAGATTTAAAAGAAGTTTGTAAAAGAGCTGATATATTAGTTGTTGCTATTGGAAGCCCAAAGTTTATTACATCTGAATATATAAAAGAAGGTGCAATTGTAATTGATGTTGGAACTTCATCATTTGAAGGGAAAATAACTGGTGATGTTGATTTTGATAGTGCTTTAGAAAAAGCATCTTTAATAACTCCAGTTCCAGGTGGAGTAGGCGCACTTACAACTACACTTTTAATTAATAATGTTTGTGAGGCAATTAAGAAAAATGAGAATTAAAATTTTAAAGGTTTCAGAGGTTAATAATTATATAAAAAAAATTATAGATAATGACTTCATATTAAATAATCTCTCTGTAAAAGGAGAGATTTCTAATTTAAAGTACCATTCTAGTGGACATATTTATTTTTCTCTAAAAGATGAAAGCAGTAAAATAAATTGTATTATGTTTAGAGGAGATTCAATAAATTTAGAATTTACATTAAAAGAAGGTATGGAGGTAATTGTTAAGGCAAGAACTTCTGTATATCCAGCTAGTGGAAGTTTGCAATTATATTGCAGAGAAATTGAACAAAGTGGAATTGGAGAACTTTATATTAAATTTGAAAGATTAAAAGAAAAACTTCTAAAAGAAGGTATTTTTGATGAGAAATATAAGAAAGATATACCTGAAAATCCTAAAAGAATAGGCGTTGTAACTGCGATGACAGGTGCAGCTATACATGATATATTAAATGTTTCTAAAAGAAGAAACTCATCAGTTGATATTGTTTTATATCCAGCTAAGGTTCAGGGTGAAGGTGGATACAAAACAGTCATTGAAGGTATTAAATATTTTAATAATAAAAAATCAGTTGATGTTATAATAATTGGAAGAGGTGGAGGTTCTATTGAAGAACTTTGGAATTTTAATGAAGAAGAATTAGCTTATTCAATATTTAAATCTAAAATTCCAATAATATCTGCAGTAGGGCATGAAGTTGATTATACTATTTCAGATTTTGTATCAGACTTAAGGGCTGCTACTCCATCACAAGGAGCTGAGATAGCTGTAAGTAATAAGAATGAGATGATAAATGAACTATTAAATATAAAAACTTTACTAAATAAAAATATTGATAGTATAATAGGATTAGAAAAAAGTAACTTAAGTTCTTTAGAGAGAATATTATTATTAAATTCTCCTATTTCAAAAATAAGTAATAATTATTTAGAATTAGATTCTATAAAAAAGAACTTAGATAAAGTTATTAAAAATAGATTAGATAAAGAAAATGATAAATTACAAGAATTAAATTCACTTTTAATGGCGAATAATCCCTTAGCAATTCTTAATAAAGGATATGCAGTTGTTAAGAGTAATGATTTAATTTTAAAAAGTAAAGATGAATTGATTAAACATAGAAAAATAGAGATATTATTTAAAGATGGTAGTATAAAAGGACAATTTAAGCCTGATTAAAAAAGGAGAGAAATATGGCGAAAAAAGTTAGTTATGAAGATATGCTTCAAAATTTAAGAGATATTTTAGACAGTCTTGAAAGGAATGAGTTAACTTTAGATGAGGCTATGAAAGAATATGAAAAGGGAACTAAGCTAGTAAATAAACTATATAAGACTTTAAATGAATATGAAGGTAAAATATCTGTAGTAAAAGACAATGAAGAAGTGGAGCTTGATAATAGCAATGAATATTAATGATTTAAAATATGAAATAGACCTATACTTACAAAATTATTTTTGTAAAGAAGATAGTTATAATAAATTAATATATGATGCTGAAAGTTATAGTTTAAATGTAGGTGGAAAAAGAATAAGACCTATATTATTAATACTTACATACAATGCTTATAAGGAAGATTGGAAAAAAGCATTAAAAATGGCAAGTGCTATAGAAATGATCCATACATATTCACTTATACATGATGATCTTCCATGTATGGATGATGATGATTTAAGAAGAGGTAAACCTACGAATCATAAAGTATATGGCGAAAGTATAGCAGTACTTGCAGGAGATGCTCTTTTAAATGAGGCTATGATTTTACTTATGGAAAGTGCAAAAGAAAATGGAGATAAGGCATTAGATGCAGCACTTGAAATTGCAAAGGCAGCAGGAGCAGAGGGGATGATTGGAGGGCAAGTTGTTGATATTATAAGTGAAGGAAAAAGCATATCATTAGATGAACTAAAATATATGCATCTTAAAAAGACTGGAGAACTTATAAGAGCTTCAATAATATCCGGTGCTTTACTTGGAGAGGCTCCAGAAGAGGATATAAGTAAATTGAATAGTTTCGGAGAAAAGTTAGGTCTTGTATTCCAAATAAAAGATGATCTATTAGATGTTATTGGAAACGAAGAGAAATTAGGTAAAAAGACTCATGTAGATGAGGTGAAAGATAAGACAAATTTCGTTTCTGTATACGGAATAGAGAAGTGCGAAAATTTGTGTAGAGAGCTTACAGAAGATTGTATTGAATTATTAAGAAATTTAACAGTAAATGGAGATAATTTAATAGAATTAACAAAAAACCTTTTAATAAGGGAATTTTAAGAAGAGGATTGGGATAGTATGAAGGATATTTTAAATGAAATAAAATCTCCTACGGACATAAGAGTTTTGACTACACCTGAAATGTATAAATTATCAGACGAAATAAGAGATTTTTTAATAGATTCAGTGTCTAAAACAGGTGGACATCTTGCATCTAATCTTGGCGTTGTTGAATTAACCCTTAGTCTATTTAGTGAATTTGATTTAAATAAGGATAAAATAATATGGGATGTTGGTCATCAAACATACATTCATAAGATATTAACTGGTAGAAAAGATAGATTTAGAGAACTTAGAAAGCATAATGGAATGAGTGGGTTTCCAAAGAGAAATGAAAGTGTTTATGACTTTTTTGATACTGGTCACAGTAGCACATCTATATCAGCTGCATTAGGATTTGCTAGAGCTAGAGATTTAAAAAATGAGGATAGTAATATAGTAGCTGTTATTGGAGATGGAGCTTTAACTGGGGGAATGGCCCTTGAAGCATTAAATGATTTAGGATTTAAAAAGACAAAAATGATTGTGATTTTAAATGATAATCAGATGTCAATATCAACTAATGTTGGAGGATTATCATCTTATTTAAATAAAATAAGAATGGAACCTGAATATGATAAGTTTAAAAAAGGAATAAATAATAAATTAAATAACAGTTCAATTGGCAAGCGCATTGCAAAAAAATTAAGCAAAGTAAAAGATAGTATAAAACAATTAGTAGTACCATCTATGCTATTTGAAGATATGGGGCTTAAATATTTAGGACCTATAGATGGTCATAATATAGATGCTATGAAGAATGTATTGTCTAAAGCAAAAAATATAGATGGGCCAGTAATAATTCATGTTGTAACTCAAAAAGGTAAGGGATATGAACTTGCAGAGAAAAGTCCTGATAAGTATCATGGGGTCTCTCCTTTTAACTTAGAAAATGGAGAGCCTATAAATACGGCAAGATGCAATTATTCTAAAGTTTTCGGTAATGCATTAGTAAAATTAGCAGAAAAAAATGAAAAAATTGTAGCAATTACAGCTGCTATGCCGGATGGAACAGGATTAAAAGGTTTCATGGATAAGTATCCTAAAAGATTTTTTGATGTAGGAATAGCAGAGCAACATGCAGTAACTTTATCAGCTGGTATGGCATGTGCTGGGTTAAAGCCTGTATTTGCAGTGTATTCAACATTTCTTCAAAGAGGATTTGATCAGGTATTACATGATGTATGTATTCAAAATCTTCCAGTAGTATTTGCTATAGATAGAGCTGGAATAGTAGGTGAAGATGGAGAAACACATCAAGGTATTTTTGATATATCATATCTTTCAATTATACCTAATATAACAATACTTGCACCTAAGTGCTTAGGTGAAGTAGAGATACTTTTAAGCTGGGCTTTAAAGCAAGAAAGACCTATTGCTATACGATATCCAAGAGGCGGGGATATAATACCAGAACTTAAGGCGTTAGAAAAGGTTGAGTTTTCAAAATGGGAAGTTTTAGATGAAGGAAAAAATTCTAAATGTGCAATAATTTCAACTGGTAGAATGACTCAACATTCTATACTAGCAAAAGAACTTCTAAATAAAGAAGGAATATATCCTAAATTAATTAATGCAACATTTATAAAACCACTTGATGAAGGAATGATTAAGGAATTATCTGATGAAGGATATGATATAATAACAATAGAGGATAATGTAATTAAAGGTGGCTTAGGATCAAATATATTATTATCACTTAATAACTATGGATTTAAAGGAAAGTTTAAAGCCTTAGGTTATGATGATGAATTCGTTGAACAAGGTGATACTACTATTCTCTACAGTGATTGGAATTTAGATCCGAAGGGAATAAGAGATGAAGTATTAAAACTGTTAAAAACAAGGAGATAAAAATGGCAGATAAGAAAGAGAGACTTGATGTATTATTAGTAGATAGAGAGATAATTTTATCAAGAGAAAGAGCTAAAACAAATATAATGGCAGGAAAAGTATTTGTAGATGGACAAAGAGTTGATAAAGCAGGAGCGAAAGTTAGTGTAACTTCTAATATTGAATTTAAAGGTGATACTATACCATATGTAAGTAGAGGTGGACTTAAGCTTGAAAAAGCCATGAAGGAATTCCCATTAGTTTTAGAAGGTAAAATTTGTATGGACATTGGAGCATCTACAGGTGGATTTACAGATTGTATGCTTCAAAATGGTGCTAAAAAAGTATTTTCAGTAGATGTTGGGTACGGACAATTTGCATGGAAGCTTAGAACTGATGAAAGAGTTGTTTGTATGGAGCGTACTAATATTAGATACGTAACTCCAGAAGATATAGGAGAAAAACTTGATTTTGCATCAATAGATGTTTCTTTTATATCACTAAAAACAATTATGCCAGCTACTATAAATCTTTTAAAAGATGATGGTGAAGTTGTAGCTTTAATTAAACCTCAATTTGAAGCTGGAAGAGAGAAGGTAGGTAAAAAAGGAGTAGTTCGTGAAGAAAGTACTCATAAAGAAGTAGTAAACTCCATAGTAAATTATTTATTAGATCATGATTTAAATGTATTAGGAGTTAGTTATTCACCTATAAAAGGACCAGAGGGGAATATAGAGTATTTAGTATACTTTACTAAGGATAAAGAAAAAGTTAGTAACTTTAAGATGGAAGATATAGAAAAAGTAGTATCTGCTTCACATTCAGAAATATAAAAGGCGGGGTATTTATGAAACATATAGGTATTGCAATAAACCCATCTAAGGATTGCGAAGGAATTATTCTAAATTTAGTTACTGAAAAATTAAACAAAGCATTTGATAAAGTTAAGATAGATATATTTAATACATATGAAATAAAATGTAGTGATCTTTCAAAAAATATAGAATTACTTATTGTTCTAGGTGGAGATGGGACTTTACTTGGTGCTGCAAGAAAGATATCTAATAAGTTAGATATACCATTACTTGGAATAAATATTGGGAATCTTGGTTTTTTAAGTAGTATTGATATATCAGAAATAGATAAAGCTATATTTAAACTTAAAAATAATCTGTTTAAATTAGAAGAAAGAATGCTTTTAAAATGTAAGATAAATAATATTAAAAATGATGAGCAAATAGCATTGAATGATATTGTAATTGCAAGAGGTACATTATCAAGAATGACTAAGTTTGATATATATGTTGATGAAAAATATTATAGTTCCTTTAAAGGTGATGGGCTTATTATTGCAACACCTACTGGTTCTACAGCATATTCATTTTCAGCAGGTGGACCATTTATATATCCAGACTTAGATGTTATATTAATAACACCTATTTGTCCTCATACAAAAAGTATGCAAACTATGGTTCTTAGAGGTGATAGTAAAATAACAATTAAGACATTTCATGAAGAAGAGGATGTTTATCTAACTGTTGATGGTCAAAAAGTATATGAAGTAAACAAGAAGGCCATAATTGAAATAAGTAGAGCAGATAGAGAAGCAAAGTTAATACTATTTGATGATTATGACTATTTTGAAGTCTTAAGAACAAAAATTTTAAATAAATAATAGAATGAGATGGTGAGGTACATTGAAATCAAAAAGACATGAAAAAATATTAGAAATTATTAAAGAAAAAGATATAGAAACTCAAGAAGAGCTTGCAGAAGAGTTAAAAAAATCTGGATTTGATGTTACTCAAGCGACTGTTTCAAGAGACATTAAGAATTTAAAACTATTAAAGATGCAGTCAGTTGCAGGGAAGTATAAGTATGTTGTTCCTACAAAGGAGTCATCAAATATTAATGATAAACTTGCAAATATATTAACAAATGCTGTGGTACATGTTGAAAATGTAGATAAGATGGTAGTTGTAAAGACTTTTACAGGTGGAGCATCTGCGGCGGCTGAAGCAATTGATAGCTTAGGGTTTGAAGATATAGCTGGTACTGTTGCAGGAGATAATACCATATTTATTTTGGTCAGAAGTCTTGAAAGTGCAGAAGAGCTTGTAACTAGTATACAAAGTAGAATTGATGAGTAATTATAGGTGATATAGATGTTGATACAATTAAATATTAAAAATTTTGCGCTTATTGAAGAAATATCAATAGATTTAGGTAAAGGATTTAATATATTATCGGGAGAAACTGGTGCTGGTAAGTCAATCTTAATAGATGCAATAGATTACGTGCTTGGAGGAAAGTTTTCGAAAGATTTAATTAGAACAGGGGAGAGTAGAACTCAAGTTGAAGCTATATTTGATATTAAAGATAGTAAACTTTTTGATGTATTAAATGAATTAGAAATAGAATTTGATGATATATTAATAATATCAAGAGAAACATTATTAAGTGGAAAAAGTATCGTAAAAGTAAATGGTAAAAGTCTAATTGTAAGTCAATTAAGAAAAATTAGAGAAAAACTTTTGGATATTCATGGGCAACATCAAAATCAGAGTTTGCTTCAAAAGAGTAGTCATGTTAATTATTTAGATAGTTATATTGGTGAAAAGATAGAAAAAGAATTAAATAAATTTTTAATTTTAAGGGAAGAACTATTAAAAACTAGAGAAAAGATAAAAGATATTAATGGAAATAAAGATAGAGATAAATTAGTAGATTATATTAAGTTTCAGATTGAAGATATTGAAAAGAGTAAACTAAAAATAGGAGAAGAAGAAGATTTAAAGGAAGAATATAATATGTTATCTAATGCAGAAAAAATAACTCTTGCAATTAGTAATAGCTATAATTTTTTAAATGGTATGGAATCTTCAAGTGTACTTGATTCTCTTTCAAAGGTAATATCAGAACTAACCTCTGTTGAGGAACATTTATTAAAAATAAAAGAAAAAAGAGAAGTTATAGAAGAAGCTTTTTATAATATAGAAGAAGTTTCAAGAGAGCTTAGAGATATGTCAGATGAAATACAGTATGACGAAGAGGAACTCTCAAGAATAAATGAAAGATTATTTATTATAAATAGTTATAAGAAGAAGTATGGCGGATCAGTTGAAGCGGTTATATCTAATTATAATGATTTAAAAATGCAATACGAAGAATTAGTTCATGCTGAGGAAATAATTAAAAAACTTGAAGAAAAAGAAAAAGAAATTTTTGATAAAATGAAAAAAATTGGTGAAAAAATTTCCTCTATTAGAAAGTCCTATAGTAAGGAACTTGAAGATAAAATTTTATCAGAATTATCTTATGTTGGATTAGATAAATCAAGAATGAACATATTAATAGAACCACAGGATGATTTTAATGAAAAAGGATTTGATGATATTACATTCATGATTTCAACAAATCCAGGTGAGCCACTAAAATCTCTTGAAAAAGTTTTATCGGGTGGAGAGCTATCTAGAATAATGCTTGCATTAAAATGTGTTTTTGCAGATAAAGATGATATTCCAACATTAATATTTGATGAAATAGATACTGGTATTAGTGGGCAAGTTGGACAAAGAGTTGGAGAAAAGATGTATCAAGTATCTAAGAATCATCAGGTTTTATGTATAACACATTTACCACAGATAGCTATATTATCTGATCATCATTATTTTGTATCTAAAGAAGTTAAAAATGAGAAGACATTTACAAAGATAAGATTATTAACAATTGATGAAAAAATATATCAAGTAGCTACAATGTTAGGTGGAGATAGTGTAACCAATGCAACACTGGAAAATGTAAGAGAGATGTTTGAAAACTCAAATACAAAAAAAAGAGAATTAAAATCAATATAATACATATCTGAGAGGATAAAAGGAAAAAATAAAATCGCGGTAACTCTGTGGTTTTATTTTTTTATTTTAAAAAAATTTGTCTATTATAGTAAAGTTAATACAGAATAGATGGCATGTCTTCAGGGTAACTTAAGAATAGAGGCAAAGGAGGAGAAGAGATGAAAAAGAAATTAATAAAATCTATAAGTTTCTTAATGACCTTGATAAGTATATTGGTATTAACAACAATCTTTACTCTTAGAGATATGCCAGATAAGGTATACACAAGTAATGAAATAGAAACAACTTCTATATTTAATGATATTAGTCCTTTAAATCACTTAACTTATAATGGTGATACTGTAGATATAAGCTTTATGGGATTAATTCCTCTTAAGTCTGTTGCTGTACAAAATATAAAAGATTTAAAATTATATCCTGGTGGAACTAGTGTTGGTGTAAGATTATCTTCTAATGGAGTATTAGTTGTAGGATTTTCAGATATAATTAGAGGTGATCAAAGAAGTGAAAGCCCTTCTAAATTGTCTGGAATAGAATTAGGTGATTTAATTACTCAAATTAATGGTAAAAAAGTATATACAACCAAGGAAGTAATGAATATAGTAAAGAACTCAAAAAAAAATAAAGTAGATTTAGTTATAAATAGAGATGGAAAAGATATAAATAAATCAATAGATATGAAAAAAGAAAAAGATGAATATAAGCTAGGTCTTTGGATAAGAGATTCTACAGCTGGAGTTGGTACTTTAACATTTTATCATGAAGGGACAGGAAAGTTTGGAGCATTAGGGCATCCAATTACTGATGGTGACACAAATACGAAATTTACTGTAAAGTCTGGGGAATTATTAGAAGCTTCAGTAATTAGCTTAAGAAAAGGAGAAAAAGGAGTACCAGGGGAATTAAAAGGTATTTTTACAAATGAAGATACGCCAATAGGAAATATTCAAAAAAATACCCAATGTGGAATATTTGGATCAAAGAAAAATGATTACTTACAAGAAAAAAGTATAAATCCACTTCCGGTTGGGTTTAGAGATGAAATTAAAGTTGGTAAAGCTAAAATTATAACTACAATTGATGAAACTGGTCCAAAAGAATATGATATAGAAATTGTAAAAAAATTAAATCAAGAAACACCTAGTCCTAAAAGTATGATTATAAAAGTTACTGATGAAGAACTTTTAGATAAGACTGGTGGTATTATTCAAGGAATGAGTGGGAGTCCTATTATACAAGATGGAAAAATAATAGGAGCTGTGACACATGTTCTTATAAATAAACCGGATGTTGGATACGGAATATATATAGATTGGATGTTGGAAGATGCAGGGATTATTAAATAATATGTTTTAAAAGGTAAGGCATAATTTGTCTTACCTTTTTTAATTATATATATAAACGTATGAAAGAATATTAAAAACAAATAAAATGGAAAAAATTTACTAAAAATATAGACGTAGAACTAAAAATAGTGTATAATTTACAAATAGTGGAAAGCTAAAAGCTTACCGTTTAAGTAAAAAAATATAAAAATTATTTCTACTGTAAAATTAAGTGTTATATTATAAAAGGATTTTCTAAATCAATGTCGAATATCTATAAAGTAAGAGAAAATTAACCTTCTTTAAATAACATACAAAGTTTTGTGGGTAGATATAGTTGTACAATATAAAATGGATAAAGGGGAGAAAAACATGGAAGATTCAAAAATATCTGTACTTATAGCTGATGATAATAAAGAGTTTTGTAGTATTTTAAATGATTATTTATTAAATCAGAAAGATATTATAGTAACTGGTATAGCAAAAGATGGAAGGGAAGCTTTAAGTCTAATAGAAGCAAAAAAACCAGATTTGGTTGTATTAGATATCATTATGCCTCATCTAGATGGACTAGGAGTATTAGAAAAATTAAATAATATGAATTTGGATAAGATGCCAAGAGTTATTGTCTTATCTGCTGTTGGACAAGATAAAATAACACAACAAGCAATTACATTAGGAGCAGATTATTATGTTGTGAAACCATTTGACATGGATATATTTACAAAAAGAATAAGAGAAATGTTTAATACTGGTGTACCTAGAGTAAATACAGTAAATAGACAAACTATAAATTCTCAAAATAGTGATATGATTTCTCATAATTCATCAATATCACACAATGAACCAGTTGATTTAGAAACTGAAATTACAAGTATAATACATGAAATAGGAGTTCCAGCTCATATAAAAGGATATATGTATTTAAGAGAAGCTATAACTATGGTAGTAAATGATATGGAATTATTATCAGCAGTTACTAAGGAATTATATCCATCTATAGCTAAAAAGTATAATACTACTGCATCAAGAGTAGAAAGAGCAATAAGACATGCTATAGAAGTTGCTTGGGGTAGAGGACAAATAGAGGCTATTAATAAGCTATTTGGTTATACTGTACACAATGATAAAGGTAAGCCAACTAATAGTGAATTTATAGCAATTATTGCTGATAAACTTCGTCTTAAAAATAAAGTATCATAGGGCTATTTTACTAGGTTTTAAGGCATCTTTAGTTTAGATGTATAAGCAACAAATATGAAATTATATCAATAAATATTTTTTCTTTTAATAAAGACATCTGTTATCAGTTGATACTGGTAGGAGGTGTCTTTTTTTAATGCCCAAAATTAAAAAAAATATTATAAAATTCGATGAGGCAATTAATGATTTTATGATTTATTGTACAAATAAAGATTTAACTAAGAAAACACTGAAATCATATGAAAGTACTTTAAAACTTTTTTCTAAATATTTAGAAGATGAAAAAAATATCTTTTCACCAATTTCGGTAAAAACAAAGGATATAAAAGAATATTTAGAGTTCACAAAAAATAAAGGAAAATACTCTTATGTTGGAGATTTAAGAACAACAATAATTAATAATCCAAGTGCTAGAGGTGATTTTGGTAAACCAGTAAGTATGTGGACAGTAAATAATTATTTAAGAAATTTAAAGGTGTTTTTCACTTGGTTAAAAGATAGTGGAGTTATAAAAGAAAATCCAATGACTAATATAAGGCAATATAAGCACAGTAGAAAGCCTAAAAGTGATATTTCAGACTTTGACTTTAATAAGCTTATTAAATGCTTAGATTTGACTAAATTTAGTGAATATAGAGATTATGTAATACTTCAATTATTAATGGATACTGGAATGAGAATAGGGGAGACATTAAATTTAAAGTCAGAAGATGTATTAATAGATAAAAAAGCTATATTTATACCCTGTGAAATTAATAAAGGTAGAAAAGATAGATATGTATTCTTTTCAATGACAATGCAACAGATAATTAGAAAATGGATTGATTATAAAGAAAGATATTTTAATACTGAATATCTATTTGTAACTACAAGAGGTTCTAATTTTAGCGTAACTAATTTTGAAAAAAATTTAAAAAAGTATTGCGCTAGAGCAAATCTTAAAGAGCATATAACTTGTCATCAAATCAGAAATAATTTTGCAAAAAGATTCTTGCTTAGTGGGGGAGATATATTTATGTTGTCTAAGATATTAGGTCATAGTTCAGTAACTGTGACTGAACAAGCATATTTAGATGTTACCACAGAAGATATAAGAAAAAAGTATTATAAATTTTCTCCATTAGAAAATATGAAAAAATAAATAAAAAAATAATAGGTACGCCAATACCTACATACAATTGAATATTATTTAATAATTCTTTGTATACCTCACTAACTTACTAGGAGATATAATAAACCCGTAAACTTATTATATTTCAAAAAAGAAAAGGTTGCAAGGGTTTATTTCTTATACCCTTTTTTAGGGAATAGGTTACTTGTAACAGCTTTCTAACAAGTATAAATAAATAGATAGGTTTGATAGAGCCAATGCAGAAAATCTATTCGGTTACTTTTATAATATACATTTATAAAGTATGACGTAAGTCTTAGTGAAACTTTCTTGAAGATGTTAAGTCTAAGTATACATAATAGTATATATGACAAAATAGAACGGATTGAGGAACACCAGTAATATTTAAAAGTTATTACAAGGAAAGGAACATACAAAACATTAGAAATAATGGACAAGTAGGGGTGTAATTCTTGTTTTGATGTATGAATTAACTGAAATGTTAATTACTAATGTATTATTACCAAGACCATAGGTTTAAAGTGGCGAGGCTCTGAACACAGAAGTATAAAGAGTGGTAATATAGTTATCTTGTTAAATTTTTATTTTGACAGGATAACTATATACATTTTGAGGATAATCCAGAAGTATAATATTTTATTATTAAAATTCAAGGTTAAATTAAAGAATAATTAGTATTAAATAGACTTTCATATCATAAGAAGATTAAAATCCTTATTTGTATTATTGGGAAATTTTATTATAATTATAATGCAATAACAAATGAGGTGATTAAATGAAGAAAAGATGGATTATATTAGCTATAATATTTTTAACGACAATTATAAGCATACTTTATAATTATATTGATGGGATTAAACATCGTAGAAGTCCAGAACAAGAACTTGCTTTACAAAGAGAAATAAAGGAAAATAGAATACAAGAAATTAATGATTTACTTCAATGGTTAGATAAAGCTCCTTATTCTAAAAGGGAAGAATCAAAGTATTCTGCACGAGGAAATAATGACTTAAATTATATGGACTTAGAAAAAAATATTGAAGAAGATATACAATCTGCTAATGGATATAGTGCAACTATAGGAGCTATTTCAGAGAAATGTACAGTTGTTCAAGTAGGTTACTATGGGGAGGATTTATATTCACAGGATTCGCTTTTAAATACATTAGTTAATAAATTATATAATGCAGGATTATTAGTAGACAAGCATGGAAAACCAACTACTGTTAATGTATATGTGAACTTAGGTAAAGATAAAACAAGTTTTAGCTTTAGCATTGATACACTAAAAGAAAATTTAAAAAAAGAATTAGATGAAATTCAATCAACTTTGTAACATAATTTGGATTTATATTTAAAATATTGGTATAATATAATTTGAATTAATGGACGAAAGAGGATGTAACTATGGAATATTTTAGTGAACGAGAATTAGGGAAAAAATATGATAATGAAGAAATAGATTATAGGGTTTACAATGGAATATTAGCAATATACAGAAAATATATAAATTTTTTTGCAATAGAGTTTCCGATTAAATGCAAAAATTGTGATGAAATCATAGATATAGATGAAGTAGTATTAGAAAAAACAATAGAAGCACAAATTCCTAATTTTAATCTTAAATATAAGAATGATTCTGAATTTATTAATGAAAAAGAAAAATATGCAGTGTTAGATTTTCTAGAATTTTGTCATAAATATATGTGGGAAGGATCTAAAACTTATACTAATAATACAATTAAAGATAAATGTAAGATACATAATAATCATTTTTATTATGGAAGTAAAAAGAGAGCAGAAAAAAAGTTTAGAAAAGATATAAATAGAATACTAGAAATAAATAATAGTGTTTTCTTTTTAGATAAAGATGGAAAAGTTAAAAGGAGACTTCCGTTAGAAATGAATAGATTAATAAATAATATTAATTTAAATACTTCTGATATTAAATTAAATGAATTAATAGGACTAGCTATAAATAATGTACAAAAACCAAACTTAATTGATAGAAAAATAGGATTAGAAAAAATATGGGATGCATTTGAAAGAATGAAAACATATTATGAAAATAAAAATAAAAAGAGTTCATTAGAACAGATATTAACAGATGTTGGACAAGATACTGATAAGTTTTATGAACTTTTAAATAATGAATTTAAAGAATTAACAAGAATAGGAAATGAATATCAAATTAGACATTTTGAAAAAGATAAAATAGAAATAAAGTCAGCAAAGCATATAGACTATCTATTTTATAGGATGTTAAATTCTATAAATGTATGTGTATCTATATTAAAATAAAATTTATGAAATTAGATAATGGAGAGAAATGAGTTTACAACAATATAAAAATTATATTTAAATAAAACTTATTAAGAAAAGTATTTTTATGTTAAAAAGGGGTAAGAATTGATGAAAAAAAAGCTATTTCATTATACTAAATTAGAGACATTAAAATTAATATTAGAAAGTAGAAAATTGAGATTTACTTCATTATTAAATGTAGATGATCAAGAAGAAAAATGGACAAATGATATGTATGATTATGCAAAACATATTTTTGTATGTTGTTTTACTGATGATGAAAAAGAGTCTATACCAATTTGGAATATGTATTCTGAAAATGGAAAAGGCGTTCGTTTAGAATTTGAAGGAGAAGTATTTGAAAAATTTTCTAATATTCATAATATTGAAAATGAACCTAAGGCAAAGGTTCTTGTTGCACTTAATAAATGTGCTTATCCAGTAATTTATACAGATGAAGAAGATAAACTTTTTCCTATTGTAAACAAAGAAATTAATGGTCAAGTAGGGCATTGTATATCTGAATTAGGTATTTATAAAAATACTCATTGGTATTTTCAACAAGAATGGAGATACTCTTTAATGGTATATAAATTTTATAATATAAATGGAGAAAATATGGTTGATGTTAGAAATGTTCCTATCGCCTATTATGATGTTCCAATAAAAAAAGATATTATAAAAAATTTAAAAATAACTCTAGGTTATAATGCAACTGATATTGATAAATCTAATTTGCAAAAAATTATAGATAAATTTAATCAAGATAATAGCGCAACTATTGAATTAAAAGATAGTATATTAAAAGGTCGTATTAAAAAATAAAATTACTATTTTATTAGTTTAAAATTTAAATTAAATAGCACTTAAAAGGTGCTATTTAATTTTTGAAATAATATATTTTCTTAAAATTCTCCTTTAGACCAATTAAAAGAAGGATGTTTTATATTTATTACAGTATTATTGTGTAAATTTTCTAATACTTCATTTACATATGGCTTTAAATTTTTTGTGCATGAATTTATTATTAAATGAGGATTATATTTATTAATTCTTTTTATAAAATCGGATTGGATATCTTGTATATCCCATATTTTCTTCCAAATAGTATCTCTAAGTGTTTGATAAGCTCTATCTAATGGTTTTCCATGAATAAACACTAAAGAGGTTTGAAATTGTACTGGATTAGATATGATAAGATTAAAATTTCCATTTGGAATTATATTATGATTTTCTTCATTAATAAATTTTAACACTTCAGATAAATAGTTAAATATTGCTCCACCAGCACTTAACTTATTTTCACCTTGGGCAGGGGCAATTGGTATTAATTTAGTATATATATTTCTAGATCTATATTCGTCCTTATGTGGCGATTCTAATAAAAGAACAATATTTTTTAAATGAGAATGGTTTGAATTTATGGAATTAATCTTAATATCATTATTATTTATTTCTATCATATATCTTAATTCATCTTTAACTAAAGAACTTTTAGAAAAAAATCATCGTGAAGCTTTATTATATTGTCGTTAGTATATTCAATATATCTATCACTATCAGATAATGAAATGAATATATCAGAATCTATTGTACATTCACAATCAGTTATTTTATTATTAAAAGTAACGTTAAATTTTAATTTGTAATTATTCATTAGACCACTCCTTTATATATAATTATATCATTTATAATACATCTTTTTATAAATATTAATTTTTAAATACACAAGCATAACATTTTAGCATATCTTTAATGCCTTCCCCTAAAGTTTTAGCATTTTAATAATATACATATTTTGATATATAAAATTATGTATATTTCTACGAATTTTTATGTATATTTTTACATAAAATTTTTTGGCAACCCTTTGCAACTTTTTTTAGCGGTCAAAATGGCTCATCACTCTGGTCAAAATGGCTCATTGCTTCGGTCAAAATGGCTCACTCACCTAAATAATACTAAATAATATTAAATAATACTAAGCGTCAATTTGGCAATTGAACGCTGTGTTGTGTGTGTGTATATTTTATCAAGGATGATTAAATATATTTTTTTAAATGACTTAACAGAAAAAATAAATGTATTATAATTTGTATGTATCATAAAAAATTTCTTTTCCTTATTTATTAAGCACTAAACTATTAAAGTTTGGTGTTTTTTTATGCTTAATAATCTAATATAAAATACTCGTAAATAATAATTAAAATAAGAAAAAATAGTTAAGGGATTTTCTTCCCTCACTGTTAAGTAATTAAGGCTCAACTAAAAATAAGGATAAACCATTTGTGGGGAATCCTTTTAAAATAGTTAATTCAATTTTGAGGTGAATAAAGAATTAGGACTAATCAAATTTGCATTTTGATACGTTGCTGGAACAAAAAAATTAGTTGAAGCCAATTCTGGTTTCATCTCAGAATTTAATTTAGTCTAATGAAAATATATCAATACATAAATAAAACGTCCTACAACGTAAACTGATGGGTTTAGCGTATGTTTAGATTGGTCGTACATATAAAATGTACATTGAATTCAAATGTAAAATCAATTTACGTTAAGAATTTATATAAGTCCCCCTTAACAAAAAATTTTTTAATATTATAATTCGTGTGCAACAAACAATCGTCATATTTATGTATATAGTGTAGAACTGAAAGGAGATAAAAAAATGTTATCAATGAGTGAATTATTAAATTACAAAAAAGAATACGAAACAAAACAAGAAGAACTTAAAGAAAAAGGATTATATTTTTGCCAAGTATGTAAAACTGTAAAACCTTTAAGTGAAAAGAGTGGTAGACGAGATAAATGCCATGAGTGTTGGAAAAAAGAAGATAGAGAATATAGAAGAAGAAAAAGAAAGGAGCAATTAAATAAAAATGCAATTAGATAATTTAGTAGGAACCTTCATAGAAAAAGATGTGGAAGAATTACTATTTAGATATTTTGAAACTAAAAATATTTTTGATGTGTACCATTTATTAAATGAGAAAGGTTATTTTATTAAATGGCACGATTTAGGCAATAGAAAAGTAGCAAGCATAGAAAAACTTAATAAGAAATCAAAGAAAAATTATAATAGTCCATTCAAGAAATGTGAATGGGGAATTTACAAAGTAAAAAATAAAAACTTATAGGAAAGGAATTTTATTATGACGACAAATTACAAATTTAATAAAAAACAAGTTGCAGTAATTATAGGAGTTAATCCAAAAACATTGAGCAGGTGGAACGATGAAAAAATTGCCGAAGAGCTTTTAAAGAATTGTTATAAAGTTTGTGAAGTAAAAAAAGAAGGCAGAAGTATATTTTATTACTGTAAATATGAAGAGTATTCTATGAATAATGATGAATATTTAAAAAGAGAATTTAATGTGGAAGATATTAATAATTTTAAAGATTATACAAAAAGAAAAATTAAAAGCATAGAATCTGAAGATTTTTCAACAAGAAGAGAAATATGTAAAGAAACTAAAACTGCTCACACAACCTCGAAAAATTATGACAAAAAACTGATAGACAAAGGCGTATTTGAAAAATTAGATGATACTCTTTATGTATGTGTTGAAAAATCAACAGGGAATAAAATTTTAGTTGACAAGCAAACATATAATGAGTTTTGGTATAGAAATCACATTATGAAAAAGGAACTTAAAAGTTTAAGTAATAGATATAATAATGGTGAATTGTCTTTAAAGGACTATGAATATTTACGAGAAACCTTGATAGCAAATGATAATAGTAAGTACATGTATTATGCTGTATCTAAGATGGTTATTAAGTATGATAATTATTTATATAAAATATTAATGGAGAGTTATAACAGCTCTTCTTTTTTTACATTTAATAGGTAACCCTCCTTGTCCACTATATATACAAAATAGAGGTCAGACTAGATTACCTATTATTATATAAATTTGATTTTAAAAATACATAAACAAATGTGAAAAAAGCTTTAGCTTTTTGAACTGTACGAAATGAACGCTAGTTCATGAGTACAAAGAAAAGTTTAATGTATAAATAATTAAATACTCGTAACTTGGCAGTTACTTCGTATGTTCAAAGCAAAGCTTCGAACAATGATGATGTGTGTGTTTAGATGTTATCAGATGTGTACCTATATCAATAATATAAAATCAGCACATTAAGAGTCAATTTAGCAATTGCCTCTATTTTTTTATATAAAGGAGAAATGAAAAATGAATGAAATTAATGTATTAAAAGAAAGACTATTTTTAACTAAAGAAAACAACAATTTATTAAAGGAAAATAATAAATTATTGAAAGAAGTAATTTATCAAATGAAACAAAGAATTATTGATTTAGAAAATGAGGTTTTGACATTAAAAACCGTTGTTGAATAAAGTTAATACATTATATTAGTTTATGCACTAAAACCAATAAAAACGATTTTAGGGTATTTAGTGATTTAACTAATATAAATACATAAAATAATAATAAATTCAATGTTAATTAAAATCTGAAACGTATAGTATACATTTCAAATTAAAAATACTTAATGCAGAAAAAAGCTGATGAATATAATATATGCCTCAGGTCAAAATAGAAAAACATAAATGAAAGAGTAGAAACAATGTTTCTACTCTTGGAGGAAAAGAAAAGCTACTATGCACAGTATTCATCTCAGGTCAAAGAAAAAAGATATGTATTATTATTACATACCTTGGGTGGAGTCCAAGAACCTTTATTTTTAGCAAAAGATGTTGCTAAATGGATTGAAAATTCAAATACAAGTCAAATGGTCAGAAACATCGACGAAGACGAAAAAATAAAACAAATAGCCCCTATATACAATGTATATAACGGTCAATATGAAAATCAAGAATGTTTATTTTTAACTGAAGACGGATTATATGAAGTGTTAATGCAATCAAGAAAACAAAATATAAACGACAGATTATATGTAAACAGCAAAGAAGTTGCTGAAATGGTAGGGAAAGACCACGACAAACTTTTAAGAGATATAAGAAAATACAAAGAAATTCTCGATAATACAAGTTCTGAGCATTGTGCAAATTTGCACAGTCCTAATTTCTTTGTTCCAGCGACTTATAAAAATTCTCAAAACAGAGATATGCCTTGTTATTTATTAACTAGAAAAGGTTGTGACATGGTAGCAAACAAAATGACAGGCGAAAAAGGAGCTTAATGCTCCTTTTATTTTTAAAAAATAATGAAAAAATTATCTTTTATGGGTAAATATTGAAACTTTCTCCATTTAGAGTATATATACTTAGAAGAAACAAATATATTTTCCATGTTTGTTTTTTCTCCTTTAAATATCAAATTATTCGATTAGGCTAGAATAATTGACATTTAAAAATCCTCCAAAAAGCACTCAATTAATTTTGGGTGCTTTTATTTTTTTGAGCATTTTTATTTCATAGTAGGAACTATGAAATTTTATATTAACAGAAGGGAGTAAAAGGATGAAAAATAATTTAAATTACATAAACGAAATTATATGTAAAAAATACCACAACGAAAATGACTCATTAGCAGACGTATGTCGGAAATTATCAAAAGATTTAAACATGAGTTATACACTTTGCTGGAGATTACTTAGAAAAGATGATTTTAACTTTTCAAGAAAAACAATAAAAGCAATAAACAAAGCGTTCCCTCAATGGGACTGGAACAAAATATATTTAGAAGGAGAAAAGATTAGATGAATAAGAAATTTTTAATTGAAAGAAAAAATAGCATTTTAGAAGAAATGCAAAAAATAACAAAAGTATGTGAAGTGGAAACAAGAGCCCTAACAGAAGATGAATCAAAAAAATTTGATGAATTAAAGGCGCTTGTTGAACAAATAAACCAAACTATTTCAGCGATTGACGAAATGAAAAATTTAAGTGAAGAATCAAAAGTAGAAGAAGGAGAAGAAAAAGAAAATATGGGAAACACAGAAAAGAGAAATTACGTAGAAGAAGTAAGAGCATTAACAACTGCAACGAATGGTGATGTTATTCCAGAAGGGTTAGCAAATGATATTGTAAGAAAACTTCAAGAAAAATCAGATGTAATAAATGAATGTGGTAAAATTACTTATACTGGAGATTATGCAGTATTACAAGAAGGAGAACCATTAGTAGCAGAAGTATTAGGGGAAACAGAAGATGCTCAACCAAAGGACTTATCAAAGTTTACAAAAGTAGTATTAAAAGATAAGAGAATTTCTGTTGTAACAACTGTATCAAGGACAGTTTTACATAACAGTCCAGTAGTTGGAATAAATTATTTATCAGAAAAAGTAGCACAAGCAGTTGCAAATAAAATTGAAAGCGAAACTTTTGTTGCTGACGGAACAGAAAAACATTTAACTAAAGGATTATTAGTTGGTGGTAAAGTTATCAATGGTGATGTTACATTAGAAGGCATGATGGAAACATTAACTGACATGAATCCAATTTATTTACAAGGTGCTAAATGGTATGTGAATAGAGAAACATTCAAAGCATTATCATTATTAATGAATGCAAACAAGCAACCATATATGGCTTTAGATGTTGCTGGTCAAACTCCAGTTTATAAATTCTTAGGTCTACCAGTAGTAATAACAGATTCAGTTGATTCTGTAGTATTAGCAAATGTAGCACAAGCAGTTACATTAAAGTTATCAGAAAAATCAAATATTCAAGTATTAAATGAATTATATGCTACAAGCGGTCAAGTTGGATTCTTATGTGAATTTTACGGAGATTTAGCAGTAACAAATCCAGATGCAGTTAGAGTATTAAAGAAAGCTACTGGGTTAAGAAAAGCTAGTTAAACTATCTATTTTAAAAAAGAATAGGTAGTTTTTTTTATGGGCGAAATTAAATTTTCGCTCATTTTTTTTACATAAAGGAGGGCAATAAACTTGGGTTTTATACAAAACTTATTTAACAATACAAAACAACAAGAAGAAAGAAGTTATAATACTTTTTTACAAGGTGGAAGTATGCCACTTTTTACAAATGAATCTAGCAAAAATATTTATCTTGAAAAAATACCTTCATTAAAAAAAGGTAATGATTTATTATGTGAACTTATATCAAATCTTCCAATAAAGTTAATTCAAGAAAAATCAGACATCAAAGAAAGCAATAATGATTACAGACTAAAAATTTTAAATGATGAAGCAAATTTAATAACTACTTCATCAACTTTCAAATCTAATATGGTACATGATTTATTGTTTGAGGGAAAAGCATATGCAGTTATTGAACGTAAAGGCAATAAAGTGATTGGATTACATCACGTTAAACATCAGAATACACAACTGTATTTAGATAAAAGCGGATTTCCTTTATGTCAAGAAATAACTTATATTCTTCACGGAAATACTTATACAAAAGAAGATAATGAAATGCTTATTATCGAAAATCCGAATGGTGGAATATTGAATAAAAATAAGAGTTTATTAAATGATATTCTTGAGGAATATGAAACATATAAACAACTTACGGAAAATTGTGCTATGCCTTTAAGCGTATTAAAAACCGAAGGTAGACTTAACGAAACTGCACTAGAAAAATTAAGAAAGTCTTGGGATAATTTATATAGTGGTAGAAAAAACGCTGGGAAAACTGTTATTTTAGAAAATGGATTAGATTATATGCCAATTTCTAAAGATTTATCAATAATAAATATGGAAGAAAAAGAAAAGGTTATAGGTGGTAAAGTTGAGGACATCCTATGTTTACCTAAAGGCTATCTTACATCATCTAATACTCATCAAGATACTGAAATACTAATATCACAAACTTTGAATACTCTAATTGTTGCAATTGAAGAAAGTTTATCAAAAGCATTATTGTTAGAAGAAGAAAAAGAAAAAGGATATAAGTTTGTAATTGATACAAGAGAATTAAATAAATCGAATGATAAAGAATATCAAGAAAATGTAAGCAAATTATTTAACAACGGAATCATATCTTTAAAAGAAGTTAGAAAAATGCTTGATTTATCCACAAGTGATATAAAGAGAGATTCGAAACTATTATCATTAGGTAGCGTTATACAGTATCAGGATAACGATCAGGTCTTTGTTCCTAATATGGCAATGACTGTAAATCAAAATGAAAATTCAAATTTAAAAAATCAAAATGAAAATGAAA
>JBBVGE010000308.1:0-254 GCA_040144665.1 Clostridium perfringens
TTACTATATCTGGGTGAGCTGTTAATACTACATCTATATCATCAAAAATACCTTGTCTAACATAAGTAGACTTAGTTCCACCTAAATATTCTCCAGGACATCCTATTAATATTACTGTTCCACCAGACTTCTCAATTACCTTGCTTAATCCTAAGGCACTTGTAATTGATATAGTAGTAAGAAGATTATGACCTGTTATATGTCCTCCCTTAGATTTAATAGCATCATATTCGCATAAAAAGCATATTTTAGGG
>JBBVGE010000309.1:0-94847 GCA_040144665.1 Clostridium perfringens
TTCTCCCATTTCATGTAAAAATTCATTTTGTGGGTCTACTAATATTAGTGCTGTTTCTTTATTATTAAATTTCATTTTAATTACTCCTATTTTCTATGTAAATTTATTATGTTGTTTCCTCATGAACTTATAATAATTCAATAAATAAAAAACAACAATTAGGCACTTTTTAGTTCCCAGTAACGTTTAAGTTACCTACATAGCTAATCCATCTAAGTAAGGAAAACAGTTTATTAGTTCATCAATTTTAATTGTTAAATTATTATACCTTCAAAATGATCTATCTCATGCTGAATAATCTGTGCAGTAAATCCAGTAAATATTTCTTTGTGCTTCTTAAAGTTTCTATCAAGATATTCTACCTCTATTGTTTCATATCTCATTGTTTTTCTAAAGCCTGTTAAAGATAAGCAGCTTTCTTCTGTCTCATAACGATTCTCTTTCTTTAATATAACTGGATTTACCATAGGAACTATAATATCACCTACACTAAATACTAATATACGTTTTTTAACTCCTATCATATTAGCAGCCATACCAACACAATGTTCTAAATTTGCTCTTAATGTATCTACTAAATCATCAATAACTGCTATGTCATCTTTAGTTGCAGGTTCTGACTTTTGTCCTAAAAATAATACATCCTTTACAACTGGTCTTATCATCTTTGTTCCAACCTTTCTATTTGACTAAGTAATGTTAGTCTTATAAATCTTCATTTTATGTTCTTATTCTATACAGTAAAATTATACTCTAACATAAATAATTGAAAAAGCATCTTATATAAAAAGGTATGCATAAACACTAAAATATATTTTTATCTTATTTTTTCTTTAAAATTCTTATAAGGATTTTATATAATTAAAATAAGGAGGTGGTTAAAATTTTAAATATTAAAAAATATCGCTTTACTTTATTAAAATTTTTTATTTTTTCTCTAATAATGGTATTCGTATATAACAATAATTTTTTATTAAAAGATTGGTTCAATAAAGATTTCTTTTTAGAAGATTATTATACTTTTTTAATATCTACAATAATATCGACTTTAATAACATTTATATTATCAATCGTCTGTAGAGATATTAAATTAAAATATAAAGTACTTTTCTTATTTTTAATTATTGTTTTATTTATTTATAAAATACCTATATCTATAATTAATATTTTCATATCTATGTTTACTTTTATTATATATTTTTATATTTTCTTTTCGTGTTCAATAAGATACTTTATAAAAGTATTTATTACTTCTAAAATACGTTATCTATTTGTATCTGTATTCAACTTTTTCTTATTTTGTTGTTTTTTATTTATAGCAACTGAAGGTTTTAGTTTACTTTAAAAATAACAAATTAATATTAAGATAAATTGTATTTTAGAATACTTTAATATTACAACAAAAGAAAATTCCAAATTAAATTTATTATGATTTTAGTATTAAGTATATGAAATTAGATAAAAAAAGACCTATATTTATTCTTTTATATAATATAATTTTTAATATTTAAAACTAAACTAATAATCTAATTAAAAATATTTACTTCTTAGTATTCTCATAGCACGTAATAAAATCTTTAATTAATATAAAAAAAATATTATACTTAATAATGTTAATATATTAATTAATACCTACAAATAGAAAATACTAGATCGAGGGGTTTATATATGAGAAAAAAAGATATACTTGAGTTAAAAAAGCGTTTCAAAAAAGATTACTGCACATTCAGTAAAATGTGTGGTTGCTATGTTAATGGAGAAAAAAATACTATTTTAAAATTTAGAGAAACCTTTCTAAATTTAGATGAAGATGAATATTTTAAATACTTAGAAATTGCAAAAAAAGTCTTATCTGGAACTATAGGAAACAACATTTTAGAACTTAACTTTCCACTTAACGAAGATCTTATAAATGAGAGACAAGTTTCTCTTATGCAGCTTAAAAACAGTCAATTAAAGGATGATACTTTAATTGATGATTTTTATAAATCTATTATAGATAGCTATGATTATACAGGTAACTTTTTAATACTTCTTTTCAATGACTCTTATGATGTTATTACTAAAACTAAAGATAATAACAAGATAGATGAGTCTGAAGAAGTATATGAATATGTTTTATGTGCAATATGCCCTGTAGAGCTTTCAGCTCCTGGTCTTAGATATTTTGAAGAAGAAAATAGTATAAAAGCACGTATTAGAGATTGGGTAGTTAAGCCGCCAATTAATGGTTTTGTATTTCCTGCTTTTATTGATCGTAGTTCAGATGTTAACTCTATTATGTATTACACAAAAAATGCAAAAGATACACATCCTGAATTAATGGAAAGTGCTTTAGGTTGCTGTTCAAAACAGACTGCTACTATACAAAAAGAAACATTCCAATCAATTATTAAAGATTCTTTTGGTGCTGATGAAAAGAAGGCTGATAAAGTTTTTATGGACATACAAGATAACCTAAATGCTATTATAGAAGAATATAATGAAATGTATGATGATACCGATTCTGAACCTATAACTTTAAAAGATAAAGATATTCAAAACCTTTTAATAGAAAGTGGCGTCCCAGAAGAACTTACTTCTAAAATTGAAAAATCTTATGTAGAGTGCTTTGGTGATGATATTCCTTTAGCAGAAAACTTAATTGATTCAAAAGTACTTAAAGAAAATGAACAAAGAAAAAAGGAAGAACATTTAAAAAATCAAGTAAAAGTGCTTAAAACTAGACTTGAAGAAGTCACACAAGAATCTTCTTTAAATAATGAAGCTGAAATTGCTGTTACAGACGGTAATGTTATAGAAGGTAATGAAAATATAAATTTAGAAGAAATTTCAGAAACTGATACAGAAAAATCATTAGAAGAACCCTTAGAGGATAGTGACGAAACTTCTAACATAGATTCAGAAGAAATTCCAGAAAATAATGATGAAAATACTAATGAAGATAGTATTGAAATTTCTGAAGATACTGAGGTTATTTCTGAATATGATGTTGTACTTGAAGTTAAACCTGAAAAAATACCTCAAATAAAATCTCAAGTAATTGATGGACAAAAATGCATAGTTATTCCTATCAACGACGATGAACAAGCTAAAGTTAATGGATTAGATGATTTAATCTAGTTTAAAATATAGCCAAATAATAAAACCCTATAAAGTAGATTTTTATTGCATCTACTTTATAGGATTTATTTTATTAATTAATATTCTATAGTTTTTTATTAAGTATTATTTTAATTCTTCTAATGATTCTCCTGTTGTTAATAAACCACTTGATAACAAAATTAACCTATGCTCCTTTATAAGCTCTATTCTTTAAATTACTGATGCATCCCTTTATAATATAAACTTCAAATCCTTCTTCTACTAAATATCTCATATGTTATTCCACACAAATACTATTTATTATTATCTAATTTCATAAAAAAAGAAACAATAATTAGGCACTTTTAAGTTATTACTATAATTAAAACTTTATAGTTATACATAATTTAATCAAAATTGCAATTTTCAATATAAGAAAACTGCAATTTTGTATTAAGTATTATATAAAAATTTCATAAATACATCAAACAAACATTTAATATAAATACGTACAAACTTTATATTTGTGTATATAAAATTCGTTATATTCTTGTATTTATTAACGTAGAACTTGCATTTTTTTAATTAAACGAAAGTTTTCCATCAATTATTTTATATTAACTTGAATTTTTTTCAATTCTATTTTTAAAATACATATATTAAATTAAATTTTCTTAAAAAATCAATACCTTTTTAAGTTTTTTATGATATACTATAGTCTGTAAAATGAAATTTCTGATATATAATTCTTGCATATATTGAATTTTACAAATTTTATATAAATGACGTTTAAGTTATAAACTACTTAAGGGGGCTATTAAACAAATGAAAAAATTCGGACTAGCATTTCAAATTATGCTTGGACTTGTACTAGGTATTATTGTAGGGGCTGTTTTTTATGGTAACCCAGTTGTTACTTCATATTTACAGCCATTTGGAGATATTTTTATAAGATTAATTAAAATGATTGTCGTACCTATCGTTTTCTCATCACTTGTTGTTGGTGTTGCTGGCGTTGGAGACATTAAAAAATTAGGGAAAATCGGTGGAAAAACCATACTTTATTTTGAAATTGTAACTACATTTGCTATTATAATAGGTTTAGTTGTAGCTAATTTAGTTCACCCTGGAAATGGAGTAAACATAAGTACTCTTGCAACTACTAATATTGATAAATATATGAGTACAGCAGAAGCTGCATCTAACCATGGATTCATAGATACATTTATAAATATTGTTCCAACTAATATTTTTGAATCTCTTACAAAGGGAGATTTACTTCCTATTATTTTCTTTTCAGTTATGTTTGGATTAGGTGTAGCTGCAATTGGAGAAAAAGGAAAACCTGTTCTTGCAATATGTCAAGGCGTTGCTGATGCAATGTTTTGGGTGACTAATCAAATTATGAAGCTTGCGCCACTTGGTGTATTTGGATTAATAGGTGTAACAGTTTCTAAATTTGGATTAGCTTCATTAATTCCTTTAGGAAAGTTAATAATTACTGTTTATGGTGCCATGTTCTTCTTTGTATTTTTTGTTCTTGGCTTTGTTGCAAAAATGGCAGGAACAAGTATTATATCACTTATAAAACTTTTAAAGGATGAACTTATTTTAGCTTACACTACAGCAAGTTCTGAAGCAGTTTTACCAAAGTTAATGGAGAAGATGGAGAAGTTTGGCTGTCCTAAGGCAATTACATCTTTTGTTATTCCAACAGGATATTCATTTAATTTAGATGGATCTACTTTATATCAATCTATTGCAGCACTTTTTATTGCTCAAATATATGGAATTCATCTTCCACTTTCTGCTCAAATTAATTTAGTGCTTGTGTTAATGCTTACTTCAAAGGGTATGGCAGGGGTTCCAGGTGCATCATTTGTAGTATTATTAGCAACTGTTGGTTCTTTAGGAATTCCAGTAGCAGGAGTTGCTTTTATTGCAGGTATAGATCGTATTGTTGATATGGCAAGAACTGCTGTTAATGTACTTGGAAACTCACTAGCTGTTGTTGTTATATCTAAATGGGAAAAGGAATTTGATCCTGAAGAAGGAAAAGAATATATTAAATCAGTTAATGAAATAGCATAATTTAAAATATATAAAAAGAAAAGCACTTACAATTAAAATAATAGTGCTTTTCTTTTTATTAAATCTTTACTTTAACATTTCTAATTTTTCATAACATAAATTACGAAACAATTTACAATATTTATTAAATCCACTATGTCCAATTAGATATATGTTTGGCATATAACTCATTCTCTTTTTTGAATATTCAATACGTTCAATCCCATTATCTAAGGCTGTATGGTTACTAAGCGCTATTTGAACATTTTTCTTTTCAGCCTGTTCCATAAAATAATCTAATGACTTCATATACATAATAATATCATTTAAATTAGCCGGTGGATTAGAGCCGCCCCATAAAGCAGCCCAATATGTTTTATTATCTTCTGTTACATTAAATATAAAACTAAGTCCTCCTGGTGTATGTCCTGGTGTATTATATACAAAAATCACTTTATCCCCAAGGGTTATCTTATCACCATCTTCAACATAAATATCAATATCATAATCTTTATATGTTTCAGGTCTGTTTTTCTTGATAGGTTCATCCTCCCAAAAAATATCATCCCTTTCAGATAAATATGTTTTAGCATTATATTTATTTACAATCCATTTTCCACACCCAGTATGATCTGCATGCCCATGAGTTATTACTAATTTTTTTATAAACTCCGGATTCCATCCAATATCTTTAATTGCATGTACAATAGCCTCAAAAGCTTCTTTACATGGCCAAATTGCATCTATCACAATTAATCCTTCACTTAATTTTAAAACAAAACAATTTGTTTCTTTTTGTGCAATAATAAGCAAATCATCAAATATAAGTGCATGTGTAAAATAAGACATGTCTTCCATTGCCTTTATTGTTTCTAATGTAATCTCTGGTTTTTCTAATCTAAACATTTTTTACTCCTTTAGTAATCATTTTTAATTGAAAACGATGTACAAAGTTTCATCTTAAAGGTTTCATAAAAGTTCCCAAATCCAATAAATTTTTGATGAAACTTTTTTTCTACGCTCTGTACAACGTTTCATCTATTTATTTGTACAGAGCAAATCCTATTCTTTGGATGCATTTTTAAATATTTCTTCATATTATTTACCACCAAATCTTTTAATTCATTAATCTTATCACCTAGATTAAATTCTATAATCCTCCACCTTTAGCTGATGCCATATAATCAATCACAAAACAACATACTAATTTTGAACCCTTAATCTTACTTCTAACTCTTTTTCTACATTAATCACTATCCAATTACCACAAATAGCACAATAACCATCTCTCATAAAACAATTAATGCATTTTTTGTTTCATACTTACTACTTATTATAAAGTATTTTTATTTAAAAAGTAATTTTATCTAAATAAGTATTAAAATACTAGAATATTGCAAAGTTATTTTATCTAATTATATACTACAAAACCTACAACAACTTATAATCAATATTCTTGCTCTCACCAGAATTCATATCTTTTATTTTTACTTCTTTACTTTTTACCTCTTCTTCACCAATTAATATTACATTTTTAGCACCTATTTTATTAGCATAATTCATCTTTTTCTTTAATGAATCTTCTTCAAAATAAACTGTAACCCTTTTTCCTTTTTTCTCTAGATCCTTCATTACTTCTACACAATATTCAATTGTATCTCCTATAGGTATTATTAAATAATCTAATCCTTTTTTAATTTCATATTTATCTATAAATCCTATTTCCTTTAAAACAAAGAATAATCTAGTTACTCCTATTGATATACCAACTCCAGGTAATATGTTATTAGTATAATTTTCAGCTAAATTATCATACCTTCCTCCTGAACAAATAGAACCATATCCCTCATTTCCTACTAATATAGTTTCAAATACTGTTCCTGTATAATAGTCTAAACCTCTTATAATTTTTAAATTTATTTCAAACTCTTCATCATTTACACCTAATATCTCCAACATATAACATACCTTATTTAATTCTTCTATTCCTTCAATAAAGTATTTATTTTTAATATTAAGTTTTAGAAGCTCCCCTATCCTTTCTTTATTATTACCTTTTATATCTAGTATTCTATTAATATACTCACTCTTCTCAATTCCTATAAGATTTTCTAATTCCTTTGAAAAAGTCTCTTTACCTATCTTGTCATACTTATCTATTAATATCATAACTTCATTAGTTTTATCTATTTTTAATTCATCTAATATACCTTTTAATATCTTTCTATTACTTATTTGAAATCTATAATTAGTTAACCCTATTGATTTAAAAGCTTTAGATGCTAAACTTATAACCCATGCATCGTTATCTATACTTAATTTTTCTTTGCCTATAACATCAATATCACATTGATAGAATTCTCTATATCTACCTTTTTGGTTTCTTTCACCTCTATATACCTTTCCTATTTGATATCTTTTAAATGGAAAAACTAAATCATTATAATATTGAGCTACATATCTAGCAAATGGTACTGTTAAGTCAAATCTTAAAGCTAAGTTATTCTTTCCTTTTTGAAAACTATAAACTTGCTTTTCTGTCTCTCCACCAGTCTTTGCAAGTAATACTTCTGCTTTTTCTATTATTGGTGTATCTATCCCTAAACATCCATTATCTTCGTATACCTTTGTTATTTTAGATACTATATCATTAAATACTTGTTGCTCCTTTGGTAATAGCTCCATAAAGCCTGGTAATATACTTGGTTTTATAATATTTCTTTTCATTTTAATCACTCCTATATATTTTTATATACCAAAAGCCATGTAGGCATATATCCCACATGGCTCTAAATAAATTATGATTTCACTTAATTTATCATTACCTAGAGATACAAGCCTAATGCTAATAGACTTGTATCTGCTTTTTACAGACCAAGTCTCTAGTAATGATGATGCAGTTTGTTTTGTTTAATTACATTAAGTGTTATCATAACTTTCCTCCTAAAATAATATTACTAATATTATATATTTAAATTATTCAATATTCAATTATGTTTATTATAGTCATATAAAATTTAAATGTTAACTATAATTCATAAAATTACTTTAATATTACTCACTCACTGCGTCTTTAATTATTTTTCTCTTTATTATTTTGTGGTAAAAATACTGTTATTCTTGTACCTATTCCTTTTCTACTTAAAACACTAAAGTATCCTTTATGATTATCAATAATCCATTTTGCTATAGACAGTCCAAGACCAGTTCCCCCATCTTTTCTAACTCTTGCAGTATCAGCTCTAAAGAAACGTTCAAATATATGTGGTATATCACCTTCATCCATTCCTATTCCACTATCTTGAATAGAAAAGTACGCTTCTCCTTTATCGTTCTTCCCAACTCTAAGTGTTATAACTTCACCTTCATCTGTATATTTAGATGCATTTTCAACTAATATTCTAGCAGTCTGTTTAAGTAACCCTATATCACCATAAACTCTTATATTTTCTGAATTAATATATTTATATATATGGTTTTTATCTATCATTTTAGATTCTTCTAAAACTTCATTCATCATATCATTAAGAAAAAACTCTGTCATAGTAAGCTGAGTTTTCCCATTAGCACCTCTAGCTAAAAATAATAGCTGCTCAACTAGATTTTTCATATTTTCAGATTCAGATTTTATTGCTGTAATAGATTCTTCTAATATACTCTCATCATTTTTTCCCCAACGATCTAGCATATTTGCATAACCCTGAATTACAGAAATGGGAGTTCTAAGTTCATGTGATGCATCTGAAACAAATCTTGCCTGTTGCATATAAGAATCTCTCATTCTATCCAAAAGTTTATTTATTGCATCCTCTAATCCTTTAATCTCACTATCCCCTATGTGTATTCTTTCATCTGATGTTACAGGACTGATTTTAGATATAGCATCCTCAAGGTTATGGAATTTTTCCTCATCAAAATCCATATTACTAAGTCTATTTGCTGTTTCTGCTATTTCATTAAGTGGTTTTAAAACCTTTCTAATTTTTGCTGTACCAAATATTATTTCTTCTAATAAAAATATTCCTTCTATTATTCCTAATATCATAATTATTTTTTTAAGACCATATAAAAAAGTGCTAGCTTCCTTAATCATAGTCTTTCCATTATCCCAAGTAACTGTATAATTTGCTGTTTCTATAGGATAAAAATTAAATGACCTTTGTGCACTTTGTACTAATTCCCCGTAGAAGCTCTTTTCAGATTGAATACACCAAAGCCCAACCAAGATAATAATTAAACATATATCAATTAAAAGAAATTTAAAAAATAAATCTCTTACAGAAATAGCATTCATCTTTATTGCAATAGATGTAACATTCTTGTTCTTATTCTTTTTATTCTTACTCATCTTTTATTACATATCCTACACCACGTACTGTAGTTATTATTTTCACCTTAAAAGCATCATCAATTTTTGTTCTTAAATATCTTACATAAACATCTATTACATTTGTTTCTCCAAAATAATCATAACCACATACTTTTTCTATAAGTACATCTCTAGTTAATACTATATTTTTATTTTCCATTAATATTTGTAGCAAAGTAAATTCTCTATTGGTTAATTCAATTTCTGTATTATCATAAATTACTTTATGTCTCAATTTATCTAAAGTTAACAAACCACAACTTAATATATCATCATCTTTTTTTACTGTAACTACTCTCTTTTTAAGTGCTGTTCTTATTCTTGCAAGTAATTCTTCTATTGCAAAAGGCTTTGTTATATAGTCATCTGCTCCTGCATCAAGTCCTGATACTTTATCCATAACAGCATCTCTTGCAGTAAGCATTATAACAGGAATCTCAGAACTTCTTCTTAGTCTTCTTAATACTTCAAGTCCATTAAGTTCTGGAAGCATAACATCAAGAATAACCAAGTCAGCCTCTCCCTTCTCTGCAATTTCAAGACCTGTTCTCCCATTATTTGCTTTTATTACTTTATACCCCTCATGCATTAACTCTAGCTCTATAAATCTTGCTATTTTTTCTTCATCTTCAACAATTAAAATCTTAATCATTAATTAAACCCCTTTTTAAGTGAAATTCAAAATCTGTGATTTTGTTAATTGAAGTTACACGATGTGTACTTCTATGAACGAGTGTGATTAGTGATTTTCCTTTTTATAATTTGAGCATTTTTTGACATCTCACTAAACATCTTATTTACCTTATCTATCTTATCTGTATTAATTCTTTTGGTAGACATTAAAAATTCTATCTCAAAGAATAATCCAACAATAATTAAAGGTATGATCATCCAGAAAACAAAAAATAAAAGTAATGCTACTACTGTAAGTGGAAGCTTTAAAAGTACTATATCTTTTCTTCTTATCTCAAGAAAAATATTATTAAAGGTATCTATAGCTTTACATATAGATTCAGAAACCCCTTCAAAATTATTTGTACTTTTAGAATTATTATCTTTACCTTCAATAAGATTAACTACTTCTCCATGATTAGTATAGCTTTCTTTATATTCATTGGTATAAAATATACTAATGGAAGGCTTTTTCACCTTTCCACTCTCTTCTAAATACAACATAGCATCTAGTATATCCCAATTATTATTTTCTAAAGCACTCTTAGCTTCTTCATAACTTATATTAGTTTTTTCTCGTAATTTATCTACAATTTCAATCTTCTCCATAAATAATCCTCCATACCTATGGCATAAATAAAATAAATTATCTTAATTCTTCCCTTATCCATTAAATTATACCATTACAATTAATATTTCCACATCATAAAAATAAAGAGACTTTGAATATTATCCAAAACCTCTTTGTTAAATCCTATATTATTTCTCATATCCTTCTTTAAAATCACTTTTAATATTCTCTGCTGACTTTGATACCTCTTCAAAAATGTTATTTACTCCATCATAATTAACATTAGGACCTGATATTGAATATTTATATCCACAGAATAATCCTACGATTAATAAAACTATACTTGGTACTGATAATACTATTAATAAAATTACTGATATTGTTAATGATATTCTTATTGGTTTTTCATTTTCCTTTCTAACCTCAAAGAAATGATTATTTCCCTTTTTTAAGATCTTCCCCAAGAACTTAAATACTCTTCCTACAACTTCTCCAATACCACCAAATTTTTCATCATGCTTTTTATTATTTTCCCTTTGCTTTGACTCTTCTTCTTTATCTTGTTTCTCTTGATCTTCTTCTTTTATTTCGATTATAGTAGTAGTTTCATTATTTTCTACTTTTCCACTTCTCTCTAAATAAATAATAGAATCTAAAAGATCAAAGTTACATTTTTCTAGTACCTCTTGCGCCTCTTCACGACTCACATTAGCCTTTTTAATTAAAATTTCAATCATTTCATTTCTTTCCATTTATATTACCTCCACAAATTCATTACGTGATTCATCATGGTTATATAATACTTTTAGAAAATTAATCTAAAATATAAGAAAGATTAAAATTAGATTAAAATATTATTTTTACTTTTAATTTTGGATATACTATAAACCTTATTATTGAAATACAATAAAAAAATAGTTAATAATAACTATAAGTATTGCTAACTATTTTAATATTTTATTTATGCAATCTGGTATATTATTATCTGTCCATACAATATTGCCATTTTGAAAATATATAACCTCTCCTGCAAAAATTGTATAATTCTTCATACTATTTACCTATAATTTTTGCTTGCTCTTTTTGTAATACTAAATTGGATAAAGTCATATAAAAATCTTGTTCTTCTTTTGTCTTTGCCTTTTTAAACAAATCTTTCAATTGGCTATATGAATAATTTGTAAAAACATCATATAAATTAACTTCTTTATTCTTCATTAAGCTTACCTCCTAAAAGAAAGTTATTTATGTATTATTATATACCAAAATAATTAAACAATAACCATACCATAATTTATTTTTACTTCTACAAATATAGGTATAATAATATATTTTTATTCTTTAAATTATACCTTATATAAAGAATTTTCAATATTAAGGTTTTAACTATAAAAAATAGTTAGCAATATCAACTAATATCACTAACTACTCTTATACTATTTCATTTTCATAAAGCTAAAATCCCTACATATTTTCCCTATTAAAAAAGTCTAATCTGATCTTCAATCTTTAATCTAGAAGCAATAAGCCTATCTGCTTCATCTTCATTTCCTTTAATATGATTACTTTGAATATATTTAACACCTTTTTTAAGTTTTGACTGAACAGTATTAAGCACATAAATATTATCAAATCTATTATAAATAGCATCATCTCCTAAAGCGGTAAAACAGATTAATTGAGTATTAGTTTTTTTTGCTATATCCACTAGTGGTTTTAGTAAGTGTGCAGAACTTGTTTGAGCAAAGGGATTATCCATAACTAGCACTTTCCCACTTTCTGATTTATTAAATATATCATTACTATCTTTTCTCATATAGCTTAATAAGCTAGATAATATAACAAATGCTGAAAGGAAACCTTCTCCCCCTGAATTTATTGAAACTTCATTCCAGCTTATTTGTCTTTGTCTATCTTCTTCAATCTTATAAAGCTTAATATTTATACTACTTACAGATACTACTTCATTGAATAAATTATAGTTTGTTATTCTATTGCTTATAATATCCTCTATACTTTCATTTTTATTTAGAAGATTTATTGCTTGATCTCTTAATTGTTCAATATAATTTTTAAGTTTCAGTTTATATATCTCTCTATTTTCTTCCCAATTTGGAACTGTAATATTAAGCATTTTTATATTTCTATTTTTAATTGTAATGTTAGAGTTACTATCTATATTATCTAAATTTTCATTAACTTCCTTTATATAATCAAGCATGTTTTCTAATATTTTAGCTTCCTCTTTATTTATTATGTCAATATCTTGTGAAAGCTTAAGCATCTGCATATTAAATGATTCTTCATAAATTCTTAGTTGTTCTATCACTTTATTTGGAATATCTGGCAACTTAGAAATAACACTAATAATATCTTTGAAACTTTGATCTTCAACAAAATTCCTATTATTTGAAAGCTTATTATCTATTTCTCTTTTAAATTCATTACTTAAATCTTTTTCTTCATTATATAATTTTTTTAAGTCACGTTTTCTTGTACCAATTTCTTCATCTAAATTATAAAGATCCAATTTGATATCGATTTTTCCTTTTATATCTAAGTAATAATATTCACTTAAAGTAGATATACTATTTTCAATCTTCCTATTAATATTAATTACATCATATTTCATTTTACTTATAGATTGTATATCTAAATTTACCTTAGCTATAGCTACATCATAATCTTTTACTACAATTAATTCTTTAGGTTTTAAAGTTTTTTTATTACATTCTTTTTGAAGATTTTCATATTTATACTCAATATCTTTATTTAATTCTATTTGCCTTTTTTCAATCTTACCTATCTTTCCTTCTATAATGTCAATAACCTTATTTTGTTTAACTAAAGAATTCTCAATTTCATCAACTTTATCAAATGTAAATTTAACATTTATATAATCTTCATCAACTAGATTTGCCTTTTCTGATTCACGATTTAATTCCTTTGTTACTCTTTTATATCTCTCGTTTAATTTTTTCATTGCGTCTTGAATTTGTTTTATGTTTTTAGTGATAGTTTCGTTTAAAACTTCATATTCAGCAAGCAAATCTTCCTTATCTTTATTAATAAATGTTCCATTATAAAATATATAAAAATCTTTCAATTCATCATTTGACTCTTTAATTTTATTGTTAATTGAAGTTATAGTTCTATTTATATCATCTACTTTACTTCTTATATCTTTTAATTTTAAATTTAAACTTTCGTTTTCTCTTTCATTAACCTTTATCATTTCTTCATTGATTTGATACTTTTCTTTATTACTTTTATAATCAATATACTCTTTTTTGAATTCCTTATATGCACTTTCTTTTCTGCTAATAAATTCTATTTTATCAGATAATTCTTCTTTATCTTTTTGAAGTTTAGAAATAGCACTTAAAACATCTGATAGGTCTCTTGATAATTTCTTTACTTCCTCATCTAAAACCTTTTCTCGGCTCCCTAAATCTGATAATTCTTGTTTTGTATTATTGTATATTTCTTCTGATAGATCTGAATTATAAATCGAGTATTTTTTCCCCTCAAAAAAATCTATGTCATTATTAAGAATTTTCTCATCATCTTCTAGTTTTTTAGCTTGAATTTCTTTATTATTTATTAATGAATTAAGTTCTTCTTCATTTAAAAGTTTTTTATTAAAAGAAATTAAAAAATCAACACCCTCTAATTGAATAACTCGATTCTGTGCAAATTTAAAAACATTATTAATGCTTTCCCTCTTAATAATTAAAATTGGCATTGAAGTATATATCTTTAATGGTTCTCTATTTAATATTTCTATATCTTGTGAATCCATTATTAATGAATATGGTATAAAAGGATTATTATCAATTATCTTTAAATTTTCTTCCTCTGAATATCCATTTTTCTTTAACCATTCCATACCATATACTATGCTAATACCTCTATTCTTTAATTCATTTTCTAAATCCTTAGGAAGTTCTAAAAGCTTTCCTGTTTTAAGCATACTAATCTCTTCTTTTAAAATGTTAATAGATTTAGTAATATTGTTTCTTTTCTCTTTAATTAAATTAATTTTATTATCAAATGCTAAAATAATTTTTGTCTTATCAAATAATGAATTTTCCTTTAAACCAACATATTTAATTAGTTCTTTTCTATTCTCTATCTCTTCCTTTAATTTATCTAACTCCTTAATTTTTAATTTAATTCTTTCTTGAATGCTTGCAATCTCTATCTTTTCATTTCCTATTTTGCTATCTATAATCTTTTTATTTTCATTATTTCCCTCTAAGTTAACACTAACCTCTTTAAGTTTTTTATTATAGCTTTCATTTAAATCATAAATTTGTTTTTCTAAATTTAATAAAATATCACTTAAATATAATCCCTCTAAATTTCTACTAAGATTTTCTTTATAATCCCTATTAAATTTTTCTTCTTCTTTATTAAAACTCTTAATATTAGAAAACAATGACCCTTTTTTCTCTTTTAGAGATTTAGCTTCTTCAATGTTTTTACCTACTTTATCATTAATTTCATTTATTTTTATCTTATGTGAATTGAGTTCATTTTCTCTTTCTTCTAAATTTATATTTAAATCTTTTTTCTCATTCTCTATAATTTTTCTTATTGAATAACCTATATCCTCTATCTTAAATTTGTTATTATTATTTTCTTCTGTTAAATTATTTTTTTGTATTTCTAATTCTTGAAGTTCTTGTGAGACCTCTTTATATTCTTCATAATACTTTGCACAAGTTAATATATTCTTTTCTCTTTTCAATTTCTCATGTATGACTAACTCTCTTTCTTTCTCATTTCTATATTTATTTATTTCAGCAACTAAATCTTTATTTTTATCTTCTTCTTTATAAATTTCTAAAGATAATCTTTCATACTTTATATCCTTAAGATCTTTTTCAAGCTGACTTAATAAATCATCAAATTTATTAATTTCCTCTTCATTATTAAATTTTTCACTTTTTAAGTATTCTCTAATATTTGCTATTTCATTTTCTAAGTTTTCTCTGTCTTCTTTTAAATTTATTAACTCATTTGCAGTTTCCCTTAATTCATCTGATATCCTATTAAATAGTTCTATTTTTTTCTTTTTTTCAAGTTTACTTTTATTTTCTTTATATTGATTTATATATCCGTTAACTATAATTCTAAAATTTTTTATCCTATTTTCATCTTTTGTAAGTTTCTCTTCTACTGCTGGTAAAAACCACTCTTTTAACAATCCTTCAACATTTTTGGCTTTAGCAAATAATTCTGATAATCCTGACTCTTTTAGATTTATTTTATGAACTATGCTTTCCCATTCCTTATAATTAATATCATAAGTTGATAATTTACTAAAATATGAAGTAGAATTATATGAGTTATTCATATCATAATATGAAAATTTTCCATTACAAGACTTCTTTAAATCTTCAAAAAGTTTCTTTGTATTTGAATAACTTTTTATTCTCTTACTTCCATTAATTTCTTCTATCAATTTTAAATTATCAATATCATTTTCATTTTTATACTTATACTCATGAATAAAATTAATTATATCCAAGTTCTCTTTAACATCTTCATCAAATCCACTTTCTTTTTTTCTAACCATCATGCCTGTTAGAACATAACCAGCCTCATTATCTAATTTCCATTCAATCAATATATAAGTTGGAGTACTTTTTGTAAAATAACTTTCAAATTTTCTATCTTTTAAATCTCTATATTTTTTATGTACTAATGGAGCCATTATCATTTGTACCAATACTGATTTACCACCACCATTTCTTAAATTAAACATGGTGTCCTCACTATCTAGAAAAAACTTTAAATTATCAATTTTCATGGAATTATTATTATAATTAAGGTTTATTATTTTAATATTATTAATTTTGCTCATCTATACTCTCTCCTAAAGCTTTTAGCATTCTATCATAGTTATTTTTATTTAATAAATTCCAATCCATAAAACTATTTAACTTACTAGTTGTTTTTATAGTTTCATCTACTTGTATATAATCAATTAAACCTTGGTCATCTAAAAATTTAAGTATTGTTGTAACAAATCCTTCTTTTGTTGTCTTTGCTGTACTTTTATTTTCTGTGCTTCTTAATGCTTCATATCTTTCTAATAAATCTCTATAGCTAATACCTGCATTATCTTCACTTTCCTTACTAACTCCTTCTTCAAGTCTTTTACTTATTATATTTAAAAACTCACCAAGTCTAATATAATCCCTACAATGACTTGAAACTCCTTGTGACCCATAAAAGCTTACTAGAAGTGTTAATATAATAAACTGAGATAAATAATAATCTTTATCTAATGCCCCTGATTTACATAACTCTTTTTTCAGTTCCCTTTTTGAGTACCCAAGGAAATTATTTTCTTCTTTAGGCATTATGTACACTACTCCACCATACTTATTAATTTCACACTCTGCTGCTAAACCTAATTCCTTTACCAAATATGTTATATTTTCATTATCAGAATAGGCCTTATACAATTCTTCTTCTCTATCATCTAACTCACCATTTTTAATAAGATGATAAAATATTTTATTGCTAATTTGTATATTTTCTATTGAATATTCCATTCTTCATATCCCCTCACTAAATTACTTGAAATAAAATATTTGAACATATAAAATTTTTATAATCTCCATTTTCATCTTTAAGCCCTAATAACTTTACATCCTCACTATTTTCAATCTTTTCTACTATTAATTCTTTTATATCTTTAAAATTTGAATTATCATCTATAATTTCTAAAATACACTTATTAAGTTGAAACTCAAGTTCATCATTCTCTATAGTATTTTCGCGTTCTCGCCTTATTTCATCTATTATAATTACTCTGTTTTTAAGCATCTCTATAATTACTTCTCTAAAAATATAAATGTTGGGTATAAGCTTTTCCATTAAAAAATCACTTTCTTCTAATAAAATTTTAATATCATTAAATGATATTGTATTTCGCTCTTTAGCTAGCTCTAAAATAACACTAATTACCCCTTTATATTTAGTTAACTTTTCTATTTTTTTCTCCATTTCATCCATAGCAAAATCTTTTTCATCAAAAGAAAGTAGTTCATCTTGTTCTTCTACTTGCTTCTTTTTTCTCATTTCATAAGTTAAAGCTTTATTTATGTTATAAATTTTTTTTACTTTTTTAATGAATAATGGCCTTAAGAATATATCAATATTTTCTATTTTATTTAAATCATTTAATATCTTTTCATAAACTTCTTTTTTAAAATTAAATCTTTCAATTAAAGACATTTTAGAAATATTCTCAAGCTCTTTAGCATAAATCTCTTTTAAGCTAAAGTGACTTTTTAATATTTTTTGATCATCATCTATAGTTCTACTTAAATACTCATATATAATTTTTAAATTATTTAGATTTGATTTCTCTTTTTCATCAAGTTCCTTAATATTCATATCCTTTTCAGTGAATTCTTTAATTTTCTCATCAACATGATTTCTATGCGAAATATACTTTTTTTTACTTGAATCAAGTAGTTCAATATTACCTTCGGTTATTTTTTTATACTCATCAATAGAATAACTTAATGGATTTTCCTTAATCCTTAGTATATCTGATTGTATTTTTTGAACTCTTCGTCTATACTCTGTGAAAATATTTTTTATATCGTCAACAGCTTTGTTATAATCAGCTTTTCTTAAATGTTCTTTAAAAATTATTTCATTAATGGTAAACTTTAAATTTTCTTCTATTTCTAAAGTTGATAATAATAAAGCATACCCATCATCAGTTAATTTATAAGAAACTCTTCTAACCCCATCAACATATTCCATATCACTTTTTATAAAACTAATATTTATTTCTTCATATTCTGATTCTTTATAATTAAAAGCTTTGAAATACATTGGTTGTCCTTCATTACAAAGAATTATATTTACTATAAAATCTCCTAATTGTTTACATTCTTCATATCCAATAGGTTTCTTAAAATATAAAGAATTAATTTCATCTATGAAAGTTGCTATATTATCTAATGTACATATTTCATCCTTTAAAGATTGCTCCATAATATAAAGAAGAACAGAAAAAATTATATTATCTTGTTCATACCCCTCTTCAACCCCATATTTTTTCCACGTACCTTTAGCAATACTATTTCTAAAAAGTTGTGAATAAGCCCCAATCTTTTTCATTCTTATATGATTTGACTCTAAAAAATCTAAGTGCATTGTTCCTCCTATAAATCTTTAATATTTAATATTTCTTGTGGTATATATACATTATTTTCTAAAGTGTTAAGTATTTTATTTCTATACTCTAAATTAAAATTATCTAAAAATACTTCTTTTATATTTCTATTCTGTCCATCTTTGGTTAAAGGTAACTTAAAATCCAAACCTTCTGCTATATCTATCATTTTCATATATCCATTAACAAAAGGTTTAACTTTATATTTATTGCTAAAATAACTATAAAAACTCTCATATATACCTATTCCTTCATAATCTATATCACCTAAATACAAAATCTCATTTTCCATACTAGAAACATGATCTTCAACTGATATTTCAAAATCCTTAAATGTTTTATTTATATTTTTTCCTTTACCATATATAACAGTTCTTATATCTTCCCCAATCAATTTAAAATTACCGTTAATTAAATGCTTTCTAAATGTATAATAAGTATCTTTATTCTCAATAATTAAAATTTTCTGAGGAATTTCCTTTGAAATAGAATAATATGCTAAAGGTTCAGAAGTATCATAATAATTTAAAACCTTTTCATTAAGTCCTAAATTTTTAAGGATAGTTTTACCATATCCCTTTTGTAATAATTTTTCCTTTCCCCATATTTGAAATGATCTTTCATTCATAGAAATACTATCTTCAAGTAAACTCTTTTTCGTAAGAAAAAATTTATTTAATAAAAGAATATCTTCTCTGTGCTCCTTATATTTATTAATATTTTTCTTATAATATGAAGTGTCAAACTCAATACTTAATTTAAAATTAATCTCTTCTAAAAAATCACTATTATCCTCTTCTTTTCGTATAATTCTATATTTGTTATGTAATGCTGGTTTTTTGCCATTTAAATTACTAGATGTTACAGGCTTAATTAGTTCATCGGTTATCATTCCACACACTTTTTTATAAAATTCAAAGTAATCTTCTACATTTATATTTTTTGCTATTTCATCTAACGTGATAAAACTTCCCTTAACCCCCTGTAATTTTTTCATAAGCATCCCTCCTTTTTATAAAATATCAAATTTATACCATAAGTATAGCATATTCTTATCTTTGAACATATTGGTAGTTTTTTGCTATTAATTAATAGCAAAAAACTTGAATCAAAAAGAAACAATTCTATGTAGAGTTGGCTCTTATTTATCATACTAGTCTATACCTACAAATTATTATGCTTAAGAAAACTATTTTTTTACTTGCTAAATGCTTTTTCTAGATCAACATAAACATCTTTTATAAAATATAATAGTATTGCTCCTAAAAGTAAGACTATAGCGCAAATCAAAAATGAGTTTCTCATATATATATATTCACTCTCTTTTTATAATATTTTTCTTTTTCCTATTTATGTTTCTTCAAAATCTTAGCAGCCTTACTTTCTCTGATTTAGTTATTTAGAATTTGGTACTATTTTTCTATTATTACCGCCCTTACCTCATGAATATTTAGTCATATTCAAGCTATCCTTATATAATATTAAAAAACTAATCAATAACTATTTAACTATTACTCATATATAACCAGTTTCCTTAAGAACTTTAGAATTAATTAAATTCAATTTATCATGTAAAATATATTTACAAGATTTTGTAGAGCTTTTTCAAAATTTTCATTTCACTAAGTATACAACTTATCAATCTCTTCATTTCTATTTCTAATTCTTTTTTGTCATACATATTTTTAAAATAATACACATATATTTTACTCAAATCAACAAACAAATCTTCAAATTTATCAAAATCACTTCTTATTTTCATCCATTTATTACGTATTTTTTCATCCCTTATACCATCAAATCCTCTAAATATCTTATTTATAACTTCATATCCAGTTGGTATTATTATATTATTAAAATCTACTCCTTTAATTTTAAATTTATTTAATGTCCGAATTACATATTGTATTAATTCTTCTAATTCAGATCCTATTATTATTTTAGTCTTTGGATAAAAATCTCTTATATTTACAATATCTTCCTTTGCAATATCAACATCCAAAAAATCTCCATATCTTAAATTATTTATTTTCCCATTTAAAAGTTTTTTTATATTTTCATCTAATAAATTTTCATCAATATTATCTAGTTGAATAGGTTCATCTTTATGCTTTTCATAAACCCTAGATATTATTTTATCAAATTCCTTTTCGCTAATACTTACAATAAAATCAACAGTACTATATTTGATATTACAGTTTATTTTTTTTGTAAAAAAATGATACATCATCTTATCACCATTTTCTAATTTAGTAGCTGCACTTCCACCAAGATATCTCACTTTAATAGTATTGATAATATTCATAGTTTTAGGTTCGTTTTCGATTGCGTATTTTTTTGTAAAATTATTATTAACACCTATATAACAAATCCCCTCTATGTTTAAAGGGTTGGTAAAATTATAAATACAGTATCCATATTCTATTAATGCTACTTCTTTATCAGTCAAGCTAATATTATTAGTTTTTTCTTTAAGAGACCTATATGTTGATATAATTCTAAGCATACATTCTTTCTTACTTATTTTATTATTATCTAACTCATACATTATTCGATTATAATATAATTCTGGGATAACAAAAACAGACATATTTTCTGGTGTTAGCTTGAGCTTATACGAATTATATTTGCGAGTAATAGTGCCTAAATTTAATACCTTAACAACATTTGCAAAATCTTCACCGATTGAATTCAATTTAATCATAGTATCTTTTGTTATACGCTCTTGCAAGGGAAATATATCCCTCTCTCTAACTATTTCTTCTAAAGATGCAATAAAATATTTTTCACATTTATTGCTTAAATCAAATTTTCCCTTATACCTATACTTTCTACATACTTTATTTATGTTTAATTTATTAACTACTAATTCATCTATCGCCACAGTTACACGTCTTTTTTCAAAATATTCTTTTGGAGTAAGTCCTGTTATTGTTTTAATATATCTCTCAACACTTCTTTGATTATATCTCAATTCTTGTTCTATTCTAATAATTAAGTCTCCAAATTTTAGAGTTAAATTATCTTCCATATAATCTATTATCTTAGATAGATTGTTTATTTTGTCATTCAAATAACTATTCCTTATCATATCTTTCTCCTATATAATATAAATTCATATTCATTATAAATTATCAAAAGTAAATTTTAGCGACAATGTATAGTTTTATAACATTAAGAATATATATAAAATCAGCCCAAATAAGCTTTTAAAATTATTTAAAATACTAAATTTCCATATAAAAATAATGAGATAAGTATTAAAGCCTATCTCATTAACGTCAATTTTATACATAATTAAAATCTTCTTGAGCATTAAACCATTTACCTTTTCCATAAATTACTTCTCTTCCTTAGTAATTACCTACACCTGTAATTAACTTATCGCATATTTCAACATCATCTTCAATAATTCTTCTATTGAATACATCAACAATCTTGCAATTTTTTATAACTATATCAGTCAATATTCTACCTGCTTATACTTCAATTAACTTTTTAGGATCTTTCTTTTCCATACTTACGCATCCCTCTACTACTTATTTTCAATAAGTCCAATAATCGGATCAAATGTATCTAAAGCAATACAATCAACTGGCCCAACATCTGTAATTGCGTAATATGGAATAGCTGTAATTGGTAAGAAGAACATATACATTAATGGTTCTCGTGAATCACAACCTAATTCGTTAGCTGCCTTATTAACACGCTTTTCCTATTCAGCAATTACCTCTGGTTCTAAGTCACTTGCAATTCCTCCAACTGGCAGTGGTAAAATTCAAGAACTTTACCATCAGCAACTACTACTTGTCCTCCACCATTTTCAATTAAATGATTTACTGCAATTAGACATATATTCTGCATTTGCTCCCATAACAATTAAATTATTATCATCTGGAGCTGCTAATGAAGCCATTGCACCTCTCTTAAGTTTCCATCCTGAACAGAATGCTAAAGATTTATTTCCATATGGATTTACTTCCGTTACTGCTCTTATATTTTCCTTAAGGAAATGAGTTACTGAATATTCCCTTATTAACATATGCATTCCGTTACGCATCTTTTCTACTACTTCTTCATGATCATAACTTTCGTGGTCTAATCTTATTCCAGTGCAAAGATAACCATTTAACTCTTTGCCTCTTGCCATAGGTGCACATCCAAAAACAGGAAGTCTATTTTTAGCTGCAACTTCGATTGCTACTAATGTGTTTTCATCTTCTTCAGTTACATATTCACGAACTGTTTCCCATACTCCAAAGCACTCTGGCCACTTTTGAACTGTTTCATGAACTTCTTTAGTAAAATTAAAAGCAACTGTTGATTGTGGGAATGTATAAGGTGTCTTGTAAGGTGCACCCCGGAATACCTTTAGTGGGTTGGCTTTAATCTCATCGAATACTTCTTGTAATCCTTCTAAACCTGAAACTGAAATATACTCATCAAGTCCTGAAATCATACTTGTTGTTCCTCTTAGAACTACTGCCTTAGCATAACTTGTAATACTAAGCTTACTGCATTCGCTGTGAATATGGCCATCAATAAGACCTGGTACTAGATATTTTCCATTTGCATCGATAGTTTTAGTATCTTCTCCGATATAACCTGCTACATCACCAACTGCTACAATAGTATCTTCATAAATTGCAACATCAGCTTTGTAGACTTAACTAGTCATAACATTAACTAAATTACCGTTAACTATAACTGTGTGTGCTGGTATAATACCTCTCCCTGATTTGATAAGATGTTTTAGATTAGTCATTGTTTGTTTCATTTTTTAATTCCTCCAATAAATAAAGTTTTAGATACCCCGACTATTTCTAGTGAAGCAGGTTTCCCGTCCTGCAGATTGTATCTAGACGAATTTAATGGATAAAATAAATTATTTAATTTTAAAATACATACTCTACAATTAAATGATTCGTATTTTATTTACAGAATATTACCTTAGTAAGATAATATATGATTATTACATTGTTTTTTTGTAATTTTAATTATTATATTTAAAATTCACGATAATTAAAGTTGATTTTTGTTTAATTGTTCGTATTTATCTTGTGTGTATTATATCATAATTTTTTATGTAAAACAACATTATTTTTTATAAGAAAAATGACTCTGTACTTAATTGTACAAAGCCATAACTATATATCATTCATCTTTTTCTATTTATAAATAAAATTTCATTTATTTATAGTACAGTCCCCTATAAGAGTAATATCAGCAATTTTTGATTTTATATATTGTAATACTTATTACTTATTCATAACAACTAAGTTAAAATAAACTATCTTTTCTAACTCTCTTAAAGTACATACGAATATTCAATTTATTCTCATATTAATAACAAGAAGTTTACTACGAAACAAAGCATGTCAATCAATAAATATAATACACACTTCACCTCTTATACAATATTTTATCTTTCTATATCATGCGTATGTTCTTGAATCTGATATGCATCATAAATTTGATTTACCTTTTTAACAGTCTTTTTTCTAACTTCATCACCATCAAATCCTATTAAAATCAATAAATGATATTCTAAAAGGGCTAATAGCTGACCATTTACCCAAGGAAGTTCTAATTTTGTAAAAGCTCTATCAATCTTTTCTGGATTATAGTGAGTATAATAATTTCGTGTATCTACAACTTTACGTATATATTCAACTAGCGAATATCTATTTGGCCAAAATGGTAATACTCCATTTGCAAAAACTAAATCAGCAAGTCGACTTCTTAAGTAAATACTTTTTGTATTTCTCTTTTGACCTTTGTCAAGCAAGAAATTTTTCCAATGCTCTGTATTATTTCCATGACAAAAGGATTCAACCAAACTATCAACCCTATCTGAATATACCTTCGCATCATCGCTAATAAAACGTGCATGATATGTTTCCAAAGCTTGCATGAGATTTAAGAATAACATTTCAGGAGTTCCAGCCGTATTAGAAAAAGCCGTAAAATACAAATCCAAAACTGGTTTAAGCATAGAATAATTTGCTTGCCACCTAATAAAAATATCACTATTTTTTATATCACTTAATGTGTACAAATAATTATATGGCTTCGTGTTTTGTGTAGGTTTTATCTCTCCTGTTCCGAAAATCATATCAACTGGTCTATATACATTTTCTGAATCCCCATCAGACTTGGTTAATTCAATGTAAATTGATGAATGACAATATTGTGCACTATCAATCTCTACTTTCTGATTAATTCCTAAACCAACTAAGTATTGCATACATAATGCATCATCCATAATTGATTCCCATGTGGTAGGATTATTATATATTAACTCAACTGAAATCTGTTGCTTAGCTTTAATCTCTTTTTCGAACATATCTCCGCCTATACTGCCTTGCCTAGGTGAAAATATTATCTCAAGATTTTCACTTAGTTTAAATTTAACTGGCTCATTGTGAACCCATATTAGATTAGAGCTTCCATCCTCACCAAATTTCCATGTATAATTACACAAATTTGACCAAGCAATTATATCTCCAAAATCGAATATTGCTTTATTAAATCTTATTTCTTCAATAGAATTTACAGATAACCCCCAAAAAGCGTATTTAGCATATATAATTTGCTGAGTATATTGCATTACATGATTAGTCTCTTGTCCAGTAAAACAATCATATAGAAGAATTTTCGCCCCAGAGAAAAGTGTTCCACAAATATATGGAATTTTTCCTTTGTATGGTGGTCGTGGAAACGAAACTTCTTCACTTGCAGGAATAAGTATTTCTAACGCAATTACACGATTATCATAGTTTATGTGAAGTTCTCCCTGATACAGTGTCTCTTTTTCGAAAATTTTCCATGTACCTCCATACTTCTGAACATCTGCCACTATATTCACCACCTTTTTACATTAATATTATTTATTATAACATAATTTGTAAATACCTAATGGTATTGTATTTTTATTTATAAAAATACCCTTGATCATTAATTTTACTTACCAAAGGCTAAAACCGCACCTATTTATATTTCAAGTAAAAATATCATAATTGCACTCCAATAATATATCAAGACCTTTATTAGTCTCCATGATAATCCTCTATAGGAAATCCACGATCTATAAGAAAATATTTTATAACAAAACTAAATTCCTTATCCCTTGTACACTCTTGCATTAATTGTTCAGCCAAAACATCTTTGTATGCACTCTCAGGAGTTTTTTGCCAAGCAAATAAAAGTTTTTCTACTGAACTAATACGTTCACTGCGACGTACAACCAAATCAGGTCTATTCAAATTCAGTATATGTTCAGTAATATATGCTCGTTCATCACTAAAGTTAGCACATATCATGGGTCCTAATGCTTTAAAATGCTCATCAGGATTATCTTTATAAGGATTAATTAAAGGATTACTTATATCATAATACTTACGCTTTCCCGATCTATTACATTGTTCGCATGCAAGTGTAAGGTTTGTCCACTCAACATAAAGCTCTGGTCTAGCAGCTTTATTCTTTGGCAAAATATGTTCTATATCTCCATACGAAATATGTTTAATTTTACTCTCACAGTATGCACACTTTCCTTCGGTCTCTTCTTCTAAAACAGATTTTATTTCTGGATTGTTATATCTATTTGCAATTTCCGGACTAGGTTTTACATCTTTTGATAAACATTCACAGTATTCTTGTGTCCATTTTTTTTCATTTTTAACTAATATTTTAGGTTTGGGTTTTTTCGTTAATTTAATCATTAGTTTTTCTTTCTACAACTTCAGCAATTGTTTCAGGAATATATCCATCTAATCCGATTTTAGTTAATTCAGCTCTTAGATTATCCAAATTTTCTTTTGTTACTTCAAGTGCACTATATTTTCGAGTAATTTCATTTAATATCTCTTCTGCCCAGAATGGCATCGTTGAATCAATTCCTAATACTTCACGCAATATGGCATTAGATGTTCCTGCTCGATTTACATAATCCAACATCAAAGAATGAACTTTCTTTTCACTGTTATAATCTAGCACATAAACATTAGAATCTTTTTCTGCACTAATCATAAATGGATTATGAGTTGCAACAATAAACTGCACGTTTGGAAATGCCTTAATCAAATTGTGTAAAAAAGTTTTTTGAAGTTCAGGATGAAGATGGTTCTCTGGCTCATCTATTATAGCCACAAAATTTTCTTTAGGCTCAGCATACATAAAAAGCTGCCATGTAATATCAATAATTGAGGATATACCACCCGAAACTGCATCTATTGGAAATTCTCCAGACTGTGTACACAAAATAACTTCTGGAATTATAACCTTAATTCTTTCAAATCCCATTTTAGGTGGTAAAACTACTCTTAAAATTTCCTCATAGTCCTCAAATAATTTTTTTGCTTCTTCATTTGGAGATACTGCCTGATTTCCATAGCCAAACATTGCAAGTGATGCAATAGTTTCTTTAATCAAACTCGTAGCTGACATTTCATTAGAATTTCTATAACTATCGTGTACAAACGTTTTGGTAAATTCTAAGTATTTGCCATAAATTTCGTCACGCCCTTTAACTTGTGTAGGTATATTTTTTACCATTCTATACGGAAATGTTGGTCTATGTGAGTTAATATAAACCCCTAATATCCTCTGATTATTTCTAATATTTACTCCATATGTATTGTTAACTTGATCTGGCAGGGTTAAATCAGCAACTCCATCATTTCCATATTCTATCTCTCCTATCTTATTATTTGAAATATCTACTGAGTCAACCGATTTTTTTATAAAAAGTCGTTTTATTTGTTTTCCTAATTTATGAATACTATTGCTATATTTCAAAACTCCAGTTTTTTCGTCTTTTTTATATGAACTTACAAACTGAGACTGCCAACCAAAATGGATCGCTAACAAATTTAATATAGTTGTTTTTCCTGCTCCATTTGCACCTGTTAAGACAGTTAGATGCGGATGGAAAGATATATCTATTTCAGAAAATTGTCTCCAATCCTTTATTATTAATCGTTTAAACATTCCTTATTCCTCCTTAAAAACTATAGGTTATAAATATTGTAAATTATATCAATCAACTAATATTATACCATATTTTTCATAATATACTTTTCTTATATTCTCTTTAAAGCCTTAATAACTATATATTTATCATAGTCAAAAAAGTTCTATAATTAAATATAATGTTAGTTCAGTTAATTATGAATTTAATATAATCCACTCCTTATAATTATAGCAATCATTAAGAATATAATTCTTATACTAAATATTTAATTCAAATCTATTTTTGCTATTTCAAGGTACTAATTTTTTATCTTATTCCTTAAATAAGGTATTTTTTCCTATAAAAATAGCTCTAACCAAGTAAACTTAATGATTAAAGCTATAAATTTCATTTATTTATGATACGGTTCTCAACATCATAAGTAAGTTTTATTGATATTACTCCTCTATTACTTTAATATAGGTAAATGTATTTTAACAAATTCTATATTATTAAATTCCTTCTCTTTTATATACTTTAATAAATTAACTAAATAATTTCTGTGATGTCCTATGCTCTTTGAAAAAACTTGAATGAATTTAATTATATCTCCCTTAGAATCTTGTCTACTATTTATATATCTACCTACTAAATAAAATCTAATAAATGAGTATCTCATTAAAAGCATAATATATCCATCAAATACTGATTGAGTTTCAGAGAATGGGAACATGTAATTATACATAAAATTCACAAGGTAATTCTCAAATATATAGCTATTCTTATTTATAAACTCTTCTGAATAATCTTCAAATACTTTTATGTAAAGCTCTGAATATTTACTTATATTATCTTCTTCAAAATTAAATCCAGCCATAACTTCCTTAGTACATTCTTTAAAATAAATGCTGTCCACTTCGTTAAGTATGTTTAAATACTTCATTGTCTTTTTGAAGAAATCAACTTGAAGTAGATAACTAAAGTCATCTTTATCATAAATATCATTTACTGAATCTATATTATATTCTTCAATAAATTTAGGTACATTTTTATAGTTATATTTAAGCTCTTCTTCTAATTCATTTATAAATTCACCTAATATGTAAAGTCTTTTATTTAAATCAAATTTTCTATTCTTTATTATCTTAATACTTAAATCTCTACTTTCTTTTAAATATTTCATAGGAGAATCTTTAAACTCTTTAGATTTAGTATCTATTTTACTTGATATTATGTGTTTTCCTAAAGTTTCTTCACTCTCTTCAAATTCAATACCTTCTTCCTTTGATAAAAGTATTCTTGCAGCTTCTGGACAAGATACATCAAGAGACATTTCATAATATCCATCTATTTTATTTAAGATTCTAGGAAAAGATGTACATACATTTGAAAGATATTCTTCTCCAAGATTAGAATAGATAATGCAATAATTATCTTCATCTAAAAAAGGACATCTTCTATCACTTTTTAATTTTACTTTTCCATAGTCTACATCAGGACTTTGGCAATACTCATTATTATGAACATTTTTCTGGAACATCCTCTTCATCTCTTTATCTTGAACTTTATAGTATTGTCTAAAGGTAGTTTTATCGATATCTATATCCCAGCCAATACAACAGCTATCTTCACACGCTCCCCCTATACATTCAAATTCTTTTAGATAGCTTGGATATCTTTTTCTTATACTTTTTTCCATGGTATACTTCCTTTGCAAATAAATTAATTCCTATCTTTTGTTTTACACTTATTTTACTATAGTATTTTATATTTGTCAGACATGCTTTCATTGCCATATAAAACTTTTAAGTTTAATTTTGTATACTTTTTTACTAGGATTATCTATTTTCTAGTTATATTAATACTTCATAATAGAGCCTTATTTATCTTTAATTATCTTATTATTTTGATATGTTTTAAAAGATATAATCATAATAAATTTAAGAACATCACTAACCAAATTAATTATCTAAATAACCCTATTAACTATTCGCAAAATAAAATAAGCCAATGATTCTCTAACACCATTGGCTTATCTAATAAATTTTATATATTTAAAATTTGCTGCCTTTTATTAATCTCTAGGTACCTCTTTTACATACTTCCATGTCTTTCCTTGATCCTTTGATTCATACAAAGCGTTACTTACTTTATTATAGTCTCCGTCAGAACCTTGTCCTACTAAAATTTTAAGGATTCCATCTTCCTTATAAGGCATTCCTGGAAAATCAAAAGGATTATAAGTTTTTTCCTCATCCAATTTTATTTTAACTTCTGGAAGTTCTACCTTTTTGTAAGATAAACCTCCATCATCTGTACGATACAAATCTGCATAGCTTCCACCACTATGAGATAAAGCTAAGAATCCAAGCTTATTATTTAAGAAGGTTATTCCAGCCGCTCCACCACCACTTCCTGAGAATGGATCTCCATTTATAACCTTCCATGTAGCTCCTCCATCACGAGTTCCATATAATGCATAGAATCTACTACCTAGTGCTGCACCAGCTTCTACTAAACGATAACCAACTTTATCTGATAAATAAAATTCCTGTGTCTCTTTATTTATTGGTATAGTAAAATTTTTATCATCATCTGACTCTAAAGATTTTGCTTCTTTAACTTCATCTAAATTATCTACTAAATTATATCTAACAGGAGTATATCTGTTCTCTTTGCCTGGTACAAATACAGAAACAGTATTTCCTACTATCTCTGATGAAACAACAGCAGGTGATTTTTTATTTCCTTCTGGATCAATATAAACAATTCCATCTGTGTTATACCCCCAGCTTCTTTTACCACGATAAAGGATACCGTATTGCTTTTCATTCCACTTACTTACTGTTTGCTTAAGTGGAATAATTTTCATTGTATCAATTAATGGTTTTAAAAGCTTGTCTTCATTATAATCTGCATATACGTTTCTATTTAAATACACTGTAATCTTATTTGAGCTATTTCTATCATAAGAAATTAAATAACTTTTTAATTCACCTTTATCATTTTTTCCATAAAGAAAAGCATCCAAGTATGTTATTATTCCATCTGAATCAAAGTAAAGTTTAAACTCATCAGAAACATATAATTTTTCAGGCATATGAAATTTTTCATTTATATCAGTAAAAATCCCCTCTATACCATCTTTATATATATCATTATGATTAAACTCTACAGTCTTTTTATCCTTTAAATCTTGTATAATCCATGAAAGTTTACCATTATATTTTATTGAACTACGATATATTTTTGCTCCATAAAATAATGTTATAAAAATTATAAGTATTATAGCTACATACGTCCATATAACTTTATAAACTGGCTTAATTGTTACACTCTTACTTAAAGCTTCCTTCAGCCTCCCTATTTCTTCAGGTGTTTTATTTAGCGTATTTAAAACAAGTATATCTTTATTTTTAAGCTTTATAAATACATATTTTTTATTTATGCTAAATGACTTAACATCTTGAAGACTTATTTGTATGAATCCACCTTGTAACTCTTCTTGCCAAACATGTATTCCATTGTAATTTAATTCGTATCTATCTATAATTTGCTTTGGTACACTTACTGGATTTCTTTTAGCTCTAATTATAAATAATATAAGCCAAGCCAGGAAGAATATCATACATACACTTAAGATAGTAATATTATTATTAAATCTTCCAAACCTAGCTAATGTATTTAATTCATAAAATGAAATACCATATACAAATATAAATATCGGACAAGTTAGCATTGATAGAAATAATCTTTTTGTTATAACTCTCTTATATTTTTTCATTTATACATCATTTCCCCTTTTTATTAATCTATATTTTAATACTTATATCTTTTCCGTAAAACCATTAATATTCTAAACTTAAAATTATAAATTTTATTTATAATTTCGTTTTCTTAATTAGTAATACTTTTTATATATAAGTTTAAGTAATTTATTAAATATCACAATATTCTTTATAGTTAACTATTTATAAAAAGTAGAAATATATTTCCTAAAAATACAATAGCAGAGGCAAGAGTAGCCTTAGCGCTTATATCTTTTTTAATTATAATTGAGTATATATTTATTACTAAAAGCACAGTTGGAATTACTAAAATAAATGTAAATTTAGGCATAGTATTTAACACTTGTCCTGTACTAGAAACTTGAACTGCTATTTCATTTGGCAAATTTTTTGCCATTATTCCATTTAAAACTAATGCAATAATCATTAAACTAATATTTATTACATCTAATTTATTAACCTTTATCTTCTTTTTATTTTCTTCTATTCTCATATAACTTCCCCCCATTACCCATTAACCCTTTTAATTTCATCTTAATTATATTCCCATATAACTTACTTCAGTAATATTTATTTTATGCATTCCATAAGCCATATAACTTAAACATAGTAAATAATAAATTTAAAGACCTCCCACCTTGTGACAAATATAAGAGGTCTTCTTTATCATTTTACCATAATATTGAAATCAATTATATATATTAAATTCATTTATATCAAATATATCAAACTAAAAATGTAGACTTTTAATACTTATATCTTTCTGTAAAGACTCTTTATCTTAATCCTACTATTGTAATAACTCCTTTTTAAATGTTTAAATGTATTTAGCCGTTAGTGATTCTTTGCATTTACATAATTCCACTGGTGTTCCTTCAAAGATTATTTCTCCACCATTTGTACCACCATCTGGTCCAAGGTCAATAATCCAATCAGCACTTTTAATAACATCTATATTATGTTCAATTATAATTACAGTGTTTCCGTTATCTACAATGTTTTGAACTATATTTATAAATTTCTCAATGTCTGCCATATGAAGACCAGTGGTTGGTTCATCCATAATATATACAGAGCTTTCCTTATGCAGCTCACTTGCAAGTTTTAATCTTTGGCACTCTCCACCTGATAATGTATCAAGAGTCTGACCTAGTGTTAAATATCCAATTCCCATTTCTTCTATTGACTGTAGCTTGGTCTTAATTGGCTTTAACTTAAAGAATTCTATTGCTTCAGAAACTGTCATGTCTAAGACATCCATTATGTTTTTATCTTGGAATTTATATTCTAAAGACTCTTTCTTAAATCTTTTGCCTTCACAAACATCACAAGGAGTTTTAATATTTTCCATAAAAGCAAGATTTGTTTCTATAACCCCAGTTCCTTTACAATTCTCGCAAGCACCTTCTGAGTTATAACTAAATAGTGATGCATTAACCTCATTAACTTTCGCAAAAGCTTTTCTTATATTATCCATAATTCCACTGTAAGTTGCTAGATTAGATCTTGAATTTGCTCCAATTGGACTTTGATCTATTAATACTGCTTGTTTATTTTGTTTTAAGAATTCATGCTTTATAAGTGTACTCTTACCTGAACCTGCAACACCTGTAACTACTGTTAATATACCTTTTGGAATTGTAACTGAGATATTCTTTAAGTTATTTTTATTACAATTAACAACTTCTAAGTATCCATTATGACTTCTTACATTTTCATTTATTGAAGTATTATTATTTAATGCATTTCCTGTAAGTGTACCTGATGTTAATAAGTTTTCATAACTTCCTTCATATACTATGGTTCCACCCTTTTTACCTGCACGTGGACCAACATCAACTATATGGTCTGCAATTTTAATTACATCTGGATCATGTTCAACAACTATTACAGTATTACCTTTATCACGTAATTTTTTTAGGAGGTTATTTAATTTATGAACATCTCTTGGATGAAGTCCTATACTTGGCTCATCAAATATATACATTAAGTCTATAAGATTACTATTTAAATGCTTTACCATCTTAATACGTTGTGATTCTCCTCCAGAAAGGGATGATGTTTCTCTATCTAAAGTTAAATATCCAAGACCTATATCTATAATATTATTAAGTTTTTCTACTATACCTTTTACTAAAGGCTGTGCCTCTGGTTCATCAATTTTAGAAATAACATTTACAAGCTTATCAATCTGCATACTTGTAAGATCTGCAATATTATAGCCGTTAATTAAACATTTATATACCTGCTCATTAAGTCTTCTTCCATTACATAGAGGACATTCCCCTTCTGTTAGAAGTTTATTTAACTTTTTCTTTGCAGCTTCTGACATTTCTCCTTCTTTTTTAAGATATAATCTATTAAATTTAACTATTAATCCTTCATAAGTTAAATTCATTGTACCAACATCAGATATCTTTATTTTTTCAGGTTCTCCATATAAAAATTTCTCTAACTCTTCATCTGAATAATCACATATCTTTTTATCATTATCGAAAAATCCTGACTCTGCAAAAAGTTTCCAATGCCAAGAACCAACTCCAAACCCTGAAAGTAAAATTGCTCCCTCATTTAAAGACTTACTTTTATCAAGAATCATGTCCATATCTACTGTTAATTTCTTACCAATACCTTCACATTCTGGGCACATACCATTTACATCATTAAATGAAAACATGTTGGCTTTCCCTATATTAATGCTTCCAAATCTTGAATATAAAGCTCTAAGAAATGAATTAATATCAGTAATTGTTCCTAAAGTTGATCTAGAATTTCCTCCAATTCTCTTTTGGTCAATTATTATTGGTGTTGATAAATTTTCAATACAATCAGCTTTTACATCACCATACTTTGGTAGAAAGTTTCTTATAAAAGCACTAAAGGTCTCATTTAACTGACGTTGTGCTTCCTTTGCTACTGTCTCAAATACAATAGATGATTTACCTGAACCAGATACCCCTGTAAATATTGTTATTTTTCTTTTTGGTATCTTTAATGAAACGTCCTTTAGATTATTTTCTCTACACCCTCTTAAGGTTATATATTCCTCATTCACGTTTTGCCCTCCATTTATCCACTATCTATGCTTAACTATTACTTCTTCTTTTGTGTATAATTATTACTTCTTCTTTATGTATGTCATTATAACCACATAGAAAATTTATAACCTTAATTACTTAGATTTAATGCTAATTTTAATTATAAGTATCTAAAATTTCAGGCTCTTATCTATTTGGGTATTGAAAATTATACCAGAAATCAAATCATATTAATATAGATAACAAAGATAGATTTTTATATTATATTGAATTCTTTATTTAGTATAAGGACTACTATAAAATTATTTACTAAAATTAAAATAAGGAATGACCTTAAAAATCATTCCTTATTTTATATCTTCATATTAACTTGTCCAAACTTAAATACTATTAATAAAAATATATTTTTTATCTAATTATATAAATTAGTTTAAGTCAACAATGTTTTTAGGCTCTCTCTTAAACTCTCCAATGAATATATTGGGTTTATTCTTTCCATGAAAATCTGTACCACAAGTAATAAGTAAATTAGAATTTATTGCTTTATTAAAAAAGTAATCTATTTGCTCATCTGTATGATATGAACTATATACTTCTATCCCAAGAATACCTTCATCTATTAAATCATCAATTATTTCAAGATTATCTTTTAGGTTATTCCCTGGATGTGCAATTACAGGTATTCCACCAGTTCTTTTTATCATATCTATAGCTTCTTTTAAACTAATGAATTCTATAGGTACATAGGCTGCTTTCCCCTTTGAAAAATAATCCCAATAAAAATTTACAAAAGGCATATCATATCTATCTCCACCTTCTACATAAGGCTTTAGTATAGGAGATTTTCTATTTTGCAGATTTTCTAGTAATACTTCTGCTATTAATTCTCCTGTAACTATTCCATTATTTGACCTCTTTAAAACTTCATCAGTATCTAACTCCAGATTAGTAACTTCTTTTATCTTTTGAATCTTTTGAATTGCAGAAGCTTTTTCTTGATTTAGAATATCCTCTTCTAATCTATTAAAACACTCATTTGTAAAATCAATGTTATAACCTAACAAATGAAGATTAATATCATTATAAGTACAGTCAATTTCTATCCCTGGTATTACTTTTATCTTTTTATCTTTTGAATAATCTAATGCTCTTTGTACTCCTTTAACAGAATTATGATCTGTTATTGAAATTACATCCATACCTTTTTCTATCGCAATACTGACTATTTCTTCTGGACTTAATTCCCCATCATCACTAAAACATGAATGCATATGCAAATCTACTTTATTCATTCTTCCCCCTTAAACCTAATAATTTTATATTTTTACTATTATATATTATTCATTAGATTTTAATGCATCAATCATATTAACTTTCTTTAGCTTAATATGCATTATAATCATAACTATTATTGAAAAAAGTATAGTTATTGCTGCAGATAATATATAACTAATAATAGATATATCAGGATACATCATCATAGTATCAGTTTCCGCTGTATAAATTATAAATGTATGAAGTATTTTCCCTAAAACTGATCCTGCAATTACTCCTAACAATGTTAATATTACATTCTCTCTTAAAATATACATAGTAACTTCGTTGTCAAAAAAGCCAAGTACCTTTATAGTAGATAATTCTCTTATACGCTCTGATACGTTTATATTATTTAAGTTGTATAAAACTACAAAAGCTAAGCATCCAGCTGATATAATTATTACTAACATAACTAAATTCATATTAGCAATTGAGTCCTCAGTTGAGCTTTGTATTTGAGATGTTAAGGCAACATTTGATACATTTTTACATTCTAAAAGTTTTGAAGTTATTTCATCTTCATTCATTTTATCATTATCAATATTTAAAAATTGCATATTGTATACAGGCTTATTTTTAAATATCTTTTCATAATATGATGGTGACATATAAATATAATGCTTAACATAATTTTCAGCTATTTTGTCTACCTTAACTTTGTAAGTATTATTATTTTCATCTTTCATTGATATAGTGTCTCCATCAGAAACTCCTAAAAGCTTTGCTAATTTTTCTGTTATAATAACACCATCATCAGATATTTCATACTTATCACCTGATACTCTATCATTTAAAATTATATAGTCATTCATCTTCTCTTTATGTTGTGGTGCATATAGAGTTGCTTCTTGTTTATTCATATTTTCTTTGCTAAAGATTACAGACTCTTGATGCACATTTAAATTACTTTCATTGGCAGATATTTTATTTAGAACATCATTATACTCTTTCATGTCTTTTTTAGTAGAGTCTTCATTTAATATAACCATAGCATCATATTTCCAAAGCTTATTAAACTGCTTTTCAAGTGATCCTACATTTGACTCTTTAAGTCCAAATCCTGTAACAAGTATTGCCATACAACCAGCAATTCCTAAGACAGTCATTATCATACGTTGTTTATATCTAAATATATTTCTAAATGTAACCTTATAATTAAAGCTTAATCTTTTCCATAATGGTGCAATTCTCTCTAAAAATATCTTTTTCCCAACCCTTGGAGCTTTTACTTTCATCAACTCTGATGGCTTACTTTTTAATTCAATTCTTATAACAAACAAAGTAGCTCCTACAGTACATAATATTGATATTAACATTGATTGAATTATATATAATTGATAATAATATATATTTAATTTAGGTAGAGTATATAAGCTTTCATAAGCATTGCTAATTATTATTGGGAGTAAATTACAACCAATTAATATACCTAATATACTTCCTGAAATACTTGCTAGTGATGAATATACTATATATTTTTTAGATATTTCTAAATCACCATATCCAAGCGACTTCAAGGTGCCTATTTCTACTCTATTTTCTTCCACCATTCTTGTCATTGTTGTTAGACAAATTAATACTGCTATTAAAAAGAAAAATACAGGCAGTACTGAGGCAATATTATCTAAGCTACTAATTGAATCTTCATATCCTGAATATCCTGGATTATCAGTTCTATCAAAAATATAATATTGGATTTTATCTAATCCCATACTGCTCTCTTTTTTAGAATCTAAACTTTCTTGACCTATATCTCCCATTCCTTTAAGGCCTTTACTAAAATCTTTCTGTAACTGTTCCTTTATCTCTTTAACTCTTTCTACCTTTCTATCTGAATACATATCTTCAAGGTATTTATTATTTTCATCCATTAATTCTTTATATTCATTACTATATGCATCAAGTCCTTGTACATTTTTAAATCTTACATATATCTCTGTGTATAAATCCATTGATATATCTGAACTATTTAGTACTGCAAAGTAATCAACACTTCCTTTACCAACAGAAGTTATACCTCTAGCACCTTTTTCTATATACATTGGACTTCTTACAATACCAACTATTTTAAATTTTGTCTTCTTAAAAGACTTCTTTGTATCTTTATCAGTATCAATTACATATTCTTGTCCTATCTTTAAATCCTTATTGGTTTTTAAAGCTTCTTCATCTAGTGCTATCTCTCCACTTTTTTCAGGCAATCTACCATCTACAACAATAAAGTTATTTATATTATTTTTATTGTTATATTCCATAAACTTCACTACATTGCTTGTGTTAGTAAGATTAGCGTCTATACTATGTGTGCCATAAAAATCTAGTATTTTATCATTATTTTTAAGTACATCAATATCTTTATCATCTAATCCAAAATTTGATACGATTTTGCTATCCATAAGATTATGTGTGCTGTATAAATTACTTATAGATTGTTTCATATCTGGGCCTGCTGATTTTATACCTGAGTAAAAGGCAACCCCTAAAAGAATAATTATTAATATTGAAAAAAACCTTGCTTTTGATGATAAAATCTCTCTTAATGTTAATTTTTCATATGCCTTAACCTTCATCGTAAGCCACCTCTACCATTCAATCTCTTCAACTGAAATAGGATTGTCATTAATGTCTACACTTCTAACCTTTGCATCATTAATTTTAATAACTCTATCTGCCATTTGTGCAATTGCTGAATTATGAGTTATAACTATAACTGTAGTTCCCATTTTTCTGCAGGTATCTTGAAGAGTTTTTAAAACCTGCTTTCCTGTCTTATAATCTAAAGCACCAGTTGGCTCATCACAAAGTAATAACTTAGGATTTTTTGCAACTGCCCTTGCAATAGATACTCTTTGTTGCTCTCCTCCTGATAATTGAGATGGAAAATTATCTTTTCTATGACTAAGTCCTACTAATTCAAGGGTTTTATCTACATCTAATGCATCTTTTGATATCTGTGTTGCAAGTTCTACATTCTCTCTTGCTGTTAAATTTTGCACTAGATTATAAAATTGGAATACAAATCCTACATCATCTCTCCTATATTTAGTAAGCTGTTTATTATTAAGCTTAGAAATGTCAAGTTTATCAATTGTTATTTTTCCTTCATCACAACTATCCATTCCACCAAGAATATTAAGTACAGTTGATTTTCCTGCTCCACTTGGCCCTAATATAACAACAAATTCTCCCTTTTCAATAGAAAATGTAATCCCATTATTAGCTACAACTTCATTCTCTCCAACCTTATATTTTTTATATAAATTGCTAATCTTTATATACGACATCTTGACCCTCCATTTTATTTTTTAATGTACTTATCGTCATTAAATAGACATAACGTTCATTTAATAGTATGATAATATTATAATTTAACAAAATCTAACAAACAATAATCATATATTCTATTAATGTTATTAATCATACATAAAAAATAATTTTGTTCATTAAATAACATTTAATATTAAATTATTCAAATAACCAGTAAAGGAGAACATTATATGGCAGGAGTTAAAGGAAATCGTAGAGTTTTATATACTAAAAAAGTAATTAAAGAAAGCTTAATTAAACTACTTGAGAGTAACGAAATTCATCAAATTACTGTTACTGATATATGTAAAAATGCAGATATCAATAGAGGAACTTTTTATACTCATTATAAAGATCCATATGACTTACTTCAGTCTATGGAAGATGAATTATTCAATCAAATTATTAAGTATCTTGATGAAACTCCAGTGAAAAACTATTCTGACTCACTGCTTCTTAATGTTCTTGAATTGATTTCAGAGAATAGAGATTTATGTAAAATTCTATTTTGTAAACAGGGAGATAATAGACTTATAGATAAATTAATCTTTATTGCTAATAAAGCTAATCTTGAAGAAATATACAATTATTCAGATGAGTTTAGTAAACCTTACTCAAATTACTATATACGATATATTATTGGAGGTTGTATTGCAATTATTCAAACTTGGCTTGAAAATGATTTGCCTGAGCCTCCTAGTGAAATTGTTAAAATAATTAATTCTGTAAGTACTTTAAGTAATAACTATCTTACTAATTTAAAATAAGTAAAAACCGTATCCCTTATTTGTGATACGGCTTCTCTTAAACACTCTAATTTTTAAGATATAAAAACCATGCCATCATCTGTTGTGGTTTTCATTTGCTAAATCCTTAATCTTTTATATCTATTTTAACCCTTTTCTACTTTTTCCATATTTTTGGTTGCAGTAGAAATCATAAGCTTTATTCTGTTTAATTGATTTACTTCACTAGCACCAGGATCATAATCTATTGGAGCAATATTTAAATAAGGATATCTTCTTTTAATTTCTCTAATCATTCCCTTTCCTATCACATGATTTGGTAGACATGCAAAAGGCTGTATACAAATCATATTACTAACTCCATTCTTCAATAACTTAATAATCTCTGCGGTTAATAACCATCCCTCTCCAGCTTGATTACCAAGGGATAAAATATCATCCGTTCCTTTAGCTAATTCTTCAATTCTTTGTGGTAGCATGAATTTCTTACTATTACTTAGTGCCTTCTTCATTTGTGCTACATAAATTTCTATATATCTAATAGCTAATCTACCACCTAATAAATTTTTTAAACTTCCGCCTAGTTTCTCATATTTAAACTTTTGGTTATAAGCACAATATAATAAAAAATATGTTAAATCTGGTATTATTACTTCTGCTCCTTCTTCCTCTAGTATTTTTATAATATTGTTATTAGCTAAAGTATTATACTTTAAGAAAATTTCTCCAACTACTGCTACTTTTGGCTTAATTATATCTTTCATTTCTAAGCTATCAAATTCTTTTACCATTTCATTTGTAATATTTTTAAAATCCTTAAAGCTTCCACTAGCTACACTATTTTTACATATATTTATCCATTTTAAACAAAGTAAATCTGTTGAATTTTTCATTTTTTCATAAGGCCTTACTCTATTTGTCATTTTTAAAAGCATATCTCCATAAGCTAATGCCATTAATCCTTTATTAATCATTGGTATTGTTATTTTAAATCCTGGATTATTCTCTATTCCTTGAACACTTAAAGATATAACTGGTATTTTTTCATATCCTGCATCTTTTAATGCTTTTCTTATAAGAGCAATGTAGTTGGATGCTCTACAAGTTCCTCCTGTTTGAGAAATCACAACTGAAGTACTATTTAAATCATATTTATTAGATTTAAGTGCATTTATAATTTGGCCTACTACTACAATGGCAGGATAACAAGTATCATTATTTACATATTTTAATCCTTCTTCTATTGTATCTCGATTAACTTTAGGTAATACCTTTAAATTATATCCTGAACTTTTAAGAGCAGCTTCTAGAAGTTCAAAATGTATTGGAGATAATTGTGGACAAAGTAGTGTATGTTTTTCTTTCATTTCTTTTGTAAATATAACTTTATCATAAGGTTTAATTATTTTTGAATTTAAACTAGAGATTCGTGACTTATTTATATCATCCATAGCAGCTTTAAGAGAACGTACTCTTATTCTAGCTGCACCTAAGTTATTAACTTCATCTATTTTTAGTAGTGTGTATATTTTACCATACCCTTCTAATATTTCTTGTAATTGATCTGTAGCAATTGCATCTAATCCACATCCAAAAGAGTTTAATTGGATTAACTCTAAGTTTTCTCTACTCCCTACAAACTGTGCTGCCCTATATGCTCTTGAATGATAAGTCCATTGGTCAAGCACCCTTAATGGCCTTGAAATTTCAACTAAGTCAGCTACAGAATCCTCTGTAAATACTGCTAAACCTTCTTGTGATATCATATCTGCTATACCATGATTTATCTCTAAATCTAAATGATAAGGTCTACCACTTAATACAATACCTTTTCCACCACTTTTATCTAAGTCTTCTAAAATTTCTAATGCCTTATTTTTTATATCCTCTTTAACATTAATAACTTCTTCGTAAGCTTTATCAACTGCAAAGTTTATTTCTTTTTGACTTATATTAAATTCTTTTAGTTCATTATATAAGTTCTTCTTCATTGACTTTTTATCATTAAAATTCAAAAATGGATTTTTATATATTATATCTTTACTTCTCAAAGCTCCAATATTATTTTTAACAACCTCCGGATAAGAAATTACTATAGCACAATTATAGTGATTATCTGCACTTTTATCCTCTAATCTCTCATAAGATACACATGGATAAAATATAAAACTTAAACCTTTTTTTATAAGATTTGTTATATGTCCATGAGCAATTTTTGCAGGATAACAAATAGACTCTGATGGTATAGTATCAATACCTTCATTGTAAATTTTCTTTGTAGAGTTTGGAGATAATATTACTCTAAAACCCAGTTTCGTAAAGAAAGTGTACCAAAATGGATAATTTTCATACATATTTAAAACTCTTGGTATACCCACTTCTCCTCTTATTGCTTCTTCTTTTGAAAGAGGTTTATATCCAAAAATTCTCTTATATTTATAATCAAATAAATTTGCTGCTTTTTTTGTATTTTTATTAGCTCCTATACCTCTTTCACATCTATTACCAGAAATAAATTTTCTACCATCAGAAAATTTATTTACAGTGAGTAAACAATTATTACTACATAATCCACAATGCCTAAATTCGTTTGATACTGCAAACTTTTTAATATCAGATTCCCCTAAAATATTAGAAATCTCATTTCCTTTATAGTTATCTTTTGCAATAAGAGCAGCTCCAAATGCTCCCATAAGACCAGCAATATCAGGTCTTACAGTCTCTTTACCAGTAACTTTCTCAAAAGCTCTTAAAACAGCATCATTATAAAAAGTTCCTCCTTGAACTATGATTTTTTCTCCAAGGTCTTCAGGTTTTCTTATCTTTATAACTTTATAAAGAGCATTTTTAATTACAGAGTAAGATAATCCAGAAGATATAGCTCCAATATCAGCACCTTCCTTTTGAACTTGCTTAACTTTAGAATTCATAAATACAGTACATCTTGACCCTAAATCCACTGGACTTTTTGATAGTAGACCCTCTTTTGAAAACTCCCTAATATTCATATTTAAAGATTGTGCAAACATATCAAGAAAGGAGCCACACCCTGATGAACAGGCCTCATTTAACTGAATAGAATTTATTACTCCATTTTTTATCTTGATACACTTCATATCTTGCCCACCTATATCAAGAATAAAGTCTACATCTTTTAAAAAATGCTTTGCAGCTCTATAATGTGCAATGGTTTCGACTTCTCCAATATCAATATTTAAAGCTGATTTTATAAGTGCCTCCCCATAACCTGTTACAGCTGCTTTAGCTATTTTTATTTTTGGGCTAATTTTACTATATATATCTTTTAATATATTTATAGTAATTTGCATAGGATTACCTTTATTACTACCATAAAAAGAATATAATATAGCTCCTTCATTATCTATTAATATAGCTTTAGTAGTTGTAGAACCTGCATCTATACCTAAAAAGGCCTCTCCCTCATATGTAGTTATGTCCCTTGTCTTTGCCTTATAACTGTAATGCCTTTCTTTAAAGCTTTGTAATTCCTGATCATCTTTAAATAATGCCTCTAAGGTATCTGAAGTAGCCATACTATTATCATCTAAACTTTCAGCTGCTTCTAAAAGCTCCTTAAAACTTATAACTTTCTCTTTTTTAGATTCAATAGCTGCACCAATAGCTACAAATAATTGAGGATCTTTTGGAAATAATACTTCTTCCGACTTTAATTGTAAAGTATCAATAAATCTTCTTCTAAGCTCTGATAAAAAGTATAATGGACCCCCTAAAAATGCAACATTTCCCTTTATTGGCTTTCCGCAAGCAAGCCCACTTATAGTCTGGTTTACAACAGCTTGGAATATAGATGCTGCTATATCTTCTTTGGTAGCTCCCTCATTTATAAGAGATTGTATATCTGTTTTTGCAAAAACCCCACACCTTGCAGCAATTGGATAAATTATATTATAATTTTTAGCTAATTCATTTAATCCTTTCGCATCTGTTTCAAGTAATGTAGCCATCTGGTCTATAAAAGCACCTGTGCCACCAGCACAAACTCCATTCATACGTTGTTCTAAACTACCTTCAAAATATGTTATCTTTGCATCTTCTCCACCTAATTCTATTACTACATCAGCATTATTTATAAAAACTTCAACGGCTTCTGTACAAGCAATAACTTCCTGAATAAAAGATAATCCTAGAAGCTTTGACAGTTCTAATCCACTAGATCCTGTTATCATTGCTGTAATATCATAATCTTTATATTTTTTAAAAACTTCTTTTATACAAGAAGCTGTAGTCTCCTTTATATTAGAGTAGTGTCTTTCGTACTTACTATATATAATGTTGTCCTTAGTATCTAATAATACAAGTTTAATAGTAGTTGACCCTATATCAATACCTAAATGTAATACTTCTTTCATAAAATTCTCACCCCAAAATAAATTATTATTAATATAATTAAAATGATGTACAATATTTAAACATCATTTTATAATTCTGCCCTTTTTAATTCATAATATACTTATTGAAGAGTATAAAAAGAGAGATCATAAATATTACATCACAACCTAATCTTTATAAATGGTTCTTATTTTATAATTAATTAGCTCTCTTTTATTCTGAATCATCTGTTTTTGTTCCTCTAGCATCTCCTCACTTCTTACCCTAAACCGATTGATTTTAAAAATTTCTTCTAAAACTATTAAAATTAATTTTTTCTCCCAAAACTTTAATTTAAGTGTTAAAATAATAAAGCATGTAAAAATGCAAATTACTGATAACAATATAAAAATATTTTAAATTACAGCTGTAATCTTATATCGGATTTAGATAATACTTAAACTTACTTAAACTCGTATAATTTAACAACTATAAGGGGTAAATATAATTGTATTATTATCCAAGAAAGATGGTGTTACTTTTTGAGAGTAAGTTTTTTTATGCCTGAGTATATGGCTGATTTTAGTTGCATTGCAGAAAATTGCAATGATACTTGTTGTGCTGGATGGGATGTTAATATAGATGAGATTACATTTAATAAATATGAAAATGGTAGTGATGAGCTTAAAACTCTAGTTAAAGGTAAATATATTAAAAATGATACACTTGATGATTCATTTAACTATGGGTTTATGGTTTTAAAACCTCAGAATAGATGTCCTTTTTTAAATGAGAATATGCTTTGTGATATTCATGGTTCTTGTGGAGAAGATAATCTTTCTATAACTTGCAAAAGATATCCTAGAGTTTTTAATATTATTGATTATATATATGAAAAGAGTGGTCTTCCTTCTTGTGAAGAAGTTTGCTTTAAAGCCTTTTTAAATAAAGAAAAGATGGAATTTATAGAATGTGAAGAATATTTAGATGAAGATACAGTAGAAATAAGAAGATTGATAGATAGCCAAGCCTTTAGTGGAACAACTAGCCTACTTCAATACTTCTGGGATATAAGAATAATATCCATAAATATAATGCAAAATAGAGATTTTAGTATTGAGGAAAGACTTAATATACTTAAAAGCTTTTATGCAAAACTTGAAGTTTTAAGAGATGAAGCTTTAAGTGATAACACAGATTATTGTAATATTGAAATGCTTTTAGAAAACTTTAATAATAATGCTATGGATTTTAATTCTTTAAAAGGAAAAGAATTTGTAGAGAATTCTAACTTTTATAATTCAATCTTAAATGATGATCTTTTTGATAAAATTATTGGAACTAGACTAAAAGCTTATTTAAGTAATTTAAGAAAAGATATTTTATCTATAGAAGATAACTTTAGCAGTATTAATTGTAATAACATTAATAAAATAAATTTCAATAAATCTAATAAAGTTATATCTAAAGATTTTGAGTTAAATAATTATTCTTATATATTTGAAAATTATCTAGTAAATCAAATATTTAAGGATATAATCCCTTTTAATAAAGGTGAAAACTTAAGTGAAAGTATAAAGATGCTTATTAATAGTTATAGAATAATTAAGGGATACCTTTTATGCTCTTATGAATACTCAAAAGAAATAATTACAGAAATTCAGATAATAAAAGTGATTCAAGCTTTAAGTAAGGATACCGAACATAATAAAGTATTTAAATATATTTTAGAAAATAGTTAACTAAAATAGTAGCCAATATAAAAGCTAAAAACTTCTATATTGGCTACTTTGTATTTTATATAATTAAACTATTTTTATTAAGCTATTTTTATTTAGTTTATTTTATCTAATTACCTTATTATATTATTTTTATTTATTATCATATTACTTATATTTAATAAATCTATTTGTTGTATTTAACTTGTTGTATACATCGAAGAACTCAATTGTTTTATAAATATTCCTAAATCTATTAAAGGTATTATTATTGATATTAAGAAAGCTGGTATTACTGATATAACACATACAAAATTAATAGCAAATAGTATTAACTTATTACTATTTATATGCTGCTTTTTTATATTTTTTAAGCTTAACACTGCTGCTATACTAAATATTATTGATCCTACGATCATAGTTGAGTTAATTAAAAAACTAATATTTTTACTATTGCTATCAAGTGAAATAGCAAGAGATATAAAAATAAAAGTTATAATACTAACTGGATACATACCTGCTAAGAAATAATCGAGTTTTATCTTGTCACATATATAAATTCTTATCCCTGCTAAACAAATTAGCAATATTAATACTATAATAATCATCATCCTCCAATGTTTATAATTTTATATCTCTGTTTTAAGCTTTTATCTTTGTAAAAATATAGGTAACAATAGCTCCCTTATCATCTTGATCTTCAGTATAATTAATTAAATGAAACGCCTTATTTATATCTTCAAAATCAGTTGATTGAATTAAATCCTCTTTTTTAAATTTAGAATCTACCTTATCATTATCCCCAAAACCACAGATAAATAAACTTCCATTATCGGTTAAATGATTTTTAAGATTTTTAAGTTGCTTCTTATTTAATCTATAGTGATTAATTACAATATTATCAAATACTCCAATGTGATCTAGTGCTTCATTCATGCTTAAATCAATTTCTTTATATTTTTGCATATAACAATGAATCTATGCTCAAGACTTTCAATATAACCTTTAGTCTTTAATTCATCATATAATTTACAAAGCTCATCAAAGCAATTATCTACAGAGAAATTAGGAAATTCCCATTCTATGATTTTAGCAAAGTATACAATTGCTCCAATGTCATAGAAACGTAAATATGGAAAATACTCATTTTGATATAGAATATCAAAATAATTTTCTTTAAGGTCTTTTAATGTATTATCTAAATTGATATTTGGAAACTGTGGATTAAAGTCTTTTATTAGCCTCTTAGACATACTTTCATTATTCTTACCACCAACTTGCTGAGTTATAAATATTCCATTTGGCTTTAATACTCTTTTTACTTCCTTTGCATCATATGATTCATGTCTGTTAATAATCATGTCAAAGGAGTTATCTTCAAATGGTAATTCACTATCATCATATACCTGATTTACATCTATTCCTAATGGAGATAATCTTTCATTACATACTTTCACATTAGGCTCCCACTTTTCTGTTACTGAAGTTTTTTCATAGGGATGCTTTAATGATAATATAAATTCTCCTCCTCCAGTACCCATATCAAGTAATGTATAAGTATTCTTTAAATAGTTTTCTACTATATTTTTATAGTCCCAAGGTAAATTTTCCTCTTCCCATCTATTATCTAAATAAGAAAAATCCCATCCCTTAAAACTCATACTTTCATCATCTTTCCATAACTTTTTTAATTTATTATAATCCATAACTGTTACTCTCCTTATATTATTATTTTATTTATAATATAGGCAGTGCAGTTATCTGATAGTAAATTAATCTATCTCGATACAATCTACTATCAGATTATATTAACTGCACCGAGTAGTTAATCAGCTTAATTTTCATAATGTGTCATCTCCCTTAGTTTTCTTATCATAAAAAATATTCCTTCATTATAATACCATTTATTGGAAATAATTTCAATTAATTATATCTCTTTGTATCTTAATCCCTTATTTACCTGAAAAAGATTAAATATTATTGTAACTTCTTCTAATATTCTAAATATTATTTTTAATATGAGTTAATAATTATAACTTACTGTAATAACATAAGTATTCTTTACCTATATAAAAAATTAGTAGGAAAATAAAGATAGCCATCATATAAATTACCTTAAGTAAAATAAATTATACATATAATTTTTTAGTAGGATTTACTCATTATAATAACTTTATTAATCTTATTTAATCTACTTGATTCAACTTATTCTAATTCAGTGTTATTTAATTAGCCTGGTACTATTAGCCTTGTAAATGAGTAATATGATAATTATATAGATAATAAATAAAAAGTAGCAAATTTTATAATTTGAACCTATAACTTTTATTAGAGTCTGCATTTAAAAGTTTATTAATTTAAGTTTGGAGTATAACAATATGAAAAATTTATTTCACAATATTTTGAATGATATGATATATCATACTCGTAGTACAACAAATGTCAGATTAAAGGCAAGAAAATCAAGGCAGCTTCCTTATGAAGTCGAAGTTATTGCTGAAAATTTATCTGTACCCTGGGCCATAGATATAAGTAATGAAGGAAACATATATTTCACTGAACGACCTGGAAGAGTTAGATCTATTAAAGACGGTAAACTTAATCCACAGCCACTTATTACATTTCCTACACCCTTTGTAAGTGAAGGAGAAGGTGGTTTGATGGGTATTGCCCTAGATCCAAATTTTTCACAAAACCGTTATATATATGTTATGCATTCATATACAGACGGTAATAAAATCTATAATCGTGTTGTTAGATTAGTTGAAAACAACAATAGAGCATCTATTGATCGAATTCTTATTGATAAAATTCCTGGAGGACAAATTCATAATGGAGGAAGGATAAAGATAGGTCCTGATCAAAAATTATATATAACAACTGGAGATGCTGGAAATTCTACACTCTCCCAAAATCCCACAAGTATTGCTGGAAAAATACTGCGACTAGAATTAAACGGCAGTATTCCTAAAGATAACCCAATTGTTAATTCACCTGTTTATAGTTTAGGTCATAGAAATCCACAAGGCTTAGCATGGAATTTAAATAATGTATTGTATGAATCAGAACATGGACAATTAGCTCATGATGAAATGAACATAATACAACCTGGAGCAAACTATGGATGGCCTCTGGTTCAAGGGGATGAAGAATCCACAGAAGTTATAACACAAAAACCTTTAATACACAGTGGAGAAGATACATGGGCACCTTCTGGTATCGCCTTCGTAAATCAGGGACCATTGCAAGAAAAATTACTCGTTGCTACTTTACGTGGACAACAACTACTTTCCCTCTCACTGAATGGTAATGGCACAGTAGTTAGGAATGTAGAATCATGGTTTAAGAATGAATACGGACGCTTACGTGATGTTGTCTTAGGAAAAGATGGATCAATTTATTTAACAACAAGTAATAGAGACGGTAGAGGAAATCCTAATATAACTGATGATAAAATCATTCGACTAATTCCGAAATAAAGTAGTTATTTCCTTAATAAAGCAATTATTTCTTTAAGTCCATTTGGATTTAAAGAAAAGATTAGGTGCTAGAAATAGCACCTATTTTAGTTATTACAATATAAACTTAAACTAAACTACCTCTATATTTCCATCAATCTTATGTAATAACATTTGTTTCCTTCAAAACTAAATTTTATTCCTAATTAATATATTTTTATTGTTTTTCGATATATTTTTATTGCAATTTAATTTTCCTTATGTTAATATATGATCATAAAATATTAAGGAGTGAGTTATTATGAAAAAATTTATTTATCTTTTACCATTTGTTTTAGGAGCTTGTTGCTTAATAGCTTTTAATATTATAGGTTCAAAGGTAGCCCCTGATGGAACACTTATAGAACCATTCTTTTTAATACCTATAGCATTTATTCTATTTTTTATTGGTGTAATTTCAGTATTAATTAAAGGAATAAATTCTTTACATAAAAAACATGCAAAAGCTTAAGTTAATAATAAAAACTCTTCCATATACTTTTTAAGTATATGGAAGAGTTACAATAAACTTAGTTCCTATGCCATATTTAGATTCTACTTCTATTTTTCCCTTTATAGCCTCTATATTTTCACGTACTACATAAAGACCTATACCCTCACCTTTTATTTTATTTGTGTTTAGTCCTCTATAATAAGCTTCAAATATTCTTTTTAGATCTTCTTTTTTTATACCAATCCCTGTATCTTCTATTATTATTTTTATATTTTTATCTTCTTTAAAAGTCTCTAGTTTTACGGCTCCACCCTCCAAAGTAAACTTGTATGAATTAGTGAGTATATTATAAACGGCTTGGCTTAATTTATACCTATCTGTATTTATAAATATATTATTATCTCCTACTACTTGAAAATCTATATTTTTCTTTTTAAACTGAAGTTTTAATCCATTTCCTATTTGATTTAATAACTCATTTAAGTTTAACTTCTCTATCTTTATTTCTTCTAAATCCTTTTCTCCTTCTATCATTTCACTCATATTAGATATTATAGAAGTTACATTATCTAATTGCTCTTCTAAAATGTTAAATTCATTACTATTTAATTCTAATATGCCATCTTCATATGCTTCTATGTGAGATTTTAATATAGTCAAAGGAGTTCTTGTTTGGTGAATCATTTCATCTAGGAGCTTTTTTCTTCCTTTTTGTTTTAATTTAAGTTTACTACTAAGTTCTTGTAGACTTACTTGGATAAATCTTATTTCTTTTATACTTGATAATTTAATCTTAGTGTCATTACCTAAATTTATATTTTGAGCTAATTCTTCTGTTTTCTTTAAGTCATTTACAGTTTTTTTGCTCATATACAAGCTTATTATTATGGCAAGTAAAATAACTATAGCCCCTACTATCAAACTATTAATAATAAGTGTTTTTTTAAATATAGTAACAGTGCTTGAGCTATTAACTGAAGCATCTTTTATTATGTATAGTTTACTTCCTCCACAATTTTTACCATTTAAATCATAGGACTCAACATCCTCTCTAGAGTTTCCCATCATCATCATATGATGCATCATAGTATTTCCAACGCTTAATACCTCTCTTCCATCTTTATCATAAATTACAATTCCTATTATTGGGTCATCTAAATAGCCTTTTAAATTCATTTCAAGCTGCATATTTGATGTAGAGTCTTTACTTGCTTCTTCTATTGTACTTATTATTTTAGATACATTGTCATTATAATTATTAGAAAGATAATTATTAAAATTTTTATTTATAAGCAATGTAAGTAAAACTGTATTTATAAGTACAGTCAATATTACAACTGTTATAAGTGTTATGAGCCATTGCTTTTTAATTGTCATATTAATTTTCTCCAAATACATATCCTGCTCCATACTTAGTTATAATTAGTTTTGGTTCTTTAGGATTATCTTCTATTTTCTTTCTTATTCTTTTTATGTAACTATCTATACTTCTAATTTCTCCATCAAAATTATACCCATACACTTTATTTATTATCTGATCTCTACTTAAAACTTGACCTTTGTTTTTTAAAAATATCTTTAATATATTAAATTCTATCGATGTTATTTCTATTTCTTTTGAATCTTTAAAAAGCTTTTTACTACTTTCATTAAGCTCTAAAGAACCATATTTTAAAACTATATCACTATCTTCTTTATATACTCTTTTTAATATAGCTTTTATTCTTCTCATAAGTTCTCTTGAGCTAAATGGCTTTGATACATAATCATCAGCACCTAAATCAAAACCTTTTATTTTATCTACTTCTTCTTGCTTTGCAGTTAACATTATAACTGGTATATCTGATATCTTTCTTATTTCTTCTAATACTTCAAATCCATCTATTCCAGGCATCATAATATCTAAAACAACTAAATTAATATAACTTTCGTTAAATTTTTCAAGAGCTTCAAATCCATCCTTTGCAACATATAATTTATATCCTTCATTCTCTATATATTTACTTACAACATTTCTTATATCCTCTTGATCTTCTACTAATAATATTCCTAAACTCAAATTATGCACCACCTTTTAATTATATAAAAAGAGCTATCTTAAAAGGTATTTAAGATAGTTCTTCTTTATATATTTGCTCTATTATTTTCTTTCTATTATCTTTTTTCTTTTTTCAAATTCCTCTTCGGAGATTTCTCCATCAATATACATCATTTTTAATTTTTCTAAAGCTTCATTTCCTTTTGATAGGCCACTTCTCTTAAATACATAAATTATAGCATAAATAATTAATCCTATTATTATTGCATATACTAAAAGATTTATTATTCCAAAGCCCATCATATTTCTGCCAAAGCCCATATTGTTAACTCCATCTCCAAAGCAACTTCCATATCCCATAATTTAGCCTCCTCATATTTCTGATTTAGCTATATTATGTAATTAAAATATGGCAACATTATGACTTTTTATTGCATTTTCAGAGCTATACACTAATGTATATTATCTTACTTTAATTTTATTATCTGAATGCCTTTTTTATATTATATCAATTATTAAATATCCATTGCAAAATTTAATAACTATTTAAATCATATTTTCCTTTCATACCAAATAAAATCATTAACAATCATAAATAATCTTATAAGCATTATCTTTGTATTATTTTGGAGAAGTTTTAAATTAAAAATATAATGTAAATATTGATAATTAATAAAAATAAGTTAAATTTTTGTTGAAAAATTGTGTTTTAGTTAAAATCATGTTAAAAAAATTCACACAAATATAAAATTATTAAAAAAATCTTTAATAATTTTAAACATTGTTGTATTATAAAGGTGGTAATATTGTGAAATATTATATATTAATTGAAACACTAAATTAACATGTAATATAAGTCGAATAATTAACAAAAAAATACTAAAGTGTATTGAGAAAAATCAAATATTAATACTAGAGGTGAACTATGATACATATCGAAAAACTTAAAAAGGTTTATAACAATGGTTATGAAGCTCTAAAAAGCATTGATCTTCAGATTAATGAAGGTGAACTTATCTGTCTTTTAGGACCTAGTGGGTGTGGTAAAACAACTATACTTAATTTACTTGCAGGATTATTAGATCCTACTAGCGGAGATATTAGATTTGATAATGAGTCAGTTATTGACAAGCATCCTAAGGATAGAAATATAGGGCTAGTATTCCAAAATTACGCTTTATATCCTCATATGACAGTACTTGAAAATGTTATGTTTCCTCTTACTGTTGGAAATAAAAAGAAACCTAAAAATGAAGCAATGGAAATTGCAAAGAAGTATATGAAAATTACAAGTATTGAGGAGTTAGCTGACAAGAAACCTGGTGAAATGTCAGGAGGTCAACAACAGAGAGTTGCTATTACAAGAGCATTAGTTCAAAATCCTAAGATTCTTTTATTGGACGAGCCTTTAAGTAATCTTGATGCAAGACTTAGATTAAGAATAAGAGAAGAAATAAGAAAGCTTGTTAAGGAGATTGGAATAACTACTATATTTGTTACTCACGACCAAGAAGAGGCTTTATCTATAAGTGACAGAATAGTACTTATGAATGAAGGTATTGTTCAACAGTTTGATATTCCTCAAAATTTATATTTAGAGCCTGCAAATTTATTTGTAGCTAAATTTATGGGAAATCCAATTATTAATATATTTGATATGAAGAAAAAAGGAAATATTTTAGAAAGTAAAGATCTTTCAATTGATTTAAGTTTATTAGATAAAAATAGATTTAAAGAAGAATTAAATGAAGAAAACTATGTTGTTGGTATTAGACCTGAGTATTTTAAAATAAGTGATACTCCCTTATTTAAAGCTGAAATTAATTATGTTGAATTAATAGGAAAAGATTGTATATTAAATTTTAGCATTAATGGTATAGATGCAAGATTAATTACAGATATAAGTAATAAGGTTTCTGAGGGTGATGAAGTAGGTCTTGATATTGATTATAGTGGTATTTATATATTCAAAGAGAATGGAGATAGAGTGTACTAATGGGAAAGTTTAGATTTAAGAAATTTAAGTACAGAGCTGAGAATTCTCCACAGGCATGGCTATTCCTTCTGCCTGCTTTAATAATAATAGGAATATTTAATGTATTACCATTAATCAAAACCTTCATTATGTCCTTCCAAAAAGGAACTTTAAATAACTTAGCATTTAATGGAATAAAGAATTATGAATTTGTATTGCAAGATCCAAAATTTCATAAAGCAATAACAAATACATCAATTTATGCATTCGTTGTTGTGCCCTTAGGCCTTATCATTTCAATGTTTATTGCTATTACAATTTACGAGAAAATAAAACATAAACAGATATTTGAGACTATATTTTTTATACCATATTTAACAAGTATTATAGCAGTTGGTATTGTGTTTAGATTTTTATTAAATAAAGACTATGGGTTTGTAAATTACTTACTAGGTCTTGTCGGTGTTGATCCAGTAAACTTCTTAGACAATCCTGCTATGAGTATGGTTACTCTTATTATATTTGGTATTTGGTCTGGACTTGCTTTTAATATAATCATATTACTTTCTGGACTTAGAAATGTTAATAAAGATTATTATAAAGTTGCTGATATGTTTGGAGCATCAAAGATTGAGCAATTCTTTAGAATAACTCTTCCACAAATGCTACCAATTATTACATTCTTATTAATGGTTAATTTTATTAGTGCATTTAAGGTATATGCTCAGGTATTTTCTATATTCAATGGAAAAGCCGGTATTGCAGATAGCGCGACTACCGCTGTATTCTATATATTTAATAAATTCTATGTAGAAAACCGTTATGGTCAGGGTATGGCTGCTGCAGTTATTTTATTTATATTAATTTTAATTTTCACATTAATTCAAAATCGAATATTAAAAAAATTATCTAAATAGGTGAGCGTATGAAAAAGATTAATTTAGTTTTATCAAAAACATTTATTGTCATTATGGCGTTAATTACGCTGTTTCCATTTGTATATATGATTTTATCGAGTCTTATGACTTTCCAAGAAGCAACTAGTATACCACCAAAACTATTCCCAGATAAGTTTCAGTGGGAAAACTTTGCTCTAGCAATGAAACAAGCTCCTTTTGTTAGATATTTCTTTAATACAATTTTAGTTGCAGGATTATCAACAATCGGAACAATATTAACATCTATACTTGCTGCATTTGCTCTAGTTAAATTAGAGTTTAAATTTAAAAATATATTAATGATTGGTATGGTTGCATTATTAATGGTACCTTATGAGGTTGTAGTATTTACAAACTATCAAACAATTGCAAAGCTTGGCTTATTAGATAGTTATGTAGCATTAATAGTCCCATCCCTTGCAAGTGTATTTTATATATTTTACTTAAAAGAATATCTTACAAGTATACCTATCTCCTACTATAAAGCAGCTAAAGTTGATGGATGCTCCGATTTAGAATTTATAAAGAGAATTTTAATTCCTTTAGCTAAACCTTCATTATTTACAATGGGAATACTTAGCTTTATTAATGGATGGAATTCATTCCTATGGCCAATACTTGTAACTAACAGTAAAGAAATGAGACTTTTAAGCAATGGATTAAGTTCTTTTGCAACAGAAAGTGGTACAAACGTACAATTACAAATGGCTGCATCTACAATAGCCATTGTACCAATTTTAATTTTATATTTAATCTTTAGAAAACAAATTATTAGAGGAGTTGTTAAGAGTGGTGTTAAAGGATAAAAAAACTAGAATTACTTTCCACAATGGTATCCTAACTATTGGTGGAACTATTATAGAAATTACTTATGAAGATAGTCATATATTCTTTGATTTTGGTAGTGAATATAATCCAAAAGCAGAGGTTCAACCTGAAGGTCTTCAAGGATTATTAGATGAGAATTTGGTTCCATATTTAAATAATATGTTTGATCCTAAAATACCTTTGATTGGATATGAATCAAAGGAAGATAACTTTAAAAATACAGCAGTATTTTTATCACATGTTCATTTAGATCATTCTAAAATTGTTAATTACTTAAATCCTGAAATACCTTTATATACTTTAGAAGGTACTAAATCATTATTAAATACTTTAAATATTAATAATGACTTCCTATTCCCTCTTTATGAAAAAAATGAAGGGGCTAACACTAGAGAAATAGTAGGTGTTTCTGAAAATGAAGTTATAAACGTTGGGAAAATTAAAGTTAAAGTAATGCCAGTTGACCATGATGCTTATGGTGCTAGTGGACTATTAATAGAAACTCCTGATTTAGTAATATCTTATACTGGAGATATCAGACTTCATGGTTATAGAAAAGATGCTACATTAAACTTCTGCAAAGAAAGTGAAGAATGTGATGTCTTATTAATAGAAGGTGTTAGTGTTTCCTTCCAAGACTTTGATGAGGATGTAAGTGATAGAGAAATCTCAAATGAACCTGAATTAATAGAAAAGATAAATGAAATTGTTAAAAATAATCCTGAAAAACAAATAACATTTAATTATTATATTTCTAATATAGAAAGAATTTTAAATATAATAAAAACTAATCCTAGAACAGTAGTTTTAGATGCATATTACTCATATGTACTTAAGGAAGCTACAGGATATCAATCTTATTACTATCAATTAGATAATAAAGAGTATGGGCTAGATGAAAATTATAAGATTGACTTTGAGAAACTTTTAGCTGATGAAGGAGAATTCTTCTGGCAATTAGATTCAAATGCTATTAAGCATATGGATAAATTAAAATCTGGCGGAATTTATATTCATTCAAATGCAGTTCCACTTGGAGACTTTGACCCAAGCTATGTACCTTTTGTAGAAAAGTTTGGAGAATATAATATTGAATTTGTTAGGGTATCATGTAGTGGTCATGCTCATCCATATGACTTAATTAAAATAATAAATTTAATTAAGCCTAAATTATTAGTTCCTATCCATTCATATCGTCCTGAGAGACTTTACAATGAATGTGGAGATATATTATTACCAGAAAAGAAACAAACTATTTAGTGGGGGGAAAGAGAATTATGAAACTTAAAAAAATATTACCTTTAATTCTATCTTTAGGATTACTTACTGGTTGTGGTAGCGCAGGCGGTAGTGGTACTGAAGAAATAGTAACAGAAATTAAGGAGCCAGTTGAAATAACATTCTGGCATGCAATGAATGGAGAGCAAGAAAAATCTCTTCAAAAGCTAACAGAAAAGTTTACATCTGAAAATCCAAATATTAAGGTAACACTACAAAATCAATCAAGTTACCCAGATTTACAACAAAAAATAACTTCAACTATTTCAAGTCCAAAAGACCTACCAACAATGACTCAAGCATATCCTGACTGGATGCTAAATGCTATTTCAGATGATTTAGTTGTTGATTTAGGTCAATATATAAATAATGAAACACTTAAATTTGATAATTATGATGATATTCTTCCAAGTCTTAGAGAAGCAACAACTATAGACGGAAAAACATATGGAATACCTTTTAATAAATCAACAGAAGTTATTTGGTACAACAAAACATTATTAGATGAATTAAAATTAAAAGTACCAACAACTTACGAAGAATTTGTTAATGTTTCTAAGACAATAAAAGAAAAGAAAGGTATACCAGGAGCTGGATTTGATTCATTAAATACTTACTATACTACTTTCTTGAAAAATGAAGGACAAACATTTGATCCTAAATTTGATGTAACTAGCGAAGCTTCAGTTAAAGCTGCTAACTACTATTTAGATGGTGTAAAAGAAGGATACTTTAGAATAGCTGGAACAGATAAATACTTATCAGGACCATTTGCAAATGAAACTGTTGGTATGTACGTTGGTTCAATGGCTGGAGAAACTTTTGTTAAATTAGGAGTTGGTGATAAATTTGAAGTTGGTGCTGCTCCATACCCTGCAAAATCTTCTATCCAACAAGGTACTGATTTATATGTATTCCAAAATGCAACACCTGAACAAAGAACTGCAGCATATGAATACTTAAAATTCTTAACTACTAAAGAAAATCAAATAACTTGGGCTAAAGAAACTGGATATATGCCAATTAGAAAGAGTGCTATTGAATCAGATGAATATAAGAATTCTGGAAGCTTAACAGCTAAGATTTTATCAAAGGCAACTGAAAACTTATATGTAAACCCTGTTGTACCTGGTGCTGATAGTGCATTCCGTGAAATAAATACAGTATTAGAAGGTATATTATCTGATAATAACTCAGATGTAAATAAAAAGTTAGAAGAATTTAAAAATACTTTAAGTTCAACTTGGGAATAAAAGAATTATAATATAAATAAAAAGGTGTCTTAAATGTAGTTTTTAAGTCACCTTTTTTATTAAACTTTATTAAAGGAGAAATTTTATGAAACTTGCTATATATCAAACAAGCGACCTACATGGATTTGTATATCCAACTAATTATGTAACTGATCAAAATCTTGGAATCCTTAAAATAGGAAGTTATATTTTAAAAGATGAGAAAAATTATAATGCATCATTAAAGATTGATTGTGGAGACTTAATCCAAGGGTCAGTTCTTACAAATTATTTATCTAGAAAAGACTTTAAAAATAATCCTATAATCCAAGGATTAGAGAAAATAAATTATGATGCTTATGTCTTAGGAAATCATGAATTTAATTATGGCTTAGACTACCTAACTAATTCATATACTGAAGTTTCAGATAAGGTTATAAATGCTAATATTAAAGGCCTATCCTTTGATACAAAACCATATAAAATATTTGATTTTAATGGATTTAAGATTGGATGTATTGGACTTACGACATCATTTATACCAAATTGGGAAAATGAAAATAATATCAAAAATATAGAATTTTTAGATCCTGTAGATATGTATGCAAAATATGAAAAGGAATTAAAAGAAAAATCTGATTTAATTGTTGTATGTTATCATGGTGGATTTGAAAGAAGCTTAGATGATGATATGCTTCCAACTGAAAGCTTAACTAAAGAAAATCAAGGAAGTGAACTACTAGAACAATTTGATTCAATTGATATTATTTTAAGTGGTCATCAACATCGTTCATTTATAACTAAAGTAAAAGGAGTTATTTGTTCTCAACCCCTTAATAACGGTCAAACTTTTACTAAGATTGTCTTAGATACAGATACAAAAGAAATGAGCTACGAATTAGTAGATGTTAAATTGCTAAAAGATGATATAAATGAAAGCTTAGAGAAAATATTTACAAGTATTCAAAATGATTTAAAAGACTTTTTAGATACTGAAATTGGACATTTAGATAAAAATATAATTATTGATGATATTTTCTTAGCTAGATTAAAAGGACACCCTTTTATTAATCTATTACATCAAATTCAACTTGATATTTCTGATGCTGACTTCTCTGCCCTTTCATTATTTGACTGTGCAATAGGCTTTAAGAAAGATATAACTATTAAAGACGTATTAATTAATTATCCTTATGCAAATACTTTAAAGATTTTAAAAATTAAAGGGGCTCAATTAAAAGAAGCTATTGAAAAGAGTGCTACATACTTTGTTGTAGAAAATAATGAGGTACATATAAGTAAAGATTTCCTTCTTCCAAAGGTACAAAATTATAACTATGACACATACGGTGGTCTAACATATGAAATAGATTTATCAAAAGAATTTGGAGATAGAGTTGTTTCTATGAAAAAGAATAACGAAGTAATTAATATGGATAATTACTATACTATAGTTTTAAGTAATTATAGAGCTAGTAATACTTCTGTTTATCCTGCTTATGAGAATGCTGAATTAGTAAAGGAAATTAATCTAGATATGAGTGAAATCATAATGGATTATTTACAGAAGAAAGATAAGATTGATTTAGTGGATGAAAGTAATTATTTAGTTAAGTATTAAGATAATTAATATATTAAATATTAATTATTTAATATTTTCTACTTAAAAAAGCTACTTATATTAGTAGCTTTTTTATATTTAACTTTTATATTATATTTAACTTCTATATTATTATTAACTTTTATATTATATTTAGCTTCTATATTTAACTTTTATATTAACTATATTAAATTAAAAACTTATTAAATAAAAACCTCACCTATTTATGATATGCTTGTCTATATCATATTTAAGTGAGGCTTTTTAGATTTTATCTTATTTCATAAATAGTTCTGAAGTAGATCAAACTAACCACTTATACTTTTGTTATGATAATATTTAAATTATATAGTATCTAACTTTATAATTTTTATTTATCTTTATAATTTTCATTTATATTCATTTCTTTCTTTTGATACCACAAATACACTTAGTGTAATGTATACAATTATCTTCTATTGTAGTTTTTTGTTTATCATATTAATCTTTCTTACTTATTAAATATTTTACTAAATACAAATCTTACAAAAGGACCTGCTATTAGTAATTGTAGTGGTAATGCTACAATAAAGTTCATACCTATTCCTGTTATGTACGCTGATGGTAAATCTTTTGTTAACCCAACATTATGTATAGCACCAAACATTGACATACATAATACCATACCGCATACCATAAATGTTGAAATTAAAATAGCTATTTTTATTTGCTTGTCCCCTTCTTTTATAAATTTAAATGCTATTGCTTTTGCAGGTTTTGATACAATAAACCAATCACATATCATTCCAACTATAAATGCAAGAGGGAATCCCACTAGTGCATCCATAATAACATCTTTTGAAAAACCTCCTGAATGTACTGATACATTGTATACACTCATAACAAATACCATGAATGCACACATAATAATTGTAAAAACTAAACTTTCTTTTTTTGTTGTTGGCATAATTTTATTCCTCCTTAATTAACATTAGGAATTATATCAGCTTTTTTTTAATCGTGTAAGTTTCTATTTTGTTAACATTTTTATTTTATAACCCCATTAATAAAATCAACAATTGAATTATTCATTAATAATGACGTTAAACAAAAAGATGCTACTCTAAATTGTGCAATTATATTCACAGATATGAATTGGTATAACCTCCATAAATAATATAAATACCTTCTTATTACTCGTTAACCTTATGGAAAATTCTATTTTTGATTTCCTCTTTTCTATAATTAATTTATATATTTAGTCAAAAATAAAGCGTGAGACTACTTAGATAGCCTCACGCTGAACAATTTTCCTCGCTAATATTTAACTATTAATTATAATAAATAAGCTTTTTTAAGTGAAATTTTATTGTAGAGAAATATCCTTTCTATTACTTAATCTAAAACCTCACAAACGTATATAGCTATCTTTTATAACTAATATATCTATCTTTTTATAACTGAATCTTTTTCGGAAATTGAACGTAATACCCTACATGGATTTCCTACAGCAACTACTCTTTCGGGAATATCTTTAGTAACTACTGATCCTGCTCCTATTACAGATCCATCTCCAATAGTTACTCCAGGTAAAATAGTACAATTAGCACCAATCCACACATCATTTCCTATAGTAACTGGCTTACCAAAGCTTGCTTCTAACCTTTCTTCTGGAATTATAGGATGACTAGCAGTAGTAATACATGTGTTAGGTCCTACAAAAACATTATTTCCAATAGAAATTTTACAAACATCTAATAATACACAGTTATAATTCATAACAAGTAATCCAGATACATGAATATTAAATCCATAATCACACTTAAAATTAGGTTCAATAAAAGTAGTATCTGTACAAGAACCTAATAACTTTTTTAAGATTTCAATACGTTTTTCATCTTCATCAGGCCTAGTATTATTATATTCGTACGTAAGCATTTTAGCAGTGCTTCTTAACTCTCTTAATTCTAAATCAAGTGCATTATAATTCTCTCCTGATATCATTTTTTCTTTTTCTGTCATATTTAATCCTACTCTCTATTAATAATGTATAGTTTAATTCTACCATTAAATTCCAGTTATTGCAAAATAGTATACGCTATATTACCTACAAAAATAGCTAGTAAAACTTAAATATCTATACTTAAAGCTTTATAAATTAATTTATAAAACGTGAATATATTTTATCTTTTTTTCACTTCACTCTCCGTTACTTGAGGTATAGCTCTCTGTAAATTAATATACATACTTTATTTTTCTAACCATCCAAAAATTATTTTAGATTATAGTTGTTTTTTACATTTAATCATTATGAATTCAAGCTTATTCATATGTGGATTTAACTCATCAATTTCTGAAAATTCTTCTAATCCATATTCTTTAAATTCTTCTTTTATTGAATCCTCATCATAAAAGAACATTTTTACACCTTCCATTATCTCAAATCTATCTTTACCAATTTGTTTACCTTTTTTAAACATTGGAGCTTTCTTTGAAATAGTTATAAAAATCATATATCCATTTGGTTTTAACTGATTATAGCAATCTTGAATAAATTTCTTTCTCTCACTATAACTTAATAAATGAATAAGTGCATAGCAAAATATACCGTCATAAAGTTTATTATCAAAAGGCATATCAGTTACTGAACCATGATAAATTTTGATTTCTTGTCCATTTTGCCTCCCTAAATCAATGGCTGTTTTTGAAATTTCAATTCCTTCCACATCGATTCCATTATCAATAAAAACTTTTGCATTTCTTCCATATCCAATACCTGGTATTAATATATTTTTTAAATTCTTTTCAAGGAAAAAATCTTTTGTTAAAATTGCAGACTTTGAAGGTTCGAATCCCCACATAGTTTGTTTTTCTATAAAACTTGATTCCCAAAATTCTGTCATATCTTTATCTCCTTTTATATTTTTACACAAATATAAATTAATTGTTATTAAAATGTAGAGTGTACTCTGTTTCATCAATTACTTGAGCTATTACAACTTATAAATGCTCTACATAATTATTATTTTTCATATTCCTTTGTATAATGAGTATTATCATGTGAATCTATCATCATATGAAATTTATCTAATCCATAAATTATTTTTTCTAAATCATCTTGCGAAGTATTTTTAATTGCATTTAAAAAGTACTCTCTTTTAACATATGATAAATCTGTATCCTCAATAAACTTATCTGAAAGTGATAATCTCACTATACGTCTATTATTCTCAGGTATTTCTCTAACCAAAACTCCTTGCTTTTCAAGTTTGTCAACAATCCCTGATACTGTACTTTTTGACAAGTTTAGCTTTTCACTTAATTCTTTTAAAGTTATATAAGGAGTACATTGAAGCTGACGTACGGTCATTGCTTGAGGTGCTGTAAATTTATATTTTCTAAATTGTGAAAATGATATCTTATGAAAATCATCCCAAAGTAAATTATAAAGTTCTATTATTTTATCAGTATAACTTACTAAGTTATCATTCATATTAATCAACTCCTTTTATGCTACATATTCTTTATTATTTTCTTTTAAGTTATGCTTTAACAAAAAGTTCTACATATAAAACATTACTTAAATTAAAACAGTTTGTATTTTCGAACTATTCTAATAGTAATATTTTCTTACTTTATAGTCAATAGTTTTTAGTTAATACAGAATTTAACCAATTTGTGGGTTATACTTTAATACATAACAATTATAAATACAAACTATCTAAAATCTAGATAACTTCAATAATATATTAAAATTATTTTATAATATATTAATATATAAAAATAAAATCATATCTTATTAAATAATATGACTTTATAAAACCAGGCTTACCTACTTGTGATACTAGTCCCTTATATCAAATAGGTTATGAAACTTACCATATACAGTATATTTACTATACTTTTATACAAAAATAGCTAGTAAAACTTAATCCATTTTACTAGCTACTAATTTTAAAATTTTATATTATGTTCCACAATAAGTTTTATATTTACAATTTGATGGCTTAGGAAGTAGTTCTTATACTAACTTAAACTTAAAACATATTCCTTAAATTCTTTTTTAGCTTCAGAAATATATAACTCTTTGTTCCACCCCATATAGATGCTCTTATACCCTATATTGTCCTTAATCTTAATCACAGAGATCCTATTAGTATTCATTATAGGTGTGTTTAGAACTATTGCAACACCTGCTCCAGCTGAAACTAATTCAGAAAGAACACTTCCTTCGTCTGGTTCAGCAAATATCTTAGGCGTATAATCTATGAATTCAGAATATGATATTTTTTCATCATATAATTTATCTTTATACACTATAAAATACTCATCTTTTAAATCATTTAAATAAACTTCTTCTTTATTTGCCAAATGATGCTTCTTAGGTACTATTAAAACATATTCCTCATTTTTTACTAGTATCGACTCTATTTCAGGATAATTTTCAGTCTCTTTTATATTATCAAAAAATCCAAAGTCTACCCTACCGTACTTTAAATCTTTTAAAATTTCTTCTGTAGATTGATTGTTAATATTAAATTTGACTTGTAACTTATTATTAAAGAAGTTACTTATTAAAAATGGTATAAAGGTTGCTCCAATACAATGAGTAGATGCTATAGAAATAACTCTATCATTATTTTTTTTCATATCTTGAAGTTTCTCTTTACCTCTTTCAATTTCTCTTAGTGCTGTATCAACATATTTTAAAAATGCTTCTCCAAATTTAGTAATTTTTATATTTCGACCTTCTCTTTCAAAAAGTGAAACATCTAATTCTTCTTCTAATTTTGATATAGCTTTGCTTAATGCTGGTTGAGTTACAGATAATATATTAGAAGCTGTAGTAAAATTTTTAGTTTCAGCTATTACTTTGAAATATTCTAATTGTTGTAAATTCATTTTATCTCCTACTTCATAATTTTATTAAAATTAAAATATAATATATAACTTTTAGTTATATATTTATGATTTATTTGAATTAGACACCTATCATTTTATCATGATATAATCTCATTATTCTACATAGTTATATTGTTTAAGTAATAAAAAAATTATAAATTTTATGCATATAAATGTCAAATATATTTACAGGAGGTATTTATTATGAATAGTATATTTAATAAACCAATAAAGGACTTAATAGAGGTTAGACATTCAGTTAGAAACTATAACGAAACATCTATATCTAAAGATATAGTAGACAAAATAAAAAATTATATTGATACGGTAGAAAATCCTTTTAATAAAAAAATAAAAATTAAGTTGATAGAAAAAGATAATTCTAATAAAGAACTAAAGCTTGGAACATATGGTGTTATAAAGGGTGCAAATTACTTTTTAGCAGCAGCTTGTGAAAATGATGATTTATCTTTAATGGCACTAGGATATACATTAGAAAAAGTTATTTTATATTGCACATCTCTAGGATTAGGGACTGTATGGTTAGGCGGAACTTTTAATAAAGGTGAATTTGCAAAGGCAATGAATTTAGGCGAAAATGAAGTATTACCGATAGTTTCTCCTGTTGGTTATGAAGGTGGTAAGAAATCTTTTATAGCAACTTTATTTGGTAGTAAAAGTAATAAACGTAAACCTTATTCAGAAATATTCTTTAATAAAAACTTTGATACTCCACTTGAGCCTAATACTTCTGATGAGTATTTTGGGCCACTTGAAATGTTAAGACTAGCTCCATCAGCAATTAATAAGCAACCTTGGAGAGCATTAAAAGAAGATAGTAACATACATTTTTATCTTACTAATCTTAAAGGCTTAACTAGAATTGATATTGGAATAGCTCTTTGCCATTTCCATTTATCAGCTATTGAAAATAATATAAGGGGTGAATTTGTATCACTTAATTCTATAAAAAATAAACAAGATAAAAACTTAACTTATGTTATATCATGGACTAAAAAATAATATTAATGATTTTTTGATACAAAAATAGCTAGTAAAACTTAATCTATTTTACTAGCTATTATAATTTTTAAAACTTTATATTATGTTCCACAATAAGTTTTATATTTACAATTTGATGGCTCAGGAAGTGTTTTATAATATTCCTGTTCCTTAGAGTGAGCGTATGGTTTTGAAAGCGCTTCTAAAAGTCTATCCATAACACTATAGTCTCCATCTTTTACTGCTGCATCTAGTGCTTCCTCTACCCTGTGATTACGTGGAATTACTGCTGGATTGTTATTTTTCATAAGTTCCTTGGATTCATCTTTTGACTTCTCTTGTCTTGTTAATCTCTCCTGCCATAATTTATACCACTTATTAAATTCATCACTATTAAACAACTCTGTATCATCTATCTTGTTAAAAGTTAGGGCTATGAATGTATTAGTATAATCAGCATTATACTTTTTCATCATATCTAAAAGTTCTTGAATCAAAGCTTCATCTTCAGTCTCTTCATTAAATATACCAAGTTTTGATCTCATTCCAGAAAGCCAATTATCTTTATAAACCTTAGGAAACTCTGAAATTGCCTCCTGTGCTATCTTGACAGCCTCATCTTGATTAATATGCAGAAGTGGTAATAAAGTTTCAGCAAATCTTGCAAGGTTCCAACCTCCAATACCAGGTTGATTACCATAAGCATATCTTCCCTGAATATCTATAGAACTAAATACAGTTTCAGGGTCATAAGTATCCATGAAAGCACAAGGGCCATAATCAATTGTTTCTCCACTAATGGTCACATTATCAGTATTCATTACTCCATGAATAAAACCAACAAGTTGCCATTTTGCAATAAGCTCAGCTTGTTTCTTAACTACTTCTTTAAGCAAGAAAAGATAAGGGTTCTCTTCGCTATTTTCCTTTTTAAAATGTCTTTCTAATGTATAATCAGCTAATGCTCTAAGCTCTTCAACTGTTCCCCAATTTGCAGCATACTGGAATGTACCAACACGTATATGACTAGCAGCTACACGAGTTAGTATTGCTCCAGGTAGCCTTTCTTCACGAATTATTGACTCTCCTGTTGTAACTACAGCTAAACTACGAGTTGTAGGAATACCTAGTGCATACATTGCTTCACTTATAATGTATTCCCTTAGCATTGGACCAAGTGTTGCTTTCCCATCTCCTCCTCGTGAATATGGAGTTCTACCTGAACCTTTAAGTTGAATATCAAATCTTTCACCTTGCTTCGTAATGTGCTCTCCTATTAATACTGCTCTCCCATCACCTAACATAGTAAAATGTCCAAATTGATGTCCTGCATAAGCCTGAGCAATTGGTGTAGCTCCTTCTGGAATCTTGTTACCTGCAAATATCTCTACTCCATAATCACTTTGTAGTCCCTCAACATTTAAACCTAATGATTCTATTAAGGAATAATTAAGTTTAACTAATTTAGGTGAAGGTACATGGCTTGGATTCTGTTTAGAAAAAAACTTTTCTGGTAAACTAGCATAACTATTTTCTAGATTAAATCCTGTTTCTAATGTTATTTTTCCTTTGCTCATTATATTTTCTCATCTCCTTTTCATATCTAGCGTGTTAGAACGCTAGACTCTTTATTTTTATATAAAGCAAAACCCTTAGTTTTATAATTTTAAATATAAATTCTTATAATAATCTAACTCTTTTTAGTTTATACTTCTAAGAATTTATTATCCCAGTTATATTTTTCTTTAGTTGCTATATGCTAAACTTTCATGCTCATAAATTTTAGTTGGATATCCCCATTTATCAATATCTAAGCCTATTTCACGGAATCCCATTTTTTCATATAACTGAATATGATCTGTACTAAGATATACCTTTTTTAAAACTCTATCTTTCAAATGCAAATTTTCTTAAACTGAAAGTATTTCATATTGCTTTTCCATAAACACCTCTCAAAAATAATATTTATCTACTAATAAAAATAATTAATTAGCTTATATATAAATTATACATGATTATACCCATTTAAATTATTATTTTTAATATATTTCTACATATATAAAAAAAGCTAGTAATTGTATCTAATTACTAACCTTTTCTTATATCACCTTTGATCTATCTTATATATTATTATTTTGAAATATATAAATACTAATTCTTCTTACTTTCTAAACTCTTTTTTTCTACTACCAAATCTTCATATCTTGTAATTTTATATTCAAGACGCTCTAATGTGTCATTCATATCTTCTATTCTTTTAGTAAGTTGATTGCGTTGCTCTATTAATATTTCTTTTCTTGCCTCAAGGGTTTCATCTCCTTGTTGAAATAATGAAACGTACTCAATTAATACCTCAATAGGAAGCCCTGCAGCTCTCATACATTTTATAAATCCAACCCAATTACAATCTTCCTCTGTATAATCTCTAATCCCACTTTTATTTCGATTCACATGTGGAATTAAACCAATTCGCTCATAATATCTAAGTGTATCTTGTGAAAGATCAAACTTCTTACTTACCTCTGTAATTGTCATAGGAATATACCTCCTTTTTTGATATTATATCATTTTAATCTAAAGTATTATTACGAATTACTTCTACTAATTTAAATTTCATATCTTCATATTCATATTTAAATATACAACAGTTTGGGAAGCCTTTAATAAGTTCTTCTTTAGGATCCATCCATTCTCTTAAAAAATGATAACATGCTCCACCATGAGATACTGCTAATACAACTTCATGATCCTCTTTTTCCATTATCTCTGTGCAAGTCTTAACCATTCTATCTCTAACTTCATCCGCTGATTCACCACCATATTCAACAAAGAATGTTTCATAACCTTTTGGTGATTTAGGATTTAGGTCTTCACTTTCTCCTTCAAATGTTCCAAAATTCATTTCTTTTAATCCTTTTAGCCTCTTATATGGAATACTATCACCTATTATAATTTCTAGTGTATCACTACTTCTTTCAGAAGTAGAACTATATGCATGATCTATATTAATATCTTTAAAATATTCCCCTGCTACTTTTGCTTGCTTTATTCCAAGTTCTGTAAGAGGGGAATCACACGCTCCTTGAATCTTCCTTCTTAAATTAAATAGTGTTTGTCCATGACGCATTAAATAAAATGTCTTTTTCATATTACTATACCTCTCTTTATACCATAATACTTTAAATTTAATCTAACTTTATACAATCATCTTATTTTAAAAATAATTTTAATAAATCTTTATTTTAATTTGTTGTATTCCTCATTTTCTACAGGCTCTAACCACTCTACAGGTCCTTTTTCTGGATTAATCTCTACTGAAAGATGTGAAAACCAACTATCTTTCGCTGCACCATGCCAATGCTTTACTCCTGAAGGAATATCTACTACATCTCCAGCATGAAGTTCTCTAGCAGGTTTTCTCCATTCTTGATACCAGCCACGTCCTCCAGTAACCAATAATATTTGACCACCTTCATGAATATGCCAGCTATTACGGCATCCTGGTTCAAAAGTTACATTTCCTATTGGACATGCTGGATTTGTAGATAGCATAGCAAGATAGGATGTTCCTATAAAATTAGGATATGGATTTTTTTCTCCTCTTTCAAAAATAACACTATTACTTAAATCATTCATGGTATTTCCTCCATTCTTATTTTTTATATTATAGCGTATTCATAGTCATTACCTTCCAAGTTCTAACATCTTTTAAAGAAACTTAACTAGAGCTTTTTCTGGTAGGTAATCTGCCTTTTCAAATATACGCTCATATTATTCAGCAAATACAAATATAAAGGATACCCATTTAGACATCCTTTATATTATTAGATATATCTTTAGTAAAAATTGAACTAGCTCGAATAATAAAGCTTTCTTCAGTCATCACATATTCTATCTTTTATTCTTAACACTTATAGATTAACTATAATTAAATTATTTAATATATTTTGCTATATCAGATACTATTAAATCTTCTTTTAAATGATAGCGCTCATATAATTCATCTAATGATGTTTTATCAGTAAATTCTTTAGCTGCTCCAAAGTTTAATACTTTCATATCTGATGCTCCATAAAAATGTGAAATCTTTTCACCAAAACCTCCATCAAACACTCCATCTTCTAGTGTAATAACAAGTTCATGGTTATCTTTTAAAGATTTTAATAGTTCTTCATCAATTCCTGTAACAAAACGTGGATTTATTAATGTTGCATCTATTCCCATCTTTTCTTTTAGTGCCTTTTTAACATTTCTGCCAAGTTCAAAAAAGCTTCCTAAGGCCATAATTGCTACTTTATTTCCTTTTTCCTCAACCTTATACTTATTTAAAATTGAATAATCTGTTGTGTCTTTAATACCTGTAGATACCAGCTGCTTGCTTGGAACTCTTATTGCAACTGGATGGCTATTTTGTTCTACTGACCAATCAAGCATTGCTAAATATTCTTCTTTATTAGTTGGAGCTAAATATACCATATTTGGAATATTGCTTATTAAAGGAATATCAAATATACCAAGATGTGTAGCATCTGTACCTGAAATTCCACCTCCAAACACAAGAATAGTTGCAGAATTATTATTTAAGCATAAATCTTGTGATAATTGATCATAAGTACGTTGAATAAATGTACTCATAATACAAACTATAGGTTTTCCTCCATTAGCTGCTATCCCTGATGCAAAAGCAATTGCATGTTCTTCTGCAATTCCAACATCAGTATAATGAATTCCAGCTTTTTGTCTAAACTCTGGTGTAAGTCCTGTTGCTCCAGGAGTTGCAGGAGAAATTGTAATAACTGTTTTATCTTCTTCGTATTTTTTTGTTATATAATCTGTAGTTACTTTTGCGTAATTTTCAGCTACTTGTGGTTTCCATGTTCCATCAACTTCACCAGGCATAATCCAGTGCCAATGTTCTTTGTCTTTTTCTGCCTCTTCAAGACCTTTACCCTTTTTTGTACACATGTGGACAATAACTGGATGATTTGCATCTTTAACTTTTCTAAATGTTTCAATAAGACTTTCTATATTGTTTCCGTCTTCTATAAAATAGTAATCAAATCCCATTGTTTTAAAGAAGTTTAGCTCTGCTTCTCCCTTTGTTTCTCTTAATAAATTAAGATTCTTATAAAGTCCTCCATGATTATTAGCAATTGACATTCCGTTATCATTAACAACAATAATAATATTACTATTTAAAACTGAAGCATTATTAAGACCTTCAAAAGCTTCACCACCACTTAATGAACCATCACCAATTACAGCAATAATATTTTCATTATCTCCTTTAAGATCCCTTGCTTTTGCAAGACCTGTTGCTAAACTTACTGAAGTTGATGTATGTCCTACCTCAAAGAAATCATGTTTACTTTCCTTAGGATTTGTATAACCTGATATCTTATTGTAATCTTCAGGATTAATAAAACCTTCTTTTCTACCAGTAAGAATTTTATGTGTATAACTTTGGTGAGAAACATCAAATACAATCTTATCTATTGGTGAATTAAAAACATAATGCATAGAAATTGTTGCTTCTACCATTCCTAAATTAGGACCCATATGTCCCCCTGTTGTATTGACTTTCTTAATTAAAACTTTTCTAATTTCTTCTGCCAAAATATTTAATTTATCTAATGAGATTTTTTTTAAATCTTCTGGAGAACTTACTTTACTTAAAATACTTTCCATTATTTCTCTCTCCTTTTATAACTTTTACAAATAAAATTAATTTTAAAGTTATACTTATAACAAAATCATACCTCTAAAATAAATTTTATATGATAAAGATTACTTTAATATTGTTTAAACAGAGAATTGAAATCCTTAATTTCTCTGAATTATTTTTACTATAAATATATCCTACTCCTTGGAGTGAACTCCAAGTCAATACTTTATTTTAAAATTTTAATAGAAAAATTTCTAATTTATTTATAGTATACTTATTAAAAATCTCTATAAATAAATCTTTAATATCAAATTATATTACAATAAGATACCATAATTTTATTTTATATGAAGAAGTAAATTACAATTATTTAGGATCCTTTAATTTTTTTATTAATTACTGGTTAAAATAACATAAGTATTAAATATTTTAAAATAAAGGAGATATCTTATATGGACTTTTTACATGGTCAGGAAACACTCACCAATATGGACTGGATACTTCGCGCTATTATTTCTTTTTTCTTTTTGCTGACTATTGCAAAAATCTTAGGGCAACGTACTATTTCTCAATTAAGACTCCTTGATTTTGTTATTACTCTGGTAATTGGTAATATTATTGCCCATCCGTTGTCTGATGAAGAACTTGGATTAAAAGGCTCCATCATTACAACACTTGTATTAGTTGTCTTATATCTTTGTGGGATATTTGGGATGCTTAAGTTCCCATCTCTCAGAAGATTTATTAACAGTTCACCAATCACCCTTGTTAAAAACGGTGAAATTCTTTATAAAGAATTAAAAAAGGCAAGGATATCAATTGATGTATTATTAGAGGAATTACGTGAAGAAAAAGTAGATGATGTAAAAAAAGTAGCATTAGCAACTTGGGAGCCTAATGGGAAAATTTCTGTTTTTTTACAGCCAAAATACGAACCTATTACCCCTTCATCTTTGAATATACAAACAGAAGCCTTTAATTTTTCGAGGACAATTATTAAAGAAGGAAAATTTAATTTAAAGGAGCTAGAAGAACTTCATAAGGATGAAAGATGGGTTATTTCTAAATTAGAAAGTTTATATAAAACTGATGTTAAAAATGTTTTGTTTGCCACCCTTGATAATAAAGATAACCTAAAAATTTTTTTATATAAATAATTAATTGAGGCCTAAACATATCTATACATAGACAGATTAGTTTAAGCCTTTTTTCATAATTTTACTATTTACTGGTTAATTATTTATATTTGACATTTGCAGTTGATAATCTTCTAGAGATATGTGACCTCCAGCAAATTTATTTTCTAGTATTGTCATCTTTTCAGTCTTTGTTAAATCCCTTTCACTATCTATATAAATAGCACTTTCTTCTCCTTCTATAGGAGATAATATATTTTTAAGTTTATCATACGCTTCAAAATATCTAAGTCCAAATTTCCTCTGTGAAACTGCATTTAAATGAATACCATCAGGATTAGCTGTTAATCCTGATGCTGTTACAAAGTAACAATTCTTATTGGTCTTAGCAAACTCCAGAAGTACCTTATTAACTTTATGGTATTCAGGGAAATATGCACCTAAAAAACCACTTCCTAAATAATCTCCAATTTCACCTATGATAATAGGTATGTCTGGTTCATCAAGTTCTTGACGAAATGCATCAATAATTTTTGTAAACTTTTCGTTATAAAGTTTATAAAGCCCTGAAACGGAGTCACTTTCACCTTGATGCCACAAAATCCCTTCTAACTTGCTACTTTGCTTAGCTAGTTTTGCTTGTAGTATAGCATGTTTAAACAATGGTCCGTCTACTGACCAATCCTCTAAAGTTGTACCACCATCTGCACAAGGTATTAAACCTATTTCTTCATTTTTATTTTTTCTACACCATGCAGCTGCAAAAGAAGCAGCTGGACCAATACCCGAGTAAGGTCTATCATAATTTATTGGTTCCATCATTATTTGCCAGCGTCCATTACGTATAACTTTTATACGCTCATTACAAATTAGGGGAACATCTTTTATAAATCCACGACCAGCCATATTTGATTGACCAACCATTAAAAAAGAATGTATCATAAATTTTCTCCTTCTTATATTTATCAAGTATTCTCTAGAAACTACATTTTGTTGTATTTATGTATTAATATTTACTATAACTACTGCTAGAGTGTACTTTTATTTTATAATTTAAAGGACTCTAATCATAGACTTAAGAATAGTTATAATTATTTTTTCCTATATAAAAAAGACCCTACTAAAATTGTAAAGTCTTTTCTGATTCATTTTTTCACTATTTTTCTTACTGAATCATATGATAAACAATAATTATCGGCAATATCAGTTATTTTTGCTCCATTTTTATATTGATTGATTATTTCACTATTACGTTTCTTATAATATTCTCTTGAACCACTATTTTCTCCCCATTTTCGTTTTTCTCCAGATGAAGGAATATATAATAGTTCACCATCTACATAATTCAAAATTTCTTTCAACAATTCTTTTGGAAGCACATCTGCTGCATTAATATATTTCATACTTCTACCCCTTTACTTAACTATTTAAATAAAGTGCAGAATTAGCAGCTAATGCAACTTTTTATCCCATACAGTTTGTTGCATTTCTACTATTCTGCATGGGTATAAGCACTATGTAAGTTATTTTCAAAATTTGAATTCATAAACATACCTACCACCTCCAAAACTTTCGAATCAATACATACGAGTATATCTGTGGTTAGTATCTATGTCAATGTCTAAATCTTTCAATTTGAGAAGCTATACTTTCTTGGATTTTATACATGTGTAATTACTTATAGAACTTAATTAAATAAGAGGTATGAGTAATATAACCTCAAACCTCTTATCTTTTAACTACAAGATTAATTAAATATTTACTCTTTTGTTTAAGTATTGCAATTAATAACCATAATATGGATAGTAAGGATATGGTGGCATAATATACGGATACTGTAATAATGCTATTGCTGCTAAAGTATTGAATGGGAAAGCTCTACGTCTAAATCTTCTGAACCTTCTTCTTGGACGACCTTGTGTAAAGGGTTGACGTTGGTAGTCAGGCTGACTGTCTTGTTCTTGCTCCATTATATCTTCACCAACTAACACAATGACACGATTAGTATCCACATCCTCAATAATTCCATCTAATTTACTTCCATCATTCATAGTTAATATAGCATGATAGTTTAAGTATTTTTTGCAGTCATTATATAATACTGACTGTAAATCTCTGTAATAATTATTTTCTTCTAAATCCATTTTTAATAACCTCCTTTCCATTGATATGATATTCATTTATATAAAAACTTGTCCTATTCTTTCTAAAAATATCTATATATTTTATAGATTAAATTTATGATGACTTATCTTAATAAGATCTTTATATCTTACATATTCACATAACTATTTTGACTTAATCACTGATCCCAATTTTTAAAATTGACATCTATTTTTTCACATGCTAAAATGACATTGTTTATCGGAGGGTTATAAAAGACCGGATAAGATATTTATCTTATCCGGTCTTTTTTGTCCTTATACTATATTAAAATTGGAGGAATAATATGAATAAAGCTTGGACTTATGTTATTATAGGTGGATTTTTAGAAGTCTTTTGGGCTCTTTGCTTAAAACAATCTAACGGTTTCACAAACTTAGGATATACTGCACTAACTATTATTTTAGTTGTAATAAGCTTCTATCTTTTTTCTAAAGGAATGACTTTATTACCTTCTGGAATAGCCTATACAGTTTTCACTGGAATTGGAGCCATGGATACAATTATTTTTGGAATTTTGATTTTAGGTGAGAGTATTAGTTTTCAAAAGATTATTTTTAGTTGTTTATTACTAATAGGAATTATTGGTTTAAAATTAAATTCAAAAGAAGAGGTGTAACAATGGATTGGTTATTTTTAATTTGCTCTGGCTTATGTGAGGTTCTTCTAGTTTTTTGCATAAAAAAATCAGCTGGATTTACTCATAAACTATGGTCCTTAATTGTTATTTTAGTTGCAGCTAGTAGCTTAACTCTTTTGTCAATGGCTATGAAGACAACTGAAGCCGGAACTGCTTATAGTATTTGGGTTGCTATTGGTTCAGTGGGATCACTTGTATTAGGTGCATTCTTGTTTAATGAAAATCTATCTAAAAAACAAATTTTTTATTTAATATTGATTATAATTTCAGTAATTGGATTAAAGATATTCTAAAATACATATAAAAAACTGACAATATAACTGATAGGAGATATATTTTTCTATATTTTCTTCTTAGAAATCATAATTTATAATAAAATGGAACTAATTATCTAATAAATGTGGATAACTAGTTCCATTTGTGTATAGTCTTAAATAAAATTCTATGATTATAACTTTTAAATATTTAGTCAATATTAAATTGTAGAATAAATTATAAAAATATAAAATTAAGCCCTATAAATTATTTATTTTATGCTGTTTCTTATGTGAACTATCACTATAACTTTAAACATTCTTTCTTTTTGAATTCCTCAGGAACATACTTTACTAAAGCACAGTTTTTAGTAACAAGCTCAGTATCTAAAATCCTACCACCTTCAAACTTAGCTATCTTATTTCTCCAAATTTCATTTTGTCTATAATAATCATCTTTAATTTTTGAAAATTTGTGGTTCTTTTCAAATACATGATATCCAAAATCAAGTTCTTCACTTACCCTAAGTTCCCCTTCTAAGCATTTTTCACTCATCCAAAGATTTATTTGAAATGTATGATTTGTATTATTTTTCACCTGAAAATCTCCATAATTATAAAATATAGTAGCACCACTACCAAAAGGCAGTACCCTACCATTATCAGGGAATGGATCAAAACCGTGATGGTGTCTCTCTGTTACAGTAAGGGGACTATGTATTACAAGCCAATTTAAAAGATTTGCTATTTGACACAATCCTCCTCCAATTCCTGGCCTTGCTTCACCGAAACAAAGCTCCATGCCTTCAAGATATCCTTTCTTTTTAGTTGGAAGCCCAACTAATTTGCAGAATGAAAAAACTTCTCCTGGTCTTATGATGATTCCATCTATCCTTTTCATAGCAATCTTTAAATTCTCAACTTTATTAAGCTGTAGCTGTCTATCGCTATCCCCTAACTTTCTAATTAAAACTGATTGATGCTTTTTAACTCTATATGGTAGCTTATTAAAGTTCCTCTCCTTTGCAAACTTAATAGAACTAAAATACCACTGCTTATACCTAATTATACGCCTATACCAAACTGCCAAAAAATAAAATATTGGACCCCTTTGACTTAATAGTTTCTTTTGCATTTCAATCTCCTTATACCATATTCTCAACAAAACTATTATGAATAATAATTCTAAATTCACGCCTCTATATTTTACAATATTATGGATATCATTACAATAATAGTCTATCCCTAAGTGTTATATCATCATTTTAATATTTCATATAAAATCTTCGTTACTTATTGTATTATTCTTCATATAACAAATAAATCTCGCTCTTTTTACTTAATAAATAAAACTTTTATACTATCTTTAATCCTTATTATTTTAACGTTCTCACCAAAGTTCCCCTTGCCTTTGAAAGAAGTCCATTTCTAATTAAAAATCCCCAAGCTGGCTCAAACTTCTTCCATGCACCGGCATAAGTTAAATGCTTTAATTTCATTCTAAGTTCTTCATGCTCTTTTGATGCTTTAACTATATTGCCCCACTTATAGAAATCTTTATAGGCTTTGTTATATCCAAGTTCCATCTCTTCTTTAGTTATATTAGGATGATTAAAAACTAGGTGCCTAGTATCATATAATCTCCAATCCTTAGTAATAATTCTCTTATCTTCAGTCATTTTATTATATATTGAAGTTCCAGGGTATGGAGTTAGAATATGATTAGTTGCTGTAGCTATTCCACTATTAATAGCCCACTCTGTAGTTCTATCAAAAACATCTAAATTGTCATTATCTAAGCCAAAAATAAAACTTCCATTTATCATTATTCCTAATTGATCTAATTTCTTTATTGCTCTACTATAGTCTTGTCCGATATTTGATCTTTTATTAGCTTGAATTAAGTTGTGCCTATTAATACTTTCAAATCCAATAAAAGCACTTCTAAGTCCAGCTTCATAAGCAAGTTCTATTGTGTCATCTTTAAGAATTGATTCAATAGTCATTGCCCCTTGAAAAACTCTATTCATTCCTCTCATTTCTTTAAAAACTTGCCTTGATAAATTTGTATCTGCAAATATGTTATCATCAAGAAAATATAAGTGTCTTCCCTTCATACTTTCTATTTCTTCTAAAATTCTATCTACCTTATATGTATAAAAAGATTTTCCTCCTTTATAAAATGAACTAACATAACAAAATGAACACTTGTTAGGACATCCTCTTGAGAAAACCATTGAATTTGGAACTAAGTATTTTTCTTTTTTAAATAAATCTCTTCTTGGAAGTGGTAAACCTTCTAATGATACTTCTCCTTGCTCATAAAATTCCTTAGTTTGTCCATCCTTAAAATCCTTCAAAAACTTTGGAAAACTTTTTTCTCCAAGTCCAAGCAATACACTGTCTGCATGCTCTTTTGCTTCATTAGGTAATGATGTTGCATGAATTCCTCCAATAGCAACCTTTATGCCTCTTTTTCTATATAAATCTGCAATTTCATAGGCTCTATTTGAGTTAGTTATATAACTTTCTATACAAACTAAATCTGGACTATCATTTAAGTTAACTTTTTCTACATGCTCATCAACTATCTCTATTTCATCCGATTCATCACATAGGGATGCTAAAGTAGCTAGCCCTAAAGGTGGGAAAAGTGAATATTTTATAGGTCTCCAGTACGGACTTTTTGCTTCCTCTAAAGATGGAAGAATAAATTTTATTTTCATTTAAATATCTCCCTTTTTATCTATTTTTCATACTATAAATATTGAAAAAATTTCTATTGTATTATAATTATACCATTATATTAATACTGGTATAAGATTCTTCCATCTAGATATGAGATAAGGCTAAATTTTATTTTTATATTCTGAATTTCGACTTTTTAAGTAGCATTATCAATGGTTTTACATATTATAAAATATAATGAAAATTTTTTTACCTAAGAGGTGTTTATTATGAGCAATAGAAGATGTAATAGAGAGTGTGCTAACGATGATGTACTTTATATTGTAACTAGAGTTACTGTAATTCCAGGATTAGAGCGTGCATATATAAGATTTTTAAGAAGACTTAATCGTTGCTTATTATCAAAATTCCCAAGATATTATAGAGGGTTACAACTTTATCAAAATAATGAAAATCGTAATGTATTTACTGTTGTAGAATCCTATAATAATATTCCAAGTGTATATAATGCAGCTCGTGAAATTAGAGAGATTGTAAGAAATGCATATAGTAGAATGTGGGGTTGTACTGTTAGACGTGTTACTATATCATCATTTCTTACTTCTAGAAGAATAATTTAATAATAGAATTTAATTAATTATAAGATTTAAATTCAAATACTAAAATTCTATTATAAAAAAGATTAATGAATCTATTCACGACATTGAACTTTATTAAGAGTAACTGCAAGTGGTTTACCTGATAATGCAAAAAAGAGTTAAACTAGTTTGGTTTAACTCTTTTCATTTATTTTACTTATTCTCTCACTAATCCTTTTATATATCTAAAATTTTAAGGTCTCTCACACATTCTTCTTGACCATTCTAATGTAAATAACAACATATATCTTCCTTTTAATAATTCACTTGAATCTTCCATATCTAGTCTTCCTGATTTAGTTCTATAATTCTCTATTTCTGATGTCTTTTTTAACCTTTTTATAATCCCCATCTTTAATTCTCCTCTTCTTTATTAATGTCTAATTTTTTTATGATTTAGGATATCCTATAATATTCTTTCATTCTATTCACCTTTTCCTTAATTGTTCCTAATTAATAATTAGATATATATCATTGTATTTTATATTCTTTCCATACTAAACCTATTTAATTCTTCTTAAATAAAAATGAGCCATAAACTATCTACTTAGTCTATGGCTCATTTAATATTTATTTATATTTTTTCTTTCCTCTATTTCAAGTTAACTTTTAACTCTATATCTTAAAACTGTTTTTAATTTATCTGGTGCTGTTTTTCTAAAGTCTGATATATATTTCTCTATGAGCTTTACTTTTTATTTCTAAATTATTTTCCTTGCAATACTCTTTCATTATTTCAAAACTCTTAGCCTCATCATCAAAAGATCATATATGCATCATTTGAACGCATTTACCTTCTTCTATACTTACAAACTCAACTTCATCTAATAATGTACTTGGCTTTTTCTTTTTTACAATCTTTATGGCCTCTTCAAATAATTCTTTAGTCACAAATTCCGGCTGTCTAATCATTATAGTGTAGACTAACTTATCTTTATATAATATTTCAAAATATAATCTTTTATTTTATATCTCCATTTTATCAAACTTCACCAATATATATACAACTATAACACATAAGCTTATTACAAATAAATTAGAATAAGAATCAAAAAATATTCTCATTAAAATAAATAAAATGACAAATAATAAGGCTTTTATAATAAACTTAAAATACCCTTTTCTTTTAAGCAAAAGCTCACCTCTTCAAAAAATCCATATACTAAATTTTATGTGTAGATACTATCTTTTAGAATGAAGTTTATATAGAAAAAGACTAAGTTCTCTATAGAACTTAGTCTAAATTTAATACTAGTAATATACCAATTAACTAATAATTATATCTTGATTTTCCAATTGTTTTCTATTATTAAAAAATGATTTATAACTTAAATAAGTAGCTATCATAGTTGATATAGATACTGATGCTAAAAGCATAAAAGTAACCATTATTTGAAATTTTACTGCAACTATTGGTGATGCCCCACCTAATATAAGTCCTGTCATCATTCCAGGTAAAGATACTATTCCTAAAGTCTTTGCAGAATCAACAGTTGGCATTATAGAAATCTTTATACTTTCTCTTATTATATCATTTGATGCTTCCTTTATATCTGCCCCTAATGACAACTTAACTTCAACCGCTTCCCTACTCCCCTTAAAATTAGATATCAAATTTCTATAACTTAATAAAATAGCAACCATAGAATTACTTATAATCATCCCAGCTATTGGAACTACTTCACTTGCTGTAAATTCTATTGCATTTGATAATATTAATACTCCCATAGTAATGCTTGACCCTATAAGAATTGAAATAAAAGATATGCTAAATCTATTTATTATAGAATCTTCTTTTTTCTTAGTATTTAGTGCTGCATTAAAAATCATAACTAAAATTAATATTACTGTATATATTGGTTTTTCTAATCCAAAAATAAAATCTAAAAGGTACCCTACTATAACTAATTGTATAATTGCTCTAACTACACTTACTACTATATCTTTGCCAATATTTAATTTATCTTTATTGGAAATTAATATTGGAATTAATACTAAAAGTGATGAGAAAATTAAAGTCTCTGTACTCATTAATCTAATTCCTCCATTTTTTCTATTTTTCCCTTTGAAAAAACCATTCTTTTATTAAATATACTAGTGCTTTGCTCCTCACTATGAGTAATCCATAATACAGTAACACCTTGATTATTTATCTCTTTTACATAGTCTTCAATAATCTTTGTATTACTAATATCTAAAGCAGCTGTTATTTCATCAAGTAATAAAACCTTTGGCAAAAATATAATATTTCTTATAAATGCAATCCTTTGTTTTTCTCCTCCTGATAAAGATGCTACTGATTTATCTAGATAACTTTCATCTAAATTAAATAAATTCAGAAAATGAATTATTCTATTTTTATCTGCACTTTCCTTCCTTATCTTAAAAGGAAACTCTAAATTATCATATACAGTTTGTCCAAAAAGATATGCTGATTGTGTGCAATAACTAATTTCCTTTCGTAACTCAGTAGGCTCATACCTTTCATATTCTTTATCTATATATTTTATACTGCCCTTTGTAGCTTTTATTAAATCTGCACATATTTTCATAAGTGTGCTCTTTCCACTTCCTGACTCCCCTATAATAGATATACAATCCCCTTTATTTACTTCAAGTGATACTCCATTTATTATATTTTTATCATGTCCTACATCATAGTATATATTATTTAATTTAAGTATCTTCATATTCCCTCTCCTAATTCTCAATATACTTAATATCACATTTCGATATCGTATTTCGATATTATCATAGAGTTCATTAATTTGCAATATAGAAATAGGCTAGTAACTTCAAAATTTTAAATCTACTAGCCTATTTACTACATAACTTCATCTACTAAAACCTTTAAACTTTTCTTTAGTTCTAATAAAAGTTCGTTTCCTTCTTTTGTGCTTTTATAATATTTTCTTATCTTTCCATTCACATTTTTTTCTTCCTTTTCTAAAAGATCTTCATCTACCATAGTTTTAAGAATAGGATATAGCGTTCCAGGACTCATATTATATCCATGCTCCTTTAATTCTTCTATCATCCAACTTCCATAAAAACTTTCTTTATCTGCATGATGTAATATATGAATGTATATTAAACCATTAAATATCTTTCTTATTATCTGTTCTTTCAATATGTTCATCTCCTCAAGCTTAAGATAATTTTTATCTTTATTTATATAAATTATATCATTATTATAATATATAAATTTAAATTGTTTTTTTGAAATATTACTAATATATTTTTTCATTTTGTTACATTCATATTTAAAATCATAAACTATATAAACATCACGTTTTAAATATTTATATTTTATTATCAATATTTTTACTTTTAGCTAATAATTTTCCTGTATTATATAAATGTTAAATTTCTTTTTTTACCATTTAATGAATAATTTATCTATATTTTTAAAACAAGTAAGTTCTATAAAAATTTTCACTTTTAATTCATCTATATATCCAAGAGCTTACTTTACTTTTACTAAATATTTTATGGATTGTTATTATAGTATTTTCATATAAACTTATCAATAAACTCGTCTCTAAATATAGAAAGGATTGATATAAATGACATCATTAATTACTTTAAAAATAAGAATTTACATCTTATAAATTAACATATTAAAATTTAATATTTAAATTATGAAAGGTCGTTGATTTTTAATGAATAAATTAAATTATAGAAATAATAAAACTTTATGTGCAATAAAAAAATCTCTTCATGACTTTCTAATAAACACTAATTCCATTATATACATATTACTTACAGCATTTATTTTAAGATTCATTTGGATTATTTTAGTACCAACCTCTCCATCATCTGATTTTGCTTTAATGTATAATACTGCAAAATCTGTATCTCTTGGTGACTTCAGCTCTTTCTTTGGGAATAATTATTTTGCTAGATTTACTCATGATACTATTCCAGTTTTGTATTTCTCTATGTTTTTAAAATTATTTACTAACTCACTTTTTGCAATTAAGGTTATTAACGTCATACTTTCTACATTTTCTGTATATATGATCTATAAACTTTGCTCACAAATATATGGAGAATTATTAGGAAAATTAGGTGCTCTAATATTAACTTTATTTCCTCCATTTATAATGTATTGTAGTGAAACAATGGCTGAAAACATGGCTATCCCATTATTTATATGTAGTTTATATTTCTTTATTAAATATATGGATAAGAATAAATTATACATGCTTATATTAAGTGGTTTATTTTTATCATTTGGTGATTTATTTAGACCAGTTGGAATTATATTTTTAATAGCATATATACTTTATTATATATTCAAGCAAAAGTTCCATAAATTGTATATCATACTCATACTTATTATAAGTATGATACTTCCAATATTCTTAATAAGTAAAACTTTAGTATCAAATAATGTAATAGGTAATCAACTTTGGAATCCTAAAGAATCAGTTATTACTTCAATATTAAAGGGAACAAATATGACTTCTCTAGGCGCTTGGAATGAAGAAGATTCTATGTTGCCTGCTAAATATAATTATGATAAAAATAAAATAAATGAAGAGGCATTTAATATAATATCAAATAGATTTAAGAATTCTTCGCCATTTGAGATTTTATCTTTTTATGTAAAAAAAGTATTTATGCAATGGGGCATTGGTGATTTTGGTTCCTATGAATGGACAGTTACTTCAAGTCCTACAAAAGGTGGCTTAATCCCCTTATTAACTATGCTTAGCCCTTTAATTCTAATCTATTGCTATATTTTCTATATATGTTTAATCGTATTATCAATTAAGGGGATTTTTAAACTTAAATTTCAAAAAAATAAATCCTTACTACTCTGCTATCTTATTTTTGTAGGATTTGTTGCATTTTATTTAATTACAGAAAGACAAGCTAGATATTCATTTGTATGTTGTTGGCTTCTGGTAATATTTACACTTAACGGATTAATAACTCCAAAAGCTTATAATAAATAATTTAAAATATAAGTAAAGAAGGTAGCCTTTGCTACCTTCTTTCTATTAGCATAAATTTTTAATGGGTAAATAGTTACTCCACTCATAATATTATAATGTAATTAACTACACTTACTATTATATCTTTCCAAATATTTACTTTATCTTTATAGGAAATAAATACTACAAATGATGAAAGAATTAAAATCTCTGTACTCATTAATCTAATTCCTAAATTTTTTCTATTTTTCCTTTTGAAAAAACCATTATTTTATTAAATATACTAGTGCTTTGCTCATCACTATAAGTAATGCATAATCCAGTAACCCCTTGATTATTTATCTCTTTTACATAGTCTTCAATATCTTCTGCTTAAAACTCTTCCCCAACCACCTCTAATAGTTACCTATCTAGAATATACAGATGGTAATCCACACTTTTCATTAGCAATGTTATTATACTCTACCTTAGTATTTAAAGTTTCTGCATGTGACGTCACAGAAAATAATGGTGTAACAAATGCTGCACTAAGAACAATTGTTATGTATATTAATTTTTTCATATTTTTATTTTCTACCCTGAATAAATAATGTATAATGTTTTTGAAACAACACATAAGTTACTCTACATTCTTAGAAATGTAAATATAACAAAAATACATTTTATGGATTTTCAATAACTTAATAAGAGGAAATACAAATATATGTTTACAATACCTGAGATCTTAATTACAATCACAAATTTAGTAATTCTTGCTTGCATAATTTTTGTTATTTATAAAATATATAAAAAATTTTTTAGATAACTTATAAATAGTACTCCCATTTAAGCTAAGTTTTATAAAATTACTTTTTATGATTTTAAAGTATTATAAAGGAGCTATCGATAACGGGTTCTAATCCGGTTATTCGACAACCCCTTTTAATTGTTTTGAACTTTAACGAATCATTAATAATAATGTACATGCAATAACCTATTATGTGCATTTATAAATAATAAAAAGGAAGAATACTAATTCATCCTTTTTATTTTATATCTATTCATTTATAAATTTTTCAAAGCCATCAGCATATTTTGTAGGTGAAAATTCAATTATTTCATAATTTGCTATTTTATTAATATAAAATGGATCTTCTTTAATTATTTCATTTATTTCATTCTCACTCTTTGCATTACAAAGGATTACTCCACCTATTCTTGGATTCCTTCTCCCTGAGCAGATAAAATTTTTTAAAGAATAATTTTTCTCTAAATATTCTATATGCCCTTTTAATGCCTTATCAACTTCTTCAAGTGGTTTTACATACTTTAATACTAATATAAACATAACTTTCTCCTTCTAAATCTTTTATAATATTAATCTATATAACTCTACATAATATAATTAATGTCTAACTAATTGCTCTCTATCTTTGAGTACTAAAGCTACTATAATAACAATTGGCAATGCTATAAACCATACTTTCATTGTAATCATTGCAAAGCCATCTCCTATAGCAAAACTTAATATACCTTTGATTATATTAATAGCACTATGATCTTCTTTAAATTTAAAGACTTTCTTTGACCCTAAGTATAAAAGTTCAGCATAAACAGCTCCTAAAACCATATACATTGCTCCATCTAATGTAATCATAAATATCTCTTCCTCTCATCACAAGCTAAAGCATCTTGAATTAACATTTTATTACATAAATTATATCACTCTAAACTCTTACATATAATACTATCGTTTTTAATTTATATTTAATTTACATTTAATTTAATTATCATTTCTATTATTCATTAAACAAAAAAGCTCCCATATAAAACTCTATATGAGAACTTTTAATTCTATTCGTAATTTTAAAGTCTATTTATAAATAAACTGCTTTTTACTCTTTTGATCTGACCTAACTAATTGTCTTATTCAAATTAATATACCCCATTTAGTTTCTCTAATTGTCTTGTCCAAAACTTTAATGAAGCTTGCATAACAGGTCCAATTAAAGGCACTGAAATAAACGTACCAAAAGAAACTGGTCCACCAATTAACCAACCAGTTGTTAGTGCTGTTACTTCAAGTAAAGTTCTAGCAAGTCTTACTGAAATAGAAAATCTTTTTGACAAAAATAAAGTCATTCCATCTCTAGGTCCAGCCCCTACTTTAGAAGCTACATACATCCCTGATCCAATTCCCATAAGTACAATACCAACTACTAATAACATAATTCTTGATACTAGTCCTTGAAAATGTGGTATTATATTTGCTCCTAAAATAATATTTAAGAAAAATCCAACTAATAATATGTTAAGTACGCTTCCAATAACAGGTCTTTTCTTTTCAAAAAAGCATGTCATTAAAACCATAACTATTCCTACTATTTGAACCCATCTACCTACAGATAAATTAGTCAAATTAGAAAGTCCTATATGCAAAACATCCCATGTTGCTACTCCTAAATTTGCTGTAATTAAGGTTCCAGCACCTAATGCTAAAATAAATATTCCTATTACAAATAATAAAACTCTAATACTATAAGTAAAGCTTATTACTTTTCTATTGTCTATTACTTCATGCTCACTTTTCTCCATTAATCTTATTCTCCTTCTAAGTTTTTCATCATCTTTTCTAAGACTTTATCAAATATCTCTAATTCTTTTTTATCTATACCTTTTAAAGCCTTTAGTTCAAGATTATTTGATTCTTCATATAACTTTGGGTACATCTCATAAGCTTTTTCTGTTAACTCTATAAGCTTTTCTCTCTTGTCCTTTCCCTCTTTGCGACTTATAAGTCCCATGGTTTTCATCCTAGTTAATGTCCTTGTAACCGTTGGTGCTTCAACGCAGAGTTTATGACTTAACTCAACTTGTGTACATTGCTTTTTTTCATGTAAGTACAGCATAATCCTCCATTGTGAAGTATATAATCCAAAAGATGAAATCTTCTCATTTAAATCCTTATTAAAATATCTAGCTAGTTTGTTTATGTTATGCCCATATAATTTCATATTTTTACTCTCCTTCAAATTACTTACCTAGGTAATAATTACTTAGGTAAGTATATCACTAAAATTATTACTTATCAAATTTTAAAGAAAAAGGAGCTAAGCTTTAAATAAGCCTAGCTCTTATATATTAATGTTTATTAATCACCTCTTTAGCCTTTAAAGCTAAAGCTAATAGAATTACAACTGGAAAAACTATAAACCATATATTGCTTGTAAATAGTGCAAATAAATATCCAATAAAGAAGACGCCTACACCTGTAGCCATAATACCAGTATTATTAAATTCAAATTTAAATACTTTTTGTAATCCTACATATGCAAGTCCACCATAAATGAATCCAAAAACTAAGTTCATGATATCCATTATTTTAAGCATAACTATCTCTTCCTCTCATCTTAAGTTTAAAGATTTTTTAATACTTTGTTACAAAATTATAGCACTACTATTTTAAACTTATAGTAATATTATGATTAATTTACATTTAATTCTTATTAATTTTACTATTTAATATATCTTTCTTTAATTTTAATAGTCTTATTCATTGGCTATATTTTCGTATTATTCCTTTAAAATTTTAAATCTTTATATGTGACTTTTAAATCTATGCTATAACTAGTCTTGTACTCATTTTCTTATAAATCATATACCCCATTGTTATTCCTATGACTCTAAAAATAGAATAATCAAAGCTTACAAATACTCTGTCATGCAGACCAATCACATTAAATAATATTTTAATCATAATAACTACTGCACATCCAACTATATATACCATAATGCAATTACTTAACTTTCTAAATCTTTCGCTTATAACAGGCAGAAATAAACCGATTGGAAGATACATAAGGAAGGCTCTAATTATAGAGAAGATAACTGATGATAGTCCCATATTATTAATATTTTCTTCTATTGTTAAAAGCGGCAATACATGAAAATCTATATTTGAATATCCTTGAAGCCCAAAGTTTGATACCTCTATAGGGAATACTTGTCCGCCTATTAGAATAATCCCATATAGCATACATATAAACTTTAATACTTCATCCATACTATTAATTTCACCATTTTGATTCTTATTAATCTTTCTTATTCTAAATATTATATAAACTGGAACTAAGAATATTAGGATTGGTGCTTTTATAGTATCTGCATCTTTGCATTCTATAATTAATACTATACTCAAAACTATAATACTAACTATTGAAGCAATATTTAACATATTAAGTATTGGATTTTTTATGTGTACAACTTCTGATAATTCATTTCTTAATTCACTAGTTTCACCAAATCGCTCTACTGCAATCTTAAAACTTTCTTCTTTAGATTTACCTTCTCTTTGTAATTCATTTATAGTTTCTAGTAAATGCTCCTTTATCTCGCGCTTAAATTCTTTTGCCTCATTCCCATTGCAATCCATATTTTTGCATAAATTATCAACATAACTATCTACTTCTTTCATTTATATCCCCCTCTTAATTCACATATCCTCAAAGAATATTTCTAATATATTTTTAAAGTGCTTCCATTTTAACTTCTGAGCCTTTAAATACTGAGTTCCAGCTGATGTTATATTGTAATATTTACGTCTTGCTCCTATATTAATTTCATCTCCCCACTCAGTTGTAACAAGTCCTTTATTTTCTAATCTTTTTAATACAACATATAAAGTCCCTTCTTTTATCTCAAAGGATTCATTACTAAGTGCTCGTATCTTCTTTGATAGTTCATACCCATACATTCTTTCTTTTTCTAATACACTCAATATTATGCTGTCTATATACCCCTTTAGCATCTCTTTATCTATATCCAAAACTCCACCCCTTTCTTTTACTTTAATGTATTTATTTTACAATAAAGTACTCTATAGTGCAAGGTACCTTTTTATATAATTATTAGATCTTGTTATCACTTCTCCTAGGTTTTCATATAATGTACATATTAATATATAGAGGTGCTATTAATGAAAAAACTTACTGGTTATACTTATTTAGCATTGATTTATAATGAAATTTGGCTACTTTCAAAATGCTTTAATTTATTACCAAATCTTATTGAAGCATTTTGTGCAGGGTTTGGAGTTATCCTAATATTAATTTCAGCCTACTCTCAAACTCATGATATGTCTAACTTAAGAGATTACAAAAAAACTTTATTTAATCGAGTATTATCGAAATATCATAAGTAATAAATATTTAAAGAAGTGTAGTACATTCATCTTTAAATAAAAATTAGTATTAAATTTAAATATATCCTTTTATAAAATAGAAGTCCACATATACCCCCTTAGTATATGTGGACTTCTAATATATAAGTTATTTTTTAAAAGTGTTATCTCAATCTGTAAAGTAACTATTTAACTAACAATCTAACATGAATATCTATAAAGCAAACCATTTTACTTTTTCTAGATACTTAATTTTAGTAGATATTAGAGCATTATTATTTGAAATTATATCACTATTTACATTTATATTTTGGAAGTCACTATTAGTTAGTGTAGTGTTATTTAATTCTTTATTAAATAAATAATGATTACTTTCAAAACTCCTATTTTCTATTCTCGTCCCTAAATTGTTAATATTCTGTTAATATTTCAATTTAATACTACATAATATTTAAGTAAAACTCAACACTCCAATCTATTCATATTTTTTATACTATATATCAAAACTTTATAGCATATAGATAAAAAATCTATAAAAATGGTTGTATCAAAATTATTTTTAATAATATTTTCTTCTATAGTATTGATTTATAATAGGATGTTAAATCTTTATATTCTATATTTCCATCTGCTTCATAAAGAATACTTAATTTTTCATTGTTAAAAGATAAGCAAGAATATCCACCACCAGCTTTATTTCCATCTTTAGGATAAGGAACACATAGTTCTTTAATTCCTTTAGATAAGTCATCAAAATCAATCATATAAACAGTAATATTATCTCTAGTATATCCGCCTTTAATGTTCTTAGGTGCTGAAATTAATCCAATTCTATGCCCATTAGAATTTGTAATTTTAATAAATGAACCTTGACAGCCTGAACCAGAACCAGTTGAAATTTTACCATTTAAAGGTTCATATACACTCCATGTAGATCCTAAATCATGAGATATATATGATGCTCTATAACCAGCTGAATCATCCCTAGCACTCATAATTAAAGATCCATCTAGCTCTATTACCATGTTTTCAGAAGTTTTTGATTTAGGTACTTTATTTCCCATTGTCCATGTTTCACCATTATCTTTTGAATATATAATTGATGAATAATAATTATTAGTATTGTTTTCTCTTAATGCAATTTGTATTGGCATTACTATTGTTCCATCAGACATTGTAATACCTGATCCAACTCCACCTAACCACCCAATTGTATTACTTGGTTGATTTTTTATTCTTGATTGATTTGTAGTTAAATCTATTTTATCAGACCATGTTACGCCATTATCATCAGAGTAAACCATCTGAACAGACCAATCATCTCTTAATGAAGTTGTACTATTTGCCCAATTACCATCCTTATTCCAAGAGCCTGCAATTAATATAACCCTGCCTGTATTGGTAACTACTGTTGTTGAATCCATTACACGAGAAAATTTTGAATTGACACCATCATTTTTCATTGCTACTTGATAACTCCACGTTTTTCCATCATCAATGCTACGTGCACATCCAATATCAATATTCCCATGGTCTTGAGGCCCATTATGACGAATATCAGAAAACGTTAACATAGAACCATCCTTTAATAATTGCATACTTGGAATTCTAAAATACTTTGCATTCCATACATTATTAGTTTTATCAAATACTGTTATTGCTGACTCCTCAGTATTAGTATTTAGTTCACTTGCAAATACAGGATTACTAGTACATAATACGCTAATAGTCATTATAGATAAGAATCTTAGGTTTTTAATAAAATTTTTTTTCATTTCTATCCCTCCATTTAAATTAGTATTTAAAATATTTTATAGAAATTTGCACATTTTAAAATTAATTAAATTTTTGTGCAATTTTTTATAAATCCTGAAGGCTGGTATATAAGTAATAAAACAATATATACCTAAATCAATGATAATAATCTATCTTTTAAGTATCTCATTCTTAATAATCAAATTACAAAGAAGACTCCTTAAATGTTTCCTTAAAATTATAAAAAGCGCCCTTAAGTCCAGCGGTATTTCTAAGTTCTGCAAAAGCTATATTAGTATTATTATAAACTGACTCTATTAAATATTTTTTCAAACTTTTTTTAATTAGAGGTTTAAAAACTTCCTCTCTAGCCATTATTCCTCCACCTAAAACAATAACTTCAGGGTTTATTAAATAAACAATGTTTGAAATTCCTAATGCTAAATTATCAGCCAATTTCTCAACTTCATCCCTGCATATCATATCCCCTTTTTTATAATTATCTAATATGTATCTACCATCTATTTCACTAGAGTCAACATTCTTTCTTATAGCTACATTTTTTACCAAGGTACTTGCTGATGCAATTTCTTGAATTTGTTCTCCGTTAACTAACATATAACCAATTTCTCCAGCTGAATTACTAAATCCACGAAGTATTTTCCCATCTATAATTAATGCTCCACCAATACCTGTGCCTATTGTTAAACATGCCATTGAAGATTTACCTTTACCGGCTCCTCCGAAAAATTCTCCCAGCGCAGCACAATTAACATCATTCTCTACAGCGCATGGCAAATGAAATTCTTCTTCTAATATTTTTTTCACTTCAACCCCAGTATAATTAGGTATTGTTGGTCCAGCATAAACAATTTTGCCTTCTTTAGGACATACCATTCCTGCCGTTGATATGCATATTCCTTTTATATCATGATTAGCCTTGATATCTTTAATTATATCTTTAACTTTATCAAGTATACTTAATCCACCTTTATAAGCTTCAGTATCTCTATCATTAACATTTATTAACGTTTCTTCTTCGTTTATAATTCCATACTTTATGCTAGTTCCACCTATATCTATAACTGCAAATAAATCCATATTTATCACCTCTAAAAAATTAATACCTTATAAAATTTATTATAAGCAATAAAGGCTGTATCAAAATAACTTAAAATAAAATTATAAACCTAATCAATCACTTTAGTTTAATGGTTTATTATTGTAAGTTTTAATACAACCTCATAAAATAAAACATTATAAAATCACTTTATAAATAGCCTTTTTTATATCAGAAGACTCTGCACTAGCCTTTAGACAAGTCATGTGTATATCCTCTGGATAACAAATTAAGAAATCTCCCACTTCTAAAACAACTGAAGAGTTTTCATCTCCTTCAAAAGCTAAAAAATCATCCTTTTCAATAAATTCTTTAAATTCTAAGTTTTCCTTAAAATTAAGATTTATTCTTTCTTTTCCACTGAAAACAACATGAACATCTATATATTTTTTATGTCCTTCCCAAAAACGATCTTCCTTATTTTTTGTAGTATAATTAACCCTATTAAAGAACAGCTCTTCACCTTTTATTTCATGAGTACCTGGAGCAAACTCTATTACATTATTATTTTTTGCATGTAGCAAAGCTTCATTAACAAGGTTTGGTAAATAATCATAACTTTCTAAATTTCTTAAATTGCCAAATATCATTTCATTCACCTCTAAAAACATTTAATTTTAAAGTAGTGCTGATCTTCAAATGAATAGTAACAATCATTTAAAAATCAACACTTAATCTAATTAAATATTATATTTTTATTTATATTATTTATTTTTATTGTAATACATTGTTGCTTTATTTAAAGTTTTCTCATCAACCAATTGAGATTGAGTCATCAATGAAACTATCATTCCAACTATAACTGAAACTCCAATTGATATGATTGAGTATGACCATATACTTACATCGAATCCGCCATATTTACATACAACAACAGCTATTGCTGATGCTATAAATCCAGCATATGCTCCTGTTTTTGTAGCCTTTTTGAAGAATACTCCTAATACAAATATTCCTGCTAAAACTCCAAGAACAAGTCCCATAAATCCATTAAACCATTCATAAGCTGAGTTTACTCCACCATTTGCAAGTATTACTGCCATTAATATTGAAGCTACACCAACCCCTAAAGATATATATTGAGCAATTTTTGTTTGCTTTTCCATTGACATATCTTTTGTTATAAAGTTTTGAATATCTAAAGTCCAACTTGTTGCAACTGAGTTTAATCCAGTTGAAAGTGTTGATTGTGCTGCTGCATATATAGCTGCAAGAACTATACCTGTTATACCAACCGGTAATTGGAATGCTATGTATGATGCAAAAATTTGATCTTGTTGAGCAGTTTGTAATAACTGAGGATTTTGATTGTAGAAAACATATAAAGCTGTTCCTATTAAATAGAATATAGTTGCTACAAATAATGATAATACTAGGTTACCATAAGTCATTTTCTTTAATTGTTTTATATCTGTAGTTGTAGTAAACCTTTGCACTACATCCTGACTTGAAATATATGATGAGAAAGTATTTAATCCTCCTCCAACTATTAATAAGAATACACTTGTTTTAAATATATTAGCATCAAATATCGGTTCTGTTGAAGATAAAAATTTTCCACCTTCAGTTAATTCACTCATAATAGATCCGAATCCGCCATCTATTGTTGAAATTAAGAATATTAATGAGAAAATAATACCTGCTATAAGTACACATCCTTGAATAAAGTCTGTCCATAATACTGACTTTAATCCACCTGTATATGAATAAATTATTGCTATTACACCCATTGCTATGATAAGTAAGTAAACATTTATACCAGTAAGCTTTGCTAATACCATTGATGGTAAATACATTATAATTGCCATACGTCCAATTTGATAAATTATGAACATTATAGCTCCAAGAACTCTAAGCCCTTTATCCTTATATCTTATTTCTAGATATTCATAAGCAGTATCTATATCTAGTCTACTATAAACTGGTAAGATATATCTTATTGTAAGAGGTACTGCTACAAACATACCAAGTTGAGCAAACCACATTATCCAACTACCTTTATAAGAGTTACCAGCTAATGATAAAAATGAAATTGGACTTAATAAAGTTGCAAATATAGAAACCGAAGTAACCCACCAAGGAATAGTTCCATCACCTCTGAAGAACTCTTTTCCTTTCATTTCTTTCTTAGAGAACTTTAAACCTGCATAAAGCACAGCCCCTAAGTAAACAACTAGTACAACTAAATCAATCTTCGTAAACCCTTGCATACCAATTCTCCTCCCTTATTCTTTTATGTAGTCTAACTTTTTAAAGTTAGACTACTATTTTTCAATAAATATCCCTAAAAATACTTTTTGTTAATTTCCTTGGCTTTTTCAACCATTTCTTCAGTAGCTTCCTTCATAGGTTGTCTGCAGTATCCAGCATCCACACCTTGCTCTTGAAGAATTAATTTAATTGTTTGGTAAAGACCATTGTTTAAAATATCAGTTATTAAATCATTAGTTACATGTTGAACTTCTAATGATGTTTGTACATCACCTTTTTGAGCAGCTTCAAAAATTTGTCTTGCTCTTATACCGTTTACATTGAATGTTGAACCAATTGCTCCATCAACACCAAGTACTGTAGCAGGTAACAGCATTTCATCAAATCCAGCAAATATTAATTTATCTGGAAATGCTTTTCTCATACGCTCTAATAAGTAGAAGTCTGCTGCTGTAAACTTAACGCCTATAATCTTATCGTTTTCAAAAAGTTCAGCAAATTGATCTATTGACATATTTACTCCTGTTAGGAATGGAATTGAATAAATAATCATTTTATTATC